>CBIHOB010000028.1:0-57607 GCA_966211605.1 uncultured Caulobacter sp.
GTTCCTGGTTTTCGGTTCTGGGTTCCCGGTTCCTCGTTCCCTGGTTCCCGTCCGCCGGCCGCTGTGTCCCGTAGCGGCCTTCCGTTGCGTCGGGGCGCTGCTTCCGTCGCGATCCGCGGCAATGCCATGACCAAGCGTCGCGCGAGCAGATTCTCCCCAGAGGAACCGCCGAATCGGCGGCCATGGGTCGCCTGCGTCGAAAGGGATGACCATCACCAGACGCTCAATCGTCTGGACTATGATGATGCTGACCGGATTCGGGCGGTGTTCAGTCAGCTGATAGGGCCAGGCGCTGGACGAAGGCTTCTCGCTGGTCCCGCCGTTCTACACGACCGGCGGCGACAACGTCCGCATCGACCGCGATGTGTTCGTCAACCAGGAGTGCGCGTTCTACGATCTCGGAGGTGTCGACATCGCCGATGAGGCGATGGCTGGACCGAATGTGAGCCTGATCACATCGGGCTGTCCCCCGAGCCATTTCTCGGGCCATACCTTGGAGCCATCCCGTCGCCGAACCGGCGTAGCTGCCGCCCCCATCGTCATCGAGAGGAATGTGTGGATCGGCGCGGGCGCGACCATCATCGGCGGCGTGCCGCGGTGGGGGAGATTCGGTCGTGGCGGCGGGAGCCATGGTCACCAGGGACTCGCCTCGAAGTACGCCGGTTGGAGGCGGCCGACGAGGGTCATCCGTGCGATCGTCGACGCTTGAGCGGTATGCGTGGAGATCGCAGCGACGGCGCTCCAGCGTGGCGATGGGGGCGCGATCGGCTCGACCGGTTCTCGCCCGTCACCAGACCGCTGCGCGTCCGTTCGCCAATCCCGCCCGGAACAGCCGCCGTTCCGCCGCCTTGCCGCCCTTGACGATCACAGGTCGCTCGGCGCCGCGCAGCAGGGGCAGGTCGTCAAGGCTGTCCGTATAGGCATAGGTCCAGCGCGCGCCATGGCCCGCCTCGACCAGAGCCTGGCATTTTCGTTGGTTGCGGCAGTGGATGTCGGCGATCCAGCCCCCGGCGCACGGCTTCAGTGAGGTGCCCAACACATCGATCGGATGGCCCAGGGACCGGACTACGGCTTTTGCCAGCAGGGTCGGCGCGGCCGTAACCACCACGACGCGATCGCCACGGGCCAGATGGTCGTTGAGCGCGGTCAGCCCCCCGACGCGCCAGGCCAGGGGGCTGTCGCCTCGGCGGAAAGCGTCGCCGAACTGGTCGAGCGAGGCGCTCAGGCCCTTTTCGCAAAGTCCGAAGGTGGCGATCCACAGCAGGATCGAAGCGCCGGCGCGCCGGGTCCGGGGGATGGCGACCAACGGCGCGGCGAGGGGGGCGACGGCTAAGGTCAGCAGAGCGCGCAAGGGGGAGCGACGCAGACGCTCCCAGAGCCAGAGCCCGGTGGAGTCGCCGTCCAGCAGAGTGCCGTCCAGATCAAAGACCGCCAGCATGGCCCTCCATCCTCCTTGCGTCAGGCCCATCTCCGGCGAAACCGGGCGGGCGGGTGATTGAGGCACGTCCTTATGTAGGTCTCGCGAAGGCCCATTCCGTTTTTCGTGGAATGGCCCGTCGAACCTCGAGGACGCCTCGCGGGAATGACGCCATGCCCGTTCAAGCGCCTCATCGCGCATTCTGATCGCGGAAGACGGCGCCTTCAGGGCTTGCTTTTTGTCCGCCGAGCGACTATCTGGCCGCCCATTCCACACGTGGACGTTCGGTTGCGCCGGGGAGACATCCCGACGTCGCCGTTCCGGTCCCGCTCCAGAGTGGTCTGGAACGGGGGTGTCCGCGGAGGTTCAACCGGAAAAAGGACAAAGGCCCGATGGCTCTTCCCGAATTCTCCATGCGTCAGCTTCTGGAAGCCGGCGCCCACTTCGGTCACCAGACGCACCGCTGGAACCCGAAGATGGACCGCTACATCTTCGGTTCGCGCTCGAACATCCACATCATCGACCTGTCGCAGACGATCCCTCTGCTGCACCAAGCTCTGGTGAAGGTCCGTGAAGTCGCCGCCGCCGGCGGCCGCGTGCTGTTCGTCGGCACCAAGCGCCAGGCCAGCGACCCGGTCGCCACGGCCGCCAAGCGCTGCGCCCAGTACTATGTGAACCACCGCTGGCTCGGCGGCACCCTGACCAACTGGCGCACCGTCTCGGGCTCGATCGCCCGCCTGCGCGAGCTGGAAGGCGTCCTGGGCGGCGAAGCCCAGGGCCGTTCCAAGAAGGAACTGCTGCAGCTGACCCGCGAACGCGACAAGCTGGAACTGTCGCTGGGCGGCATCAAGGACATGGGCGGCATCCCCGACATCATGTTCGTGATCGACACCAACAAGGAAGCGATCGCGATCCTGGAAGCCCGCAAGCTGAACATCCCGGTCGTCGCCATTCTCGACACCAACTGCGACCCGGACGGCATCACCTATCCGATCCCGGGTAACGACGACGCCGCCCGCGCCCTGCAGCTGTACTGCGACCTGATCGCCGACGCCGTCCTGGACGGCCTGGCCGCCGGTCAAGCCGCCGCTGGCGTGGACCTGGGCGCTTCGGTCGCCCCGGTCGAGCCGGCGCTGGCCCGCGAACTGGCCCCGGAAGCGCCGGCTGCCGAAGCCGCTCCGGAATCGGCCGAAGGCTGATTTCCAACGCGCCTCCCGCCCGGCTTGGCCGGGACGTGGAGGCCGTCGCGACCCTGACATGCGACCGGGCTAACAAGCCCGGTCGCTAACCGTTTGAATCTGGAGATTTTCGATGGCTGAGATCACCGCCGCCCTCGTCAAGGAACTGCGCGAAAAGTCCGGCGTCGGCATGATGGACTGCAAGAAGGCGCTGGCTGAAAACGGCGGCGACATCGAAGCGTCGATCGACTGGCTGCGCGCCAAGGGCCTGTCCAAGGCCGCCAAGAAGGCCGACCGCGCCGCCGCCGAAGGCCTGGTGGCCATCGCCGTCGTCGACCAAGGCGCCGGCGAGACCGCCGCCGCCGTCGAAGTGAACGCCGAAACCGACTTCGTGTCGCGCAACGACCTGTTCCAGGGCGCTGCTCGCCAGATCGCCCAGGCCGCGGTCGCCACCGACTGCTCGATCGACGCCATCAACGGCGCCAAGCTCGGCGGCGGTGAAAGCGTTCAGGACCACCTGACCAACCTGATCGCCACGATCGGCGAGAACATGATGGTGCGCCGCGCCGCCAAGTGGACGGTCGAGAACGGCGTCGTCGCCTCGTACATCCACAACGCCACCGCGCCGGACCTGGGCCGCATCGGCGTGCTGGTCGCCCTCGAGTCGACCGCCGACAAGGCCGCCCTGCGCGAGCTGGGCCGCAAGATCGCCATGCACGTCGCCGCGACCGCTCCGCTGTCGCTGTCGCCGGACGATCTGGACCCGGCCGCCATCGAGCGCGAGAAGGCCGTGTTCACCGAGCAGGCCCTGGAATCGGGCAAGCCGGCCGCCGTCGTTGAAAAGATGATCGAAGGCCGCATCCGCAAGTTCCTGGAAGAAGTCGTGCTGCTGAAGCAGGCCTTCGTCATGAACCCGGACCAGACCGTCGAGCAGCTGGTCGCCGAAACCAGCAAGACCCTGGGCGCCCCGATCACCGTGAAGGGCTTCACCCGTCTGGCCCTGGGCGAAGGCGTGGAAAAGAAGCAGGACGACTTCGCCGCCGAAGTCGCCTCGATGACCGGCCAGGCCTAAGGCCTTCGTCGGGAGCCCTCGGGGATCCTGGCAGACAATCAGGGCGCGGCGCGTTTTGACGCGCGCCGCGCCCTTTTTGCGCCTGCCGGCCGGCGTCTTCATGATTGGCGCGGACCGGTTGGCAAAACACATCCCACTTCTATAGAACGCACGTAATGTGCGTGCCGACGACTCAGGAATAGCGGTCCCATGTCCGATACCAGCGCGCCCTCGAAATATCGCCGCATCCTGCTGAAGGTCTCCGGCGAGGTCCTGATGGGGGACACGCCCTACGGCATCGACACCAACACCGTGCAATCCGTGGCCGAGGATGTGGCCGAGATCGTCAAGTCGGGCGTCGAGCTATGCCTGGTCATCGGCGGCGGCAACATCTTCCGCGGCATGGCCGGCGCGGCCAAGGGCATGGAGCGTTCCAGCGCCGACTACATGGGCATGCTGGCCACCGTGATGAACGCCCTGGCCATGCAGGACGCCCTGGAGCGCATCGGCGTCCAAACTCGCGTCCAGTCGGCCATCCCGATGGCCACCGTCTGCGAGCCCTACATCCGCCGCCGCGCGCAGCGTCACCTGGAAAAGGGGCGTGTGGTGATCTTCGCGGCGGGCACCGGCAATCCGTTCTTCACCACCGACACAGCAGCGGCCCTGCGCGCGGCGGAGATGCAGTGCGACGCCCTGTTCAAGGGCACCAGCGTCGACGGCGTCTATACGGCCGACCCCAAGAAGGATCCGACAGCCCAGCGCTATGACAAGCTGAGCTACATGGACGTGCTGGCCAAGGATCTGCGCGTCATGGACGCCTCGGCGGTGGCGCTGATGCGCGATAGCAACATTCCGATCGTGGTCTTCTCCATCAAGGGACGCGGCAACCTGCTGGGCGTCCTGCGAGGCGAGGGGACCTTCACCGTGGTCGCCGCCGACCGCGCGTCCTAAACTGTAGAAGCGAGGAGAGCCTTATGGCCGCCGCCGAAAAACCCGTCCTGTCGCGCTACCGCGATCGCATGGACAAGGCCGTCGCCGCTCTGAAGGAAGAGTTCGGCAGCCTGCGCACCGGCCGCGCGTCGGCCAGCCTCCTGGACCAGGTGATGGTCGAGGCCTACGGCTCGACGACGCCGCTGAACGCCGTGGCCTCGGTCAGCGTGCCCGAGCCGCGCCAGATCAATGTCAGCGTCTGGGATCGTGGCGTCGTCGTCTCGGTCGAAAAGGCGATCCGCGCCTCGGGCCTCGGCCTGAACCCGGTCGTCGAAGGCCAGAACCTGCGCATCCCGATCCCGCCGCTGACCGAGGAGCGCCGCAAGGACCTCTCCAAGATCGCCGGCAAGTACGCGGAACAGCAGAAGATCGCCGTGCGCAATGTCCGCCGCGACGCCAACGACGACCTGAAGAAGGCCGAGAAGGACGGCGCGATCGCCGAGGACGAGCGCAAGAAGATGGAAACCGAGGTCCAGAAGATGACCGACGAGGCCATCAAGCGCGTCGACGAGGCCTTGAAAATCAAAGAACAAGAGATCATGCAGGTCTAATCGCCTCCTCGGGAGTTAGTGGGGAGACGACGAGGGAAGGTTGAAGCGAATGCCGGCGACCACCGGTCTGCAGAACGTTTCGGAGCGCGCCGGAGGTGGAGCGCCCGACCAGCGTCTGCACGTGGCCATTATCATGGATGGCAACGGCCGCTGGGCGAAGCAGCGGGGGATGCCGCGCGTCCTGGGCCATCGCGCCGGGGTCAACGCCCTGAAGCGCACCGTCGAGGGCGCCCAGAGCCAGAACGTTGGCGTACTGACGGTCTTCGGCTTCTCGACCGAGAACTGGCGCCGGCCAGCGCATGAAGTGTCCGAGCTGATGAGCCTGCTGAAGGCCTATGTCGAATCGGACCTTGAGCGCCTGGCCAAGGCCGGCGTCCGCGTCCGCATCATCGGTCGCCGTACGGGACTTTCGGCCGACATCGCCGAGGTCATCGAGCGCGCCGAGCGCCGAACCGAGGGCAACACCGAGTTCACCCTGCAGGTGGCCTTCAACTATGGCGGCCAGGCCGACATCGCCGACGCGGCCCGGGCCTTCGCCGAGAAGGTCGAGCGTGGCGAGGCCAAGGCCTCCGACCTGACCGAAACGACGTTCGAGCGGTTCCTGTCGACGGCCTCCGCGCCGCCGCCGGACCTGATCGTGCGCACCAGCGGCGAGCGCCGCATCTCCAACTTCCTGCTGTGGGAGTGCGCCTACGCCGAGCTCGTGTTCCAGGACGTGCTCTGGCCGGACTATGGCCCCGAGGCCCTGGCGGCCGCCATCGCCGACTACCGGCGCCGGGATCGACGGTATGGAGGGATCGCGGCCGATGACGTCGCCGTCGCCGGCTAAGCGCTTCAACTGGGGCAATCTTCGAATGCGCGTGGTTTCGGCCACCGTGCTCGTGCCCATGGTCGTGGCCGCCGTCTGGCTGGGCGGCTTCTGGTTCCTGGCCCTGGCCCTGGTCTGCACCGGGCTGCTGGCGCGCGAATGGGGCAAGATCAGCGCGCCGAAGGCGCCGAACGCCGTGGGCGGCGTGGTTGGCCTGTTCTGCGCTGTCGCGGTCGTCGCCGCGTTTCTGCACCACTTCTTCATCGCCTGGTCGGTTGTGCTGGCGGGGGCGTTCCTGGCCGGCCTGATCGCCCGGGGTGCGGTAGAACGCCGGGCCGATGCGGCCTATGGCGTGGTCTACATCGCGCCCGCGGTCATCGCCCTGGTCTGGGTGCGCTCGTTATCGGACGGGCTGTGGTGGACCCTGTTGCTGTTCGTGGTGACCTGGTTCGCCGACATTTTCGCCTATGTGGCCGGCAGCCTCTTCAAGGGCCCCAAACTGTGGCCGCAGATCTCGCCCAACAAGACCTGGTCGGGCTTCGTCGGCGGCCTGGTGGCGGCGACGATCGGCGCGGTGACCGTGGCCTATTTCGCGCATCTGAAGCTGGTCTGGCCCGCCGCGGCCCTGGTCGGTTTCCTGGGCGGTCTGGCGACCATGGCTGGCGACCTGTGGGAATCGATGCTCAAGCGCCGCTTCGGCGTGAAGGACAGCGGCGACATCATCCCGGGCCATGGCGGCTTGCTCGATCGCGTCGACGGCCTGATGTTCGCGGCGATCGTCATCGCCGCCGTTCGGCTGGTCGACCACTTGGGATGGGCGCATTGACCTTACCCCGTAAGGTGGTGGTGCTGGGCTCGACCGGATCGATCGGCCTTTCGACCTTGAGCCTCTTCGAGGAGTCCGGCGCGCCCGTCCAGATCCTGGCCCTCACGGCCGGACGCAATGTGGAGCGCCTGATCGAGCAGGCCCTGCGGTGGCGGCCGCAGGTCGCGGTGATCGAGGACGAGAGCAAGTTCCAGCGGCTCAAGGACGGCCTGGCCGGAACCGGCGTGCGGGCCGCGGCCGGCGCGGCGGCGGTGTCCGAGGCCGCAGCCATGGGCGCGGACTGGGTGATGTCGGCCATCGTCGGCGCGGCGGGCCTGGCGCCGACCGTGGCGGCCGCTCGCACCGGCGCGGTCATCGCCCTCGCCAACAAGGAGAGCCTGGTCTGCGCCGGCCCGGCCCTGCTGGCCATCGCCAAGGCGGCGGGCGGTTCTGTGATCCCGGTCGACTCCGAACATTCCGCAATATTTCAGGTGCTGCAGCCGGCCTGCGCCGACAAGGTCGCGCGGCTGATCCTGACGGCCTCGGGCGGGCCTTTCCGCACTTGGGAAAAGGCGGCCATGGCGGCCGCTACGCCCGAGCAGGCGATCGCCCATCCCAACTGGTCGATGGGCGCCAAGATTTCGGTCGATTCCGCGACGATGATGAACAAGGGGCTCGAGATGATCGAAGCGTCCTATCTGTTCGGAACCCCGGAAGCCCGCGTCGACGTCGTGATCCATCCCCAGTCCGTGATCCATAGCCTGGTGGAATACGTCGACGGCTCGACCCTGGCCCAGCTGGGCCCGCCGGACATGCGCAGCCCCATCGCCTGCGCCTTCGCCTGGCCCGACCGACTGCCTTGGCCCGCGCCGCGCCTGGACCTGGCCGCCTACGGCCAGCTGACCTTCGAATCGCCCGACCTGGACCGTTTCCCGTCGATCGGCATCGCCCGCGAGGCCCTGCGGCTGGAAGGCGGCGCGCCGGCGGCCATGAACGCCGCCAACGAGGTCGCCGTAGCCGCCTTCCTTGACCGGCGTATCGGCTTTCTCGATATTGCCGCCGCGGTGGCGGGGACCCTTGAGCGTATGAACAGTCTTGGCAGTCTCGCCGTCGCGGAAAGTGACGCTGTCGAAAACGCGATGATGATCGACGCCAGCGCTCGCCGCATTGCGGCCGAGGTTGTCGCGCAAAAGCATCGCCGGCTCTGATCCGGGGGACCGGCCACCTTATGACCGATGTTTTGATCTTCATCCTGTCCACGGTCTTCGTGCTGTCCGTCGTGGTCACCATCCACGAGCTGGGGCACTACTGGGCGGCCCGCGCCTGCGGCGTGGCCATCGACTGCTTCTCGATCGGTTTTGGCGCGCCGCTGGTGTCGTGGCGCGACAAGCGCGGCGTCGAGTGGCGCATCGCCTCGATCCCGCTGGGCGGCTATGTCCGCTTCTCCGGCGACGAGAACGCCGCCAGCGTGCCCGACCAGGACAACCTGGCCGCCATGCGCGAAAGCATCGTGCGGCGGGAGGGCGAAGCCGGTGTCGCCAAGTACTTCCATTTCAAGCCTGTCTGGCAGCGGGCGATCATCGCCGTCGCCGGTCCGGTGTCGAACTTCATCCTGGCCATCCTGATCATGGCCGTGTTCCTGGTTATGGTCGGCACGCCGCAACGCGCCGCGACCGTCAACGGCGTCGTGCCTGGTGGGGCGGCCGAGGCGGCCGGCTTCCGCAAGGGTGACGTGATCGTCGCCGCCGACGGCCGCAAGATCGGCACCTTCCAGGACCTGCAGGGCTATGTCTCACTGCGCGCCAATCTGCCGATCGACTTCACCGTCAAGCGCGGCGAGCAACAGGTCCGCCTGACCGCCACCCCGCGTCTGGTCGAGATCAACGATAAGATCAGCGGCCGGATGAAGACGGGACAGCTGGGCATCGAGAACGCCGGGGTCACCCAGTTCAAGCGCTCGACGGTGCTGAGCGCTATTCCGGACGCCACGCTCGAGGTGTGGGGCATGATCAAGACGATCGGCTTCTATCTGGGCCGCCTCGTCACCGGCCAGCTGCCCGCCGATCAGATCAGCGGCCTGATCGGTATCGGCCACACCGCCGGCGCGGTGACCAAGGCCAGCGCCGCCAACGCCCCGAACTTCGGCGCCATGGCGCTGCGCGTGTTCGTCTCGTCGATGCTGCTGATCGCCAGCCTGTCGGTCAGCATCGGCTTCATGAACCTGCTCCCGATCCCGGTGCTCGATGGCGGCCATCTGTTGATGTACGCCTACGAGGCCATCGCCAAACGGCCGCTGCGGGCGGATTTCCAGGCCGCCGGCTTCCGCGCGGGGCTTGCCTTGATCCTCGGTTTCATGCTGTTCGCGGCGTGGAACGACCTCAACCGCTACGACGTGTTCAAATTCATCGGCGGCCTGTTCACGTGAACGCCCGCCCTCCGTCCATGATTGGTCACATGAACAAACTTCGCGCCCAAAGCGCCGCGTTCGCCACGGGTATGGCGCTGCTCCTCGGCTCGACGGCCCTGGTGGCGCCGCATCAAGCCTCCGCCCAGGCCGCCCAGACGGGCGTGGTGCAGCGTATCGTCGTCCAGGGTAATGAACGCATCGAGCAGGGCACGGTTCTGTCGTACCTGCCGATCCAGCCGGGCGACACGGTCGATTCCCAGCGCCTCGATTTGGCGCTGAAGACCCTGGCCCGCACCGACCTGTTCGCCGACGTGAAGATCGAGATGCAAGGCGGCGACCTGATCGTGAAGGTCGTCGAGAACCCGATCATCAACCAGGTGGTCTTCGAGGGGAATTCGTCCCTGAAGGAAGACAAGCTGAAGGACGAAGTGCAGATCCGCCCGCGCGGCATCTTCACGCGCGCCAAGGTCCAGGCCGACGTTCAGCGCATCATCGAACTGTACCGCCGCTCGGGCCGCATCTCGGCGACCGTGACGCCCAAGGTGGTCGAGCTGCCGCAAAAGCGCGTCGACCTGGTGTTCGAAATCAGTGAAGGCCCCAAGAGCGGCGTGCTGGGGATCAACTTCCTGGGCAACAGCGAGTACTCGGACAACGACCTGCGCGACGTGGTCGTGACCAAGGAAAGCCGCTGGTACAAGATCCTGACCAGCAACGACAATTACGATCCCGATCGGATCGAGTACGACCGCGAACAGCTGCGCAAGTTCTACCGCAACCGCGGCTATTTCGACTTCCGCGTCGTCTCCTCGGTGGCCGAACTGGCGCCGGACAAGAACGGCTTCGCCGTCACCTACACCCTGGACGAGGGCCCGAAGTACAAGTTCGGCAAGGTCACCGTCGAAACCGAGCTGAAGAAGCTGGACGGCAACCTGCTGGCCCAGATCCTGCCGATCCGCGCCGGCCAGCTTTACGAGGACGAGCGCATCGAGCAGGCCACCGACGCGCTGACCTTCGCGGCGGGCGCGGCTGGCTTCGCCTTCGTGGACGTGCGTCCCAAGTACGTGCCCAACCGCGAGACCAAGACCGTCGACGTCGTCTTCCAGGTCCGTGAAGGCCCGCGCGTCTACGTCGACCGCATCGACATCGTCGGCAACACCCGCACGCTGGACTACGTCCTGCGCCGCGAACTGGAAGTGGCCGAGGGCGACGCCTACAACCGCGTGCTGGTCGACCGCTCGAAGAACAACATCCGCCGCCTGGGCTTCTTCAAGGAAGTCGAGATCGAGGACACCCCGGGCTCGGCGCCGGACCGCACCGCCCTGCGGGTCAAGGTCGAGGAACAGCCGACCGGCGAACTGTCGTTCAGCGCCGGCTACAGCTCGGTCGACAAGCTGGTGCTGGACGTCGGCATCACCGAGCGGAACTTCCGCGGTCGCGGCCAGAACCTGCGGGCTCGCGCCTCGGTCGGCTCGCTGCGTCAGCAGATCGACTTCGGCTTCTCCGAGCCGCGCTTCCTGGGCCGCAACCTGGTCGCCGGCGTGAACCTCTACACCTTCCGCTACGATCTGTCGGACTATGCGGCGTATGACACCAAGTCGATCGGCGGCGACGTCCGCTTCGGCTTCCCGCTGACCAACGACTCGTCGATGAGCCTGCGCTACACGATCCGCCAGGACGACGTGAGCGTGGCCGACAGCCTCTGCACCAGCGGCTCGGTCTCGCAGATCCTGTGCCTGCAGCGCGGCGCCTACATCACCTCGCTGATCGGCTACGGCCTGCGCATCGACAAGCGGAACGACCCGATCAACCCGACCCGCGGCTGGTTCGCCGACCTGAACCAGGACCTGGCCGGCCTGGGCGGCGACGTGAAGTACCTGAAGACCGAAGCCGACGCCGGCTGGTATTGGGGCTTCACCAAGGACCTGGTGTTCAGCGCCACCGGCTCGTTCGGCTACATCGAGGGCTGGGGCGGCGACAACGTTCGCATCAACGACCGCTTCTATCGCGGCGGCACCTCGTTCCGCGGCTTCGAGATCGCCGGTATCGGTCCGCGCGACATCTCGAGCACGAACAACTCGATGGGCGCCAAGCTCTATGCCATCAGCACCTTCGAGCTGACCGTTCCGACCTTCCTGCCCGAGCAGTACGGCATCAAGGCCGCGCTGTTCAGCGACATCGGTACGGCGGGTCTGCTGGATGATGTGGATCGTCAGAAGTCGCCCGGCGTCTTCGATCCGAACATCAAGGATAACCTCGGCCTGCGTGCATCAGCCGGTATCTCGATCGACTGGAAATCCCCCATGGGCCCCATTCGGTTCGATATCAGCCGCATTTTGGCCAAGGAAAGCTACGACCGAACCGAAACGTTCCGGTTCTCCACCTCCACAAGGTTCCAATAAACATGTCCAAGTTCCTGTCCGCGGCCGCCACCAGCGTCGTCGCCCTCGCTATCGCGACCAGCGCCTCGGCCCAGACGGCTCCTGCCGCGCCGGCCGCCGCCGCCGCCGTTTCGCACGGTCCGGCGCTTCCGGGCGTCTGCATCTTCTCGAGCCCCCGCGCCGTCGCCAGCTCGCAAGTTGGTAAGGCCGTCGACGCGCGCCTGAAGACCATCATCCAGCAAGTGAACGCCGAACTGACCGGCGAGCGCACCGCCCTGGAGAACGAGGCCAAGGCCCTGGACGCCAAGAAGGCGACTACGGCCCAGGACGCCCTGGAACAGCAGGCGGCGGCCCTGCAGGTCAAGTCGAACGCCTGGCAGCGCAAGGGCCAGCTGCGCCAGAAGGAAGTGGAAGCGACCGAGCAAAAGGCGCTGTCGCGCGTCTATCAGGAGCTGGATACGCCGATCAAGCAGGTCTACCAGGCCCAGAAGTGCTCGATCCTGTTCGACCGTGAGTCCGTGATGCTGGCCAATCCCGCCATGGACATCACCGACGCCGTGGTCACCGCCCTGGACGCTCGCATCAAGACGCTGACCTTCGACCGCGAACGTCTGGACCAGCAGGTCCCGGGCGCCGCGCCGCTGCAGCCGACCAACAAGTAAATAAGCGAATCGTGCCCCTAGGGTTTACCTAGGGGCACGTCTTCGCCGTGAGGAGCCATGCCGGACCCGCGTTTCTTTGACAGCCTGGGTCCGGCATCGCTTTCCGAGTTGGCCCGGGCGGGCGCCGCGGAATTGGCGGACGCGGCCCGGGGCGACCGCTTGATCGCTCATGCCGCGCCGCTGGATGCGGCCGACGCCCAGGCGATTACCTTCTTCTCCGACGCCAAGCGCAAGGACGCCGCCGCGGCGACGGGAGCGGGCGCTTGTTTCGTGCGTCCGGAGCACAAGGACTTCCTGCCCGCGACTTGCGCCGCCCTGGTGACCCGGCATCCGCAGGCCGCCTGGGCCGCGGCCGCCAACCGTCTGCACGCGCCGCGCCGCCACGAGACGGGCGCCGCCCCTGTTCATCCCGAGGCCGAACTCGAGGACGGGGTTCTGTTGTCGCCGAACGTGACGGTCGGGCAGGGGGCTCGCATTGGGCGCGGAACGCGTATCGGTCCAGGCGCCGTCATCGGTCCGGGCGTCCTGATTGGTCGCGACTGCGTGATCGGTCCCAATGCCGTGATCGGCTTCGCCTTGCTGGGTGACAAGGTGTCTGTTTCGGCCGGCGCGGTGCTGGGCGAGGCTGGCTTCGGCGCCGCCGTTGGGCCAGGCGGCATGGTCGACCTGCCGCAGCTGGGCCGGGTGGTGATCCAGGACAACGTCACGATCGGCGCCAACAGCTGCGTCGATCGGGGCGCCTTCGCCGACACGACGGTTGGCGAGAACACCAAGATCGACAACCTCGTGCATGTCGCGCACAACGTCCGTGTGGGTCGCAATTGCGTGCTGGCGGCCTATACCGGGATCTCGGGCAGCACGGTCGTCGGCGACGGCGTCGCGTTCGGCGGCAAGGCCGGCGTCGCGGACCATTTGAAGATCGGCTCGGGCGCGAGCATCGGGGCCGCAGCCTCGGTGTTCAAGGACGTGCCGGAAGGTGAAACTTGGACGGGCTTTCCGGCGCGGCCGCTCAAGCGGTGGCTCCGGGAGACCGCATGGCTCTCGCGCATGGCGAGCGGCCGAGGGACGAGGGGCTGAGTATGAGCCAGAACACCGAGCAAACGGTGCAGACCGACATCGACATCGCCGAGATCCTGGCACGCATCCCGCACCGCTATCCGTTCCTGCTGGTCGATCGCGCCGAGGACTATAATCCCGGCCAGTCGATCGTCGGCATCAAGTGCGTGACGGTCAACGAGCCGTTCTTCCAGGGCCACTTCCCGGGCAATCCGGTGATGCCCGGCGTCTTGATCATCGAGGCCCTGGCCCAGACGGGCGCGGTGCTGATGAGCAAGACGCTGGAGGTCGACACCGAAGGCAAGACCATCTTCTTCATGTCGGTCGACAACGCCCGCTTCCGCAATCCGGTGCGTCCCGGCGACGTGATCCGCATGGAAGTCGAGGTCGTCCGCGCGCGTTCTTCGATCTTCAAGTTCAAGGGCGTGGCCAAGGTCGGCGACAAGGTGGCCGCCGAGGCCGAGTTCGCCGCCATGGTGGTCGAGACGGGATCCAAGGCATGACCATCCATCCCACCGCCATCGTCGCGCCCGAGGCCAAGATCGCTTCGGACGTCGAGATCGGCCCTTACAGCATCGTCGGCCCCGATGTGACCTTGTCGGCCGGCGTGCGTCTGCTGTCGCACGTGGTGGTGGAGGGCGCGACGACGCTCGGCGAGAACTGCGTCGTCCATCCGTTCGCCAACCTGGGCGGTCCGCCGCAGCATCTGGGCCACAAGGGGGAGCGCACCGAGCTCTTGATCGGTCCGCGCAACATCATCCGTGAACACGTCACGATGCACACCGGCACGGCCTCCGGCCGGGGCGTGACCACGATCGGCTCGGACGGCCTCTACATGGTCGGCTCGCACGTGGCTCACGACTGCATCGTCGGCGACTTCGTCGTGCTGGCCAAGGGCGCGACCCTGGGCGGCCATGTCTCGATCGGCGACTATGTGTTCATGGGCGGCCTGGCCGCGGCGCATCAGTTCTCGCGCATCGGCCGCTACAGCTTCATCGGCGGCCTGGCCGCGGTGACCAAGGACGTGATCCCATACGGTTCGGTGTGGGGCAACCACGCCCACCTGGAAGGCCTGAACCTGGTCGGCCTCAAGCGTAGGGGCTTCTCGCGCGAGACGATCAACGCCCTGCGCGCCGCCTACCGCCTGATGTTCGCCGACGAAGGCACCTTCCAGGAGCGCCTGGACGACGTGGCCGAGATCCACGCCGCCAATCCCGAGGTGATGGAGATCGTCGATTTCATCCGCGCCGACGCCAACCGCCCGCTCTGCCTGCCCGAGCGCGAGGTCTAGGAGCGGGTTATGCGCAAGCTGGGTCTGATCGCCGGCGGCGGGTCGCTTCCCGTCGAGCTGGCGGCCCATTGCGAGGCCGCCGGGCGGTCCTTCGCGGTCATGCGCCTGCGCGGCTTCGCCGAACCGGTCCTGGCCCGCCATCCGGGCGTAGAGGTCGGTATCGGCGAGTTCGGCAAGGTGTTCAAGGCGCTGCGCGCCGAGGGCTGCGAGGTCGTCTGCTTCGCGGGCAATGTCAGCCGCCCGGACTTCGCCAAGTTGATGCCCGACGCGCGCGGCGTGAAGGTGCTGCCCAGCCTGATCGTCGCCGCGCGCAAGGGCGATGACGCCCTGTTGCGGCGCGTGCTGGACGAATTCGAGAAGGAAGGCTTCGAGATCGAGGGCGCTCACGAGGTGATGGGCGAGATGACCCTGCCGCGTGGTCGCCTGGGCAAGATCTCGCCGAGGCCGGAGCACATGGCCGACATCGACAAGGCCCTGCATGTGGCCCGCGAGATCGGCCGACTGGACGTGGGGCAGGGCGCCGTGGTCTGCGAAGGCCTCGTCCTGGCGGTCGAGGCCCAGGAAGGCACCGACGCCATGCTGCGTCGCGTCGAGCAGCTGCCCCAGGCCGTCCGCGGCGCGGCCGAGCGCCCCAAGGGCGTGCTGGCCAAGGCCCCCAAGCCGATCCAGGAAACCAAGGTCGACCTGCCGACCATCGGCGTGGCCACCATCCAGCGCGCCGCCCGCGCGGGCTTGGCCGGCGTGGTCGGCGAGACCGGCCGCCTGCTGGTGGTCGACCGCGAGGCGGTGATCGCGACCGCCGACGACCTCGGCCTCTTCGTGCTGGGGGTCGATCCGCAGGGGCGGTCCTGATGACCGCGCCGCTCAAGGTCATGCTGGTGGCCGCCGAGGCTTCGGGAGATGCTCTGGGCGCGAGCCTCGCCAAGGCGTTGCGGGCGCGCCTGGGCCACGGCGTGACGTTCGTCGGCGTCGGCGGAGCCAAGATGGCGGAGGAAGGGGTCCAGAGCCCCTTCGACATCGCCCAGTTGTCGATCCTGGGCATCTGGGAGGGCCTGAAAGCCTATCCGACGGTGCGAGCCCGCCTGAAGGACACCGTGGCCCTGGCGGCCCGGGAAAGGCCCGACGTGGCCGTGCTGATCGACAGCTGGGGCTTCAACATTCGCCTGGCCAAGGCCCTGCGGAAGCTGGATCCCGAGCTGGCCCTTGTGAAATATGTCGCGCCGCAGGTCTGGGCCTATCGCGAAAAGCGCGCCTTCACCCTGGCCAAGGCCGTTGATCTGCTGTTGTCGATCCAGCCGATGGACAAGCCGTTCTTCGACGCCGCCGGCCTTCAGAACATCTTCGTTGGCAATTCGGCCCTGGCCAAGCGTTTCGACCATGCCGACGGCGCGCGGCTGCGCGCCGCGATCGGGGTCTCGGCCGGGGATCGCATTCTGTTGGTCCTGCCCGGCAGCCGTCCGTCCGAAATCGAACGGGTGATGCCGGCCTTCGAGGACGCTGTACGGCGGCTCAAGGCCGATCGGCCTGAACTGGTCGTCCTGATCCCGGCCGCCTACACCGTGGCCGAGGCGGTGAAGGCCCGCGTCGCCGGCTGGCCCTTCCGCGCCCACGTGATCGAGGACGAGGCGCTGAAGGACGACGCCTTCGTCGCCGGCGACGTCGCCTTGGCATGCAGCGGCACGGTGACCACCGAGCTGGCCCTGGCCGGCGTCCCCATGGTGGTCGGCTACAAGACCGGCGCCATCACCTACGCCATCCTCAAGCGGCTGATGAAACCGCGGTGGGTCACCCTGTTCAACATCGCCGCCGGCAAGGCCGTCGCGCCCGAGCTGCTGCAGGACGCCTGCGAGGGCGAGGGTCTTGCGCGCGAGGTTGGCCGGCTGCTCGACGATCCGGCTCTGCGCGCCCGCCAGGCGGCCGAGCAGAGCGCCGCCCTGGACAAGATGGGCCGCGGCATGCGCGACCCTTCCGAAGCCGCCGCCGACGCCTTGCTGGCTTTCTTGAAGGCGCGGAAACCATCCCATGGTCAAGGTGGTTAACTGGAGCTTTACGCTCGACCCCTAGTTTCAAGAGAACTGTCGCTGCGGAGCCGTCGTCGTGGCCATCGACCCGACCACGCCCCTGACCCCGATCCTTCCATCCGTTCCGGCTGGAACCGCGCCGGATTCCGTCGTGGTGGCCCAGGCGGTCGCGCGTCAGGCCCTGGCGAACGCCACCGCCGAGCTCGGCCAGATCGTTGGCCGGCCGACCGCGCCGCAGACGCCCAAGACCGGCGCGCCGGTAGAGCAGGCCGGACAGACCTCGACCCAGGACACAGGCCACGCCGCCGACGCCTCCGGCGCGATGAAGGGCTCGCCGCTGGCGCAGCAGGCGCTGGCGGCCAGGCCGACGCCGGAAACCCGCATGGCTCGCGCCGTACGCGCCGCCGCCGCGGAGGCCGTGCCGCGCCAAACGGGTCTGGCGCCGCTGATGGCCAATGTCCGCGCGGTCGTCGACCGCGCCGATATGCCGCCGGAGGTGCGCGAGGCGGGCAGGGTGCTGTTGGCCAAGGCGCCGCAAGCCGCCGAGCTCACGACGCCCCAGGGACTGCGCCAGGCCGTCGTGCGTTCCGGCGTCTTCCTGGAAGCGCGAATGGCGCGCGCCGCCACGACGCCCGTGACGGAGCCGTCCCTGGCGCCGCAGCCCCAGACCAACGACATGAAGGCGGCGCTGCTGGTCTTCCGGGGCGTCTTGTCGGCCTGGCTGGGCCGGGCCATGCTCGCCGCGTCCGATCCCGTCGCCGAGCCCATGGACATCCCCGGCGAGGCCGATGAGCCGGCGCTGGACGCCCAGCTCCTGTCGTCGAGCGCGGCCAAGCCGCAGGCGGCGGTGACTGCGTCCGCCCGTTCTCCGATCCTGGCCCCGGCCGGCGGCGCTGCGCTCGAACAGGCGCCCGAAACGATGTCGGCGCTGGCTACGCCTTCGTCGGCCGAAGCGAGCGAAGCGCACGAGGAAAACACGCCCGAGTTGCCGGAAGGTCTCCAACGCGCGCCAAGCGAGGACGAGCAAATCGCGACGCGCTTCGGCGCCTTCGTCGCGCCGGCCAAGGCCGCGCCGAACCCTATCGCCGCCGCCCGCGCGGCCCTGTCGCCGCTGCTGCAGGCCGGGCTGCTGGCGGAGGACGCCGTCGCCGAGGAGCCGCCGCCCGGTCCGCTCGCCGAGGTCAAGATCGCCGTCGCCAGAGGCTATGGCGCGCTAGCCGCAGATGTCGCCCGCTCGAAGGTTCCGCCGCCGCCCTATGCCGGCGGTCCGATGGCCGGCCAGAGACCGATGCCGCCGACCTTGCCCGCCGACCAGTCGACGCCCGACATCGTGCGCGGATTGCTGAAGGAGACCGGCGGCGCACTGGCGCGGCAGGATCTGATGCAGATCGCCTCACTGCCCGACCCACAGCACCACGGCGAGGCCGAGACCGCCGAGGTCCGTCCGCAGGGCGCGCGCCTGAACATCGACTTGCCGTTCATGACGCCGCAAGGCGTGGCCGTGGCCCAGTTCGAGATCAGCCACGATGGCGGCGGATCTGGGGGCGGTGCGGTCGGGCCGGCCGAGCGCACGTACAAGGCTCGCTTCTCGATCGACGTCGAGCCGCTGGGACCCGTGCACGCCCTGGTCACCCTGACCGGCGCCCGCGCGCGCGTCTCCCTGTGGGCCGAGCGGGCCGAGACCATCGCACGCCTTCGGGCCGGCGAGGAGAGCCTGGGCGCGGCGCTGCGCCAGGCTGAGCTGTCGCCCGAGGTCGCCGTCCATTCCGGCGCCCCGCCGGCGCCGGGAGGCGTCAGCCCGCTGGGCCACTTCGTGGATCAGGCCTCATGAGCGGGATCTCCGGGCCCTCGGCGCGGCCGCGCATCGCCGTCGCTCTGCTCTACGAGGAGCCGAACGCCCCGAAGGTCGTGGCCTCGGGCCAGGGCTGGGTGGGCGAGAAGATCATCGAGACGGCCCGCGAGCACGGCGTGCCGATCGAGGAGGATCCGGTTCTGGCCCAGGCCCTGTCGACCATCGAGATCGACGAGGAGATCCCCGAAGCCCTGTATCGCGCCGTCGCCGAGGTGCTGAGCTTCCTGCTCAAGCGTTGATCCCGGAACGAAAAAGGCCCCGCCGAAGCGGGGCCTGATCCTTGCCTTCGTTGAGAGCGCTTAGCGCTTTTCAACCGGCACGTAGTCGCGCTGCGTGGCGCCGGTATAGAGCTGACGCGGACGACCGATCTTGCGAGAGGGATCCTCGAACATTTCCTTCCACTGGCTGATCCAGCCGACGGTGCGGGCCAGGGCGAACAGCACGGTGAACATGTTGGTCGGGAAGCCCATCGCGCGCAGGGTGATGCCCGAATAGAAGTCGATGTTCGGGTACAGCTTGCGGTCGACGAAGTACGGGTCGTTCAGGGCGACCTTTTCCAGCTCCTGGGCGACCTGCAGCAGCGGATCGTTGTTGTGGCCCAGCTCGCCCAGCACTTCGTGCGCGGTCTTCTGCATCACCTTCGCGCGCGGGTCGAAGTTCTTGTACACGCGGTGGCCGAAGCCCATCAGCTTGTACTTCCGGTCCTTCACGCCCTGGACATAGTCCTTGATGTTGTCGACCGAACCGATGGTCTCCAGCATCTCCAGCGCTTCCTGGTTGGCGCCGCCGTGCGAGGGGCCCCACAGGCAGGCGATGCCCGCGGCGATGCAGGCGAACGGGTGCGCGCCCGACGAACCGGCCAGACGGACGGTCGAGGTCGAGGCGTTCTGCTCGTGGTCGGCGTGCAGGATGAAGATCCGATCCATGGCGCGGGTCAGCACCGGGTTCGGCTTCCAGTCCTCGGCCGGCACGGCGAAGCACATGCGCAGGAAATTTTCCGAGTACGACAGGTCGTTGCGCGGCGACACGAACGGTTGGCCGACCGTGTACTTGTAGGCGCGGGCGGCGATCGTCGGCATCTTGGCGATCAGGCGATGGGCGCTGATCTCGCGCTCGCGGGCGTCGTCGACATTGATGCTGTCAGCGTAGAAGGCCGACAGGGCGCCGACGGCGCCGGTCATGACAGCCATCGGGTGAGCGTCGCGGCGGAAGCCTTCGAAGAAGCGATCGAACTGGGCGTGCAACATCGTGTGGTAGGTGATGTTGTGCTCGAACTTGGCGAACTCTTCCGCCGTCGGCAGTTCGCCGTTCAGCAGCAGGTGGCAGACCTCAAGAAACGAGGACTTCTCGGCCAACTGGTCGATCGGATAGCCGCGGTGCAGCAGAATCCCGGCGTCGCCGTCGATATAGGTGATCTTGCTCTCGCAAGACGCGGTCGAGGTGAAGCCCGGATCGAAGGTGAAGTGGTCGCTTTCGGCATAGACCTTTCGGATGTCCAGAACGTCCGGACCCGTGCTGCCCTTGAGGATCGGCAGGTCGTAGCTCTTGTCGCCGATCGTCAGCGTGGCCTTATCGGTCATCAGTAGACCCCTTCATAAATTGGAACGAGCAGTCCAACTTTCGTTTTCGCAGGTGCGTTATAGCGCCTCATGCGCGCGGCGCCAGGGCGTCGTCAAGGCGCCCCAAACTCTCTTCGCGACCGAGGGCCGCCATGGTCTTGTTCAGATCCGGCGCCGGGGCGCCGCCGGTCAGGATCCCGCGCAGCGCCGGACCGAACTTGCCGAAGCCGACGCCCTCGGATTCCGCGAACGTTTTCAACACGGTTTCCAAGGTCGCGGCGTCGAAGGCCGACGCAGCGGCCAATTGGTCGCGCAGCCGCTTCAGCCGCTCGACCGTCTCGTCGGTCAGCTGCTTTTGGGTTTTCTCTTCCAGGGCGAAGGGGCGGACCTTCAGTGCGAACGCGCAGTGATCGACCAACTCCAGGATGGTCTTGGCGCCTTCCTTCACTTCCGGGACGGTGCGGGCGATGCGTTCGCGCGCATCGGCGGGCAGGGCTTCGCCGCGCTTTTCGGCGGCCGTCAGGGCCAGTTCGGTCAGGCGCGCGTCATCCGCCTTGCGCAGGTGCTGGGCGTTGATGTGGTTCAGCTTGGCCCAGTCCAGTCGGGCGGGCGCCTTGACCACGTCGGCCACGTCGAACCAGCTGATCGCCTGCTCGTCGTTGAACACTTCGTCGTCGCCATGGCCCCAGCCCAGGCGCGCGAGGTAGTTGCGCATGCCCTCGGGGATGTAGCCCAGGTCGGCGAACTCGCCGACGGCCTGCGCGCCATGGCGCTTGGAAAGCTTGGCGCCGTCAGGGCCGTGGATCAGCGGGATGTGGGCGAAAGCCGGCACGGCCCAGCCTAGGGCCCGATAGATCAGGCTCTGGCGGGCGGCGTTGTTCAGGTGGTCGTCGCCACGAATCACGTGGGTGACGCCCATGTCGTGGTCGTCCACGACCACCGCCAGGTTATAGGTCGGCGCGCCGTCGGCGCGCAGCAGGACCAGATCGTCCAGTTCGATGTTCCGGAAGGTCACCGGGCCCTTGACCAGGTCGTCGACCACGGTCTCGCCATCCAGCGGACCCTTGAAACGGATGACGTGGGGGACCGTCAGGTCGCCCTCCGGCGCGTCGCGCCAGGGCGAACGGATGGCGCGGCCTTCGGCGCGGGCCTTCTCGCGCGCGACCTCCAGTTCCTCGACCGTCATCCAGCAGCGATAGGCGCGGCCCTTGGCCAGCATTTCCTGAACGACCTCGACGTGGCGCGGGGCGCGAGTGTGCTGGAACACGACCTCGTCGTCGGACTTCAGGCCCAGCCAGTCCAAGCCCTCGAAGATGGCGGCGACGGCCGCCTCGGTCGAGCGTTCGCGATCGGTGTCCTCGACGCGAATAAGGAACTTCCCTCCCGTATGGCGCGCATATAACCAGTTGAACAGCGCCGTGCGGGCGCCGCCGATATGCAGGAAGCCGGTGGGCGAGGGGGCGAAGCGCGTGACGACGCCAGTCGTGGTGGGAGTGGGGTTCGACATGGACTTCAAGGCTGCAAGGCTGGACGCCGGAAGGGCGTTGAAAAACGCCGGCCGCAGAGCGGCTTGGGCGGGGCGTCTTAGCACGCCGGTTCGCGCCGGGACCAGAGCTTTTCCGCATCGCGGCGAACTTGGCGAAGCTGTCAAAAATACAGTGGTTTCCGCGTGTTAGGCGCTGAACTTGCCGATCTCGCGCTGCCACCGGCTGCGAGCCGGCTGTCGTGGACCGCCGTGTTGTCGCTGGCGCGGGGCGAACTGCGAGTCAATGCGGGGCGCGCCTTCCTGTGGACGCCGGTGGCGTTCGGCCTCGGCGCGGCGGCGTACCTGGAGGCGGGGCGCGAACCGGCGCTCTGGGCGCTGGGCGTCCCGGCGCTGCTGCTGACGGCGCTGTGGTGCGGCCTGAGGCGGCGGGAATCGCCGACGATCCTCCTGGTCCTGGCCAGCTTGGCGTCGTTCGGCGCGGCCGGCGGCCTGGCCGCCAAGATCCGCAGCGACCGCGTGGCGGCTCCGATCGTGGCCGGCGAGCGGATCGTGCGCCGCGTGGACGGCTTCGTCGTCGACGTCGTCAGTCCGGGCGCGGGCGGGCCTCGCGTGCTGATTGCGCCGGTCTCGGTATCTGGCCTCGCGCCGGAGCGAACGCCTCGCCGTATCCGGGTGACGATCGGCGAGAACGAGACTCCAGCGCCGGGTCAGGCGATCCGCTTGAAGGCGATGCTGGGGCCGCCGCCGCCGCCGGCCGCGCCGGGCTCGTACGATTTCGCCCGCGACGCCTGGTTCGATTCAATCGGCGGAGTCGGCTTCGTGATCGGGGACATCGAAGGCGCGAGCCTGGATCCGGCGCCCCTGCGTCTGCGCCTGTCGATGGCGGTCAACGCGTTCCGCTGGAGTCTGGCGCAGCGGATCCTGGAGCGAATGGGCGCGTCCAGCGGCGGGATCGGCGCGGCGATGGTCACCGGTCACGAGGCCTGGATCACCGCGGACCAGACCGAGGCCATGCGCGCCTCGGGCCTGGCGCACATCCTGTCGATATCGGGGTTGCACATGGCCATCGTCGGCGGCTTCGTGTTCGCCGCCGTGCGGCTGGGCGTCGCCGCCTGGCCCTGGCTGGCGCTGCGGGCGCCGGGCAAGAAGATCGCCGCGGTGGCGGGGCTCGTCGCCGTGCTGGGCTATCTGGTGATCTCAGGGGCGCCGCCGCCGGCCGAGCGTTCGGCGATCACGGCCAGCGTCGCCTTCCTGGCCATCCTGTTCGATCGACGCGCGATCACCCTGCACGGCCTGGCGGTCGCCGCGCTGCTGATCCTGGCGCTGAAGCCCGAGACGGCGGGCGAGCCGGGCTTCCAGATGTCGTTCGCGGCCACCACCGCCCTGGTCGCCCTGGCCGAAGCCTGGCCGCGACCGGTGAGGGAGATTTCGACGCCCTGGTGGATCCGCTGGCCGCAGGCCGGTTTCACCTGGCTGGCCGCCAGCGTCGCGGCGAGTCTGGTCGCGGGCCTGGCCACGGCGCCGTTCGCCATGCAGCATTTCAATCGCGTCGCCGTCTGGGGGCTGCCGGCCAATCTGGCGGTCGCGCCACTGTCGTCGTTCGTGATCATGCCGTTCCTGGCGGTCGGGACGCTGCTTGAGCCCTTCGGGCTGGGCGCGCCTTTCCTGGCCGTGGCCGGCTGGGGCGTAGACGCCATGGTCGGCGTGGCCCATGCCTTCGCCGATGCTCACGGGGCCCAGCGGATCGTGGCCAGCGCACCGCCGCAGGTGCTGGTGGTCGCGTTTCTAGGGCTGATGATCCTGTGCCTATGGAAGGGCCAACTGCGCTGGATCGGCGCGCCGATGGCTCTGGCGGTCGCGCTTTGGCCCAGGTCCGCGCCGCCGGACGCCTGGATCGCCGCCGACGGCGCCACGGCGGCCGTACGCTCCGGCGACGCGGCGGTTCTGTTGCGCACCGACGCCAAGCGGTTCGGCGCCGAACTGTGGGCTCGGCGGCGCGGCCTGACGCCGGCGACCTGGAGCCTCTATGCCTGCGACAAGCGGATCTGCTCGCCGGCGCTCGGCGCGCCGGTGCGACTGTCCTTGGCCTGGAGCCGCAAGGCGCCTGACGCCCAGACCCTGTCGGGCCTGTGCGTGACCAGCGAGGTCGTGGTGATCCGGGGCGCGGCGCCCGAACGCGTCCCGCCGCTATGCGCCGACACCGTGCTGCTGACCGCCGAGGATTTCGCGCGAGGCGGGGCCGCCGAGCTCTATCATCGGAGCGATGGCTGGCGCATCGTCTGGGCTGAACCGCTGCGCGGGCGCCGGCCCTGGGTCGCCCCTGGAGAGCCGCCTACTGACAGTTGATGTCACGAGCGGCGGCTAAGGTTTCACCAGCCTCATTGGAGTCGTCGTCATGTCGAACCCGTTCGCCGCCCGCCGCGCGGCTTTCCGCGCCTTGCATGCCGACGGCTGCTTTGCCTTGCCCAATCCCTGGGACGTCGGCAGCGCCCGGCGGCTGGAGAAACTCGGCTTCAAGGCTCTGGCCTCGACCAGCGCCGGGGCGGCCTGGGCCCTGGGTAAGGACGATGGCCAGATCACGCGCGACGAAGTGATCGCCCACCTGACGCAGCTGTGCGCGGCCACCGACCTGCCGGTGAACGCCGATTTCGAGGCCGGGTTCTCCGAGACGGCCGAGGGCGTCGGCGAGAGCGTGGCCCTGGCCATCGAGGCCGGCGTCGCGGGGGTGTCGATCGAGGACTGGTCGGGTTCGGCGCTTTATGACCTGCCGACCGCCGTGGCGCGGATCAAGGCGGCTCGCGCGGCGATCGACGCCTCGGGACAGGATGTGATCCTGGTCGGCCGCACCGAAGGCTATCTGCGCGGTGTCCGCGAACTGGCGCCAGCCCTGGAGCGACTGAAAGCCTATGCTCAGGCGGGCGCCGACTGTCTGTACGCCCCGGCCGTGACCGATTCCGAGGAGATCCGCGCCATCGTCCAGGCCGTGGCGCCCAAGCCGGTCAATGTCCTGTTCTGGGGACCGGACATGTCGGTCGAGAGCCTGGGTGCCCTGGGCGTGCGCCGGGTCAGCACTGGCGCTTCCCTGGCCGCCGCGGCCTGGGCCGGCTTCGACGCCGCCGCCAAGCGCCTAGCGGAGGAGGGCCGTCTGGCGCCCCGGCCCTGATACGAAAAGGCTCCGATCCTCGCCTCTGGATCGGGGCCAATTCTCGGCGGCGCCGAGACGCTCAGTGGTACCGGCGGATCAAGCCGACCAGCTTGCCCTGCACCTCGACCTGGTCGGGGCCGAAGATGCGGGTCTCGTATTTCGGGTTGGCCGCTTCCAGGGCGATCGAACCGCCCTTCTTGCGCAGGCGCTTGAGGGTGGCTTCCTCACCGACCAGGGCGACGACGATTTCGCCCGAGGTGGCGGTGTCGCCCTTCTTGATGATGACGTAGTCGCCGTCGAGAATCCCCGCCTCGATCATTGAATCGCCCTGTACTTCGAGGACGTAGTGCTCGCCGTTGCCCAGCATGGCCTCCGGCACGGGCAGGCGCTCGCGCTCGTGCTGGATGGCGTCGATCGGCGTGCCGGCGGCGATCTTGCCCAGAATGGGAAGCTCGCGGCTGTCATTGGCCGGGGCGGAAGAGGCCGCCGGGGCGGGCGTGGTCGCGCCGCCGCCTTCGAACACCTGCGGCCGGAACGCGCTGCGTCCCTTGGGCGGCGCGGCCGTGGTAGCCTGCTGCGGCAGCTTCACCACTTCCAGCGCCCGGGCCCGGTGAGCCAGGCGACGGATGAAGCCGCGCTCCTCCAGGGCCGTGATCAGCCGGTGGATGCCCGACTTGGACGCCAGGTCCAGGGCCTCCTTCATCTCGTCGAAGGACGGGGAGACGCCGGTCTCCTTGATCCGCTCATGGATGAACATCAGCAGTTCGTGCTGCTTGCGGGTGAGCATGACGACCTCGACTGGAGCGCGGAACAAACCGCAAACCTTTTGAATGTTCTCTAGGCGTTCCGCATCAAAGTCAAGTCAGGGTGTCGGCGCTGTGAAAAGCTTTGCAAAATCAAGGCTTAATCGCAGGGCAGTGGCAATTGTCGCCAAGAATCAAAAGCTTAACAAATTCTTTCAGGCGCGTTTGCGGGCCACGATGATGTCCTGGTCCTGGAGCGGCTGGCGGCGCCAGACGCCCAAGGCCTGGTTCAGCACATCCAGGCCCAGGACGTCGTATTGAGCCAGGATCGGCTCGAGATCATAGGCGATCGTGTCCTCCGGCATGTCCGGGTTCGCCGTCCAGCAGCCGTCGAGGGCGTGGATGAAGTCGAAGGCGATCTGGCCGCCGCCCGTGTTGGCGCGGGCCTCGTCATCGATCAGGTACCAGGACACGATGCTGATCCCGTCCGGCCTGAGCACCCGGGCGATCTCGCGCGCGAACTGGGCCTGGTCCGCGGCGAGCAGATGGGTGAACACCGAGCCCAGCCAGACATAGTCGAAGCTGGCGTCGGCATAGGGGAACACGAAGGCGCTGGCGGGTTGCGATCCGGCCGGATTGTAGCGGTCGCTGTGCATGTCGGCGTGCACGAAGTCGAAGCGTGGATCCCCGACGGCGATGTTGGCTTTGCACCAGTCGATGGCCTGGGCCATCACGTCGAAGCCGGCGTAGCGGCCGCTTTCGTCCAGATAGTCGACCAGGGGAGCGGCGGCGCGGCCGATGCCGCATCCGACATCGAGGATGGCGTGATGGGGTTGCAGGCCCGCCTCGATGAACAGGCGCTTGAACGCTTGGCCGACGCGGACGTAGTCGGCGTCGGCGGCGCCCACCAGATGCCAGAGCTCAGGGGGCGCGGCTATGGCGCCCGGATCGGCCGGCGGCGGGGGGGAAGCGATGGCCGGAGCCGCGCCCGGCGACAAGGCGCGTCGGAGGCGGCCCAGGATTGGGCGCAGCGGGGAAGGCGTGACATAGCGCAGCGCCGTCAAAAAGGAACCGTCCCGCATTCGAATCTCTTCAATCCGAGGCGGAGAAAACCTTAGCGGGGGTTGTGTTTTCAGCCAACCGTCGGAGCGGCCAGCTTACGGAGTGTGCGGTCCAGGCGCAGGCCGTGGCCGGTCCACGAGAACAGGATCCGCTCGGCCCGGCCGACCAGGTTCTCGGCGGGGATGAAGCCCATGCCCAATTGGGGCGGCAGGGTAGCGTCGCGGGCCGCGTCCCAAGCGCAGGACGCGTAGCCCGGCGGGGTCGAGCCGGGATTGAAGCGACTGTCGGCAGAGTTGTCGCGATTGTCGCCCATCACGAAGTAGCAGCCGGCCGGCACGACATAGACGCCGGTGTTGGCGGCCGCCGTGTCGGCGCCGAAGCTATTGGTGGCGTAGATGCGGCCATTGGGCAGGGTTTCGCGCAGGTGGCGGACCGGGATCGGATAGGCCTCGGGCGAGCCGTCCGCGTCGACGCCTATCAGGGTCTGGCGAACCGCGACGCCGTTGATGCGCACCACGCCACCGTTCAGCTGGATGCGGTCGCCGGGCAGGCCGATCAACCGCTTGATCACGTCGGTGCGTCCGTCGCTGGGCTTCTTGAAGACGACGATGTCGCCGCGCTCGGGCGCCTTGCCCATCAGCCGGCCATGACCGACCGGGGGACTGAAGGTGATCGAGTGGCGGCTCCAGCCGTACGGATATTTGGAGACCAGGATGTAGTCGCCGACCAGCAGGGTCGGCTGCATCGACTCCGACGGGATGGTGAACGGCTGGCAGAAGACGGTTCGCGGGACCAGGAACACCACCAGCACGATGGCGACCGTCTTGGCGGTCTCGATCAGGCCGTCAGTCAACTTGCGCATCGTCGCCCCTCCCTGGCTCGAGCCGAGGTTAGGCCGCCGAGCTTGGCCAAATCGTGGCGCTAGCCGATCAGCGCTGTCGTGGCCGCCGAGACGTCGGTGTGGCGCATCAGGCTTTCGCCGACCAGCATGGCCTTGGCCCCGGTCGCTTCCATCCGCACGACATCGTCGTGGGAGAAGACGCCGCTCTCGGTGACCAGCAGCGCATCCTTCGGCGCCCGGGCGGCCAGGCGCTCGGTCACGGCCAGGTCGACGACGAAGCTCTTCAGGTCGCGGTTGTTGATGCCGACCAAATCCGAACCCAGAGCGGCGGCGCGCGCCATCTCGGCTTCGTCGTGGACCTCGACCAGGGCGTCCATGCCCAGGCGTCGGGCTTCGCTCATCAGTTCGGCGGCCAGCGCGTCGTCGATCATGGCCAGGATGACCAGGATGGCGTCGGCGCCCAGGGCGCGGCTCTCGGCGACCTGCCAGGGGTCGACCAAGAAGTCCTTGCGGATGCAGGGCAGGGCGGTCGCGGCGCGGGCGGCGACCAGGTATTCGTCGGCGCCCTGGAAGCTGGGGCCGTCGGTCAGCACCGAGAGGCAGGCTGCACCGCCCAGCTCGTAGGCCTTGGCCAGCGCCTGCGGATCGAAGTCCGCGCGGATCAGCCCCTTGGACGGCGAGGCCTTTTTGATCTCGGCGATCAGCGACAGTTTGCCGGGGGCGTGGCTGGCTTCCAACGCGGCCTTGAAGCCGCGCGGCGGGGTGGCGACCTGGGCGGCGGCGTCGACGTCGGCTTGGGAGCGGGCGGCCTTGCGATCCGCGACGTCCTCGCGCTTGTAGGCGGCGATCTTGGCGAGAATGTCGGTCACGTGGTCACTTCCGAAGCGTTGGTGGCGGCCACCAGGCCGGCGAGGGCGGCCTTGGCGCGGCCTTCGTCGATGACGTCGGCGGCCAGCTCGATGCCCTCGACCAGGGTCTCGACCTTGTCGGCTACCAGGAAGGCGGCGGCGGCGTTCAGCAGCACGATGTCGCGATACGGCCCCTTCTCGCCATCGAGCAGGCGGGTCAGGGCGGCGGCGTTGTACTCGGGATCGCCGCCGGTGATGTCCGACAGCGAGGCGCGCGGCAGGCCCACGGCCTCGGGCGTCACCGTGAACAGGCGCATGCGGCCATCGCGCCATTCGGCGACCTCGGTCTCGCCGGTGGTGGTCAGCTCGTCCATGCCTGAACCGTGCACCGACCAGGCGCGCTCGGCCCCCAGCGCGCCCAGCGCCTTGGCGATCGGCTCGACGAAACGTGGGGCCGAGACGCCAACGACCTGACGCTTGGCGCCCGCCGGATTGGTCAGGGGGCCCAGGAGATTGAAGATCGTCCGGAAGCCCAGCTGCTGGCGGATCGGCGAGACGTGCTTCATCGCCCCATGGTGGGCCTGGGCGAACAGGAAGCAGATGCCGACCTCGTCCAGCGCCTTGCGCTGTTGCTCGCGCGTGGCGTCGATGTTGACGCCGAGGGCGGTCAGGACGTCGGCGGTGCCGGACTTGGAGGTGATGGCGCGATTGCCGTGCTTGGCGACCTTCAAGCCCCCGCCGGCGGCCACAAAGCCCACGGCGGTGGAGATGTTCAGGGTGTGCAGGCCGTCGCCGCCGGTGCCGCAGACGTCGATGACCTCGTACGGATGCTCCAGCTGGACGGCGGCGCGGCGCATGGCGCGGGCGCAGGCGGCGATCTCGCCCACGGTCTCGCCGCGCAGGCGCATGGCGGTGACGGCGGCCGCCACCTGGGCTGGGGTCGGTTCGCCGCGCAAGCAGGCGGCGAAGAACACCTCGGCGTCTTCATCGCCCAGGGTCTGGCCGTCGGCCAGCTTGGCCAGCAGCGGCTTGAAAGCGTCGGACATGATGCGGTCCGCTCCTAGACCCAGACCGCCGCGTCGCGCTTCACGCCGGCCAGGTCGATGAAGTTGGCCAGCATCTGGTGGCCGCCCTCGGTGGCGATCGATTCCGGGTGGAACTGGACGCCGAAGACCGGGCGGGTCTTGTGCTGCACGCCCATGATCTCGCCGTCGTCGGTCCAGGCGGTGACCTCCAGTTCGGGCGGCAAATCTTCACGCCGGACGGCCAGAGAGTGGTAGCGCGTGGCGGTGAACGGGTTGGGCAGCCCCTTGAAGATGCCCTTGTCGTCGTGGCGGACCTTGCTGACCTTGCCGTGCATGACCTGCTTGGCGCGGATCACTTCGCCGCCATAGGCCTGGCCGATGGCCTGGTGGCCCAGGCACACGCCCAGGATTGGCAGGGTCTCGGGCGCGGCGCGCAGCAGCGGCAGGCAGATGCCCGCCTGGTCCGGGGCCTTGGGGCCGGGCGACAGCAGGACGGCGGCCGGCGCCAGGCCCAGGGCCTCCTGCACCGTCAGGGCGTCGTTGCGGTAGACGACTGTCTCCGCCCCCAGCTCGTTCAGGTAGTGGACGAGGTTGTAGGTGAAACTGTCGTAGTTATCGATGACGAGGATCATGACGCCGCCTTTCGGGCGTTGCTTCTAGGACCAACCAAGCCCCGCGCCAACCCAAGGAATAATTGTTCCCACTCCAGAATCTCGCTTAAGGTGTGGTTGTTGAGGAATGCGCCCGGGGGTTGGTTGTGGCTTACGAGATCGTGGTCACCGAAGTGACGCTCTACGGTAGGCTGCGGTGCGTCGCGGGATATGACCGAAAGCTTGGCGAGATGGTCCGCCCCGAGCCTGGTCCGGGGCAGTTCTGGCCAGCTTATGTTTGCGGGGAGAACACGACCTTTCATCCGGGGCATGTCGTGCGATTTCGAGGCCACGAGCCCGAGACGGCCCTTCCGCATCGAACCGAGGACGTCGTCGTCGACGGTAAGCCTTTCCGGTCCGGCGTGTTGTCGAAGGCTGACTTCCAGGCGGTCCTGCGACAAGCCGCCCAGGTCACGCCGCGCCGGGCTTATGGGAGTCATCTCACCTTCGATGGCCAGAAGGCTTTCGTTCCGGCGGGCGCGTCGTGCGGTTCCCTGGCTTGTCAGGAAGTGGATGCAGCCTCCCTGCGATTGACCGACGACGCGTTCCAAGACCAGCACAAGCTGCGCGTCCGCGTCACGGTAGACGGCCACGTCCTTGAATTGCCGGTGGCCGCCAAGGATCTGAAGCAGGCGTTCCAGAAGGATGGGCTTGAGGCGGCGCGCGCGCTGCTGCCGCGTCTTGGCGCGACGCAGGTCCGGCTGGGGCTCGCGCGGCCCTTCGACGAAAAGCCTGATCGGTGCTACCTTCAGGTCAATGGAATCCATGCCCTCTGACGCGCGAATCCTGACGATCGGCCATTCCAGTCATGACTGGGAGCGGTTCTCGGCTTTGCTGAGCGGCGCGGGCGTAACGGCCGTTGCCGATGTCCGCACCAGCCCCTGGTCGCGGCATACGCCGCAGTTCAATCGTGAGACCCTGGCCGCCAGGCTGAAGGCCGAGGGGGTGGCCTATGTGTTTCTGGGCGCTGAGCTGGGCGGGAGACCCGAGGGGACGCATCTGTTCGCTAACGGCGTGGCCGACTACGAGGCCATGGCCCGCCAGGAGACATTCCAGAAGGGCCTGGAGCGCGTCGCCAACGGCGCCCGTACTCACGTCGTCGCCTTGATGTGCTCCGAGCGCGAACCCTTGGACTGTCATCGCTGCCTGCTGGTGTCGCGGCGGCTTCAGGATCTGGGCCTGGCCGTCGCCCATATCCATGCGGATGGGCGCATCGAACCCCACGAGGCGACCGAGCGCCGGCTCCTGGTCTGCGAAGGTCTGGATCACGACGACATTTTCGAGAGCCGCGAGAACCGGCTTGCCAGGGCGTATGGGCAGCGGGCTCGCAAGGTGGCCTATGCCGAAGCTGCGGGCGAAGCGTCGTCGACGGTCGCCGCTGAATGACGACGAGCGCGAGCCTGGCGACAATCGGCTTCACCCAAACGACGGCCAAGAGCTTCTTCGACCGCCTGAAAGCCGCTGGCGTGCGGTCGGTCATCGATGTGCGTCTGCACAACACATCGCAGCTGGCCGGCTTCGCGAAATCGGACGATCTGGCCTATTTCCTTCAGTCGATCGGTGGCATCGGCTACCGTCACGAACCGCTGTTGGCTCCGACGGATCAGATCCTGAAAGCCTTCAAGAAGGACAAGGGCGATTGGCGGGTCTTCGAGACCAGCTTCAACGCACTGATGACGGAACGTCGTATCGAAGACAGGCTGAAGCCGGACCTGTTCGACGGCGGCTGCCTGCTCTGTTCCGAGGCGACGCCGCATCATTGTCATCGGCGGTTGGTCTGCGAGTATCTGAACGGCCGATGGGGCGGGGCTCTGAAGGTGCGACATCTGTGATCTCGCATCGCGACGCCGACTGAACCAGACTGCAGTCATGGACCCGTGTGATTCCGCCTTGGACCCTGTCGCCGTCGCCTATGTCCGCGCTCTGCTGCGGCAGAAGCAGCGCGTTCAGAAGATGGCGCCGGTGCTGGCGGCCGCGGCCTTCGCCGCGATCTGCGCGCTCAGCTTCGCCACGGTGATGGTGCTGGCGCCGCCGACGGTCACCCAGCATCTCCCGGACGACCGGCTAGGCGGTCCCTAGGTGGGCTCCCAGCCCGGGGCTCAGCTGAAGCGCCAGGCCTCCTCGGCGGCGCGCTTGAGGGCGCGGGACTTGTGCAGGGTCTCGTCGTACTCGGCGTCCGGATCGCTGTCGGCGACGATGCCGCCGCCGGCCTGGACGTACATCATGCCGTCCTTGACCAGCGCCGTGCGCAGCACGATGCAGGTGTCGACCGAGCCGTCGGCGCCGAAATAGCCCACGGCGCCGGCATAGCCGATACCGCGCTTCTCGACTTCCAGTTCGTCGATGATCTCCATCGCCCGCACCTTCGGCGCGCCCGACAGCGTGCCGGCGGGCAGGGCGGCCATCAGCACGTCGACCGGATCGACGCCCTCGGGCGCCGTGCCCTCGACGTTCGAGACGATATGCATCACGTGGCTGTAGCGCTCGATCTTGAAGCTCTCGGTCACGCGGACGTTCGGACCCTTCGGACGCTCGGCCGGAGCGTTGCGGCCCTGATGGTTGAGCATCGCCACGCGACCCACGTCGTTGCGGCCCAGGTCCAGCAGCATCAGGTGCTCGGCGCGCTCCTTGGGATCGGCCAGCAGCTCGGCTTCCAGCGCCGCGTCCTGCTCGGGCGTGGCGCCGCGCGGACGGGTGCCGGCGATCGGCCGGATGGTGATCTTGCCGTCGCGCAGGCGGACCAGGATCTCGGGGCTGGAGCCGACCAGGTTGAAGCCGTCCAGGTTCAGGAAGAACAGGAACGGAGACGGGTTGGTCCTGCGCAGCGAGCGGTACAGGGCGAACGGCGGCAGGTCGAAGGGCGCGCGGAAGCGGTGGCTGGCCACGACCTGGAAGATGTCGCCGGCGGCGATGTAGTCCTTGGCCTTGGCCACCACCTCGGCGTAGTCGGCGCGGCTGACCGGCGTCGTGAAGTCCATGGGGCCGCGCGGGGCGCGAGGCGCGTCGTGGGCCAGAGGGCGATGCAGGTCGGCCATCACCGTCTCGATCCGCGCGCGGGCGGCGGCGTACGCCTCCTGGGCCGAGACGCCAGGCTTGGGGCGCACGGCGGTGGTCAGGATGATCTCCTGGGCGATGGCGTCGAAGATGGCGACGATCTGCGGCCGGGTCATGATCCCGTCCGGCAGGCCCAGCGTGTCCTCGTTGATGTCGGGCAGGCGCTCGACCAGGCGCACCAGGTCATAGCCCAGGGCGCCGAACACGCCGGCGGCCATGGGCGGCAGCCCCTTGGGCAGCTCCATGCGCGATTGGGCGACCAGGTCACGCAGGCTGTCCAGCGCGCTGCCGGGTTGAGCCGCGTAGCGGCCGGCGGCGATGTCGTCGCCCTCGGCGATCTCGGCCTGGTCGCCGCGGCAGCGCCAGACAAGGTCCGGGTTCATGGTCACGATCGAATAGCGACCGCGCCAGGCGCCGCCTTCCACGCTCTCGAACAGGAAGCTGTACGGACGTGTCTGGGCGATCTTCAGATAGGCCGAGACCGGGGTCTCGAGATCGTCGATCAGACGGGTCCAGACGACCTGCTGACGTCCGGAATCATAGGCTTCCGAAAAGGCGTCGAAGGCGGGTTCCAGACTCATTACTCGGCTTTCTTTCCGGCCGTGGCGCCCTGGGCCTTGGCCAGGGCGTCGGTGTCGACGCCAATCGCCTGGCGAGCCAGGGTCAGGTTGTTCTTGGTCTTCAGCTGGCTCTTGGCGGCGTTGCGCGAGGCCTCGCTCAGGTCTCGCATCAGGCCGCTGGCGGTCTGGCTCTGGGTGAAGGCCGCGATTTGGGCGACCTGGCCGGCCGGAGCGGCGCGCACCGCGTCGATCTTGGCGACGACATAGGCCTCGCCCTGCTGGCCGGCGCGGGCGACGAAGGTTTCGCCGTTCTTGGCCTGGAAGGCGGCGCTCAGGAACTCGCGACCCAGGCCCATGTGCGCTTGAGCGTTCTGGCGCGACAGACCAGGCACCTTCTGGACCTTCGACTGGGCCGAGGCGGCGACGGCGTCGAGGCTCTCGCCCTTCTTGACGCGGGCGGCCAGCTCGTCAGCCTTGGCTTTCAGGCGCTTGCCCATCTCCTGGGCCAGCCAGACGGCGGTCAGCTGCGGCTTGATCTCGGCCAGGGGCGGCATGGCGGCCGGAACGATCTTCTCGACCTTCACGGCGTAGTATTCGCCCTTGCCCAGCTCGACCAGTTCGCTCTCGCCGCCCTGCGGCAGGCCAAAGGCGGTCTTGAGGATGTCCGGGGTCAGACCCGGGCTGGGCTGGCCGACCGGATCCGCGCCTTGCGCGTTGAGCGGCGCGGTCGTGGCGACCATGGCGCCGGCCTTGGTCGCGGCGGCGACCAGATCGGCGCCGGCGTCGTGGGCGTCCTGATAGACCTGGGTCTGGTCATAGGCCTTGGACTGGGCGGCCTGGGCGCGAACCTCGGCCTCGATCTGCGGGCGGACGCTGTCCAGCGTCGCGACGACGCCGGGCGTCACCTTGGTGACCTTGATCACCGAGACGCCCAGCTCGCCCGTGATCGGGCCGCTGACCTGACCGGCAGCCAGGCCGAAGGCGGCGTCGGCGACCTTGCGGTCCGGTACGGCGGTCTTGGGCTTGTCGGTCAGGACCAGCGGGGTCTTGCCGTAGGCCTTGGCGACCGCGGCGGGATCCTCGCCCTTCTTCAGGCGGTCCGAGATCGCGGTGGCGGTCTTGGCGTCCGGGGCCGAGATCTGGATCAGCGAGCGGGTTTCGGGCTTGGCCAGGCTGTCCTTGCGGAAGTTGAAGGCTTTCTGGACGGCGGCCTGGTCGATGGCGACGGTCGGTTCCAGGGCCTTGGCGCTGATGCGCATGATCGATAGCACGCGCGTCTCCGGACGCGTCAGACGCTCGGCGTTTTCCTTCATGAAGGCGGTCAGCTGGGCGTCGGTCGGCTGGCCGGGCTTTTCGACCGAGGCCGGGTTGACGGCGAAAGCGGCCACGTCCCGCGCTTCCAGCAGGTAGGCGCCCTGCAGGGCGGCATAGATACGCGGCGCCTTCATGCCGTCGGCCACGGCCGAGAAGAAGTGGGCGTTGGCGATCTCGTCGCGCAGCGAGGCCTCATAGGCCTGCGGCGTCAGGTTGTTCTGGGCCAGCAGGGCGGCGTAGGCCTGCTGGTCGAACTTGCCGGTGATCGGGCTGAACGGGCGCTGGCCGGGCGGCAAGGCGCTCATCTGCTGGTGGACGATGTCGCCGACCAGCTTGTCCGAGGGCTTCACGCCCATCTTCTGGATCGCCGCGGCGATCGATTCTTGCAGGGTCAGCTCCTGCAGGATCTGGCGATCGATGCCGCGCTCCACCGCCTGATCGGGGGTGATGGCCTCGCCGCCGCGCTGTTCCATCGCCTTGCGATAGTTGTCGAAGCGCAGCTTGAAGTCCTGCGCCGACAGGGTGCGCGGGCCGGCGCTGATCACGCCCGAGCCGCGCGGGCCCTTGAACACGTCGCTGATGCCGAAGATGGCGAAGCTGACGATCAGCAGGCCGAACAGCAGCACCGCGAACGGCGATTTGGCGAAGGAGCGGAAACCGGCGAGCATGAGGGCGAAAACCTTCCAGGCGGACCGCCGAGCGGATGAGCAAGGCGGTCGAGAGCAGCGGGTATAGTAGAGCCGTGGGTGACCGGGCAAGCGGCCTGGGCTTGACTTCCCAGGCGAGCGTGACGCCAAGAAGGCGTCCATGACCTTATCGAACACGACTCCCCGGCCTCTGATCGCCGGAAACTGGAAGATGAACGGTCTTTCGGCCGCTCTCGACGAGGCCCGCGCCGTCGCCGCCCAGCTGGATCGTCAGCCGGCCGCCGCCCGAGTCGCCATCTTCCCGCCCGCCACCCTGCTGCACCGGCTCTCCGAAGCGGTCGAAGGTTCGTTCGTCCTGGTCGGCGGCCAGGACTGCCACGGCAAGGCGAGCGGGGCCCACACCGGCGACATCTCGGCCGAGATGGTCGCCGACGCCGGCGGGACCCTGGTGATCGTCGGCCATTCCGAACGGCGCATCGACCACGGCGAGACCTGCCAGCAGGTGGCCGGCAAGGCCGAAGCCGCCATCGCCGCGGGACTGGAGCCGATCATCTGCGTCGGCGAGAGCCTGGCGCAGCGCGAGGCGGGCGAGGCCGTGAGCTTCGTCATCGGCCAGTTGCACAACTCGCTGCCCGCCGCGCTCAAGGGGCAGGCCTTCAACGTCGCCTACGAGCCGCTGTGGGCCATCGGCACCGGCCACGTGGCCTCCGTCGACAACATCGTCGAAATGCACGCCGCCATCCGCGCCGAGCTGATCAGCCTGTTCGGCGAGCAGGGCAGGGCCACGCCGATCCTCTACGGCGGCTCGGTGAAGCCCGAGAACGCCCGCGAAATCCTGGCCGCGCCGGACGTCGGCGGGGCCCTGGTCGGCGGAGCGTCTCTCAAGGCCAAGGACTTCCTGGCCATCGTCGAGGCCGCCTGAGGCCGAAAGCTTCCCGGGGCGGGGCGTGGACACGCACGAGTCGTCCCAGAATCCTTGACATCCAGGCGCCCACGTGCGCCTTACCGCGCCTTGCAAATCACCGCGTATTCAAGACTTTCATGACCTCCATGCACGCCTATCGCACCCATAACTGCGGCGCTCTGCGCGCTTCCGACACCGGCGCGACCGTGCGTCTGTCCGGCTGGATCCATCGCAAGCGCGACCACGGCGGCCTGGTCTTCATCGACCTGCGCGACCACCACGGCCTGACGCAGTTGGTGCTGCACCCGGAAACCCCGGGCTTCTCGATCGTCGAGCGCCTGCGCGCCGAAAGCGTGATCCGCGTCGACGGCGAGGTCATCGCCCGTGACGCCAGCGTGGTGAACCCCAACCTGCCGACCGGCGAGATCGAGATCCGCGTCTCGGCCGTCGAGGTGCTGAGCGAAGCCGCCGAGCTGCCGCTGCCGGTCTTCGGCGAGCCGGACTACCCGGAAGAGATCCGCCTCAAGCACCGCTACCTCGACCTGCGCCGCGAGACGCTGCACAAGAATATCGTCCTGCGCTCGCGCGTGATCCAGTCGATCCGCAATCGCATGTTCGCGCAGGGCTTCAACGAGTTCCAGACGCCGATCCTAACGGCCAGCTCGCCGGAAGGCGCGCGCGATTTCCTGGTGCCCTCGCGCCTGCATCCCGAGAAGTTCTACGCCCTGCCGCAGGCGCCCCAGCAGTTCAAGCAGCTGCTGATGGTCTCGGGCTTCGACCGCTACTTCCAGATCGCCCCGTGCTTCCGCGATGAAGACCTGCGCGCCGACCGTTCTCTGGAATTCTACCAGTTGGACGTCGAGATGAGCTTCGTGACTCAGGAAGACGTGTTCGCGGCCATCGAGCCGGTCATGCACGGCGTCTTCGAGGAGTTCTCGAACGGCAAGCCGGTCTCGCCGATCGATCAGACGCACACCTTCACCAACGACTTCGGTCAATCGTTCGAGCACAAGGGCTTCGAGCGTCTGACCTACGCCCAGTCGATGGCCTGGTACGGCAGCGACAAGCCCGACCTGCGCAACCCGATCAAGATGCAGGACGTCTCGGAGCACTTCCGTGATGGGGGCTTTGGCCTGTTCGCGAAGATCCTGGGCGCGGACGCCAAGAACCAGGTGTGGGCCATCCCTGCGCCGACCGGCGGTTCGCGGGCTTTCTGCGACCGCATGAACAGCTGGGCCCAGGGCGAAGGCCAGCCGGGCCTGGGCTATGTGTTCTGGTCGGAGGATCAAGGCGGCTGGGGCGGCCCGATCGCCAAGAACCTGGGCGAGCCGACTCAGGCCCTGATGGAGTCACTGGGTCTGGGCGCCGGCGACGCGGCCTTCTTCGTGGCCGGCGACCCGGCCGTGTTCGCCAAGTTCGCGGGCCTAGCCCGCACCCGCGTCGGCACGGAGCTGAAGCTGGTCGACGAGAACCAGTTCAAGTTCTGCTGGATCGTCGATTTCCCGATGTTCGAGTGGAACGAGGACGAAAAGAAGGTCGACTTCAGCCACAACCCCTTCTCGATGCCCCAAGGCGGCCTGGAGGCCCTGGAGACCCAGGACCCGCTGACGATCCGCGCCTACCAGTACGACATCGTCTGCAATGGCTATGAGCTGTGCTCGGGCGCGATCCGGAACCACAAGCCCGAGATCATGCTGAAGGCCTTCGCCACCGCCGGCTATGGCCCGGAAGTGGTCGAGGAGCAGTTCGGCGGGATGCTGAACGCCTTCCGCTACGGCGCGCCGCCGCACGGCGGTCTGGCCCCCGGCATCGACCGCATCGTCATGCTGTTGGCCGACCAGGTGGCCATCCGCGAGGTCATCGCCTTCCCGCTGAACCAGCAGGGCCAGGACCTGTTGATGAACGCGCCGGCCAACGTACTGGACAAGCAGCTGAAGGAGCTGCACATCCGCACCGCGCCGCCGATCAAGGTCTAGGACCCAGAAAGCTGGGCGTGGGCTAGCCGAAACAAGAAGCCCTCCGGTCCGTGGGATCGGAGGGCTTTTCTTGGTCAGTACTTCGGAGGCTTGGGCGGCGCCGGAGGCTTGGGCATTTCGCGCAGCAGCATGAAGCGCGCGCCCTTCAGACCGTTGCAGGCGCGGACCGACAGGCCCGGCGGCAGGCGCACGCCGCCGTCGCCGCAGGCCTCGTCCAACTGGTCCTGCTCCAGGCCCTTGGCGCCGGTGAAGTCTGCGCCGGTCAGCACGGCCGCGCTGAGATCGGCGTTGCGGAAATCGGCGCCGGTCAGGATGGCGCCGCGCAGGCTGGCGCCCGTCAGGTCGGCGTTGCGGAAGCTCGCGCCCTCGAACTTGCCGCCGGTCATGTTGGCGTGGTTCAGCTCGGAATTCGAGAAGTCGGCGTCGCGGGCATTGACGCCCTGCAGGTTCGAACCGTTCAGCTCGGCGTTGGACAGGCGCGCCCGTTGCAGATTGGCGGCGACCAGTTGCGAGCCATGCAGTTCGGACGACGACAGGTCGACGCGCACCATGGTGGCGCCTTGCAGGTTCACGCCGCTGCTCTCGACGCCCGACATCTTGGCGTCGGTGAAGTTGGCGGCCACGAAATTGGCCCCACGCATCTCGGCGCCGCGCAGGTCGGCGCGGCTGAGGTCGGCGGCGGCGAAATTGCTGCCGTAGAACATCGCGCCGCGCAGGTCGGCGCCGATCAGGACGGACTTGGCGAAGTTGGCGCCGGCGAACTTGGCGTTCATCAGCTTGCGGCCGGCCAGGTCACAGTTGGCGCACATCCCGCCGAAGGACGTCAGCTTGGCGACATCCTTGTCCTCGATCGAGGCGTGAGCCTGGCCCGTGAAGGCCATTAGGCTCAACGCCAAGGCGGCGATGGAAACGCCCAAACGGGACATCGACTTCTCCGTGCAGTCCATACGCGACTGTGTGAGTTACGGTTTGGACCCGAGGACGGCCAGAAGCCACTTAAATCGCGGTAATGACGGGGATTTAACGGCAGCGGGGGATGGAGAGGCCCCGCGGCAGCAACGTGGAGTCGTCCCCGCAGGCGCCGTTCAACTGGCCTTGGCTGAGGCCGATGGCGCGGTTCATCTCGGCGCCCGAGAAGTTGGCGCCCGACAGTCTGGCCCCGGAGAAATTCGCGCCCTGCAGATAGGCGCCGACGAAGCTGGCGTTGGTCAGGTCGGCGCGGGCGAAGCTGGCGCCGGTCAGCACCGCGCCATAGGCGTTGAGATCGCGCAGGTCGCCGCCAGCGAAGCTGGTACGGTTCATCACCGCCGTCGACAGGTCCGCCTGGCGCAGGCGGGCGCCGGCCAGGTTCTTCCTCTTCAGCTCCAGGTTCGACAGGTCAGCCTGGAACAGGTTGCAGCGCGGGCAATTGGCGCCGTTGCGCACGGCCGAGATCTGGCCGGCGTTCTGAGCATTGGCGGCGCTGGCGAGGACCAGCCCGGCAAGGGCCGAAAGGAAAGCGATCGGTTTCATTCTGACGCAGATCCTACGCGGAAAGGGGCGGTTGCACCCTGACCTAGCAAGCTTAACGCCAAACCAACGCTAGGATGAAGCGACGGGGCCGGGACGGTCCGACTGCGCGCCGCAGGTGTCGCAGACGGTCATGCCGCCGCGCCGGACCAACGAGAGGTCGCCGCAGGCCGGGCACATCTCGCCGTCCGCCCCCGGGCGGTCCGCGCCCTCGACCCGGCGTCGGCCGAACGAGGCGAACACCAGATTGTCGGGCGTGGCGCCGCGCGAGAACCCCTTGGAGATGAACTTGCTGGCCAGGACCGGGTCGGGGCCGACGTCGTCGATCTCGTCGTCCGTCAGCGGCTTGCCCCAGCCCAGGCCATCGGCGTTGAACTGGCCCGCGTCGCCGTTGGCCAGGTCGTCGCGGCCCAGATACGACACGCCCAGTTCGCGGAAGATGTAGTCCAGGATCGACGTCGCGGACTTGATCGAGTCATTGCCGGACACGGGGCCCGCCGGCTCGAACTTGGTGTAGACGAAGGCGTCGACGAACTCCTCCAGCGGCACGCCGTGCTGCAGGCCCAGCGACACGGCGATGGCGAAGTTGTTCATCAGGCTGCGGAACGCCGCGCCTTCCTTGTGCATGTCGATGAACAGCTCGCCCAGCTCGCCGTCCTCGTATTCGCCGGTGTGCAGATAGACCTTGTGGCCGCCCACGGCCGCCTTCTGGATATAGCCCTTGCGGCGATCGGGCAGGCGGCGGCGCGAGCGGTCGCGCTCGACGATCTTCTCGACCACGCGCTCGGTGACGACCGCTTCGCGGGCCGGCGCGGCGGTGCGGGCGGGTTCGGGCGCGGCTTCCTCGGGCAGATCCAGCTTGAAATCAACGGGCGCGTCGGCGCGTTGCAGGCGCAGGGCGCGCACGCCGGCCCGCGCGGCGGCGGCCTGGGCGCGCACGGCGTCGGCAGGGCGGCTGTCGAAGGCGACGGGGATGGCGACGGGCGAGGGCAGGCAGGCGAAGCTCTCGACGGCCGCCAGCATCGCCAGGCGATCGGCGAAGGCCGGCGCCTCGATCGAGCGGAAGGCCTCGCGCAGGTCCGGATTCAGCGCCTCGCAGTCGCCCAGCGTTCCCGCGCCCAGGGCGTAGCGCTCGGCGACGGCGATCTCGGTCGGCGAGAAGTCGGCAAAGGCCAGGGTGTCGAAATCGCGTCGCGCGACGTCCTCGGCGGAAGCTCCCAGCACGTCGCGCAGGAACCCTGCGCCGACGACGGCCGGAGCGAAGGCTGCGCGCAGGCCGTGGTGCTCACGCAGAGCATTCTCGGCCTTTTCGATCTCGTGGGCGGTGAAGCCGCGGGCCTGCAGCATCACGTGATCGATCGCCGGGCTATCCAGCAGCGAGCCGTGGCCCAGGGCGTGACGGCGGGCGGCGTCCAGGTCGACGCCTTCGGTCGACAGGGCCTCGAAGGCGGCGGGACTGAAGGCGGGGAGCAGCCAGCCGTCGGCGGTCTGGGTGACCGACACCGGCGAGATCGCGCCCGCCGCGCCGACCGGGGCGCCGCCGAGGCGCAGGCTGGCTTCTAGATCCTGGAACGGCCCGACCAGAGCGGCCGAGCGCAGGCCATGCTTGCGAGCCAGGGCGTGGGCGGTGGCCAGCGAGGCGGCGGCCTCGGTGGCGAGGGCGGAGCGCAGGGCGGCGGCGCGGACGCGGCGCTCGGCCAGGGTCTTCAGCACGCCTTGGCGGTCCTGAGCATAGGCTTCGTCCTGGCCCAGGGCGGCGGCGGCCTCGGCGCTGGCCGACAGGGCCGCGCCGACGGCCAGGGCCCACAGCGCAGCGGCGCCGTCGCGACCCTCGACACTGGTCTGAGACCAGCCCTGGGTCAGCAGGCAGTCGCCGACGCCGGCCAGGCCCAGGCGGGCAGGGCGCTCGCCGCGCTCCAGCTCCAGGGCCGTGCCCCACAGGTGGCAGACATAGGTGAAGCGCTCGACGTCGAAGCCGTCTTCGTCGAGGAAGGCGCTGGCGTCGATGGCGGCGCTGACGCCCACGCCGCGCGAGACCAGCTCGGCGTCGGTCGGCGACAGGGCCAGGGTCAGGGCGCTGGTCTCCCAGCCGACCTGGGCGGCCAGGGTCGCGGCCTCGTCACCGGCCGAGACGCCCTGGCGGGTGGCGGCGGCGACCATGCCCAGTTCGCGGGCAGGGGCCTGATCGGTCAGCGGCGGACGCACGACGTCGGCGGTGGCGATGGCGTCCAGGAGGGTGCGGTCGTCGGCGCCCAGCTCGCGCGCCCGGCGCGCGGCGCGGGCCAGGGCGGGGTTCTTGCGGACATCGCTGCAGGCGCGGGCGTCTCCAGAGCAGCGGCGGACGGCGTCGGCGACCTGGGCCAGGGCGGCGTCCAGCCGCGCGGCGGCCTGGGCGGCCAGGAGGCGGCCGCGACGCTGCGCCAGGGTCGCTTTGACCGCGCTCTCGAACTCGAACTCGCCGACGTCCGGCAGCAGCTCGAGGCCGGTCAGGCCACGCGCAGGTGTGGCGACGCCCGAGAGCATGGTGGCCAGGAGGGCTTCGCGAAACGCGTCGGCGTCGGCCTTGTCGCCGAACAGGCCTCTCGCCAGTCCGGTCTCGGCGATGCGCTCGGCGTAGCGCGCCGGGCCCCCACCCAACGGCGCCTTGGGCTGGATCTCGCCCGCCCAGTCCAGCCAGGCTTCGACGCGGGCGTCGGTCCACGACGGCGGCGCCGAGACCACGACGATCTCATCGGCGCGCTCCAGGTCGCGCCATTCCATGGCGGGGACAAGTCCGGCGGCTTTGGCGGGCGTGCGCATGGGGCGAGTTCCGGTCCGGGCGGCGGTCGTGATATCTTGCCAAATCCCTAACGACTGATTCTGTGCCGAGGGGATGCGCTTAAGGTCGCACCCCAAGCTAGAACCTCGCTCGCCCAGCCTCAATAGATGTTGCGGGTCCGGAGGGGCTAATCCACAAGATGTTGAAGTTCGCGTCGGGTCGGCGGCGCTGGACGCTGGGAACGCGGAACGCTATGTTCCGCGCGACTTCGCCGCGCCCGTCGCGGCCCTTTTGAGCCCTTACAAACTCGGGTGCGAACGTAGTGCTGAAAGCGATCTTCACGTGGTGGAACGGCGCGACCCTGGGTCAGCGCTTCCATATCGGCCGCCGCGGCGTGTTTGTGGGCCAGGACGAACAGGGCAACCGCTACTTCGAAGCGCGCGACAACAGCGACTCGTACGACCAGCGCAAGCGCCGCTGGGTGATCTACAACGGCTATGCCGAGGCTTCGAAGGTCCCGCCGGACTGGAGCGGCTGGCTGCATTACACCTTCGACGAGCCGCCGACCCAGGCGCCGCTGAAGCGTCGCGCGTGGGAAAAGGATCACCTGCCCAACCTGACCGGCACCGTGCACGCCTGGCGTCCGAAAGGCTCGCTGACCCGTGGCGGCGAGCGCCAGGCCGCCACCAGCGACTACCAAGCCTGGACGCCGGAATAGGCGCATGGCCCGCCGGGCGTCCCTGGCCGCCGCCATCGCTCTGTCCGGCTTGACCGTGACGGGGGCCGCGCTCGCGCGCCAGAACGCCCCGCAGGCCCAGACCCCGCCGCCGGCGCCGCAAGCGCCGGTCGCCCAGCCCGCGCCGCGTCCGGTGACGCCCGCGCCGGGCCAGCCGGGCGAGCTGCGCCAGGCTCAGCCGACCCAAGCGCCGCCGGCCGTGGCCAATCCCAACCCGCCGGCCTCGCCCAAGCCAGTTCCGGCGACGACGCCCAAGCCTGCGGCGCCGACCAAGCCAGCGGAGCCCGCCAAGCGCGCCCGCTACAGCGTGGCCATCCTGCAGGCCCTGGACAAGGTCACCACCGAGACCATGCGGTTCGAGGTCCCGGTCGGCCAGCCGATCCGCTACAAGACCCTGATCTTCACCGTCCGGGCCTGCGAGACGGCGGCCTCGGATGAGATCGCGCCGGAGACGGCCGCCTACGTCATTGTCGACACCCAGCCCAAGGCCCAGGCCGGTCGCGCGGCGCCGCCCGGACGCCAGATCTACAAGGGGTGGATGTACGCCAGTTCGCCGGGCCTGAACCCGCTGCAGCACCCGGTCTATGACGCCTGGCTGATCGCCTGCAAGCAGTCGATCCCGGTCGCGCCGCCCGCCAAGCCGTAGAAGTCGCCCTGAACGCTCAAGGCCTTGGCCAGCCGCCGACGATACTCGGCGCGGCTGATTTCTTGCGTGCCGAACTGCGTCAGGTGGTCGGTCAGGAACTGGGTGTCCAGCAGCTGGTAGCCGCCGGCGACGAGCCGCGCGACGAGATGCACCAGCGCCACCTTGCTGGCGTCCCGCGCCGTCGAGAACATGCTCTCGCCAAAGAACGCCCCGCCCAAGGACACGCCATACAGACCGCCGACCAATCGGCCGTCCAGCCAGGACTCCACGCTATGGGCCAGGCCCCGCGCGTAGAGCTGGCCGTAGAGGCGCTGGATGGGGTGGTTGATCCAGGTCTCGGCCCGACCCGGGCGGGAGGCCGCGCAACCCTCGATCACCGCGTCGAAGGCGGTGTCGATCCTGATCTCGTAGGGACCGTTGCGGACCGTGCGGGCCAGGCGCCTGGGGATATGAAAGTGCCCGAGCGGCAGGACGCCCCGCCGCTCGGGATCGATCAGGAACAGGCTTTCGTCCTCGCGGGCGTCCGCCATTGGAAAGACGCCGCGCGCATAGCAGGCGATCAGGTCGTCGACCGTGAAGGCGTCTTCCATGGCTACGCCTGGACTAGGCTTCCTGGGCTTTGATCCAGCGTTCCAGCCAGTGGATGTTGTAGTCGCCGGCCAGGATGTCGGGCTGCACCAGCAGGTCCTGGAACAGCGGGATCGTGGTTTCGACGCCGCCGACGACCATTTCGGCCAGGCAGCGCTTGAGGCGCGCGATGCACTCGGCGCGGTCGCGGCCATGCACGATCAGCTTGCCGATCAGGCTGTCGTAGTACGGCGGGATCGCATAGCCGGTGTAGATCGCCGAATCCAGGCGAACGCCCAGGCCGCCTGGAGCGTGGAAGTCCGTGATCGTGCCCGGCGAGGGCGTGAAGGTCCGCGCGTTCTCGGCGTTGATCCGGCACTCGATGGCGTGGCCCTCGAAGACGACGTCTTCTTGGGTGAACGACAGCGGCAGGCCGGCGGCGATGCGGATCTGCTCGCGCACAAGGTCGATGCCGGTGATGGCTTCGGTGACCGGGTGCTCGACCTGGAGGCGGGTGTTCATCTCGATGAAGAAGAACTCGTCGTTCTCCCACAGAAACTCGATGGTCCCGACGCCGAGGTAGCCGATGGCCTTGACCGCATCGACGACGATCTTGCCGATCTTGGCGCGACCTTCGGCCGAGAGAGCCGGAGAGGGGGCTTCTTCCAGCACCTTCTGGTGGCGGCGCTGCAGCGAGCAGTCGCGTTCGCCCAGGTGCACCACATTGCCATGGCTGTCGGCGATGACCTGCAGCTCGATGTGGCGCGGCTTCTGGAGGTAGCGCTCCATGTAGACCGTGTCGTCGCCGAAAGCGGCGCGGGCCTCGGCGCGGGCCGTCGAAACGGCCTCGGCCAGGTCTTCACGCGTCTGGGCGACCTTCATCCCCCGCCCGCCGCCGCCGGCGGCGGCCTTGATCAGCACTGGGAAACCGATCTTTTCGGCGGCCTCGAAGGCCTCTTCCTCGGTCGACACGCCACCGTCCGAGCCGGGGACGACCGGAATGCCGGCGTCCTTCACGGCCTGCTTGGCGGTGATCTTGTCGCCCATCATCCGGATGTGCTCGGGCTTCGGGCCGATGAACGTGAAGCCGTGCGCGCCGACGATCTCGGCGAAGCGGGCGTTCTCGGACAGGAAGCCATAGCCCGGGTGGATCGCCTGGGCGCCGGTGATCTCGGCGGCCGCGATGATCGACGGGATGTTCAGATAGCTCTTGGCGGCCGGAGCGGGACCGATGCAGACGCTCTCGTCGGCCAGGCGCACCCACATGGAGTTGCGGTCGGCCTCGGAGTGCACGGCCACGGTGGCGATGCCCATTTCCTTACAGGCGCGGTGAACCCGGAGCGCGATCTCGCCCCGGTTCGCGATGAGGATCTTGTCGAACATGAGCGTTACTCGATGACGACGAGCGGCTCGCCGAACTCGACCGGCTGGGCGTCGGCGACCAGGATCTCGACGACCTTGCCGGCCTTGGGCGCCGAGATCGGGTTCATGGTCTTCATGGCTTCGACGATCAGCAGGGTCTGGCCGGCCGAGACTGTGTCGCCGACCTTGATGAAGGCGTCGGCGCCCGGTTGGGGCGAGAGGTAGGCGGTGCCGACCATTGGCGACTTCACGGCGTCGCCGCGGGCGGCGGCGGGGGGCGGAGCCGCTTCGGCGGCCGGCGCGGCGGCGGCGACCGGGGCCGGGACGGCGGCGGGCGCCGGAGCGTAGGCCGGCGCGGCGGCCTGGACGTAGTTGACCGGCGCCGCGGTCAGTTCGCGGGCGACGCGGATCTTCAGGCCCGCGTGCTCGACTTCGATCTCCGAGAGGCCCGTGTCCTTCAGGATGTCCGCCAGCTTGCGGACCAGACGGGCGTCGATGGCCGGAGCTTCGACCGGATCGGCGGGGGCCTTGGGGTTCGACATGGAAGCTTACCTTGTTCTTCTAAGGCCACGGCGGCGGAAAACGCCGGGCGATATCGTTGCTAAACGCGGATCAGGCCGAAAGCGGCCTCGATCGCCAGTTCGTAACTCGCCGCGCCGAACCCGGAGACGATCCCCGTGGCCGCCAGCGAAACATAGGTGTGGCGGCGGAATTCCTCCCTCGCCGCCGGGTTGGACAGGTGGCACTCGATCACCGGGACGCTCAAGGTCTTGAGCGCATCCAGAAGCGCGATCGAGGTGTGGCCGTAGCCGGCCGGATTGATGATCAGCGCCGAGGCCGACTCACGCGCCTCGTGCACCCAATCGATCAGCACGCCCTCATGGTTGGACTGGCGGAAAACCACCTCAACGCCGCGCGAAGCCGCCCGCGCCTCACAGCGCGTACGGACATCATCGAGCGTGTCCTTGCCGTAAATCTCGGGCTCGCGGGTCCCCAACAGGTTGAGATTGGGCCCGCTCAGCACGTGGATCGGTTTTACCATGCGGCTCCGCCGTCGATTCCGGGAGGTCTTGTATAGCCGGTTCCGCCGGGTCACAAGCACGGCTCGCTTCGGAGGTGAGATGAGGCTTTTGCTGAACGGGGAAGAGCGGGACGTGGCCGGCGTCGCCACGATCGCCGATCTGGTGACTTCGCTGGGCTTGGACGCCCGCAAGGTGGCGGTCGAGCGCAACCTCGAGATTGCTCCGCGCTCGACCTACGCCGACACGGCGCTGGCCGACGGCGACCGCATCGAGATCGTCACTTTTATCGGCGGCGGGTGATCCTGCGCATTTGAAACGCCGGCTGCCGGGGCGTAAACCACGCTCATGAACGCGCACGTTTCCCCCGACTCCGTCGCCGCCCCAGAGGCCAGTGTTGACACCGATGAGACCTGGACCGTCGCGGGCCGCACCTTCCGCTCGCGCCTGATCGTCGGCACGGGCAAGTACAAGGACTATGCGACCAACGCCGCCGCCGCCCGCGCGGCGGGGGCCGAGATCGTCACCGTGGCCGTGCGGCGCGTGAACCTGACGGATCCCAGCCAGCCGCTGCTGGTCGACTACGTCAAGCCGACGGAATTCACCTATCTGCCCAACACCGCCGGCTGCTTCACCGGCGAGGACGCCGTGCGCACCCTGCGCCTGGCTCGCGAGGCCGGCGGCTGGGACCTGGTCAAGCTGGAGGTCCTCAGCGACCCCAAGACCCTGTTCCCGGACATGGAAGAGACTCTGCGCTCGCTGAAGCTGCTGGTCGCCGATGGCTTCCAGGTGATGGTCTACTGTTCGGACGATCCAGTTTACGCCAAGAAGCTGGAAGAGGCCGGCGCCGTCGCGATCATGCCGCTGGGCGCGCCGATCGGCTCGGGCCTGGGCATCCAGAACCGTGTGAACCTGCGGATCATCGTCGAGAACGCCAAGGTCCCGGTCCTGGTCGACGCCGGCGTCGGCACGGCCTCGGATGCGGCCATCGGCATGGAGCTGGGCTGCGACGCCATCCTGATGAACACCGCCATCGCCGAGGCCAAGGATCCGATCCGCATGGCCAAGGCGATGAAGCACGCCGTCATCGCCGGCCGCGAGGCGTACCTCGCCGGCCGGATGCAGAAGCGCTTGTATGCCGATCCCAGCTCGCCGCTGGCGGGGCTGATCTAGGTCAGCCCGTCTTCGCCTTGCCGGCCCGCGTCTGTTCGATCGCCAGCTTCAGGGCGTTGATGTCCGCGCCGGGGATCAGGGTGTCGCCGACGATGAAGGCCGGGGTGCCTGACAGCTGCAGGGTCTTGGCCAGGGCCTCGGTGTCGGCCAGGTGCTGGGTGACGGCCTGGCTTTCGCCGGCGGCCTTGGCCTTGTCCATGTCGACGCCCAGGCCCTTGGCGATGCGCAGCGCGCCGGCGGCGTCCAGGGCGTTCTCGGCCATCAGGGCCTTGTAGAGCTCCAGGCTCTTGCCCTGGTCCTTGGCGCCCAGGGCGATGCGGGCGGCGGCTTCGCTGTCGCGGCCAAAGATCACGAAGTCCTTCAGCACCAGGCGGACGTCGGGGTTCTTCTGCACGAGGTCGACGATCTCGGGCGCGGCGTGGCGGCAAAAGCTGCAGCGATAGTCGAAGAACTCGGTGACGGTGATCGCGCCCGTCGGATTGATGACGATGTCGCGCGGATCGCGCTCGATGGCCTGGCGGTACTGGCCGATCGCCTTCTGGGCCGAGACGGCCTGCTGCTGGGCCTGTTTCTCCTGCAGCTTCTGGCTGGCCTCCATCAGCACTTCGGGGTGCTCGAGCAGATAGGCGCGGACCTTCTCGCCGAACGCCTTGTCGGGCTTGGCGGGGCCGCAGCCGGCGAGGGTCAGGCCGGCGGCGGCCAGCGGAACGGCGAGGGTCGCGGCGCGACGGAGCAGGGTCATCTAGATCTCGGGGCGGGAGAGGGCTCTAACGGCCCAGGTTAGACTGCATCGCCCCGTCCTTGGCCAGGTCCTTGAGATCCTGGTTGGAGGGGCGGGAGGCCAGGACGATGTCGGTGGCCCGACGCCAGTCCGGGGTGTTCTTGGGCAGCAGTTCGCGGGCGCGCATGGCGAAGACCTTGGCCTCGCGCGTCGCGCCCAGCGAGAAGTACTGTTCGGCGGTGGCCAGGCGGGCCTCGCCATCCTTCTTCTGGGTGTCATAGGCCTGGGCCAGCAGGCGCCAAGTGACGGCGTTGTCCGGATCGTTCAGCAGGCTGCGCTTTAGCTCCTGGACGCCTTCCTCGATCTTCTTGGGATCGTTCAGGCTGATCAGGGTCTGGCCCAGGTTGATGCGCAGCAGGGCCGCGTCGGGCTTCAGCTGCACCGACTTGCGCTGCGGCTCCTCGGCCTGGGCGATGCGGTTGAATTCGAACAGGATCTGGCCCTTCAGCTCCCACAGATAGGGATTGTCGGGATGCTGGTCGATCAGCGGCTGCAGCAGGTTCAGGGCCCGGTCGGGATCCTTCATCTGGTAGTAGGCGATGGCCCGCGCATAACGCGCCGGGAAGCCGGTGTCGGTCTCCTTGTATTTCATCAAGGCGACCTGCGGGTTCAGAAACCCTTCCAGCTTGGCCTTCATGACCTCGTGCTGGGCCAGGTCCTCGGGCGTGTCGACGGCGCTGTAGTGCGGCTGGCGCTCGACGCGGCTGCGCAGCACCTCGATCCGCTCGGACGACAGGGGGTGGCTGCGGAAATAGGCGTAGCGGCGAGCCTGATCGAAGACTTCCTGATAGCGGAAGTTGTCGAAGAACTCGACCAGGCCGCGGCCCGACTGGCCCGTGGCTTCCAGGAAACCCGCACCGGCCTGGTCGGCGCGGGATTCCTGCTCGCGGCTGTAGCCCAAGGCGCCCAGCGCGCCGGCATATTGGGCGTTGCCCAGCAGGACCGCTGCGCCATCGGCCGAGCCGGCCAGGGCGGCCAGCACGCCGAGACCCATGGTCAGGATCATCGGCTTGAGGCCGGCGCGCATCATCTCGTCGGAGCGGATCGGGTGACCGCCGGCCAGGTGTCCGGTCTCGTGGGCGATGACCCCGCGCAGCTGGTTGGGGTTCTCGGTCTGCAGGATCAGGCCGGTGTTCAGGCCCATCTGCAGGCCCTGCGTCGCGAAGGCGTTCAGGCTCTTGTCGCCGACGATCAGGATCCGGACGTTCTTGGGATCCAGCCCCGCCGCGGCGAAGATCGGATCGGCGTCGTGGTGCAGGATCTCTTCGATCTCGGTGTCGCGGATCAGCGACGGCCCGTCGTCCTGGGCCAGGGCGACCTGGGGAAATCCGGACGCGACGATCGACAGGACGGACAACGTCACGCCCAGTCGCCTCCCGGTCCGCCCCTTCCTGGCGCGCTCGCTACGCGAGGTCATCGAATGATCTCCAGATCGCGCCCCCGCGAACTCGACCAGTCTAACTTGGAAGCTCGCGGCGAGGGAACAAGGGTTTCCGCCTCCTAGAGCCAAGATTTGGACGGCGATTTTAGGGCGCGAAGATTTCGGCCCGCGCATCCGGTCAGGACGCGCGGGCCGCGATCAGTTCACCTTACCGACGCCACCAGCCCTTGCGAGGCTTTTCGGGCGGGGTGGTGATCTCGTTCGGATCGGGTTCGGCCGGGGCGACCGGCGGCGCTTCCGCGATGGGTTCCGGCGCCGGCGTGGGCTCCGGAGCCGCTTCCACGGCCGGCTCGGCGACGGGTTCCGGCGGAACCACCGCGACGCTCTCGGTCACCGTCTGGGCGACGGCTTCCCCAATGGCTTCGACGGGTTCCGGCGCGGCCTCGACAGCCTCGGCGGTCGCCTTCTTGCCGCGCGAGCGGGTCCGCTTGGGCTTCTTCGGGGCCTCCTCGGTCTCGGGCAGCTCGACCCAAACGTCGGCCGGCGGCGCGGCGATCACCGGCGGGGCCAGGATCGGGGCTTCGAACGGCTCGGCGGGCTCGGCGGGCTCGGCGGCGATGGCCTCGACCGGAGCGGCCTCGGCGACGACCTCGGTCTGGACCGTCTCGTCGCGGTTGCGGCGACCACGGTCACGGCCGCGACGGCCACGCTCGCGGCCAGAACGCTCTTCACGTTCGGGGCGCTCGGCGCGTTCCGGACGCTCGGCGGTCTCCGACGCCTCGGCGCGGGGTTCCGGCGACGGGCGGCGCGGCTCGCTGGCGCCGCCGACCAGGGCGGCCGGGTCGTGCCAGGTGAAGACGTTCTCGCCGAACGGGACGCGCGGACGGATCCACACGAAGGCGTCGGCCGGACGATCGCCATCCTCGCGACCGCCCCGGCGACCGCCGCGACGGCCGCGACGGCGACGACGGCGGCCACCGTCATCGTCCTCACCAAATTCGGCGCGGTCCTCGGCGTCGCCCTCGACTTCATCCTCGTCGCTCTCGGCCTCGGATTCGGTCTCGCGCTCGTCACGGCGGCCACGGCCGCGACCGCGGTCGCGACGGCCACGGCGGCCCTTGCGGTCGCCGCGATCATCGTCGCGAGCCTGTTTGCGGCTCGAGGCGTCGTCGTCGTCGGTGTCCTCGCGCTCGAGGTCTTCTTCGTCCTCGTCGTCGATGATCTCGTCGTCTTCTTCCTCGTCCTCGAAGGCCGTCGGATCAAAGTCGTCGTCTTCCTCGACGTACGGCGCCGGGGCGACGGCGATGCGCTCGCCCAGCTCGGTGCGTTCGATTTCCTGGTCGCCGGCGTGCAGACTGTCGTCGACCACGACCGTCACGTGCAGGCCATGCGTCTCCAGCAGGCGCTGCAGATAGGCGCGCTTTTCATTCAGGATATAGAGGCCGACCGAGCGCGCGACCTTCAGGATCACGCTGCCCGAGCCCTTCAGGGCCTCGACCTCGACCGCGCGCAGGGCGGCCAGGGCGCTGGACTCGACCGAGCGGACGCGGCCGGTGCCTTCGCAGTGCTCGCAGACGTGGGTGGTGCCTTCCAGGACGCCGGTCCGGCGACGCTGGCGGCTGATCTCCATCAGGCCAAAGCCCGAAATCTTGCCCATCTGGATACGGGCGCGGTCGTCCTTCAGGGCGTCCTTCAGGACCTTCTCGACCGTGCGGTTGTTCTTGCCTTCATCCATGTCGATGAAGTCGATGACGATCAGGCCGGCCAGGTCGCGCAGGCGCAGCTGGCGGGCGGCTTCCTCGGCGGCCTCGATGTTGGTCTTGAGGGCCGTGGCCTCGATGTTGCGCTCGCGCGTGGCCTTGCCCGAGTTGACGTCGATGGCGACCAGGGCCTCGGTCTGGTTGATGACCAGATAGCCGCCCGAACGCAGCGGCACGACCGGCGAATAGATCTGGGCCAGGTGGTCCTCGATCTTGTTCTTGACGAACAGCGGGGTCGGGTCGCGGTAGTTGAAGACCTTCTTGGCCTGGCTCGGCATCAGCATGCGCATGAAGTCGCGCGCTTCCTTGTAGCCGGCGTCGCCCTCGACCCAGATGCCGTCCAGGTCCTTGTCGTACATGTCACGGATGGCGCGCTTGACGAGGTCTTCTTCCTCGTAGATCAGCGCCGGGGCGATCGAGTGCAGCGTGTTCTCGCGGATGTTCTCCCACAGACGCAGCAGATATTCGTAGTCGCGCTTGACCTCGGCCTTGGTGCGCTTGGCGCCGGCCGTGCGGACGATCAGGCCCATGCCCTGGGGCACGTCCAGGCTCTGAACGACGCTCTTCAGGCGCTTGCGGTCGGTGACGGCCGTGATCTTGCGGCTGATGCCGCCGCCGCGGGCGGTGTTGGGCATCAGCACGCCGTAGCGACCGGCCAGCGACAGGTACGTGGTCAGGGCGGCGCCCTTGTTGCCACGCTCTTCCTTGACGACCTGAACCAGCATGATCTGCCGGCGGCGGATCACTTCCTGGATCTTGTACTTGCGCATCAGCCGGCGCTTGCGGCGCGCCAGCTCTTCCTCGACGTCGTCTTCATCGTCGTCGATCGCGTGATCGCCGCCGTTGACGTCGTCCTCGTCGTCGCCGCCCGAGGCGCGACGCGAGATCGGGGTGTCGTCCTCGTCGTCGCCGGAGTCGTCGCGCATCAGCGCTTCACGGTCGGCGACCGGGATCTGATAGTAGTCCGGGTGGATTTCGTTGAACGCCAGGAAACCGTGACGATTGCCGCCGTACTCGACGAACGCAGCCTGCAGGCTGGGTTCGACGCGGGTCACCTTGGCGAGATAGATATTGCCACGAAGCTGTTTGCGGGTCTGGCTCTCGAAATCGAACTCTTCAACCCGGGTTCCGTCCACGACGACCACACGCGTCTCTTCGGCGTGTGCTGCGTCGATCAGCATCTTCTTCGACATTAAGGAAGTCTCCACGGCGCGCAGCGGGCGCGAGGCCCGGGCACCGATATGAAAGAAGGGCGCGCGCGTCGCCGACCGTCATCGCCCCGCCGAAGCGGTTGCGAAGGGCCAGGTGCCAAAGGCGGTCGGGTGCGGCGCAGCCCATTGAGGTTTCGTTTGTCCCTACCGCGCCAGGCGCGGGATTGGATGGCGCGTCGTCGCCAGAAGGGCGTTTGAGCCCGACGCGAGCCCCGCGACACGGCGTTTCGGTAGGCGTCTTGCCCGCCGGATCGGCCGCGTCTCGAACACTATCTAGTCTGCCGCCTCCGCTTCGGAAGAGGTTCAGGACCACTTTCGAGGCACAGGCGGCCCGCGTGGAGTCGTGACGATCACGGACTTCGCGCGCGGCGGGACTGTAGCCACATCGGCGCGCAAAAGAAAAGCTTTCGACGGATGATGAGGACTTAACCCTTTCGCTACCGCCCCCGAGCGATATTGACGTTCGGTTCACCAGTTCCGGCTACGCGGGCGGGGATGCGTAAAGTTCTTATCAGTTTGGCTCGCATGGGCTGGGTTCGGGCGGCGCTGATCGTCGGCGGCCTGACGACGGCGGGCGTCGCGGTCGCGACGGCGCAGGGCCCGGCCGCGCCGGCGGGGGTGCAGAAGGTCCGCTTCGGCGGCGATCGCACCGAGACGCGCGTGGTCATCGACCTGGACCGCGCGGCGGCCGGCAAGCTGATTTCCGATGGCATGAGCGACCAGCGCCTGGTCATGGCGCTGCCCAGCGTCATCGTCTCGGGCGACCTGCAGGGCACGGGCCAGGGCCTGGTCAAGCGCTGGATCATCGACGAAGCCGCCGGCGGCGCCCGTCTGCGCCTGGACCTGGCCGGCAAGGCCGAGGTCCGCCGCCGCTTCCTGCTGCCGCCAGGCGACGGCGCGACCGCCTACCGCTATGTCATCGACCTCAAGGCCGTGGATGGGGCCGCGCCCGCGCCGCAGGCTCCGCGCCTGAGCCTGGCCAGCCTGCCGGTCAAGGCCGCGCCGCTGCGCCTGAAGAAGGTCATCGTCATCGACGCCGGCCATGGCGGCAAGGATCCCGGCTCGCTGGGCGCCAACGTCTACGAGAAGGACGTCACCCTGGCCGCCGCCAAGGCGCTGAAGGAGCGGCTGGAACGCACCGGCCGCTTCCAGGTGGTGCTGACCCGTGAGACCGACACGTTCATTCCGCTGGAAGGCCGCGTGCAGATCGCCCGCCGCGCCGACGCCGATCTCTTCATCTCCCTGCACGCCGACTCGGGGCCCGACGTCAGCACGCGCGGCGCCTCGGTCTACACCGTGTCCGACAAGGGCGCCGAGCGCGTCGGCCTGGTCCTGGACAAGGACGATTGGCTGATGAAGGCCAACATGCCGGGCCGGGACCGCGCCGTCAGCCAGATCCTGCTGGACCTGTCGCAGCGCGCCACCAAAAACCGCTCGGCCGCGTTCGCCCAGCTGCTGCTGACCAATGTCGGCGAAGAGACGCCGTTGCTGCGCCGCAGCCACCGCGACGCCGGCTTCATCGTGCTGCTGGCCCCCGACGTGCCGGCCGTGCTGCTGGAGATGGGCTTCATCACCAATCCCGACGACGAGGCGTTCCTGACGACCAAGTCGAGTCGGGGCCGGCTGGTCAACGCGGTGGCCGACTCGATCGAGGCCTATTTCTCGGCGGGCGCCCGCAAGTCCTGACGCCAGGCGAAGGGGACATGCTTCCCCTTTTTCGCATCCCGCTCTAATCACAGGGTGATCGCACGCGCGCTTCGCTGATGGAGCCGCGGCCGCAAAACTGCTTACGGTTCGGCGGCAAGCGATCTAGTGAAGGGTGTGCGGCAGGCGAGGGGGCCTGCCCGACGGAGGTCGCGTGGATCTGAAACCCACCGAACGATGGATGGCCATCGCGGGCGTGACGGTGCTCTCGGCCATTGCGGTCGCGGGATTCGCGATCGCGATCTACGCCGCCTGGCTGTTTCATGACATGCCCGACGCTGGCGAGCTGCAAGACTATCGTCCGCCGACGGCGACGCGCGTGTACGCGTGGGACGGCACCCTGATCGGCGAGTACAGCAAAGAGCGCCGGATCTTCATCCCTTATGACCAGATCCCGCCGCAGCTGGCCCAGGCCTTCCTGGCGGCCGAAGACCGCAACTTCTTCCAGCACGGCGGCGTCGATGTCGGCGGCCTGTCGCGGGCGATGCTCAAGAACGTCGGCAACGCCATGCGCGGCCGTCGGCTGGAAGGCGGTTCGACCATCACTCAGCAGGTCGCCAAGAACGTCCTGCTGACCAGCGACGCCACGGTCGGCCGCAAGTTCAAGGAAGCGATCCTGGCCCATCGCCTGGAGCAGTCGCTGACCAAGCAGCAGATCCTCGAGCTGTACCTCAACGAAATCTGGCTGGGCTATCGCTCGTTCGGCGTCGGCGCGGCCGCCTACAACTATTTCGGCAAGTCGCTGCCGGACCTGACCCTGGCCCAGTGCGCCTATCTGGCCTCGCTGCCCAAGGGGCCAGACAACTATCACCCGATCCGCAACAAGGCCAAGGCGATCGCTCGTCGCAACTGGGTGCTGGGCCAGATGGCCGAGCAGGGCTGGGTGTCCAAGGAGGACGCCAGGAAGGCGATGGCCGAGGACCTGGTCGTCCAGGCCGCGCCCAAGCGCGCCGCCTATCGCGACGCCGACTATTTCGTCGAGGAAGTGCGCCAGCGCGGCATGGCCACGCTGGGTCCCCGCCTGAACGAAGGCGGCTACTACATGCGCACCACGCTGGACCCGCAGCTGCAGACCGCCGCCCGCGTGGCGCTGATGGACGGGCTCGAGAAGTACGACCGCCGCCATGGCTGGCGGGGCGCCTGGGGGCACGTGGAATCTACCGACCTGGCCTGGGAGAAGACCGCCCTGACCAAGCCGATCCCGTCGGAGCGCAATACGTGGCGTCCGGCCTTGGTCACCTCGAACGACGGTCGCGTGCGCCTGGTCAAGAACGAGGGGGAGGGCCAGATCGTCGGCGAGGACCTCACCTGGGCCAAGAACGGCAAGGGGCTGAAGGCCGGCGACCTGGTGTTCGTCGAGAAGGCCGCGGCCGGCGGCTACCGCCTACGCCAGGTTCCGGCCGTCAATGGCGCCCTGGTGGCTATGGAGCCCTATACCGGCCGTATCGTGGCCCTGGTCGGCGGCTATTCCTACTCGCTGTCGAATTTCAACCGCGCCACCCAGGCGATGCGCCAGCCCGGCTCGTCGTTCAAGCCGTTCGTGTACGCCACGGCCCTGGAGAACAACTACACGCCGGCCAGCGTCGTCGTCGACAGCGCCATCACCTTCAAGGGCGCGAACGGCCAGGACTGGAGCCCCGAGAACTACCACAAGGAGTTCTACGGCGCGCAACCGCTGCGCAAGGGCCTGGAGCAGTCGATCAACGCCATGACCGTGCGCCTGGCGCAGGGCGTCGGCATGAAGAAGATCGTCGACTTCGCCAAGCGCGCCGGCGTGGTCCGCGACATGGAGCCCGTGCTGGCCATGGCCCTGGGCTCGGGCGAGACGACGCCGTTCAAGCTGACCGCCGCGTACGCCGCCTTTGTCAACGGCGGCCGCCGCGTGGATCCGCACCTGATCGAGCTGGTTCAGGACCGCGAGGGCAAGGTCATCTTCCGTGCTGACAAGCGCGACTGCGAGCGCTGCGACGCCGGCTTCAACGGCGACGAGAGCCCGCGCTTTCCTGCGCCGGGCGAGCAGATCATGGACCCGGTCACGGCCTATCAGATCACCTCGATGCTGCAGGGTGTGGTCCAGCGCGGCACCGCCGCCGCCGTCAGTTCGTTGGGACGTCCCCTGGCGGGCAAGACGGGCACCACCAACGAGTACCGGAGCGCCTGGTTCGTGGGTTTCTCGCCGAACCTGGTGGTCGGCGTGTTCGTCGGCTTCGACGACAACCGTTCGCTGGGCGAGGGCGAGACCGGCGCCACCGACGCCGTACCCGTTTTCATCGACTTCATGAAGGTGGCTTTGGACGGCCAGCCGATCGTCGACTTCAAGCCGCCCAAGCAGGCCAAGTTCGCCATGGTGCGCGGCATCCGCGAGGCCTTCCGTCCGGGCACCGAGCCCCGGGTCGAGGTCGCGCCGAGCGGACCTATCCCGTACAACGAGCTGCCGCAGGGCCTTCCGCCGGTCCCGCAACCGCAGGCCCAGCCGGGCAAGCCGCCGCCTCAGAAGGTCGACCCTCTGAGCGGCCTCTACTAGGGACATTGCGCGGGAGGCCGACGCGCGCTAGAGCCTGCCCGGTTCAGATCTTTGATCTGAACCGGATCAGCGGGCTCTAGATTCAAAAGTTAGAGCGCGCCCGGGCGGGTTAACCGCGCACACTTAACCCTGGCGCGCTCTCTCCCGCGCCCTTCAACACTGTCACGGAGTTACGTGATGCGACCGGATGTCGAG
>CBIHOB010000029.1:0-56332 GCA_966211605.1 uncultured Caulobacter sp.
GCCGTCTTGCCCGGGAAGCGGAAGCGCCACAGCACCAGGGCCGCGGCGGCGCCCAGCGCCAGGCTGATCACTGTCGACACCGCCGCGATCGTCAGGCTGTTGGCGAAGGCTTCCAGCAGGGCCGAGTCGTTGAACAGCTTGTCGTAGTATTTGAGGGTGAAGCCTTTCCAGACGATGTTGCGCTTGCTGTCGTTGAAGCTGAACGCCATCAGGGCGATCAGCGGCGCGTAGAGGAAGACGAACACGCCTGCCAGCCAAGCCTGCATCTGCCAGCGGCGGAGGTATTCCAGAGGACCTGGGGGAGCCTTCTTGCTCATGCCTTGGCCTCCGGGGTCTTCTTGGCCAGCACCGCCTGGATCGCGATGGCGATGAAGGTCAGGTACATCAGCACGAACGACATGGCCGCGCCGAAGGGCCAGTCGTTGGCGCGCTTGAACTGGCGCTCGATGACGTTGGCGATCATCTGGCTGTCCGGGCCGCCCAGCAGGTCGGGCGTCAGATAGGCGCCAAGCGCCGGGATGAAGGTGATCAGGATCCCCGAGGCGATGCCCGGCAGGGCCAAGGGAACGACCACCTTGAACAGGGTCCGCAGGTGTCCCGCGCCCAGGTCCAGGCTGGCCTCCAGCAACGACTTGTCCAGTCGGTCCAGAGCCGAATACAGCGGCAGCACCATGAACGGCAGGTGCACATAGACCAGGCCCAGGATCACCGCGAAATTGTTGTGCAGCAGTTCCAGCGGCTGGAAGTCGCCCAGCGGCTGCAGACCGACCATGGCCGCGAAGGCGGCGCCGCCCTTCCACAACCATTCCAGGCCCTGGTTGACGTAGCCCTCGGTGCGCAGCACGGCGATCAGGGCGTAGGTGCGGATCAGCAGGTTCGTCCAGAACGGCAGCATGATCAGCAGCAGCAGCCAGGTCTTGGCCTTGTCGGACGCGAAGGTGATGGCCAGGGCGACCGGGAAGCCCAGCACCAGACACAGGCCGGTGGTCAGACCCGCCACCCAGGCCGACTTCAGGAAGATCTTCAGGTACAGCGGCTCGATCGCCCTGGCGTAGTTGCCGAACGTGCCGCTGATGGCGATCTCGGTCAGGCCGGCGTTGTGGCCGAAGCTGTAGGCCCAGACGATCGCCATCGGCGCCAGGAAGAACAGCGCCAACCACACCAGCGGCGGTCCCAGCGCCGCGGCGAAGACGGCTTTCGCCTGTTTCCAGGATTGTTCCATTCCCACTCCACCTCTTCCAATCTGCTCCCCGCTGGGGGAGCTGTCGGCGGAGCCGACTGAGGGGGCAAATGCGGCCCAGGCCGCGCCGCCCCCTCCGGCCCTCTGGGCCACTCCCCCCCGAGGGGGAGGAGAGATCAGACTTAAGCCGCCCGCACCCGCGTGATCAGCTCCTCATACAGGCTGGCCTTCTCGGCGCCTTCGAAGGCGCCGTACTCGCACTTGGCCATGACGTCGGCCGGCGGGAAGATGACCTTGTTGTCGCGATAGCTCTCCGGCATCAGCGCCTTGGCCGCCGCGTTGGGGGTCGGGTACAGGATCGTCTTGGTGATCTCGGCCCCGGCCTGGGCGTCCAGCAGATAGTTGATGAAGGCGTGGGCGTTGTTCGGTCGCGGCGCACCCTTGGGGATGCACAGCGTGTCGGAATTGATCAAGGACCCTTCCTTGGGGACTACGAAGTCGAGGTCCGGATCGTCCTTCATCACCTGGGCGATGTCGCCGTTGTATTCCAGGACGAGATCGACCTCCTTGGACACCAGCAGGTCCTGGCCGTTGTCGTCGTGGAAGGCCTTCACGAACGGCTTCTGCTTGATCAGCATCTGCTCGATCTTGGGCAGCATGTCGGCCGGGATGTTGTTGACCGAATGGCCCAGATACTTGGCCGCCAGGCGGACCAGGTCGGCGCTTTCCGACAACAGGGCGATGCGCCCCTTGTACTTGTCGCTGTCGAACAGCCACTTCCAGCTGTCGGGAACGCCGTCGACCTTGCTCTTGCGATAGCCGATGCCCAGCAGCAGCCAGGTGTAGGGCATCGAGTACTTGCGCCCCGGGTCGTAGTCCGGATTGAGGAACGACGGGTCGATGTTCTTCATGTTCGGAATCTTGGCGTGATCCAGCGGCTCCAGGAGGCCGGCCTGGCTCATCCGGGTCACGAACTCGTTCGACGGCACGATCACGTCGAAGCCCGGATTGCCCGCCTTGAGCTTGGCGAACAGTTCGTCGTTGGTCGCGAACAGGCTCATGTTCACGTCGACGCCGGACGCCTTCTTGAAGTCGCCCAGGGTGGTCTCACCGATGTAGGTGTCCCAGTTGTAGAAGTTCAGCTTGGGCTCTTCGCCGCCCGTCGTGGCCTTGGGCTTCTCGCCGCAGGCCGTGAAGCTGAAGCCGATGGCGGCCGCGCCGAAGGCCGTCAGAAGCGAGCGCCGCGAGGCCCCGCCGTTCCTGTATCCGCTCATTCGAAACTCCCTCATGTTCCGTGTGACGTGCTGGCCTGATTTCACCGTCAGGCGTTGCGGAGATACCAATCGAAATCGAGTTCCGTGACGACCTCGAAGAAGCGCGCCTGTTCGGTACGCTTGACCGAGACGAACATGTCCACGAAGCGGTCGCCCAGATAGTCGCGCAGCACCTTGGACTGCTCGAACAGATCGACCGCCGCGAACCAGTTGTTGGGCAGCCGGATGTTCTCCTTGGCCGCCGCCGCGTAGCCGTCGCCGACCACCGCGGGGCCCGGATCCAGCTTGTTGGCGATGCCGTGGTGGGCGCTGGCCAGCAGCACCGCCAGCACCAGGTACGGATTGCCGTCGGCGCCGGCCACGCGGTGCTCGACGTGCCGGGTCTTGGGCGGACCGGCCGGCACGCGCAGCGAGACCGTGCGGTTGTTGACGCCCCAGGTCGGGGCCACCGGCGCGTAGCTATTCGCCTTGAAGCGGCGGTAGCTGTTGGCGTTCGGAGCCAGGATCGCCATGCCCTCGCCCAGCAGCGCCTTCATGCCGCCGATGGCGTGCTTGAGCAGATCCGAGCCCTCGACATCCTCGGCCGCGCACAGGTTCTCGCCATGCGCGTCGTTGACGCTGAGATGGACGTGGAAGCCGTTGCCGGCCCGGTCGCTCCACGGCTTGGCCATGAAGGTCGCCTCGCAGCCGTGACGCAGGGCGACGCCCTTGGCGGCGCGCTTGTACAGCACCGCGTCGTCGGCGGCCCGCAGGGCGTCGGGCTTGTGCTGCAGGGTCAGCTCGACCTGGCCCGGCGCGAACTCGGAGATCGCGCCTTCCAGCGGCACGCCGATCGTGTCGGCGGTGTCCCACAGCTCGCGCAGGAACGGGGCGTGGGCCTCCAGTTCGGGCAGGCCATAGACTTGGATGCCCGTGGGACGCTGCCCCGTCTTCATCGATCTGGCCGGCAGGAGTTCGCCGTTCGTCCCCCGCTCCAGGTCGACGAGGTAGTACTCCAGCTCGCAGGCCGCGACGGGCGTCAGGCCGTCGGCGGCGTAGCGGTCCAGCACCCGTTGCAGCACGTGGCGCGGATCGAGATCGTTGGGCGTTCCGTCCAGCTCGTACAGCGACAGCATCACCTGGGCGACGTCCGGCCCCAGCCACGGGGCCAGGGTCAGGGTCCCGGGCACGGGCCGCGCGCGGCGGTCGGCGTCGCCGTCCTCCCAGACCAGGCCGGTGTCCTCGCAGTCCGCCCCTTGAGTGTCGACCACCAGGATCGAACCCGGCAGGAAGCGGCCGTATGCGTAGATCGCCTCCAGCTCGTGGATCCGCAGCCGCTTGCCGCGCGGCACGCCGGTCATGCTGGTGAAGAACACGTCGACGAACTTGACCTGCGGGTTGGCGGCCAGGAAGTCGCGGCATTCCTGGATGTCGGCTACGGCGTTCATGCGTCCCCCATCGCGGTCGCGAAGCCGTCCACGGCCGCGACCAGCCGGTCGATCGCCGCATCGTCGGTGACGGGCGAGACCAGCATCATGTTGTGGAAGGGCGCGATCAGGACGCCCCGGTTAATCAGCCACAGATGCAGCGCTTCCACCGCCGTATGGTCCAGCGCTTTCCGCATCTGGGCGGCGGTCTTCGGCGGCGGGTCGGCGAAGACCAGTTCGACGCGGGCGCCGACATGGACGACGGACCACGGCAGGCGGCGGGCGGCGATCACGCCCTTCAGCCCGGCGACCAGACGTTCGGCGCCGGCCAGCATCCTGGCGTAGGCGGCGTCGGTCATCACCTCGGACAGCATGGCCCGCATGGCGGCCATGGCGAGGGCATTGCCCGACAGCGTGGTGCCGATGCCCGACTGCCCCGGCCCGACGCGCGCCTGGGCCTCGTCCATGCGCGCCGAGAGCTCGGCCGTGACGCCCCAGACGGCGGCCGGCACGCCGCCGGCGACGGCCTTGCCCAGCACGAAGACGTCGGGCTCCAGGCCGAAGGCGCGGGTGTAGCCGCCAGGACCGGTTGAGATCGTATGGGTCTCGTCAATGACCAGCAGGGTCCCGGCGTCACACGTCAGCTTGCGCAGCGCGTCGTGGAATCCCGGCTCGGGCAGGATCATCCCGCAATTGGTCATCACCGGCTCGGCCAGCACGGCGGCGACGTCACCGGGCGCGAGGGCGGCCTGCAGGGCTTCGAGATCGTTGAAGGGGACGACGCGCGTCGTGGCGGTCAGGTCGTGGACCTGGCCCAGCAGGCCCGGCTTCATGACGCGCTCGCCGCCCTTCAGCACCACGAAGGCGTCGTCGACCATGCCGTGATAGCAGCCGTCGAACACCAGCACGACCGGCCGCCCGGTCACCGCCCGCGCCCAGCGGATCGCCGCACGGTTGGCGTCGCTGGCCGTGGTCGCCGTCTGCCATAGCGGCAGGCCGAAGCGCTCGGCCAAGAGCTTGCCGACGATCACCGCCGAGGCGGTTGGCAGCATGAACCCCGCGCCGCGTTTGATCTGGTCGGCGACGGCCGCCGCCACCGAGGCGTCGGCATGGCCGAACATCGACGGCGTGTCGCCCAGGCAGAAGTCGTCATAGAGCCTGCCGTCGACGTCCGTGACCTGCGCCCCGACGCCCTGGGCGGCGAAGATCGGGCTGGGGCTGGCCCAGTCGTTCATCCAGTGCATCGGCGCCCCGCCGCGCCAGACGCCCGCCGCGGCCTTGGCCATCGCCGCCGATCGCGGATGCTCCGCCGTGAACCGCGCGCGTTCGTCCGCGAGCAGATCGGTCAGGCTGGAGCGGGTCGCGACGGCGGCTGGGTTCATGCGATCCCGCCAAAGCACAGGTACTTCGTCTCGAAGTACTCGTCCAAACCTTCCGACGCGCCCTCGCGCCCCAGGCCCGATTCCTTGACGCCGCCGAACGGCGCGACCTCGGTCGAGATCAGGCCTTCGTTGATGCCGACCATGCCGGCCTCGATCGCCTCGGCCACGCGCCAGCAGCGGGCGACGTCCTTGCTGTAGAAGTATGAGGCCAGGCCGAACGGTGTGGCGTTGGCCAGGCGGATCGCCTCGTCCTCGGTGTGGAACTTCACCACCGGCGCGACCGGGCCGAAGATTTCCTCGTTGAACAGCCGCATGTCGGGCGTGGCGTCGCTCAGCACCGTCGGCTGATAGAACAGCCCGCCCAGGTCGTGGCGATCGCCGCCGACCACGACCTTGGCCCCGCCTGCGACCGCCTCGCGCACCAGGCTTTCAACCTTGGCGATCGCCTTGTCGTTGATCAGCGGGCCGATCACGACGCCTTCGCCGGTCCCGGGTCCGACCTTCATCGCCGCGACCTTCTCTGCCAGGCGCGCGACGAAGGCGTCGTGGATGCCGGCCTGGACGATCAGGCGGTTGGCGCACACGCAGGTCTGGCCGGTGTTGCGGTACTTGCTGGCGATCGCGCCGTCGACGGCGGCCTCCAGGTCGGCGTCGTCGAAGACGATGAAGGGCGCATTGCCGCCCAGCTCCAGGCTGAGCTTCTTCATCGTGCCGGCGCACTGCTCGTACAGGATCTTGCCGATCGGCGTGGAGCCGGTGAACGACAGCTTGCGCACCCGGCCATCCTCGCACAGCGCCTTGCCGATGCCGCTGCTGTCCTTGCCGGTGACGACGTTCAGCACGCCCGCCGGCACGCCGGCCTCGACCGCCAGGCGGGCGATGGCCAAGGCGCACAGCGGCGTCTCGGCGGCCGGCTTGACCACCACCGTGCAGCCGGCGGCCAGGGCCGGACCGACCTTGCGGGTGATCATGGCGATCGGGAAGTTCCACGGCGCGATGGCCGCGCACACGCCCACCGGCTGCTTGATCGAGGCCAGGCGCTTGCCCGCCATCGGCGTCGGGATCGTATGGCCGTAGGCGCGCTTGGCCTCGTCGGCGAACCAGTCGATGAACGCCGCGCCATAGGCCACCTCGCCCTTGGCTTCCGCCAGGGGCTTGCCCTGCTCGGCCGTCATCAACCGGGCCAGGTCGTCGGCGTGGGCGAGCATCAGATCGCTCCACCGGCGCAGGATCGCGCCCCGCTCCTTGGCGGTCCGGGCCGCCCAGGTCGGGAAGGCCCGATGCGCGGCCTCGATGGCCACCCGCGTCTCGCCCGGGCCCAGGTCCGCGACCTTGGCGATCACCGCGCCGTCGGCCGGGTTCAGCACCTCGAACGTCTCGTCGCCCTCGATCCAGAGGCCGTCGATGAAGGCTTCGGTTTCAACGAGATTCAGGCTGGAAGAATGGGGCATGGGGCTCACCTCAGCGTCACGGACACCGACTTCAGGTCGGCGTACTTGTGCAACGCGTGAAGGCTGCGGTCACGGCCGAAACCGGACTGCTTGAAGCCCCCGAACGGCATGGTGATGTCGCAGGCGTCCCAACCGTTGACCCAGACCAGACCCGCCTTCAGCCGCCGCGCCCCGCGCAGGGCGCGGTTGACGTCGTTGGTCCAGAGCCCCGCCGCCAGGCCGTAGACGGTGTCGTTGGCCAGGCGGATCGCCTCCTCCTCCCCCTTGAAGGTCATGACCCCCAGCACCGGACCGAACACCTCCTCACGGGCCAGGGTGTGGTCGGCCTCGACGCGGTCGAAGATGGTCGGCTCGACATAGAAGCCGCCGGTCTCGGGCCGGGCGCGCTTGCCGCCCAGAACGCGGCGCGCGCCCTGGCTTTCGGCGGTCGCGATGTAGTCGAGGGCGGTGTTCATCTGCCGCTCGCTGACCATGGCTCCGAACACCGTCCGCGGATCCAGGGGATCGCCGGGGACCATCTCGCGCGCCACGGCGACGACACGCTCCAGGAACAGCTCCTTGATCGAGGCCTCGACCAGCAGGCGCGAGGCGGCGGTGCAGACCTCGCCCTGGTTATAGAACACACCCCAGGCGGCGGCCTCGGCGGCGGCGTCCAGGTCGGGACAGTCGGCGAAGACGATCTGGGGCGACTTGCCGCCCAGCTCCAGGCTGATCCGCTTCAGGTTCGAGCGGGCGGCGTATTCCATCAGCTTGCGCCCCACCAGGCCCGAGCCGGTGAAGGCGATCATGTCGACGTCCATCGACAGCGCCAGAGCCTCGCCGGCGACGGAGCCCAGCCCCGGGACCACGTTCAGCACCCCTGCCGGGAGCCCGGCCTCGAGGGCCAGTTGACCCAGCTTGAGCGCCGTCAGGGGCGACTGCTCGGCGGGCTTCAGCACCACGGAATTGCCCATGGCCAGGGCTGGCGCGACCTTCCACATCGCCATGTGCAGCGGGAAGTTCCACGGCACGATCGCGCCGATCACGCCCAGCGGCTCGTGGACCGCGTAGCTGAGGCGATCGACCGGCGAGGCGCCGACCTCGCCATAGACCTTGTCCAGCGCCTCGGCGTACCAGCGGCAGGTGCCGATCGCGAGAGGCACGTCGACATTGCGGGCGTCGCGGATCGGCTTGCCGACGTCCAGGCTCTCCAGCAGGGCCAGCTCCTCGGCGTCGCGCTCCATCAGTTCGGCCAGGCGGAACAGCACCGTCTTCTTGGCGCGTGGCCCCTGGTCGCGCCAGCGGCCGTCCTCGAAGGCGGCGCGGGCGCTGGCCGCGGCCCGATGGACGTCCTCGGCCTGGCACGCGGCCACCTGGTTCAACACCAGGCCATCGCGCGGCGAGACATTGTGGAAGGTCGCCCCCGACAGGGCCTCGACCCGCTCGCCATCGATGATCGCCTGGCTGGGCAGGGCCAGGTTCGAGAGGCGCTCGGCGATGTCGGCGGGCAGGGTCACGCGAGAAATCCAGACTATTGTGATCACAGTTTGCCGGCAAACCGGAAGTGTCAAGCACTCGACTTAGGGACCGCCGCCGATCGGCGCGTCCGCGGCCGCCCGCATCTTGTCCATGCCTTCGGAAAGGTCAGCGGCGATGGCGCAGCGGGCGCCGTCGGGATCCTTGGCGCGCAAGGCTCCTATCGCTTCGGCATGCCGGTCGGCGACGAGGCCGTCCGCCCCGACCCGCCCGAACACCACCCGCATGAACGGCCCGACCTGCAGCCACAGCCCGCCGGCCATGGCCAGCAGCACCTCGGCCCCGGCCCGTTCGTAGAGCGCGAAATGGAAGGCGTGGTTGGCGGTCATGTAGCGATCGACGTCGCCCAGCCGCAGGGCCTCGTCGACGTCGGCGTCTATGGCCTGCAACTGACGGATCAGACTGGCGTCGGCCCTGGCGGCGGCGCGGGCGGCCAGTTCCGGCTCGACCCACAGGCGGGCCATGGACAGCTGCTCCAGCCGGTCCGCGGTCAGCGAGGGCACGGAAAGTCGCTTGTTGGCCGGATTGATCGCCAGCGCCCGCTCGGCCACCAGGCGGCGGACGGCGTCGCGAACGGGCATGGGACTGACGCCCAGTTCGGCAGCCAGGCTGCGCAGGGAGACCCCCTTGCCCGGCGCGATCCGGCCGGTGATCAGCGCCTGGCGGATCGCTTCGTAGACCTGGTCGTGCACGGCCGTCTGGTCGGCCAGGGGGGTGCGGATCGCAGCCATGCTTCCACCCCCTCTCCTAGCCCGTGGAAAAAAGCTCTCTTTACGAGAGGGACCCAATTGCGATCACAATGCAAGGCCTGTGAGGATCCGCTTCATGACCGCCGCCAACGACCTCGACGCCTTCTGGATGCCGTTCACGCCGAACCGGCGGTTCAAGAGCAACCCGCGCATGCTGGCCAGCGCCAGCGGCATGTTCTACCGCACCCCCGAGGGCCGCGAGGTGCTGGACGCCACCTCGGGCCTGTGGTGCGTCAACGCCGGCCACGATCGGCCGAAGATCCGCGAAGCCATCCAGCGGCAGGCCGCCGAGATGGACTACGCCCCCAGCTTCAACATGGGCCACCCGCTGGCCTTCCAGTTCGCCTCGCGCCTGGCCCAGATCACCCCGCGGGGCCTGGACCGCATCTTCTTCACCAACTCGGGCTCGGAGTCGGTCGACACGGCGCTGAAGATCGCCCTGGCCTATCACCGCGCTCGCGGCAAGGGGACCAAGACCCGGCTGATCGGGCGCGAGCGCGGCTATCACGGAGTCGGCTTCGGCGGCATCTCGGTGGGCGGCATCCCGACCAACCGCAAGTACTTCGGATCCCTGCTCACCGGCGTCGACCACCTGCCCCACACGCACCTGCCCGAGAACCGGCTTTCGAAGGGCCAGCCCGAACATGGCGCGACCCTGGCCGACGACCTCGAGCGCATCGTGGCCCTGCACGACGCCTCCAACATCGCCGCGGTGATCGTCGAGCCGGTGGCCGGGTCGACCGGCGTGCTGGTCCCGCCCAAGGGCTATCTGGAACGCCTGCGGGCGATCTGCGACAAGCACGACATCCTGCTGATCTTCGACGAGGTGATCACCGGCTTCGGCCGCCTCTCCGCCCCGTTCGCCGCTGACCGCTTCGGCGTCACGCCCGACCTGATGTGTCTGGCCAAGGGCCTGACCAACGCCGCCGTGCCGGCCGGCGCCGTCGCGGCCTCGACCGGAATCTACGACGCCCTGCTCGAAGGGGCCGACGCGCCGATCGAGCTCTTCCACGGCTACACCTACTCGGCCCATCCGCTGGCCTGCGCGGCCGGCCTGGCGACGCTGGAGACCTACCGCGAAGACGACCTCTTCGCCCGCGCCGCCGGGATCGAGGGCTACTGGCAAGAGGCCCTGCACAGCCTGGCCGACGCCCGCCACGTGGTCGACATCCGCAACCTGGGCATCGTCGGCGGCGTCGAGCTGTCGCCCCGGCCCGGCGCCCCGACCGCCCGGGCGATGGAGGTCTTCGAGACCTGCTTCGACGAAGGCCTGCTGATCCGCGTCACCGGCGACATCATCGCCCTGTCTCCGCCGCTGATCCTGGAGAAGGCGCACATCGACCGCATGGTCGAGACCATCCGCAAGGTGCTGGCGAAGGTGGACTGACCCCGCCATCAAATGACGTCGCCGCGGGCGGCGGCGAGGCTCCGGGCGTTCGGTGCGCGAACCCTGGAGGAGACCTCATATGCGCATCGCCATCGCCGTCCTCGCGACCGCTTCCCTGCTCGCCGCCTGCAACCAGAAGGCCGGCGAACAGCGGGCGGAAGGCCAGAAGAACGAGCCCGCCAACATCGCCCAGGACGTGGCCGGCGCCGCGACGGGCGTCGCCACCGGCGCGACGGGCGCGGTGAACGCTGACGCCTTCGTCCGCGACGCCGCGATCGGCGGCCTGTACGAGATCGAGTCCTCGAAGCTGGCCCTGCAACGTTCGAAGAGCCCCGACGTCAAGAAGGCCGCCCAGATGATCATCGATGATCATACCGCCGCCGACGAGAAGCTGAAGGCGCTGGTCTCGGCCGGCAAGGCGCCGGGGCCGCTGCCGACCCAGCTGGACGAGCGCCGCAACGGGATGCTCGACAACCTGAAGGGCGCGGCCGCCAACGACTTCGACGACCGCTATCTGGACCAGCAGACCATGGCCCACCACGAGGCCCTGCTGGCCTTCAACGGCTACGCCAAGACCGGCGACAACGCCGACCTGAAGGCCTTCGCCGCCGAGACCGCGCCGAAGCTGGAGCACCACGCCGAGATGGTGACCAAGCTGGATCGCTCGACCAACGCCGACGACGAGGCTGGCGCGGGCAAGCCCGCCCAGCCCAACGCCGTAGGTCGCGCCGCCGAGGACGCCCGCCACTAGGCGTCCGCCGCCCCTCCGCGCTTCCGCCGTTCGGCGGAGGCGCGCCGGCGGCTCAGGCGCTCGGCTGGTACGACATCGCCACGTCGCAGCGCTCGTAGCGCGCGCCGAACAGCCGCATGATTTCGGCGTCGTGGACGAAGCCCAGCTTCTCGTAGAGATGGATGGCCGCCGCGCACTTCCTGTTGGTCAGCAGATACACCTTGTCCATGCCCAGGCTGGCGGCGCGCTCCAGGGTCTTGGCCAGCAGGAATTCGCCGACCTTGAGGCCGCGAGCGCTTTCCAGGACGCCCATCTTGGTCAGCTCGACCCAGCCGTCCTTGGACACCATCAGGGCGCAGGTCCCGACCACGCCCAGGTCGCGGGTCTCGGCGAACAGCACCACCCCGCCCTTGTCCAGGATCAGCTCGCGCGGCCGTGACAGGAGATCGATGTCGTTCTGCTCGAGCGCGAACATCGACTGAATCCATTCGGCGTTGATCCGATAGAAGGCTTCGGCCAGGTCGTCGGAGAAGTCGCGCGCCCACATCGTCGGCGGCGGTGCGCGCTGGATGCGGCTCAGCAGCGAGGTCTGCGCCAACCGCGCCTCGACCCGGGCCAGCCCCTGCATGAAATCGCCCGTCAGGCCCTCGACCAGTTCGGCGGCGGCGGGCTCGATGCGTGGCAGCAGCTCGGTCTGCACCCGCGCCAGCAGCGCCTCCCCCGCGGGCGTGAGGACCAGCGACTTGGATCGCGCGTCGCCGGGCGCGCGACGCGCCTCGACGAAGGCTTCCAGCGCGCCCAGGGCCCGGGTGACGGTCGGCTGGGCCAACTGCAGACGCTCGGCCAGTTCGCCCACGGTGATCGGCCCATGCAGGCGGATAGTCATCAGCAGCGACATCTGGGCCGGCTGCACCGGCAGATCCAGCGACCGCGCCACTTCGGCCGCGTCCGCCTGCATCCGTTCGGCCAGCCGCTTCAGACGACTGCCCAGGAACGCGACTCCGAACCCCGCCAGCAGATCGACCGACATGACCGCGCCCCTCGTTCAATAGCACGCTATATAGCTAGCTATGAATCTGGCGGAAGGGCAAGGGCCGATCACATCTCGCCGTTCACATCTTGAAGGGCGGAATGACGGCGCAACGCACCCTGCCGCCGACGACCGTGACCACCGCCGAACGCGCGCCCGTCAGGTCGTAGAAATGGTCGCGCCCGCCCAGCGACACGAGAAGATAGTCCGGCGCGTTGAACTTGCAGACCGGATAACGGACCTTCTCCCCTTCGATCCGGTCGACCAGATGCGTGCAGGTCATCGTCCCGCCGGCCCGCCGGTAAAGGATCTCGTCGTACGGGGTGGCCTGCGGATATCGGCCGAGGCCTCGAAAGATCACGGGGTCCAGCGGCGCGCAGGGCGGGCCGTCGACGCGCCAGTACGCATCCAACCGCGCCTGCTTGGCGCGGTCGTAGCGCGCCATGATCTCGCCGCCCACGCCGATCAACGCCGCGAACCCGACGGCGACCAAAGCCCAATGCCAGCGCTTTGGCGCGCGCCCTTCGAGGGGCAGCTTGCCGGTATGGACCCGATCGGTCGCCATAGATGAACTCACATTTGTAATTTGGCCTACACCTGTAAATCAAGGCCGCTGGCCTGTCACTAGCGAACAGCGTTCACCACGCTTGACGTTGGAGCGTTACATTTGTAGCGTATTCGCGACATCACAGAGATCCCGCCATGACCGAACCCTCTGATCTGGAACTGGAAGTGCTGAAAGCCTTCTGGCGCGGCGGCGCCATGAGCGCCCGCGAGGCTCAGGGCCTGATCGAGCCCGAACTGGGCTGGAGCGCCTCGACCACCCGAACCGTGCTGGAACGCATGGTGGCCAAGGGCCTGCTGGTCCGCCGCTCCGTGCACGGCCTGGCGGTCTACGAGGCGCATAAGGGCAAGGTCGACGTGATCGGCGGGGTGCTGAACCGCCTGCGGGGCATGCTGGAGATCGACGGCCGCCTGCCCGCCTCGGCCTTTTCCGGCAGCCAGATCCTGTCCGAGACCGAGATCCAGGAACTGGAAGCCTTGCTGAACGCCGGTGAGAAGGAGACCAAGTGATGCATCCGCTGCTGACCTCCACCGCCTTGGGCCTGATCGCCGCCTGGCCTGTCGGCCTCCTGGGCCTGGGCCTCGGCCGATCGGTCGAGCGCCTGACTGACGATCCCAGGCCGCGCGCCGCCGTCTGGAGCCTGGCCCACGCTCTGCCCGCCGGCGCCCTGGCGGCAACGATCGCCCTGACCTTCGCTCCCGCGCCGCCAGGCCCGGCCGCGGCGCCCGCCGTCGCCGCGCCATTGCGGACTGCAGCCTCCGTCGCAGCCGCGCCGCGCTGGACGCCGGAGACGGAACTGATGACCACCCTGGCCTGGAGCCTGGTCGGTCTCTCCGCCGTCGGTCTGCTGGCCCGGGGTTGGCGCTGGAACCGCGGCCGCCGTCGCCTCGCGGCCATCCGCGCCGCAGCGCAGCCCTGCCAGGACGCCGCCCTCGTCGAGGCTGTCCGCCTCCGCGCTCGGCGCTTGAACGTGACGGCGCCGCCTGTGGGGATCAGCGCCGACATCGCCGAGCCGCTGCTGGCCGGAGCTCGCCGCCCGGTAATCCTGCTGCCCTGGGAGCTGGTCGAGACGACCGACGCCCGCGGACTTGAGCTGGTCTGCGGTCACGAGTTGGCTCATCTGCGACGCGGCGACAACTGGCGGATCCCGGTCGAGGAGGCGCTGGCCGGGCTGTTCTGGCTGAGCCCGCCGGTCGCGGGCCTGCGGAGCCGGATGCTGGCGGCTCGCGAAGCCGTCTGCGACCAGACCGCCCTGGACGGCGCCGCGCCCGAGGCTCGCCGCGACTACGCCCGCGTGCTGGTGGACGCCCTGAAGATCAACGCCGCGCCCGCGCCCCAGTCGGCCTTCACCGGCCGCGCGCGCAACCTGGTCCGCCTGCGCCTGTCGGCCATCCTGCGACCGCAAGGCGGCGCCTCCGCCGGACGGGTCGGCGTCGCCGTGGCGCTGGGCGGCCTGCTGACGGCGGCGACCGGCGCCGGCTCGCTGGCCCTGGCCGACCAGGCGCGTCGCCTGGCCCCGCCCGCGCTGGCGCCAGCGCCGGCAGCGGCCGGGAACACCCGGCAGGCTGCGGCGGCCGGCCTGGCCCCGCCCGCGATCGACGCGACCGCCCTCTCGACCGTCGCCGCCGACGCCGCCCCGATGCGAACTCCAGCGGCCGAACCGGCGCCGGCCGCCGATGCGCCCGACGCCGTGTCCGAGGTCGCTCCGGTCGCCTCCGAACCGCCGGCCGCGCTGGCCTCGCCGCGCCCCGATCCGCGTCCCGCGCCTCAGCCTCAGCCTCAGCCGAACCCAGATCCTGAACCGCGCCCGGACGCCCGCGCCTCAGTCGAGTCTTCGGCCGCGACGCAGGCCGAGGCCCGCACGGCCGTCCGAATCGTCGTTCCCCCCAATGCGGGCGTGGATCTGAGCCGGCGGATCAAGGTGCTGAATCCCGACGTGAGCCCGCGCGTCACGGCCTCACCCAAGGTCGCCGTGGACGTTCGGGTCAGCGGCGAGCGCGATCCCTGGGCGCGCTAGAGCCGGAGGAGAGACCATGAGCCCACTGTTCGCCTCCGCCGCCCTCGGCCTGGTCGCCGCCTGGCCGGCCTGCGGCCTGGGCTGGATCCTGGGCAAGACGGCCGACCGGCTGACGGGCGATCCTGGGCCGCGAGCCCGCGCCTGGAACCGCGCCGTCGCCCTGCCGCCGGCCATGTTGGCCATGATGGCCGGCGTCTCGGCCCTGCCCGAGGACGCCACCGCGCCCGTCTACCAGGTCGCCCTGACGTCGAAGGCCGTCGCCAGCGCCGGCGCGGCCATGAATGAGGCTTCGGTGCGGGCCCTGTCCGGCTTCAACGGCGTCGAGACCCTGGGCGGCATGCTGATCCTGGGCGCGCTGGGCGGCCTGGCCGCCGCCGCCCTGCGCCAGGTCATGGGTCGCGCCAAGCTGAAGCGCATCGTGCGCGAAGCCCGTCCCGTTTCGCAGGACCTGGCCCTGGCCGTCCGCGCCGCCGCCCGCCGCCTGGACACCGGGCGGCCCGAGGTGAAGGTGAGCGACGCCATCGACCAGCCTCTGCTGGCCGGCCTCTCGACCCCCGTCATCCTGCTGCCGGCCGATCTGGTCGCCCGTCTGCCCGTCGAGCGCCTGGTCCCGATCTGCGCCCACGAGCTGGCCCACCTGAAGCGTGGCGATAACTGGCGCCTGCTGGCCGAGCAGCTGCTGGGCGGCCTGTTCTGGATGGTCCCACCCTACGCGGCCCTCCGGGCCCGCGCCGCCGCGGCCCGCGAGGAACTGGCCGACGCCCTGGCCCTGGACGGCGCCAGCCCGGCGATCCGACGGAACTATGCCGAGGCCCTGATCGACGTGCTGCGCACCCGCGCGGCCCCCGCCCTGCATCCCGCCTTCACCGGCAAGGGAAGGAGACCCACCCTCATGCGCCTGAAAGCCATCACCGAACCGCGCGCCCCGGCCAATCTCGCGCGTCGCGCCGCCCTGGCCCTGGCGGGCCTTTTGACGGCGGCCGCCGCTGCCGCCGGCTCGATCGCCGTGGCTCAGCAGGGTGAGAGCCACAGCCGCAGTCGAACCGTGATCAGTGACGACAGCAGCGGCCAGTACATCGACATTCGCTCGGACTACATCCGCGTCACCAACGCCGAACTGGCCAACGGCAAGCTGAAGATCCCCGATGGCCAGACCTCGACCTATCACGGCCACGTCAAGCTGAGCGGCCGCCTGGTCTCGCCGGCGACCCGGGTGCTGCTGAACGGCAAGACGCCGCCGGCGGGCTTCGACCCGACCGCCCTGGCGCGCGGGGAAATCCGGGCGTTGGAGGTCACCAGCTATCAGAATGACCGCACCCCAGGCGTGGTGCTGAACGTGATCATGTGAGGCGAATGACACCGGTGGACAAAGCCGGCTTCACCCTGCATTTTCGCCTCGGCCAGACGATGACGCGGAAGAACGTCGCCGTCGTTTCCGGGGATGGATCATGCTTGCTCGCCACCTTGGCGCCGTCGCCGGCGCGCTCGCCCTGACCCTTGCGGCGGGCCCGGCCCTCGCAAGTGACCAGCTGGCCTTCCCCGGCGCCGAGGGCGCCGGCCGGTTCAGCGCCGGCGGGCGTGGCGGCGCTGTGATCCATGTCACCAACCTGAACGACGACGGCCCCGGCTCCCTGCGCGCCGCGATCGCCACTCGGGGTCCGCGCACCGTGGTCTTCGACGTCGCCGGCGTCATCCAGCTGAAGCGCGAGCTGAAGATCAGCAACGGCCAGATCACCATCGCCGGCCAGACCGCGCCGGGCGGCGGAATCACCTTGCGCGACCAGACCCTGGTGGTCAGCGCCGACGACGTTGTCATCCGCTTCATCCGCTCGCGCCTGGGCTCGGAGAGCAAGGTCGAGGGCGATGCGATCTGGATTTCGGGCGGCCGCCGGATCATCCTCGACCACGTCTCGGCCAGCTGGTCGGTCGACGAGACCCTGTCGGCCTCGGCCCGCTATGACCGTCCCGATCAAGGGTTCTACGACCTGACCGTCCAGTGGTCGATCATCGCAGAGAGCCTGGCCCACTCGATCCACGTCAAGGGCGACCACGGCTATGGCAGCCTGATCCGGGGCGGCGACGGGTCCAAGGTCAGCTTCCACCACAATCTGTGGGCCAATCACATGGCCCGCGCCCCGCGCCCCGGCAATTACGAAGGGCCGGACAAGGATCCGGTCGGCGCGTTCTTCGATTTCCGCTCGAACGTCTTCTACAACTGGGGCGGCGACAAGTCGGGCTACAACGCCGACAAGGCCACGCTGTCGGCGTACAACTTCGTCGACAACGCCTACATCCCCGGGCCCAACTCGCAGAAGCCAGTCGCCTTCAAGGAAAGCGACACGCTGGCCAAGGCCTATTTCGCCGGCAACAGCATGGATGGGATCGTCCCGACCGATCCCTGGAGCCTGGTGACCTTCACCATCCCCGAACCCGCCGGCTACCGCCTGACCGCGCCGGTCGACGTCGCCCCGGTGACGCCCGAACCGGCCGACAAGGCCTATGCCCGGATCCTGGCCGACGCCGGCGCCTCGGTCTGGCGCGATCCCGTGGACAAACGGATCGTGGAAGGCGTCAAGACCCGCACCGGCAAGGTGATCAACACCCAAGCCGAGGTCGGCGGCTGGCCGTCGCTGCCGGCGGGCAAGGCGGCCAAGGACACGGATGGCGACGGCATGCCCGACGCCTGGGAGAAGGCCCATGGCTTCGACCCCAAGAAGGCCGACGGGGCGGCGCTGGCCAAGGATGGCTCCGGGTGGACGAACCTGGAACTCTATCTGGCCGACGCGGCGAAGGTGCGGGGGTAACGCTCCTCTCCTCCCCTTTTGAGGGACGTGGCCCAGACGGCCGGAAGGGGGGCAGCTGGGCCTATGCCGGCGACACTCCTTCAGTCGCTCCGCGCCAGCGCCCCCAATGGGGGAGCAGATTTGTTGCCCGAACGGCCTACCTCTGTGCAAGCAATGCCCCCCTTTTGCGACCCGGCTCCGTTTCCGCTAAACCCCGCCCCATGTCGCACAACACCTTCGGTCACCTGTTCCGCGTCACCACCTGGGGCGAAAGCCACGGCCCGGCGCTCGGCTGTGTCGTCGACGGCTGCCCGCCCGGCATCGCGCTGACGGCCGAGATGATCCAGGGCTTCCTGGACAAGCGCCGTCCGGGTAACGGCAAGTTCGTGACCCAGCGCCAGGAGCCGGACGCGGTGCGCATTTTGTCGGGCGTGTTCGAGGACGAGCGCACGAACGGCCAGCGCACCACCGGCGCGCCGATCAGCCTGATGATCGAGAACACTGACCAGCGCTCCAAGGACTATTCCGAGATCGCCCAGGCCTTCCGCCCGGGCCATGCCGACTATCCCTATTTCGCCAAGTACGGCGTGCGCGACTATCGCGGCGGCGGACGCAGTTCGGCGCGCGAAACGGCGGCGCGCGTGGCGGCCGGCGCGGTGGCGCGGCTGGTGATTCCCGGCGTGACGGTGCGCGCCGCCCTGGTGCAGATCGGCCCCCACCCGATCAACCGTGACAACTGGGACTGGGCCCAGACCAGCGAGAACCCCTATTGGTCGCCGGACGCCGCGATCATCCCGGTCTGGGAAGAGCACCTGGAGAAGATCCGCAAGGCCGGCTCGTCGACGGGCGCCGTGGTCGAGGTCGAGGCCGTCGGCGTGCCCGCCGGCTGGGGCGCGCCCCTCTATGGCAAGCTGGACGCCGAACTGGCCGCCGCCCTGATGTCGATCAACGCCGCCAAGGGCGTCGAGATCGGCGAGGGCTTCGCCAGCGCCGCCCTGACCGGCGAGGACAATGCCGACGCCATGCGCCTGGGCCCTGACGGCGAGCCGCTGTTCCTGTCCAACCACGCCGGCGGCGTGCTGGGCGGCATATCGACCGGCCAGCCGGTGGTGGCGCGCGTGGCCTTCAAGCCGACTTCCTCGATCCTGATCCCGCGTCAAACCCTCAACGAAGCCGGCGAGGAGGTCGACCTGCGCACCAAGGGACGCCATGACCCCTGCGTCGGCATTCGCGGCGTGCCGGTGGTCGAGGCCATGACCGCCTGCGTCCTGGCCGACGCCTTCTTGCGGCACCGGGGCCAGACGGGCGGCCGGATTTTCTCGCCTGGCGCGAGCCGCTGACAGCGCCGGGAAAGGTCAAAAAACCGCGTTACAATTGGCCTTATCTCTGATTTAGCTCAGCTTTCGGGTTGACGTGCATACGTTTGCAGGCGTAAGCCTCGCCGGACAACGTAACCTATGACACGAAGACAACACGCATAGGTTGCCAATCTGGGCGCGAAGGCGGAGGGGGCTCGGCGCGTGCGGTTCGATCTCCTGAAGATCCTGCTGGTGGACGACAATCCGCACATGCGGATCCTGTTGATCGAGATCCTGCGAGCCATCGGGGTCCGCCAGGTGTACGAAGCCGTCGACGGGGCCGAAGCCCTGACCTTGCTGCGCCGGGTGGCGATCGACGTGGTGTTCACCGACCTATCGATGAGCGGTCTGGATGGCATCGATTTCGTCAATCTGGTCCGCCGCTCGCCCGACAGTCCCAATCCGTTCGCGCCGATCGTGATGATCACCGGCCATTCGACCGAACGCCGGGTGCACGAGGCGCGCGACGCCGGGGTCAACGAGTTCCTGGTCAAGCCGGTCACCGCCCGGGGCGTGATCCACCGCCTGACCCTGCTGATCGAGAACCCGCGCCCCTTCGTGCGCAGCGAGGGCTATTTCGGGCCCGACCGCCGCCGTCGCGACGATCCCCGTTATCGGGGCGAGCGGCGGCGCGAGGACGACAAGCGGGCTCTCTATGTCGACGAGGCCGGGCGCGGCCATCCGACGCGGAGAATTTAAACGTTTGGGCCTGTAGAACGTGGTGAACAGCGTTTTGTGAGCTTCACCATGTCTCTTTCCCGCCTCGCGCCCATCGCCGCCGTCCTGGCCCTGGTCGCCGTCTCGCAGACGGGCTGCCTGGCCGCCGCCGCGGTCGGCACGGTCGCCGGCACGGCCATCGGCGTCACCGGCGCGGTCGTCGGCGGCGCCGGCAAGGCGGTTGTGGCCACCGGCAAGGCGGTGATCCCCGGCGACGGCAAGAAGGACCGCGAACGGGACGAATATCGCCGCTAGAGCCCTCTTGTCTCAAAGGCTCAGGGCGCAGCGCTCGCCGATCGTCGGGCGCGACAGCTCCACGCGCGACAGGCCCGGGAACTGCGTCTTCAGCCGTTCCGCAAAGTACAGGCACAGGCGCTCCAGGGTCGGGACTTCCAGGCCCGGCTTGTCGTTCAGCAGGCCATGGTCCAGCTCGGCCGCGACGGCCTTCAGCGCCACGTCCAGGGTCTCCAGATCGGCGACCCAGCCCTCTTCCAGCATCTGCCCGCGCACGCTGGCCTCGACCTTGAACGAGTGGCCGTGCAGCTTGCGATAGCGATGGTCCGCCGGACCCTGCTCAATGAAATGGGCCGCGTCGAAAAACGCGGCCTTCGTAATCTCGAAGACGTAACCAGACATGTGACTTCTTTTGACTAGGCCTGGGAGGCTCTAGCGCATCGACCCTGTCACCAAGTCGCGCGCCTTATCCGTCAGGGCAGGCCGAGATATTTGTGCGTTTGGACGCTTAAACGCCATTGTGGGTGCGAAAGGCAATAGGCGACGGCCAATTGCGTGTTCCTGTCGCGGTCCGGGCCGTCCATCGGCTGGAGGTAGAAGCGCTCGAAATCCAGGTTCGCGAAGCGCTCCGGCATGGCCTTGTCCTGCGGGAAGACCAGCTTCAGCTCCTGGCCCGAGGTCTGGACGACCGGCGCGTCGGCCTTGGGGCTGATGCAGATCCAGTCGATACCGGCCGGCGCTTCCAGCGTGCCGTTGCTCTCGACCGCGATCTGGAAGCCGCGCGCGTGCAGGGCTTTGATCGCCGCCGCGTCCAGCTGCAGGAAGGGCTCGCCGCCGGTGCAGACCACCAGGCGGTCGTCCGGCCCGCCAGTCCACTGGGCCTCGACCGCCGCCGCCAGCGCGTCGGCCGTGGCGAACTTGCCGCCGTTCTCGCCATCGGTCCCGACGAAGTCGGTGTCGCAGAAGGTGCAGACGGCCTTGGCCCGGTCCTGCTCGCGGCCGGTCCACAGGTTGCAGCCCGAGAAGCGGCAGAACACCGCCGCCTTGCCGGCCTGGCCGCCCTCGCCCTGCAAGGTCAGGAAAATCTCTTTGACGGAGTAGGTCACACCGAAAGCGCCTCACGCCCGGCCACGTCCCACTCGACATAGCCCTTCGCGCGCAGCTCGCACGCCGGGCAGGTCCCGCAGCCATGTCCCCAAGGGTGCAGCTGGCCGCGTTCGCCCTGGTAGCAGGTGTGGCTCTCCTCGACGATCAGCCGGACCAGGTCCTCGCCGCCCAGCGACTTGGCCAGGGCCCAGGTCTGCGCCTTGGTCAGCCACATCAGCGGGGTCTCGATGCGGAAGGCGCGGTCCATGCCCAGGTTCAAGGCGCTCTGCATGGCGTCCATCGTGTCGCGCCGGCAGTCGGGATAGCCCGAGAAGTCGGTCTCGCACATGCCGCCGACCAGGACGTCGACGCCCCGCCGGTCGGCCAGGGCGGCGGCGTAGATCAGGAACACCAGGTTGCGCCCGGGCACGAAGGTCGAGGGCAGGCCGCGCTCGGTCATCTCGATGGCGCGATCGGCGGTCAGGGCCGACTGGGCCACCTGGCCGAAGCTCCTGATGTCCAGCACGTGGTCCTCGCCCAGGCGGCCGGCCCAGTGCGGAAAGCGATCGGCCACTTGCGCGCGGACGGCCTGGCGGGCCTCCATCTCGATCGCATGGCGCTGGCCATAGTCGAAGCCGACCGTCTCGACGCGGTCATAGCGCTCGAGGGCCCAGGCCAGGCAGACGCTGCTGTCCTGGCCGCCGGAAAACAGAACGAGAGCGCCATGGGACGTATTCTCGCTCATGCGAGGCTCCGGGCTTCCAGAAAAAGGGGGCACATGACCCCTCCTCTACACGAGGCAAGGCCTGGCCGGAACAGCGTGGCGCGGAACTCTGCGACTCATGCGATACTCCGACAACGAACGAAGACGAAGTCTTTCGCCCGCGAAACAGGCTCAACATCCGGCGCCCATGGCCTCAATGGATGAGCCTGCGCCGGGCTTCCGTTGCGTAAGCGCCAAACCCAACCTTCTAATTCACAATCGACTTACGCCTTCCAGGAGAACACCACCTCCCGGAAAGTGAAAAGCTGTAACCTATCGCCGTTCACTTACAATCAGGCCAGTTGACAGCTTTCAAACGCAAGTATGCAATCTGCGAATGCTGCGAGGGGCTCGCCGTACGCCCGCGTGGTGAAAACAGTACGGCGCCGAGGAAACATCGACCCTCGCAGGCTCCACACATAAGGCGCCGCTTGGGTTCAGGGAGGGAATTCAATGTCGCAAACTCTGCGTATGCGGAGCCTGTTGGTCATGGGCGCTTCGGCGGTCGCGATCTCGGCCTTCGCCGTCCCCGCGTTCGCCCAGCAGGCCAAACCGGCCCCGGCCCAACAGAACACGACCGTCATCGAAGAGCTGGTGGTCACGGCTCAGAAAAAGGAAGAAGCGCTTCAGGACGTGCCGATCGCGGTGTCGGCCTTCAGCCAGGACAGCCTGGAAGCGCAGAAGATCGACGGCGGCCCCAACCTGCAGCTGGCGATTCCCAACGTCACCTTCGCCAAGAGCAACTTCACCAACAGCTTCAACTTCCAGATCCGCGGCATCGGGGCCAAGGCCGTCGGGGCCTCGGCCGACCAGGGCGTCGGCGTCCACATGAACAATGCCCCGATGCAGGCGGGCAACCTGTTCGAGGCCGAGTTCTACGACGTGGAGCGGGTGGAAGTTCTGCGCGGCCCGCAAGGCACGCTGTACGGCCGCAACGCCACCGGCGGCGTGGTCAACGTGATCACCGCCAAGCCGACCGACCAGTTCGAGGCCAATCTGCGCGCCGAATACGGCAACTACAACGCGACCAAGTTCCGCGGCATGGTCAACGTGCCGATCTTCGGCGACAAGCTGGCCGTCCGCCTGGCCGGCACGACGCTGAAGCGCGACGGCTTCGTCACCAACACCTTCAACGGCCACAAGGTCGACGACCGGGACCTGTACTCGACCCGCGTCCAGGTGATGTTCAATCCGACCGAGAAGCTGCGCACCAACTTCCTGTGGGAACGCTTCCACGAGGACGACAACCGCGCTCGCACCGGCAAGCAGCTCTGCACCAAGGATGACGGCCCCGCCACGGTCGGCGGCGTGCCCACCGGCACGGCCCGCCGCTACCTGACCCAAGGCTGCCTGTCGGCCTCGCTGTACAAGCCGGCCGCCTACGGCACGGTCAACACCTCGGGCACCCTGACGGGCCTCTTGGGCAACATCTTCGGCTTCACCTCGGGCGACGCCAACGCCGGCGACACCACCTCGACGAACCTGCGCGAGATCGAGACGGCCCTGGACCCGCTCTACCAGTCGTCGTCGAACGTCTACCAGTTCACCTTGAACTACGACCTGTCCGACCAGCTGACGCTGACCTCGATGACCGCGTACAGCAAGGGCAACGTCTATACCAAGCAGGACTACAACCGGAACGTCTCGCCGGTCGCCTTCAACAACACGCCGTTCACGCCCGGCGGCTTCTTCAACGACCCACAGGTCGGCAACACCAACAAGTTCACGACCATCGACGTCTCGTCCGGCCGGTCCGAGCAGTTCAGCCAGGAACTGCGCCTGCAGTCGAACTTCGACGGCCCGCTGAACTTCAACGTCGGCGGCATCCACTTCACCTACCGCACGACCACCGACTACTTCGTGATCGGCAACTCGCTGACCCTGTCGTCGCTGGCGTTGAACGCCTCCAAGGGCCTTTCGCCGACCTGCAACCCGGCGACCACCGCCAACTGCATCGGCATCGACACCTCGGCCACGCCCACCGGCGACGGCCACAACTACTATGACAACCGCACGCCCTATAACCTGGTGTCGGACGCCCTGTTCGGCGAACTGTACTGGCAGGCCAACGACGACCTGAAGTTCACCCTGGGCCTGCGCCAGACGCGCGACAAGAAGGCCGTCAAGAACTACTCGACCGTGCTGCTGGCGCCCGGCTATGGCCTGACCCTGAACCCGACCAATCCCGACCAGCGCGCCCGCTTCAGCGAGCTGACCGGCCGCTTCGGCTTCGACTACAAGGCTCACCTGGGCTTCACAGACGACACCCTGCTCTATGCCTTCTATTCCAAAGGCTACAAGGGCGGCGGCATCAATCCGGGCGTACCGGCCAACTCGGTCGGCATCAAGCAGACCTTCGCGCCGGAATTCGTCAACGCGATCGAGATCGGCACCAAGAACACCATGGCCGGCGGCAGCGTGCTGCTGAACGCCACGGGCTTCGCCTACGACTATCAGGGCTATCAGATCTCCAAGATCGTCAACCGCACCTCGGTGAACGAGAACGTCGACGCCAAGGTGTACGGCTTCGAACTGGAGTCGATCTGGTCGCCGGTCCGCAACCTCAAGCTCAACGCCACGGTCGGCTATCTGCACACCAAGATCGGCGATGGCGTCACCTCGATCGACACGATGAACCGGACCCAGTCCAACCCGGCCTACACGGTCGTGAAGGTCGGTCCGAACTCGTCGGCCGTCGGCGCCAACTGCGTGCTGGCCACGGCGGGCGTCGCCACCATCCTGGGCGCCGGCGCCGGGGCCACCCTGCCCTGGGCCTGCTCGGGCGCGGCGGCCTACCAGGCGTTCCTGTCCACCCCGGCCGCCCTGGGCGGCGCGGGCCTGCCCGCGGCCTCGGCCGCGTTCCTGGCGAACCTGACCGGCCTCTACAACTATGGCGCCGGCTATTCGATCGAGGGCGTGGCGGCCAACCTGTCGGGCAACGAGCTGCCCAACTCGCCGCACTGGACCACCTCGATCGGCGCCCAGTACACCTTCGAGCTGTCCGGCGGCTGGTCGGCCACCCTGCGCGGCGACTACTACCGCCAGAGCAAGCAGTTCGCCCGGGTCTACAACACCGACTACGACCGCCTGAAAGCCTGGGACAACGGCAACATCACCCTGAAGGTGGAAAAGCCCGAGTGGGGCGTCTCGATCGACGCCTATGTCAAGAACATCGGCAACAAGACCCCGATCGTCGACGCCTACACCACCGACGACAGCTCGGGCCTGTTCACCAACGTGATCACCGCCGAGCCGCGCCTGTATGGCGTGGCGATCACCAAGTCCTGGTAGGATTCCGGTCCACGACAAACGGAAGGGGCGGCGGTCTTCCGCCGCCCCTTTTTCCATTCCGGATGGCCACGGACGGAAAAAGCGAGCACTTTCCGTTGCTACCGCGTCGAGAGCGCCGCCAACTTAACGACTCCGCAAGGGCGCCCGGGCCAAGGTGCGCCTCCAAGTCCCAGCGAAGCGCCGCATGGATACGCTGACCCGTCTGATCGATACTCGCGCCCCGATCGCTCCAACCACGCCCTGCGGCGAGGTGTTGGCGATGTTCGACGCCGACCCGACCCTGGCCGCCCTGGCCGTCGTCGAGGGCGGCGCGCCCGTGGGTCTGGTCTATCGCGACGTGCTGGTCGGCATGATGCGCGTCGCTGGCGGCCAGCTGACCGACAAACCGATTTCCGAGGTCATGGACGCCGCCCCGCGCGTGGTCGCGGCCCAGAGCGACGTCGGCGCCTTCGTCAACACCCTGGCCAACAGCCCGACGCCGGTGTTCCGCACCGCCTATGTCGCCGTCGACGCCCAAGGCCGCTACGCCGGCGTCGGAGGCCTGGCCTCGCTGCTGGCGTCGCACCGCCGCCGCCAGGGCGAGGCGCGCGACGCCATGGCCATGGTCGAGCGCATGGCGGTCGACATCGGCGCGCACCTGGACGGCGTCCTGGCCATCACCGAGCGCCTGGAGCAGCAGCGCCTGACGCCTGACGCCGCCGCCTTCGTCCGCGCCATCGGCGACACCAGCCGCGACATGAGCGCGACGGTCAGCCGGGCGATCGATCTGCACCGCTCGGCCCGCGGCCAGCTGACCTTCTCGCCCGCGCCCACCCGCCTGCGCGACTTCGCCGACGCGGTCGAGGCCCGCTGGGCCGCCCGCGCCCACGAAGGCGGCTCGACCCTGCTGGTCTCCTATGACGGCGATCCCGAGTGCGGCGTCGAGGCCGACGGCGAGCGCCTGCTGCAGGTCTTCGACATCCTGATCGAGAACGCCCTGGCCGCCGGCCGCGGCATGATCGAGGCCCGCCTGACGGCCCGCGCCGAGGGCGACCAGGTGCGCCTGGAGGGCCAGGTTCGCGACAATACCGAAGGCCGCGTCGACGAGCGCCTGGAACGCGTCCACGAGCCGCTCACCGCCGCCAACCAGCAGGATCAGAGCGAGCTGGCCCTGGCGGTCGGCATGGCCCTGGCCCGTCGCGTCCTGCGCGACATGGGCGGCCCGCTGCACGCCGAGGCCAATCGCGGCGCCGGCCTGACCGTGGGCTTCTCGCTGTCGCTGGCCCCGGCCTCCGCCCACGTCGACGCGCCCGAGACCGAGCCCGCCGTCGCCGGCCGCGCGGCCCACATCCTGATCGTGGACGACAACGCCACCAATCGCATGGTCGCCGAGGCGCTGTGCGACATGTTCGAATGCACCTCGGAACAGGCCGTCGACGGCCTCGAGGCCGTCGAGATGGCCAAGAGCGGCCGCTACGACCTGATCCTGATGGACATCAAGATGCCGCGCATGGACGGCATCGCCGCCACCCGCGCCATCCGCGAGATGAACGGCCGCGCGGGCGCCGTGCCGGTCGTGGCCCTGACCGCCAACGCCGACCCGGCCGACGTGCAGTCCTACATCGTCGCAGGCATGCAGGACGTGGTCGAAAAGCCGATCAAGCCCGAGCGCCTGGCGGTGGTGCTGAGCGCCCTGCTCGGGGGCGAGGACGACGAGGGCGAAGAAGCCGCCGCCTGAAACGCGGCCGGCGCTTCGGCGCGACTCTTCGCCGCTCCACCCGGAAGCGTACGCCCTTGCGGACGACTCGCATCTACGCCTAGCTTGAACGCCACGAGTGCGGGAGTAAGGCGGACGCGTGCTGAACACGGCGGAACAGCAAGCCTGGGCCTTCCTCAGCCAGGCCCCTCACCTGGGCTCGGCCCAGGAGGTCGAGACCCATTTCGCCCAAGCCATCGCCGCATTCGGCTATGACCGTTTCTGCGCGACCCTGGTCAATGCCGAGCACTACGGCAAGGAGCCGCCGACCCTCAGCCGCCGCGACTTCGACCAGTGGGACCAGCGCTACTGGGGCGAGCGCTACGTGGTCCACGATCCGTGCGTCAAACTCCTGCTGAAGTCGCCGCGCTCGTTCGCCTGGACCGACGCCAAGCCGCTGGGCGACAACCGCGCCCAGACCATGTGGGGCGAGGCCTCGGAGCTGGGCATGAACGACGGCTATGTCGTCCGGGTCTTCGGCCCGGCCGGTCAGGAGGTGCTGATCCGCATGTCCACCCAGGCGCCCGACACCGATCCCACCCAGCGCGCGGTGATCGAGAGCCTGGCCACGGTGTTCGGGACCATCATGCTCAAGCATTGGGAAATGCAGGACGACAATCCCGACTACGGGATCATCTCCGAGCGCCAGGCCCAATGCCTGTACTGGGCCAGCCGGGGCAAGACCGACTGGGAGATCGGCGCGATCCTGGAGCTCTCTCCCCGCACCGTCCATCACCACATCGAGGCCGCCAAGAAGCGCCTCGGCGTAGTCAAGCGCCAGGAAGCGGTGCTGAAGGCCGGCGAACTGGGCCTGTTCTCGAAGCTCTGAAGCATGACAGCCGAAGGTGGGAACCGGTTTCGGCGCCCGTCATGCGCCGCAACGATGTTCAGAACTTCCGCCGTCCCGTCACCGTCTCGAACCACAGCCGGAAGTCCCCCATCAGGCTGTAGAGCGGGTGCTTGAAGGTCGCCGGCCGGTTCTTCTCGAACACGAAGTGGCCGATCCAGGCGAAGCCGTAGCCCACCACCGGCGCGGCCAGAAAGAAGCGCCCGTCGCGCAGGACGCCCAGCGCCACACAGACCACCACGAGGCTCGTGCCGATCACGTGCAGCCTTCGGCTGACCGGATGGACGTGTTCGGTCAGGTAGAACGGATAGAAGGCCGCGAAACTGCGGTAGCGCTCGTCGCGCTGCTGAGGGGCCGCCATGGTCATGGAGCGGATGCTGATCCTGCACGGCGGCCCTGGCAAGCCTCGCGCGCGCGAAGAGGCCTAGGCCGTTTGGCCTATCGGCGTTTCCGCCAATCATGCGTCTTACTCCAGACCGTCCAATTGTTGGGGGACGGCCATGATCCACATCATCACTTCCGAGAACCGGCACCTCTACGGCCCGCAGCTGTGGGCCATGCACGAGGAGCGCCGCCGCCAGTGCGTCGAGAAAAACGGCTGGGTCGACCTGGTCGTGCTGGATGGCGGCGAGGTCGACGACTACGACGACCACCGCGCCATCTACCTGCTGGGCTTCAATGACGACATGCAGCTGGAGGTCGGACTTCGCCTGAGACCGACCGACGATCGCTGCATGCTGGCCGACAAGTTCGCGCATCTGATCGCCCCGGGCGAGACGCCGAAGAAGGGCCCCGACGTCTGGGAAGCCACACGCCTGTTCACCACCGAGACCTATCGCAAGCGCAAGGGTCCGGGGCGGGGCGAGCGGGTGTTCGAGTGCTGGGCCGCGGCCTTCGAGCTGGCCTTGCGCCACGGCGTGACCCGCCTCGTGGGCATGATCGACATGCAGCTGTATCCGGGCATCCTGAACTCGCCGATCGACACCCGCCTGGTCGGCATTCCTCGTCCCTACGAGTACGGCGTGGTGGCCGGGTCGGAGATCGCCGTCTCGCACGAACTGCTCGACCGCGTGCTCGAGGCGATCGGTCGCGAGTCGCCGATCGGCTACGAGATCGACGCTCTGGACCTGATGGCCTTCGGCGATCTGGCCGCCGTGCAGCGCCAGGTGACCCGCGCCATGACGCCGCAGCTGAACGCCGGCGTCGAGCGCGACGAAACCCTGGCGGCCGAGACCCTGTTCCGCCTGCACGACACCACCGGTCAGGCTCGACAGATCTGGGACGATCGCGCGCGACGGCTGAACGCCTGATCGCGCAAGGCCTTGCGGGTTTTCTCCGCCGTCTGACAGAGGCCGTCCGGCCACACTTCGGCGCCGACCGCTGCGCGATACTCGCTTGACGAAAGCAGGTCGCGTTGCGGTTGGCGCCGAATCGCCCTTCAGGCGACTAGCCTCCTCGTTTCGGGGATGGAAGCTGAACCATCGCGACAAGTCGACGCGCCGGAGGGTCCTTTGCTTCCGCCGACGTCACGGTCGTGTCATCTTCCCCGAACAACCGTTGGAGGCGGAAAACACATGAGCGAAGAAACCGAAGGCCGGCGCCCCAACCCCGTCGACCTGCACGTCGGCGGCCGGGTCCGCATGCGTCGCAAGCTGCTGGGCGTGAGCCAGGAGCAGCTGGCCGACAGTCTGGGCCTGACCTTCCAGCAGGTGCAGAAGTACGAGCGCGGCGCCAACCGCGTCAGCGCCTCGAAGCTGTACGAGATCGCCAAGACCCTGCAGGTCCCGGTGTCGTTCTTCTTCGACGGCCTGGCCGATCCGATGAACGGCGCCGACGTCGATGACGCCGCCCAGCACGCCGAGAAGGTGGTTCAGGAATTCCTGACCACGCCGGAAGGTCTGGAGCTGGCCGAGGTGTTCCCGCGGATCGGTCGCGGCCGCGTACGCCGTCAGGTCCTCGACCTGGTGCGCGCGATGGCCGACGAGGCCGTCCGCGAAGGCGCGGCCTGAACTTAACCGCGCCAGCCCTCTCGGGGCGGCGTGGACCAGCGTAGGGAAAAGACCTCGGTCGGCGGGCCGGGGTCTTTTTCATTTCACGGATCAGCCCGTCGAGGCTTCGGATTGCGAGGCCAGCCAGATCCGCTTGGCCGCGCCGGCGGCGGCCGCGGTCAGCCCCCGCAGGTCGTAGGTGCGCACGATGCGCATGCCGACCTCCCGATCCCGCTGCCAGGCGATCGTCACGTCGTGCGCCAGGCCGGCGGCGAGGTCGACCAGCTGGGCCTGACCTGGCGGGGCGGTGTTCGACAGCATCTGGATCTTGGCGCCGCTGCTGGAAAGGTCACGGATCACGCAGTCCCACGCGAAGGCGCCGCAGAGGATCTTGCCGGACCTCTGAGTCTGGATCCGGACGGCGTTCCGCCGGTCTTGTTCCACGCCTGACGCGTACTTCGCCATGGGTGGATAAACGCACGACGCGGTTAATCGCCCGTGCAGATTTAAGATTTTTATAGTGAAGGTTAACGCGTTCCGAACCTGATGCGAGTTCGGAGCGTTTTACCCTGACAACCTTGTCATCAAGAGTGTCATAGGTGAAAGCTTGCTTTTACCGAACGATGTTACCGGTACAAAAGATCATCTGAAGCCGGGCCCATAACCGGCCGAGAGGAAACGACATGGCGAAGGGATCGGTCCTGCTGGCCGACGTGAACGGGCGTGACCTGGCTCTGGCGGTCGTGCGGCCTGGCGACGCCCCGCGCGCGCACCGCGAACTGGCGTGCGCGTCGCTGCGCGAACTGGAACAGCACCTGACCACGGCCCTTGCCGACGGCCAGCACGGCGAGCTGATCGGCGCCGCCGTCTGCGGAGCCGGACCCGAGATCGACGGGGCCATCGCCATGACGGCGGGCGACTTCACCCTGACCCAATCGTGGCTGCGGGCAGTGCTGAAGACCCCGCGCGTGGCTCTGCTAAACGACTTCGCCGCCTGCGCCCTGGGCGCGCCGCGCCTGGCCCCGTCGGCCATGACCGTGATCCACGACGGCAAGCCGGCCAACAAGGCGCCGATCGCGGTGATCGGCCCGAATCTGGGCCTCGGCGTCGCCGGCCTGTCGCCGCATCCCACCGATGGCTGGGTTCCCGTGGTCAGTGAAGGCGGCCACATCGACTTCACGCCCGGCGAGGCGCGAGAAGTCCCGGTCTTCTCGGCGCTGCAGATCAAGCATGGCCGCGTCTCGGCCGAGCACTTCCTGTCCCAGCAAGGGCTGATAGACATCCACGCGGCGCTGGGCGGGGGCGAGGCCGACAGCGACGACCTGATCCTGAGCCGGGTTCGCGACGGGGACGCCCGCGCCCGCGAGGCCCTGTCGATCTTCAGCGCCCTGCTGGGCGCCTTCGCCGGCGACGCGGCGCTGATGTTCGCCGCCCGCGGCGGGGTTTACATCAACAGCCCCTTCATGGAGCGCGTCGACGGCCTGCTGGACCACGCCGCCTTCGCCCGCCGGTTCGCCGACAAGGGCCGGATGAGCGCGTACCTGAAGGACATCCCCGTGTACCTGACCATCGGCCGCTGCACCCTGCTGGGCCTGTCGGGCCTCTTCAGCGCCAGCGACATGAAGTACGGCGCGGACGAAGTGAAGTTCCTGGACTGCTGATCTCAGGCCAGGGCCGCCACCCGCTCCGGCTCCGGCTCCAGCGCCATCTCCAGGTCGGCCAGGATATCGCTGACGTCCTCCAGCCCGACCGACAGCCGCACCAGCCCCTCGCCGATCCCCGCCGCCGCGCGCTCTTCGGGCGCGTAGGTCGAGTGGGTCATGCTGGCCGGATGCTGGATCAGGGTCTCGGCGTCGCCCAGCGATACGGCGCGGCGGATCAGGGTCAGGCGGTTCATCATCGACACGCCGGCCCCGTGGCCGCCCTTCAGCTCGAAGGCCATCATGCCTCCGCCGCCGGCCATCTGCCGCGCGGCAAGATCGTGCTGCGGAAAGCTCCGCAGTCCCGGATAGAACACGCGCTGGACGGCGGGATGGGCCTCCAGCCAGGCGGCGACCGCCTGGGCGCTCTGGCCGTGGCGGGCCATGCGCAGGGCCAGGGTCTTCAGGCCCCTTAGCACCAGGAAGGCGGTGAACGGCGACATCACCGCCCCGGTCATGTCCTTGACCCCGACCAGCCGCACCCGCGCCATGTCCTCGACGCCGCCGACGGCGATCCCGCCCACCAGGTCGCCATGACCGCCCAGATACTTGGTCGCCGAGTGGACGACGATGTCGGCCCCCAAGGCCAGCGGCCGGGTCAGGACCGGCGTGGCGTAGGTGTTATCGACCACCACCTTCGCGCCCGCGCCGTGGGCGATGCGGCTGATCGCGGCGATGTCCGCCAGGCGCATGTTCGGATTGGCGGGGGTCTCGAAATAGACGATCCGCGTCCGATCCGAGATCACCGCCGCCAAGTCCTCGGGACGGGTCATGTCGACCTGACGCACCGTGACGCCGAAGCGGGTCAGGCCGTCGCGCAGGAAGGCGAAGGTGCAGCCATACAGGGTCTGGTCGGTGATCACCTCGTCCCCCGCCCGCAGGAAGCTCCACAGGGTCGCGGTGATCGCCCCCATGCCCGAGGCGGTCGCGACGGCGGCTTCCGCGCCCTCCAGGCTGGCCAGGCGCCGTTCCAGCAGGTCGGTCGTCGGGTTCGAGATCCGCGAGTAGAAATGGCCGTCCCGCGTCCCGGCGAACATCTCGCCGCCCGCCTCGGCGCTTTCGAAGGCGAAGGTCGAGGTCAGGTGCACCGGCGGCGTCAACGCCCCGTGCTCATCGGCGGGATCGTAGCCCGCGTGAATGGCCCGCGTCGAGAATCCGCCCTGGTCGCTGTGCATCCGTCACTCCCTAGATCGAGTGACAGTGACGCGCGGCGGGCCGTGATAGATTGCGAAATCTGCCATGATACGCTTCTATTTTGGCAGATCCTGCTCAAGGCCCCTTCAAACCAATGCCCATGGACGCCAAGGACCGCCAGATCATCCGCGAACTGCAGAAGGATGGCCGCCTCACCAATCAGGACCTGGCCGAGCGGGTGAACCTGTCGCCCTCGCCCTGCCTGCGCCGCGTGCGCAATCTGGAGGCCGAGGGCGTGATCACCGGCTACACCGCACTCGTGGACCAGAAGGCCTATGGCCTGCCCATCACGGTCTTCGTCCGCGTGCGTCTGGACCGGCACGGCCAGGACCTGATCCAGGGCTTCGAGGCGCAGGTCGCCCGCATCGACCAGATCCTGGATTGCTTCCTGCTGGCCGGGAGCGACGACTACCTGCTGCGCGTTATCGTCGACAGTCTGGAGGCCTACGAGGATTTCGTGCGCCGCAAGCTGCACGCCATCCCCGGCATCGCCTCGATCGACACCAGTTTCGCCTATGGCGTCGTCAAGCAGACGCGCGTCTTCCCCGTGTACAGTTAATCGCTTCTCACGCGAAAGTCAGACAATTCGCCTTTTAAATGAGGCTCTTGGACCGTTACCATACGGAAGCGATGATCGACGAAGCGCCGCCCCTATCCGCGTCTCCAAGCGTCACCACGGCCCTGAAACACGCGCCGCTGGGGATCGCCATTTTCGACAGCCAGATGCGTTACCTGGCCGCCTCGCGCCAATATCTGACCGACCAGCGCCTGCCCGCCGACATGCCGCTGATCGGGCGGCGTCATTACGAGGCCTTTCCCGAGGTGCCGCAGAAGTGGCGCGACCTGCACGCCCGAGTCATCGCCGAAGGCGTCGAGCTGCACCACGAGGGCGATCCCTATGTGGACCGCGACGGCCGCACCGAGTGGATACGATGGTCGATGGCCCCCTGGCGCACCGACAGCGGCGAGATCGGCGGCCTGGTGCTCTATACCGAGGTGGTCACCGCCAATATCGAGGCCCGCCACAAGCTGGAGGCCGCCGAAGCCCGCTATCGCGCCGTGTTCGACCAGGCCGCCATGGGCGTGGCCCGCCTGACCCCGACCGGCGAGATCCTCGAAGCCAACGACAGCTTCTGCGCCTTGCTGCGGCGGGACCGAGGCGCCTTGCTGGGCGTGTCGCTGCAGAGCCTGGCGCATCCCGACTTCATCGCCCCCATGCTGGAATCGAGCAAAGCCCTGCTGGCGGGCGAGGTCGAGACCTGCGCCGCCGAACGGCGTTTCCTGGTCGAGGGCGGCGACATCTGGATCCACCTGACCGCCTCGATGGTGCGGGTCGACGACCAGCCCGCCTACATCCTGGCGATCATCTCCGACATCAGCGCCCGCAAGCAGGCCGAGAGCGCCCAGGCCAACCATCAGAGCCAGCTGCGCCTGCTGATCAACGAGCTGAACCACCGGGTGAAGAACACCCTGGCGACCGTCCAGTCCATGGCCGCCCAGACCCTGCGCAACGAGCCCGACCCGACAGTGGCCTTCGAGAAGTTCGAGGCCCGGTTGATGGGCCTCTCGCGGGTGCACGACATCCTGACCCGCGAGAGCTGGCACGGGGCCGAACTGCACGAGGTGGTCGAGCGCGCCCTGCGGCCGTTCGATGAGGCCGGCGACCGGTTCGACATCCAGGGCCCGCCGGTTCGGCTGCAGCCGGGCGGCGCCCTGACCATGGCGCTGATCCTGCACGAACTGGCCACCAACGCGCTGAAGTACGGGGCGCTCTCCGCCCCCGAAGGCCGCGTAGCCCTGTCCTGGATCTACGAGCCGAACACGCGCGTGCTGGAAGGCCAGTGGATCGAGAGTGGCGGCCCACGGGTCTCGGAACCGACCCGAAAGGGATTCGGCTCGCGCCTGATCGAACGCAGCCTGCGCGGCGAACTGAAGGGCGCAGCGGTGATGGACTACCGCCCGGAGGGTCTGCGCTGCACGCTCAGCGCACGCTTGCCGGCAGCGCCTGAGGATAACTCGGCCCTTCCGCCCGCCTAATGGGAAACTTAGTCGACCACCATATGGCGGGTCGCCTTCGGTTGTGTCGTCCTTGTTCTGCAGATCCTCCGGCGTATCCCACCAGCCGGAGCGCCTTTGCCGGCCGGGGTGTCGTGAATCCCGGCCGGCCACTTTCCCTTCTTCCAACCGTCGGTAGGCTGGCGTCATGACGCTCGCTCGACTCACGCGCCGTTCGGCCCTCGCCTCCCTCGCCGCCGCCGGCCTGGCGCCCGCCCTCGCCACCGCCCGATCCGACGACTGGAAGGCTCTGGCCGCCGATGTCCGCGCCGAGTTCCAGTGGGCGTGGCAGGGCTATGTCGCCAAGGCCTGGGGCAAGGACGAGATCAATCCGGTCAGCGGGACCTCGCGCTCGTTCTTCATCGAGGGCCACGACCTGGGCCTGTCCCTGGTCGAGGCGCTGGACACGCTCTGGATCATGGGTCTGGACGCCGAGTTCCAGGCGGGGGTCGACTGGGTGAAGTCCTCCCTCGACTTCGACGTCGACGGCGAGGCCCAGGTCTTCGAGACCAACATCCGCCTGGTCGGCGGCCTGCTGTCGGCGCATCTGGCCTGCGGCGATGCCGCGCTGCTGGCCAAGGCCAAGGACCTGGCCGACCGGCTGATGAAAGCCTTCGACGCCTCGCCGCACGGCCTGCCCTGGCGCTATGTGAATCTTCGAACCGGCGCGGTGCGCGATCCGGAGACCAACCTGGCCGAGATCGGCACCTACATCACCGAGTTCGGGGTGCTGGGCCAACTGACGGGCGATGACCGCTACTTCAAGGCCGCCAAGCGGGCGATGAAGCACGCTCTGGACCGCCGCTCGAAACTGGGCCTGATGGCCGCCAACATCGACGCGCGCACGGGCGAATACACCAGCCGCTCGGCCAGCATCGACGTCTATGCCGACAGCTTCTACGAGTACCTTTGGGACGCCGGGGAACTGTTCGGCGACGCCGATTGCAAGCTTTGGGCGCAAGAGTGCGTCGCCGCCCAGCTGGCTCATCAGGCCAAGCGTTACGACGGCCGCCTTTGGTTCCCGATGGTCGACTTCGAGACCGGCGCAGTGCTGAACACCGCCCAGAGCGAACTGGCCGCCTACTATGCCGGCCTCCTGGGCCAGGTCGGCCACAAAAGGGAGGCGGACGACTACCTGGCCTCGTTCACCGAACTGCAGGCGACCTTCGGCGTGATCCCGGAATCGATCGACGTCGCCACGCGCCAGCCGCGCCGCAAGCACACCGGCCTTCGCCCCGAATATCCCGACGCCTGCTTGAACCTGTGGCTGGTCGACCGCGACGAGCGCTATCGCCAGTTGGCCGCCCTCCACTATCGCCAAATGAAGGCCACCAGCCGCGCCGCCTATGGCTATACCGCGCTGAAGGACATCACCACCAAGCCGATGACCCAGGACGACAACTGTCCCGGCTACTGGTGGTCCGAGCAGATGAAATATTACTATCTGCTGTTTTCGGACACACCGCGCATCGACTACGGGCAACTGCAACTGAGCACCGAGGCCAATGTGCTCAGGGGCTTTCGGAAGGCCTGAAGACAACTTGTCGCACCCTGCCCGACGGCGGCGAAGCTTAACCGGCGCCGTCATCCCAGTAGGCCCGAACTGCCGTATGCTTGTCGCGTGAATCGGTCATGTGGCGTGGAGGCCCGGAGGCTCTGGACCATGCGACGTCTCGCGATCTCGATCGTTCTGGCCCTGACGGCCGGCTCGGCCCAGGCCGGCGTGCTGCGCGATCGCCTTTATGACCCGGCCGACGGCGTCCTGGTGGTCGCCCATCGCGCCTGCCATCAGCCGGCGCCGAGCCACGGTTTCGAGCAGCCCGTTCCCGAGAACTCCCTCTCAGCCCTGGAGCGCTGCGTGGCGCTGGGCGTCGACCTGGTCGAGATCGACGTGCGCCGCACCCGCGACGGGGCGCTCGTCCTGATGCACGACGCCAAGGTCGATCGCACCACGGACGGCAAGGGCCGCGTCGCCGACCTCACCCTGGCGCAGATCCAGGCTCTGCGCCTGAAGGACGCCCCCGGCGGAATCGAAGCGCCGCCGACCCTGGAAGCCTTCCTGCGCGCCGCCCAGGGCCGCATCCTGGTCAATGTCGACCTCAAGGGCTCGCTGGCGGACGAGGCGGCCGAGGTCGTGCGCCGCGCCGACGCGGCCGACTGGGTGCTGTTCAAGGCCAAGGCCCGTCTGGGCGCGCCGCCGATCGCCGACCTGCCCCTCTATCGCGACCTGGCCTTCATGCCGATGGTGGCTGGCAAGGCCGCCCGGGCGCCTTTGGGCCTGGCCCGGATCACCGCTCGGCAAGCCTCCGGCGCCCGGCAGATTCCCGCGGTCGAGATGGTCTCGTTGAAGCGCCAAGGCTTTGTCGCCGTGCGCGACGCGGCCCGCGCCGCCCGCATCCGCGTCTGGACCAACACCCTGGCCACCAAGGGCTGGCGCGGCGTGCTGGATCAGTCCGGCGACCGCAAGGCGCTGCGCGATCCCGACAGGGCCTGGGGACGATTGATCGACCAGGGCGTCAGCATCGTCCAGACCGACTACCCCGCCGCCCTGCTCGACTATCTGGACCGTCGCGGCCTGCGCGGCCACGTGCCGACCTCTATCGCGGTCGCAGACGTCGGATCGCCTGCTCCAGCTTCGCCCGGCGGCTCGTCCAGGAGTCGCTGAGCGCGGCGGCCTCGGCGTCGAGGTCGCGACGTCGACGTTCCAGGTCGGCCTCGGCGTCGCGCTGCTCGGCCTCCGCCGCGTCCAGAGCCGCTTCGGCCTCGGCCAGCTTCCGCTTGCGTTCGGCCTCGGCCTTGTAGGCCTTTTTCGACGCGGGCTTGGTCTTGGGCAGCTTCGCCACCTCGGCCGGCAAGCCGCCCTCCGCGCGCCGGATCACCGCGCCGGGCGCGGCCAGGGCCGCCCTGGCGTCGGGCGCATCGGGCGCTTCTTGGGCCACACCTTCCTTGAAGAGATCGCGATCGGTCTCCCACGCCGCCAGCGCCTTGGCGCGCGACGTCGCCGCCACGGTGTAGCGGTGGAAACCGTCCGACCAGGTGAAGATCTTGGGCGCGCGTGCCATGACGCGACAACGGCCAGCGTCGCGGCGCCGTTCCAAGCTCTCGATTTGTAAGGAGATTTACCGTCCTGGTGGTGGCGGGGGGCGGGATCGAACCGCCGACCTGTGGGTTATGAATCCACCGCTCTAACCATCTGAGCTACCCAGCCATCGCCAGGACGGACGGGGGTCATACGCCCAAGAGCGCTTCGCATCAAGCCTTAGAGTTGGGGCGCGTTTCGCGGCGTAACCGCGCGGACTTTGGCCTAACGCGCCGTGGAAAGCATTCCGTCCAAGGCCGCTTCCAGCCGCCGCGTCAGTTCGCCAGGGCCGTAGTCTTCCAGCACCAGTTGGCGGGCGGCCGCACCATAGCGCTTGGCGGCGTCGCGATCGCTGATCAGCTCGCCCAGCGCCTCGGCCAGGCGATCGGGATCGTCGTCGGGAACCAGGCGGCCGTTGACGCCGTCCTTGAGAATCTCGACCGGACCGTCGATCTCGGTCGAGACCACCGGCAGCCCGACCGACATGGCCTCCAGCAGGGTCAGCGGGAAGCCTTCCTGGTGCGATGGGAAGGCGAACAGATCCCCGGCGGCCAGGAAGCCGGCGACGTCGTCCGTCCAACCCTTGAGCTTCACGCAGGGATCCAGGTCCAGCTCGCGGATCAAAGCCTCCAGGTCGGCGCGCTCGTCACCCTCGCCGGCGATCTCGCAGGTGACGTCGAAGTCCCAGGCGCGCAGCTTGCCCACCGCCTGGATCAGGACGTCGAAGCCCTTCTTCGGATGCAGGCGGCCGGCGGCGACGATCTTCACCGACGCGCCATCCCCACGGGCAAAGGGTTTGGCCTGGGCCGAGGGCGTCTTGACCGAGTTCGGAATGAACCAGACGTAATCCTCGGGCGCGCCGCGCTCGATCGCCAGTCGCGCCAGATGGCGGCCGACCGCCAGGTAATGGACGCCCGGCGCGACCTCGAACGACGGCTTGTGCAGGCAGACAGCCTGGACGGCGCCAACGGGAGCGACCTTGCCGAACACCCGCGCCGGACGTTGGCCATGGCTGAGGATCAGGTTCGGGGCAGCCGCGCGGACCACGCCCCTGGCGGCGGCCACGGTCAGCGGATCCCAATCGGTGAGAGCGGGCATGGCGACCAGCGGCGGCGTCCGGCCCGCCTCGCGCGCGGCGACCCTGCCGCCCTTGCGGACCACGCCGACACACCGGCCGCCGCGCCTGGCGGCCCAGCCTTCCAGGATCGGCTGGTAATCCAGGAACACCTGCTCAAGACCGCCCAGCCCCTTGCCCAGCATGGCGTGCAGGATGTTGGTCAAGGCGGGCTCCGGGGAGATCTAAGGCGCGCGACCATCGGGGGGCGCGATCCCAGTGTCAACGCGAAGCTAACCGCCTTGCTCCGCAAGCAGGCGGACGGCGACCTCCTCGCCGATCGCCAGGGAGCTGGTCAGGCCCGGGCTCTCGATGCCGAACAGGGCCATCAAGCCTTCGAATCCGTGATCCTCAACGCCGCGCAGTTGGAAGTCCGGCTGCGGTTCGTCGGGGCCGTGAAGCTTGGGGCGCACGCCGGCATAGTCCGGAACCAGCTTGTCATCGGGCAGGCCCGGCCAGAACTTGCGGATATAGGCGGCGAAGGCCTCGGCCCGGCCAGGATCGACCGAATAGTCCGGCGACGGCACGTATTCCAGGTCGGGCCCGAACACCGCCTGGCCGCCCAGGTCGTTGCGGTAGTGGGTGCCCAGAGCGCCGTGGATCGGCGGCGGATAGATCAGCCGCTGGAACGGCGCTTTGCCGGTCAGACGGAAGTACACGCCCTTGCCGTAGTGAGCCTTGGGGATGTGGTCGGCGGGATAGCCTTCGATGCGCCCGGCGACGTCCTGTGAGGACAGGCCCGGCGCGGTGACCAGCAGACGGCAGGTCAGGCTGGTCGGATCCGCCCCGCCGGCCCGGACGGTGAAGCCCCCGCCCGGCCGCGCCTCCGCGCCCTCGAACGGCGTCGACAGCACGACCGCTCCGCCGGCGGCCTCGATCTCGCCCTGCAAGGCCAGCATGTAGTCATGGCTGGCGAACACGCCGCTCTGCGGCGACAGCAGCGCCGCGTGGGCGTTTAGGCCGGGCTCCAGGGCGCGGGCCTGGGCGCCGGTCAGTTTCTCCATGCCCTCGACATCGTTGGCCAGGGCCTGGTCCCAGATGGCGTCCAGGCGCGGAATCTCCTCCGCGCTGGTGGCCACCACCAGCTTGCCGCAGCGCTTGTAGGCCACGCCATGCAGGTCGAGGAATTCGTACAGCAGCCGCCGCCCCTTCACGCACAGCTTCGCCTTCAGCGATCCGGTCGGATAGTAGAGCCCGCCGTGGATCACCTCGGAATTGCGCGACGAGACGCCCTGGCCGATATGCGCCTCGGCCTCCAGCACCGCGACCACCAGGCCGCGCCTGGACAGGGCGTACCCGCAGGCCAGGCCGACAGCGCCCGCCCCGACGACGACGGCGTCGAAATCGAATTCGGTCGTCATCACGCGCCTAGGATCCGCGCGCCTTGAGGTCCGCCAGCATGTCGGCCAGCGAGCGCTCGCCACCGACCCACTCTGAGGGGTCCAGTGTTCGAGAGGCCTCGAGTTCGTCCAGCAGCGCTTCCAGCTTGTCCGGGCCGCCGACGATTTCGGCCGCCCGGCGATAGTTCAGCTCGGCCAGTTCCGCCGCGACGCCCTCGTCCAGCGAGGCGAACTCACCGCGCTCGACCCGCGCCTGAAGGTCGGCGGCGTCCTCGACGCTGAGGGTCACGGTCACCGGGCTCAGGGGCTTGTTCATGGCGGGAAGCCTAGCACGAACCTCCCGCCACGCCAGGGTGGTCAGCTACCGCACCACTGCGCCCACAGCTTGGCCTCGGCCGCCTTGGCCACGGTCACCGAGGCGTCCTTCACGTGGCCATAGCCGCGGATCTGCTGGGGGATATCGGCGATCTTGACGGCCAGAGCCAAGCTCTCGGTCGACAAGCCGGCCGCCAGTCGGTCGAGGGCGATCTCGTAGCTGGCGATCAGCCCACGCTCCATCCTGCGCTCTTCGGTGTGGCCGAAGAGATCGAGCGCGCCGCCGCGCAGGCCCTTCAGCTTGGCCATCAGCGGGAAGGCGACGTCCAGCATCCAGCCGCCGAAGGCGATCTTCTTGGGCTTGCCGTCCGGCCCCTTGGGCGCCAGCAGCGGCGGCGAGAGCCAGACCTTGGCCTGGCCGCCCTTGAACGTTCCGGCCAGCTCGGCCTTGAAGCGACCGTCGGTATAGAGGCGCGCGACCTCGTATTCGTCCTTGTAGGCCATCAGCTTGTAGAGGTTCACCGCCGCCGCGCGAGTCAGCGGCAGAGCGCCGTCCGGACCGCTGACGGCGATCTCGGCCCCGCGAACCTTGGCCACCTTGTCCGCGTAGCGCCGGGCGTAGGCGGCGTTCTGGTAGGCGGTCAGCTCGCGGGTGCGATGGGCGATCAGGTCGTCCAGCGACATGGTCTCGGGCGTGGCGACCGTCTCTTCCTTGACCTCGACCGAAGTCGGGTCATGGGCGACGCGACGCCCCAGCTCGAAGGCCTGCAGGTTGGCCTCGGCGTCGACGCCGTTCAGCTTGATGGCCCGATAGAGGGCGCGGCTGGAGACGGGGATCACCCCGCGCTGCCACGCGAAGCCGACCATGATCATATTGGCGTAGATGGCGTCGCCGAACTGGCTCTCGGCCAGATGCTGGGCCGGGCAGGCGTCGAAGGTGTTGGTCGCGCCCTTCACGCGCCGCGCCATGGCGCCGCCGTCGAAGCGGATATCACGGCTGGTGACGAAGTCGGCCGTGGGCGCGAAGTCGCTGTTGCCGAAAGCCCGCGTGCGGTCCTTGGCGTACAGCGACAGGCCTTCGGGCGAGGCGGCCACCAGCAGGTCGCAGGCGATCAGCACATCCGCGCTTGCCGCGGGCACCCGGCCGCCGACGATGGTCTCTTCCGTCTCGCCGATCTTGACGTGGCTGAACACCGAACCGCCCTTCTGGGCCAGGCCGGTCATGTCCACGACGCTGCCGGCGCGACCGTCGATGTGGGCGGCCATGGCCAGGATCGAGGCGACGGTGGTCACGCCGGTGCCGCCCACGCCCGTGAACAGGATCTTGCGCACGCCGGTCAGCGGCTCGAACTCGGGCAGCGGCGTCGACTCGGCGGTCAGGGCCGCCGGGGTTTTCTTGGACTGGGCGTTCTCGGCCCCTTCCAGGGTGATGAACGACGGGCAGAAGCCCTCGACGCAGCTATAGTCCTGGTTACAGGATGACTGGTTGATCTTGCGCTTGCGGCCGAACTCCGTGGCCAGCGGTTCGACCGAGACGCAGTTGGATTTCACCGAACAGTCACCGCAGCCTTCGCAGACCAGAGGATTGATGAAGACGCGCTTGGTCGCCTTGGGCATGCTGCCGCGCTTGCGGCGGCGGCGCTTTTCGGTGGCGCAGGTCTGGTCGTACAGCAGCACCGTCACGCCGGCCGTGTCGCGCAACATCTCCTGCACGCGCATCAGGTCCGAGCGCGGGAAGATCTCGACGCCGGGAGCCAGGTCGGTGACGCCCTGGTAGCGCTCCAGCTCGTCGACCACGATGACCGTCTTGGTCACGCCCTCGGCCGCCAGCTGGCGGGTGATCTGGGCGGGGGTGAAGCCGCTCTCGGCGCGCTGGCCGCCGGTCATGGCGACGGCGTCGTTATAGAGCAGCTTGTAGGTGATGTTGGCCTTGGCCGCGACCGCCCCCCGGATCGCCAGCGAACCGGAATGGTTGTAGGTGCCGTCGCCCAGGTTCTGGAAGACGTGCTTTTCGGCCGTGAACGGCGCCGCGCCCACCCAGGTCAGGCCCTCGCCGCCCATGTGGGTGTTGAGGTCGGTCATCGGGTCGTTGAACCCGGCCATGTAGTGGCAGCCGATGCCGGCCAGCGCCCGCGAACCTTCCGGCAGCTTGGTCGAGGTGTTGTGGGGGCAGCCCGAGCAGAAGAACGGCTTGCGGGCCTGGTCGGCGGCCAGGCTGACGGCGGCGACGCCGGCGGCCGAGACGCGGTTCAGATAGGCGCGAGCCCGCTCCATGTGCGGACCGTCCGGCAGGCGGTCGTAGATGGCCAGGGCGATCTCGGCCACCGACAGCGAGCCCAGCTCCGACAGCAGCGGACCGCCCTTTTCGTCGGTCTTGCCGATCACCCGGGGGCGCGCCTGGGCGGGCAGGTCGTAGAGCGCGGCGCGAGCCTGGGGCTCGATCAGGGCGCGCTTGTGCTCGATGACCATCAGGGTCTCGAGACCGGCGGCGAAGGCGCGCAGGCCCAGCGGCTCCAGCGGCCAGGGCATGCCGACCTTGTAGATGGAGACGCCCAGGTCGGCGGCTTCCTGCAGGGTCATGCCCATGGCCGTGAAGGCCTCCAGCACATCCTTGTAGGCCTGGCCTTGGCAGACGATGCCCAGGCGGGCCTTGCCCACCCGCACGTGGGAAGCGCCGAGCACCACGCGGTCGATGTGATTGGCGCGGGCGAAGGCCAGGGCGGCGGGCAGCTTGTGCAGCCGCATCCGCCGCTCCTTCTCCATCGGCTGGTCCTTCAGCCGGATGCCGAGGCCGCCGGGCGGGAACGGGAAGTCGGGAACGACGATCTTGTGGCGGTCCAGCGAGACATCGATGGTCACGCCGCTGTCCATGGTGTCGGCCAGGGCGATCATGCCCGTCCACAGACCCGAGAACCGCGAAAGGGCGATGCCCAGGATCCCGTAGTCCAGCACCTCCTGCACGTCGGCCGGCGACAGCACCGGCATCTCGAAGTCCTGGAAGGCGAACTCGGACTGCGACGGCAGGGTCGAGCTCTTGCAGCCGTGGTCGTCGCCGGCCACCGCCAGCACGCCGCCGGTCGGGAACACGCCCGCGAAGTTGGCGTGCTTGAAGACGTCGCCGGTGCGGTCGACGCCGGGCGCCTTGCCGTACCACATGCCGAACACGCCATCGTAAAGCGCGCCGGGGAAGAGGTTGGCCTGCTGGCTGCCCCACACGGCGGTGGCGGCCAGGTCCTCGTTGAGGCCTTCCTGGAAGACCACGTCGTGGGCGGTGAGCAGTTTCCTGATGCGCGCGGCTTGCTGGTCCAGGCCGCCCAGCGGCGAGCCCCTGTAGCCTGACAAATAGCCGCCGGTGTTCAATCCCGCCTGGCGATCCAGGCGCTTGCGATCCAGCAGGACCCGCAGCAGCGCCTGCACGCCCGTGATGAACGCCTGGCCATCTTCGAGCACATATTTGTCGTCGAGCGTGACTTCCGAGTGCCGCATGGCAAAAATTTTCCTCCCGGGTCTTCCCGCCCGCTACGCAATATCTTATAGAAGCGCGGAAATTGTTTGCCCAAGGCGTGCCCGACTCGTGGTCGTTTTGCGCAAGAAGTGAGCGTCAACGCCCGCTGGGGGGAGGAATTTCTTGTCCGAACAACTCGACGCCGTGGATGCCAAGATCCTGGATCTCATCCAACACGACGCCGGACTGTCCGTCGCGGAGATCGCCGAACGCGTTGGTTTGTCGTCCAGCCCGTGCTGGCGGCGGATCAAAAGGCTGGAAGACGCCGGCGTCATCCAGCGCCGGGTGACGATTCTCGACCGGGAAAAACTTGGTCTCGGCTTCGAGGTCTACTGCACCGTCAAGCTGTCCCTTCCGACCAAGGAAAATCTGGACACCTTCGAACAGGCGGTCGCCAAGTGGGCCGAGGTCGTCCAATGCGCCACCGTGACCGGCGCAGCCGACTATGAAATGCGCATCGTCACCCGCGACATGCGCGCCTTCGACGAGTTCCTGCGCGACAAGTTGCTGTCGCTGGGCCTGGTCAGCAACATCGAAAGCCGCATCGTGATCCGCGGCGTCAAGAATTCCACGGCCGTGCCGCTGGGCCTGATCAGCCCGTATGTGAGCCCGCTGGGCTAAGGCCTTTCGGAGCGCGGCCGGGGCCGCGCTCCGCACCGTCCGACATTCCAAGGAGGCCAGCATGGCCCAATCGAGCGCTACCGGCGCGTCGACGCGACGCGTGCTGGCCGCCAGCCTGATCGGCACGGCGGTCGAGTTCTACGACTTCTATATCTACGCCACCGCCGCCTCGCTGGTGTTCGGGCCGCTGTTCTTCCCGGCCTCCTCGCCCGCCGTGCAGCTTCTGGCCTCGTATGCCAGCCTCAGCGTCGCCTTCATCGCCCGGCCGCTGGGCTCGATCGTGTTCGGGCACTTCGGCGACCGCATCGGCCGCAAGTCGACCCTGGTGGCCTCGCTGCTGATCATGGGCGGCTCGACCCTGCTGGTGGCCTTCCTGCCGACCTATCACCAGGCCGGCTGGATCGCCCCGTTCATGCTGTGTCTGCTGCGCTTCGGCCAGGGCTTCGGCCTGGGCGGCGAGTGGGGCGGCGCGGCCCTGCTGGCGGTCGAGAACGCCCCGCCCGGCTGGCGCGCGCGCTTCGGCATGTTCCCGCAACTGGGCGCCCCGGTCGGCTTCATCGCCGCCAATGGCCTGTTCCTGATCCTGGGCGCTGTCCTGACGCCGGAGCAGTTCCAGGCCTGGGGCTGGCGCCTGCCGTTCCTGGGCAGCATCCTGCTGGTCGGGGTGGGCCTGTGGATCCGCCTGAAGCTGACCGAGACCGCCGCCTTCGAGGCCGCCGCCCATGAAGCCCCGCCCGCCCACGTGCCGGTGGCGGAACTGTTCAGGACCCACGCCCGCGAGGTCATTGGCGGCACATTCGCCGTCGTCGCCTGCTTCGCCCTGTTCTACCTGACTACCGCCTTCTCGCTAGGCTACGGTGTGACGGCCTTGGGCTATGGTCGCCAGCTGTTCCTCAGCGTGCTGCTGATCGCCATCCTGTTCATGGCCGCCGGCATCGTCTGGGCCGGCTACTGGTCGGATGCGTCCAGCCCCCGTCGCGTGCTGATGGCGGGCTCTGTCCTGACCGTGGCCGCCGGCGCCGCCCTGGCGCCGATGATGGGTTCAGGCTCGTTGTGGCTGATCGGCGTCTTCCTGTCGCTGGCCCTGGTGGTGATGGGCCTGGTCTACGGCCCGCTCGGCGCCTGGCTGCCCAGCCTGTTCCCGGCGAGGGTGCGCTACACCGGCTCGTCGATCGCCTTCAATGTCGGCGGCGTCATCGGCGGCGGCATGACCCCGGCGATCGCCCAGGCCCTGGCCACCCATGGCGGACTCAAACTCGTGGGCCTTTATCTCGCCGGCGCCGGCGCGATCAGCCTGATCGCCCTGCTGCCGCTGAAGAAGACGCCGGACGCCCTGTAGATTTAGACAAGGCGCCCATCGCAACTCCCGGCTAAGTTCACCGGCGAATTTGGCCGGAGTCGCCCCATGATCGATCTTGTCTTCGAAGCCCGCCGCAAGGATCTCGGAAACTTCGAGGTCGGCCGGGTGCTGCCGTTCCACGCCCATCGGATGGTCGGGCCGTTCACCTTCCTGGACCACATGGGTCCCGCCGCCTTCCAGCCCGGCTTCGCCAAGAGCGCCGACGTGCGCCCGCACCCGCATATCGGCCTGTCGACCCTGACCTATCTGTTCGAGGGCGAGATCACTCACCGCGACAGCGTCGGCTCACTGGCGGTGATCAAGCCCAACGAGGTCAACTGGATGACCGCCGGCAGCGGCATCACCCACTCCGAACGCTTCGAGGGACTGCGCGAGCACGGCGGCCGCATGGACGGCATGCAGGCCTGGGTGGCGCTGCCCAAGGAATACGAGGAGATCGCGCCCAGCTTCACCCACCACGAGGGCCCGGCCGACCTGCCCTACTACGAGAGCGGCGGGCTGAAGGCGCGGCTGATCGCCGGCGAGGCCTTCGGGGCCAAGTCGAACGTGCCGGTCTATTCGCCGCTGTTCTATGTCCACTGGGAGCTGGAGCCGGGCACGGTCGCGGCCCTGCCGGCGGAATACGCCGAGCGCGCCGCCTATGTCGCCGCCGGCCGGGTCGAGGTCGGGGACCGCGAGCTGGTCGAGACCCAGATGGCCGTCTTCGCCCCCGGCGACACCATCGTCTTCAAGGCGATCGAGCGCTCGACCGTCATGCTGCTGGGTGGCGAACCGATCGGCCCGCGCTTCATCGAGTGGAACTTCATCTCCTCGTCCAAGGATCGTATTGAGCAGGCCAAGGCTGACTGGCGGGCCGGCCGCATGAAGCTGCCCGACCTGGACCACGACGAGTTCATCCCCTTGCCCGAAGGCCCGCCGCCGCCGGCCAATCCGATGTCCTGAGACGATCCGGCCGGGCAACCGATCGTCGCGATCGGGATTATCCGATGACCTCGGCGCCAAGGCCGAGTTGGAGGAGGATTCCATGCGTGTTGTGACGATCGCGGCCGTGGCCGCCCTGGGCCTGACGCTGATGGCCTGCGAGAACAAGGCCCAAAAGGCCCAGGAAGCGGCCACCGAAAGCAGCGCCGCCGCCGCCGACGCCCAGAACGCCGCCGCCGCGGCGGCCAATGCGGCGAACGCCAGCGCCGACGCCGCCGCGACCGCCACCACCGAGCAGGCCAAGGAAGCGGCTGGCGACGCCGCCGCCGATGCCGGCAAGGCCGCCGAAAAGGCTGGCGACGCCGCCGAGAAGGCCGGCGACAAGGCCAAGGACGCCGCCCACTAGAATGAGGTGATCCCTCTCCCGAAAGGGAGAGGGATGGAAGGCGCTATTTCTTCCGCGTCACCACGACCGGCTCGCCGGCGTACTCGACGGTCGCGTCGACCGCGGCGTCGAAGTCAGTGGGCCTGGCGCCGGCCCCGATGAAGCGGACCTTGAAGGTGCGCTTGTCGACCATACCATCGAACTTGCCCGAGCGAGCCCCGATCACGACGCGGCCGCTGGCGTTGTCGTAGCTGATCGGGATGCGGCTGTAGGCCCCGCGCTGATAGGCCATGGTCAGGCCGTCATCCTCGTACAGCTCGTACTTGCCGTCCTTGCCGGTATAGATGACGAGCGTGATCGGAAGGTCGGGCTTCTCACCGACGTACTGCTGGACGTCGGTCGTCGGCACGATCGCGCCGGCCTTGACGAACAGCGGCATGCGCGAGAGCGGGGCGTCGGCCTTGACGGTCTGGCCGCCGGCGTGGGCCTTGCCCGTCTCGAAGTCGTACCAGGTGGTTCCGGCCGGCAGGTAAACCTCGCGCGAGCGAGCCTTGAAGCTGGTCACCGGGGCGACCAGGAACGCCGAGCCATACAGGTACTCGTCGTTGACGTTCCGCGCCTTCAGGTCGTTCGGATAGTCCATGACCAGGCCGCGCATGATGCTGCCGTCGCGGTGATAGGTCTCGCCCGCCAGGGTCAGGGTGTAGGGCATCAGGCGGTAGCGCAGCTGGTCGTACCAGACCAGCGACTTGTAGACCTCGGTCCCCTCGTCGGCCAGGTTCCAGATCTCGCGGAAGGGCTCTTCGCCGTGGCTGCGGAACAGCGGCGAGAAGGCGCCGAACTGGAACCAGCGCAGGTTCAGCTCCTGCCACTCGGGCCAATGAGCCGGCTCCTTGTTCAGATAGCGGTCCTCGACCGAGAAGCCGCCGATGTCGGTGGTCCAGTTGGGAATGCCCGACATCGACAGGTTCACGCCAGCCGAGATCTGGTCCTTCAGATCGTCCCAGCGCGAAACGACATCGCCGCTCCACAGGGCCACGCCCTGGCGCTGGATGCCGCCGAAGCCCGAGCGCGAGAAGATGTACGAGCGCTTGTTGGGATCACGCGCGTGCTCGCCGTCGAAGACGCTCTGGGTGTGCAGCAGCGGATAGGAGTTGAAGAACTCCGCGCCCGGCCCCTTGGCCGTCGGTCCCATGCGCAGGGTGCGCTCGGGGATGTCGAGGTTGGAGTGCATGTCCGGCTCGTCGCTGTCCATCCACCAGGCGTCGATGCCGATGCCGCCCAGGTTCTCCTTGACCTGGCGCCAGTAGATGTCGCGCGCTTCCTGGGTATAGGGGTCGTAGAACGAGTTCAGATAGCCGGGGCCCACCCAGTCCAGCGCGCCCTGCTCGACGTTGCGGTGGTACATGTACCCCTTGGCGTCCAGCTCCTTGTAGTTCTTGGTCGTCGGATAGAACTTCGGCCAGATCGAGATCATGAAGTGGGCGTTCTCGTCGTGAACGTCCTTCAGCATCTTCGCGGCGTCGGGGAAGCGGGTCTTGTCGAACTCGTGGCTGCCCCAGCTGTCGTCCTTCCAGTAGCGCCAGTCCAGCACGATATTGTCCAGCGGCACCTGGCGCTTGCGGTATTCCTTGACCACCCCGACCAGCTCGTCCTGGGTGTTGTAGCGCTGGCGCGACTGCCAGAAGCCGTACGACCAGCGCGGCAGGGCCTGGGCCTTGCCGGTCAGCTCGCGATAGCCGCTCACCACCTGGTCCAGGTTGTCGCCCGCGACGAAATAGTAGTCGATCGTGTGGGCCACTTCCGAGGTCAGGGTCAGCGACTTCTGCTGGGCGGCCGGGATCGGGTCATTGTGCAGCAGGGCGATGTAGCCGTCGTTGGGATCCCACTCGACGCGCACCTTGTGCTTGGTTCCGGCCTTCATCGGGACGGTGAAATTGTGGAACCACGGGTTCCAGTTCTGCCGCCAGCGGTCGATCTTCAGCTGTCCGTCGACCCAGATCTTGGCGTAGCTGGACGAGTACAGCTTGAACTTCTGCACGCCGGCCGTCTTGGGCTCGACATAGCCTTCCCACACGACGGTCGCGCCCTTGACCGGCTTCTTGTCGGCGGTCTGCAGCTCGGCCGGCCAGTTGGGCAGGTCATCGAGGAACTGGTAGTCGATGTCCTTCTCGGTCCGGGTCAGCTTCAGCTCGCCCTTGACGTAGTACTTGGCCGTGAAGCCGCCGGGCTTGCCGTTGGCGTCGGTGACCTTCAGGTCGCGCGAGGCCAGGGCGTAGGGCGTCGGGTCGCCGAACCGGGTGATGCCGTTGTTGTCCCACAGCAGCCCGTAGTTGCGGGTCGACAGCACGAACGGGATGGCGATGTCGCGATTGTACTGGGCCAGCTCGACGTCCTGGCCATTGTAGTTCATCTGGCCGTTCTGGTGCTGGCCCAGGCCGTAGAAGCCTTCGTCCGTGTTCGGATTGAAACGCTGCGAGATGGCGTAGAAGTTCTTGCCGTCGATGGTGTGCGGCTTGAAGGCCGAGCGCGTCTGCTCGGCCAGGACAGTCTTGCCAGCGGCGTCCTTGAACGACACCGCGCCGTCCTTCAGCGTCACCTCGGCGGTGGCCTTGCCGGCCTTCAGCACGACCTTGCCGCCGGCCTCGGTGACTGTGAAGCCCGAGGTCTTGGGGGCCGCGATGACCATCAGGCTCTGCGGGGCGTCGATGGTCTCGGTGGGCGAGGCGGTGACCCGGATGGCGCGGTCGCTCATCACCTGCAGACGGACCTTCTTGGCCGGCCCCGAGGCGGGGGTGACGATGACGCCGTCGGCGGTCTTCTCGAAGCCGCCGTCCAGGGCGAAGGCCGAGGTCGACGCCAGGAGCGCGAGGCTGAAAGCGGAGAGGGTCAGGATACGCATGGCTGGTCCCGTCAGTAGGTGGCGAGCTTGACCCGCAGGATCTGCGAGCCGCCGGTGAAGTTGAGGCCGTAGTCGGTCTGGTCGCCGTTCCACAGGCGGTCGAAGACCCATTGGCCGTTCTCGAAGTGACCCTCTTCCACGCGGGCCATCATCATGGGCTTGTTGTCCTTGAGGGCCCGGCCGAATTCGACGCGGACATTGCGGCCGGTGACCAGGAACTCGTCGGGCGACAGCTGGGCGACGATCCCGCCGCCGTCAGGGCCTTGCGGGCCGGGCGGGCGGTCCTTTAGCCAGGCCCAGTCCGAGGCCCCGAACTGCCACTTGCCGTAGCGCAGGGTGACGGTCCAGGCGCCCATGGTCGTCGCCTGGGCGGCGCGGTCATCCGGCTCGGAACCGCCGAACACCTTGCCCTCGTACGACAGCCTGGCCCACTCGCGAGCCATGGGGCCCAGCAGGCGGTAGTTGGCGGCGAAGGCCTCGATCGTCGCCTCGTCCAGCTTGGCCGCGCCCAGCGGGTAGTTGGCGTAGCCGGTGTAGTCCATGCCGAACGGCGACCAGCCGATCCCCTGGCGGCCCAGGGTGTCGAAGACATAGCGGGCGTAGGCCGGGTCGTTGCCGGTCTCGGCCACGAACAGGGCGTTGCCAGGCCGCTTGTAGTGGGCGAGAGCGGCCGAGTACTTGACCGACTCCTTCATGTAGATGTCGGGCGCGATCAGGTCGATCGAGGGGGCCGCGGCCTTCCAGACGTCGATGACGTTGTCGGTGGGACCGCCGGCCGAATAGCTCTTGGGCTCGCCCGGCTTGATGGGATCACGCAGGGCGGCGTTGACGTACATCGGCAGGGGATAGACCGCCTTGCCGGCCGCAGCGACCTGGTCGACGAAGCGGCCGATATGCCAGGCGTGGAAGAACTCGTCGGCGTCCTTGCCGAAGGCCTGGCTCCAGGTCCCGGGCTTGGCGCCCACGGCCTTCACGAGCGCGGTGGGCGCGGGGCCGTCAAAGACTTTCTGAGCGGCCGGGCCGAAGTCGCGGACCGTGCCGTAGGTGCCGGTCTCGTTCTCGACCTGGACCATGATCACCGTCCTGTCGGCCGAGTCCTTGGCCTTCAGGTGGGTCATCAGGGCGACGAAGGCCTTGCGGTCGGCGTCCAGCGTCGATGGGGCCAATGGCGACATCGAGTACGACCGCTCGCCGTCCTCCTTCTTCAGGCGCGGGAAGCGCTTGTCGTCCAGCTTGACCCACTCGGGGGCGTAGGACGGCGAGGAGTTCTTCCAGGTGCCGAACCACAGCAGCACCAGGCGGACGTTATGCTCGCGAGCCTGGGCCAGCAGCAGGTCCAGATACGAGAAGTCGAACTTGCCCTCGACCGGCTCGATCTGCTCCCAGGCGATCGGGACCTGGACGGTGTTGACGCCCATCTTCCCGACGGCGGGCCAGACCTTGGCCATTTGCGACGGCCAGGCGCTGGAGTTGTTGACCTGGGCGCCCAGGATCAGGAACGGCGCGCCGTCGACCATCAAGGCGTAGCGACCGTCCTTTTGCACGAGGCGCGGAATGTCGCCGCCGGCCGCGACGGCGCCGCCGGCCAGGGCCAGCGAGCCCAGCATTCCCAAGGTCAATGCGAAGCGTGAAATCCCCATCCGCCTCCTCCCATAAGTCGCGCGCCAATCCATGTTAGCGCTATCAATTCTATTGTCGGACGATTGCCTGCCCGAGGGCGATGACCCGTCCGCTTCAGCGATCTCCCCGGTCGGAAATCCGATCAAAAAATCCGCGCACCGCCGCAGGTGACGATGCGCGGGAAAAGACGCCGCACGGCCGCGGGGAGAGGCTGCCGCGCGAGGCGCGCAGAAGGCCAGTCCCTCTCCGCGCCGTCGGATAGGCGATCCCGCCGCTCCGACTGAGCTTGTCGGACTATAGTCGTATAATTCAGACCAGCAAGCGGTTTTGATAGCGTTGTCATTGGCTCAAACCGTGACCGGATCGGCCTTGCAGGCCGCGGCGATGAAGGCGTCGTGGGTGGGCAGTCGCGAGACGAGATTGGCGTTGCCCTGACCCACGTGGCGCACCGCGGCCACGACATCGTCATAAGCGGCGACATCGGCCAGGCGATCGTAGTCGCGCGGCTGGATCCCCTGCCCCAGGAACACCGCCAGCCAACTGGGCTCGGCGAACAGCTGCTCGTCGTAGCGGGCGATCTTGGCCCGGTTGCGGAACAGGTCGATCTTGTGGGCCAGGCTGTCGGGGATGGCCATGGTCCGGCAGTGGTTCCACAGCGGCGCGTCGTCCCGCTCGGTGGCGCAATAGTGGAGGATGATGAAGTCGCGGATCTGCTCGTATTCGATCTGGGTCAGGCGGTTGTACTCGGCCTCGGCGGCCGGGTCGCGGCCGCCCAGCGGCAGCAGCGACAGCAGGCGCAGGACCCCGCTCTGGATCATGTGGATGCTGGTCGATTCCAGGGGTTCCATGAAGCCGCCGGCCAGCCCCAGGGCGACGACATTCTTGTCCCAGCTCTTCTTGCGGCGGCCGGCGGTGAAGCGCAGCGGGCGCGGATCGGCCAAGGCCTTGCCGTCCAGGTTGGCCAGCAGGGTGGCGGCCGCCTCGTCGTCGCTGATATGGGCGCTGCAATAGACGTAGCCGTTGCCGGTGCGGTGCTGCAGCGGGATCCGCCACTGCCAGCCGGCGGCCCGCGCGGTGGAGCGGGTATAGGGCGTCAGCGGATAGACGTTCTCGCAGGGGATGGCCAGCGCCCGGTCGCAGGGCAGCCAGGGCGACCAGTCCTCGTACCCGGCCTTCAGGGTCTGCTCGATAAGCAGCCCGCGGAAGCCCGAGCAGTCGATGAAGAAGTCGCCCTCGACCCGGCGGCCGTCCGTCAGCGTCAGGCCGCTGATGAAACCGCTTTCGGGATCCTGTTCGACCGTGGCGATCCGGCCTTCGGTGCGCTTGACGCCGCGCTGCTCGGCGTAGTCGCGCAGATAACGGGCGTAGAGGCCGGCGTCGAAGTGGTAGGCGTAGCCCAACCCCGGCACGCCCGGCGGCAGGTCCTTGGGCGGTATCGCGAACTTGCCGGCCTTGGCCGCCACGGTCGACAGCGCGTAGCTGTCCAGGCTGCCGCCCTCGCCGTTGGCCCTTAGCCGCAGCCAGTAGTGATGGAAGCCGACGCCGTCGATCGGCTGGCCGTAGACCCCGAACGGATGGAAATACTCGGCGCCCAGGCGCCCCCAGTCGCGGAACTGGATGCCCAGCTTGAACGTCGCCTGGGTCTTCTTGATGAAGTCGATCTCGTCGATGTCCAGCAGCTCGTTCAGGAACCGGATCGGCGGGATGGTGGCTTCGCCCACGCCCACCGTGCCGATCTCCTCGGACTCGACCAGCTCGACCTCGCCTACCCGGCCCTTCGTGGCCTGGATCAGGGCGGCCGCGGCGATCCAGCCGGCCGTGCCGCCGCCGACCACGACGAACTTGCGATAGGGTTTTCCGTCCATCGACGCGGCGCCTCGAACGCGATGCAGGCGGACACGCTAGAGCCTGGCCGCTGAAACAAGAAGGCCCCCGCCGCGAGGACGGGGGCCGACGATTGTCCGGCTTGACGGCCTAGAAGGTCCCGCGCAGCACGACCGAGTAGCGGCGGTCGGCCACCACCCAGTTGTGCGTCGTCAGGCCCTCTTCCGGGCGGCCCGGATAGCTGACCAGGATCTTGGTCTTGGTGTTGGTCAGGTTCACGGCCTGGAAGCCGACCTTGATCTTGTCGTTGACGGTGTAGAACACCGAGCCGTCCAGCTGGCCGTAGCTGTCGTACCAGGCGGGGATATTGATGTTCGCCGCCGTGGTGGTCAGCAGGTAGCGCTCACGCCAGTTGTAGGCCAGGCGCGCCGAAATCTTGCCCAGATCGTAGAGCGCCGCGACATTGTAGCTCTTCTTCGACAGGCCCTCGAGCGGCATCGAGGTGCCCGCGGCGCCGGTGAGATTGGCGATCTGGGTGTTGTCGTACGGGTTGACCGCCGCGTTGCGGGCGCCCTTGCTGTCGACATAGGTGAAGTTGGCCTGCGTGCCAAAGCCGCGCAGCAGACCCGGCAGGAAGTCGTAATACTGCTGGTAGGCGACTTCGAAGCCTTTGATCGTGCCATGGCCGGCGTTGTACGGCTGGATCACCTGGACGGTGCGGGTCACGCCGTTGTTGGTGAACTGCACGTTCTGCGAGCCGTTCGTGATGAAGTTGTAGATGTCCTTGTAGAACAGCGTCGCCGTCAGGCTGCCGGTCGGGGCGAAGTACCACTCGTAGGCCAGGTCGTACTGGGTGGAGCGGATCGGCTTCAGATCCGGGTTACCGGCATTGGCCGTGTACTGATAGACGCAGTTGGCGCGCGAGCCGCCGGGGATGCTGTTCGTGCAGGTCCCGCCGGACAGGAAGCCGTTGGTGGCGCCGATCGTGTAGTTCGGCTGCAGCTGCTGGAAGTCGGGCCGGACGATCGCCTTGGCCGCCGCGAAGCGGATGAACATGTCCGGGTTCAGCTTGAGGCGCAGGTTCAGGCTGGGCAGGACGTTCACGTAGTCGCGGCCGCCGACATAGGCCCTGCGGGCGCCGTTGGCGAATTGCCGGTCGGCCGCCGGGATCAGGCTGCCGTCGGCATAGGCCTCGGTGTTGAGGGAGAAGCCCTGCAGGCCCTGGCTGGTGGTCTCGGTGCGCACGACGCGGACGCCGATGTTGCCGTCCAGCTCGCGCTGCTCGCCGGCGACGGGAACGTCGTGGCCAAAGCGCAGCATGGCGTAGCCCGCCAGGGTCTTTTCCTTCTGGTGGTTGGTGCTGCCGCGCCCGCCCGGACCCGACTGGTCCTCGAAGTCGCCGTTGAACGGACGCCAGCCGCCGCCGTTGGCCGCGGCGATCTGGCCCAGGATCGTCGAGGTCTTGCCGTACTGGTTCACGAAGGACGCGGTCGGCATGACGAAGGCCGCCGGCACCTGGGCGTCGCCGCGGAAGTAGTCGTCGAACGAGAACAGCTCGTAATAGCCCTGATAGCCATTCAGCTTGTCGATCGACGGCGCGCCCGACCAGCTGGGGGCCACGGTGTCCCAGCGATAGGTGGTCTCGCGGGTCGTCGCCTGGCGATAGGTGTGGCGCACGCCGAAGCGGAACGACTTCAGCCAGCCGTCGTCGTCGAAGGTGTAGCCGCCGTCGAAGCGCGCCGCCAGTTCGCTGCCTTCGTTGCGGTCGTGGTGGTCCATCGCCGCCTGCAGATAGTAGTTGGCCGGATTGGCCAGGAAGGCGGCGTTGTTGTTGGCGGTGATCGTCGGCAGGCCGCCGCTGACGTCCAGCGTGGCCGGCAGGGTCGAACCGTTCAGCGAATTGAACGCGGTGAAGTCGACCGTCTTGGTCTTGGCGTAGATGTATTGGACGTCGCCGCTGAACGACCACTTGTCGTTCGGATTGTACTTCAGGTTCAGCGAGTAGTCAGACGTCACCGAGCTGCGCTCGGCGTAGCGGGTGTCGATCAGCGAAGAGCCCAGGTTCGTGCCGCCGGGCGCATCGGCCATGGTACCCTTCACGAAGTGGCCCGAGGCGTCATAGGTGAAGCTGGTGCCCGCCGCCGGGCCGTTGCCCGAACCGGGATTGAAGCCGTTGGCGCGCTCGGTCGAGGCTTGCAGGGCCGACGAGCGCAGGAAGTGCAGGGTCGCCTCCCACTGGTCGTTCGGACGCCATTGCACGGCCGCGTCGATGCCCTTGCGCTCGCGGTCGAAGTCCAGGCTGCGGTAGCCGTAGCCGCCGGGCACGTAGACCGTCTTGCCGGGCACGAGGTCGGTGCGCACGAAGTAGGGATCGACCGACATGGTGTCGGTGCGGCTCTTCAGCTTGGAGTCCGACAGGTCGACCAGGACGCCGACCTCGCCGATGCCGGTCTGGAAGCGGTCGCTGTACAGGATCGAGCCGCTGGGCTTCCACTTCTTGGCCAGGTCGCCGTACGAGGCGTCGATCGAATAGGCGATGATGCGCTTGGCGCTGTCGAAGGGCAGCCGGGTGCGCAGGTTGACGGTGCCGCCCACGCCGCCTTCGACGATGTCGGCCGAGGGGTTCTTGTAGACGTCCACGCCGGCCATCAGCTCGGGCGGGATGTCCTCGAAGCTCAGGGTGCGGCCGCTCTTGGCCGAGAAGCTGTCGCGGCCGTTCAGTTCGCCGCGCACCCATGACAGGCCGCGCACCTGCACGCCGGAGCCTTCGACCGACAAGCGGTCGGCGTCGCGGCCGTCCGAGGTGCGGCCGATGGTGACGCCCGCGACGCGCTGCAGGGCTTCCGTCACCGAGCGGTCCGGCAGGGCGCCGATGTCCGTCGAGGTGATCGAGTCGACCAGCTGTTCGG
>CBIHOB010000030.1:0-54451 GCA_966211605.1 uncultured Caulobacter sp.
GAGGCGGCGACAAGAGATCGAACGGGGGCGGCCCTGGCTGGCCGCCCCCGCGTCGCGCCTAGGAACGATGTCCCAGCGCCTTGCATTCCTGGTGACGGAAGCACGTCACCAGGTGGTCGTTGACCAGGCCGGTGGCCTGCATGAAGGCGTAGACGATCACCGGACCGCAGAACTTGAAGCCCTTGGCCTTCAGGGCCTTGGACATCTGGACGGCCAGCGGTGTCTCGGCCGGGACCTCGCCGGCCCGCCATTGATTCTGGATCGGCGCGCCGCCGACCATGTCCCACAGAAAGGTTCCGAAGTCCTCGCCGCGCTCGCGCATGTCCAGATAGATCCGGGCCCCCGAGATGGCCGCGTCGATCTTGCCGTTCGAGCGGATGATGCCCGCGTCGGCCATCAGCCGGGCGCGGTCGGCCTCGGTGAAGCGGGCGACCTTCTCGGGATCGAAGCCGGCGAAGGCGGCGCGGAAGCCCTCGCGCTTGCGCAGGATGGTGATCCACGACAGGCCGGCCTGGAAGCCGTCCAGCACCAGCTTCTCCCACAGGGCGCGACTGTCCCATTCGGGCACGCCCCATTCGTGGTCGTGATAGGCCTCGTAGAACGGGTCCCCGTTCATACCCTTCCAGGTGCAGCGCGCGTGATCGGTCATGCGGCGACGCTACCAGAACTTTTCGAGAACGAAAGCGCCTAGATGAGCCAGTCCGGACGTTCGACCCTGACCGGTCGGCCCTCGACCGTCAGCGCGGCGTCCTCGATGCGGTCCAGGCGCAAAAGGGCCATGGCCCGGCCGTTGCGGCCGCTCAGCACCTCGCCCGCCCGCAGGGTTCCGGCCAGCACCTCGGCGCCGAACGGCGGGGCGGGACCGTCGAAGGTGATCGGCAGCATGCGGGTCTTGATCGTCCCGCGCCGCTTCATGCGGCTGGTCGTCTCCTGGCCGACGAAGCAGCCCTTCTTGAAGTCGATGCCGGCCAACAGGTCGAAATCGGCCTCGATAGGATAGGTCGCCTCGCTGCCCCAGTCGGCGGGACCGGGCGCGCCCAGGGCCAGGCGATGGGCGTCATAGGCGTCTTCGTCGGCGTTCGCGTCCAGCCCGCCATAGGCCCGAGCGCCCAGGGCCGGCAGGCGCGGATCGGCGTAGGGGCCGGCGACGTCGCCGCCGAACACGGCGAAGACCGGTGTGTCCTGGGCCTCCAGCGTCACCTTGGCCCGCAGCCGGTACAGGGTCAGGCGCGTCAGGATCGCGGCTCGGTGCTGGCCGGCCACGTCCAGCAGGGCGCCGTCCTCGGTTCCCGCGATGAACAGGTCGTAGAGCAGCTTGCCCTGCGGCGTCAGCAGGGCGGCGAAGCGCAGTTCGCCGGGCCGCAGGGTCTCGACGTCCTGGGTCAGCAGGCCCTGCAGGAAGCTTCGCCAATCCGGACCGGAGACGGCGATGACGGCGCGGGAGGCGAGATGGGCGATGGAACTCATAGCCGCACATGTGGCGCCGAGTCCCCAACGGCGCCAGTCCTTAGAAATCCCCAAAGCTCAACCGTTAACGTGGGATGCGTCGACTCACCGACCGGCCTATAGATGGACCGATGACACAGCGGGCCTTCCCGATTCTCTTCATCACGGCCACACGCATCGGCGATGCGGTGCTCTCGTCCGGCCTGATCAAACTGCTCTCTGATCAAATCCCCAACGCGCGCTTCACCATCGTCGCCGGCCCCCTGGCCGCGCCGCTGTTCGCCCATGTGCCGGGCCTGGACCGCGTGATCGTGATGGAGAAGGGCAAGGGCAAGGGCCATTGGTTCAAGCTGTGGCGCCAGGTACGCCACAGGAAGTGGAGCCTGGTCGTCGACCTGCGCGGCAGCGCCACGGCTCTGTTCCTGCGCCGCGACAAGCGGGCGATCTGGAAGAAGTCGCCGGGCGACGTGGTCCACAAGGTGGTCGACGCGGCCCGCACCCTGAAGCTGGAAGGCGACCCGCCCGCGCCGCACCTCTACATCACGCCCGAGGTCCAGGCCCTGGCCGACGAGCTGCTGGGGGAAGGCGGTCCGATCCTGGCCATGGGGCCCGCCTCCAACTGGATCGGCAAGGTCTGGCCGATCGAGCGCTTCACCCAGACGGCGGCCCAGCTGCTGGACAAGGACGGCCCGATGGCCGGCGGTCGCCTGCTGATCCTGGGCGGCCCCGAGGACACCCGCATGGTCGAGGAGCTGCGCATGGCCTCGGCGCGCGGCCGCACCATCGACCTGACCGGCAAGGTCGACCTGCTGACCGCCTATGCCTGCCTGCGCCGCGCGCGGCTGTTCATCGGCAACGACTCGGGGCTGATGCACATCGCCGCCGCCGCCGGCGCGCCGACGATCGGCCTGTTCGGTCCCTCGGATGAGCGGCGCTACGGCCCCTGGGGCGACAGGGCGGAAGCCGTGCGCGGCCCGCGCACCTTCGATCAGTTCCTGGCCATCGACCCCGACCTCTCCCAGGCCATCCGCCACATGAGCGACCTGCCGGTGGCCACCGTCGTCAAGGCGGCCAAGGCGCTGCTGGCGAGGACCGAGCCGGACACGGAGATTTCGCCGGAACGGGCGGTGGTCGAGGCGGAAGACGCGCCCCCGGCCGAGGACGCCGCGCCGGAACCGGCGATCGCGGTCGAAGAAGCCCCTGCGCAGCAAGGGCCGGCCGAACCGGCGATCGAGGAAGAGCGCGTGGCCGAGCGGGACGCGAGCTAGTCCGCTAGTTTTGGTTGCCTCGGAGGCGGGCCGGTCCTACGACCGCCCAAACCCTCGCCCCCACCGCAGGAGCCGTCCCATGACCCAGACCTTCGACCTGATCGTGCGCGGCGGCGAGGTGGTGAACCATGCGGGGCGCGGGATCACCGACATCGGCGTGCGGGGCGGCAAGATCGTCGCCATCGGCGACCTGTCCCAGGCCAGCGCCGGCGAGGTGTTCGACGCCGCGGGCCTGACCGTCCTGCCCGGCGTGATCGACAGCCAGGTCCACTTCCGCGAGCCGGGCCTGGAGTGGAAAGAGGATCTCGAGAGCGGTTCGCGCGGCGCGGCCCTGGGCGGCGTGGTCGCCGTCTTCGAGATGCCCAACACCGAGCCGACGACGACCGATCCTGACGCCCTGGCCGACAAGCTCTCGCGCGCCAAGAACCGCATGCACACCGACCACGCCTTCTATGTCGGCGGCACGCACGAGAACGCCGCGTTCCTGGGCGAGCTGGAGCGTCTGCCGGGCTGCTGCGGCATCAAGGTGTTCATGGGCGCCTCGACCGGCTCGCTGCTGGTTCAGGACGACGAGGGCGTCGAGAACGTGCTGCGCCACGTCAATCGCCGCGCGGCCTTCCACTCGGAGGACGAATACCGCCTGGCCGAGCGCCGCAGCCTGGCCCGTCCGGGCGACTGGACCAGCCACCCCGAGGTGCGCGACGCCCAGGCCGCCCTGCAGTCGACCCATCGCCTGGTCCGCATCGCCAAGAGCCTCGGCAAACGCATCCACGTGCTGCACGTGACCACCAAGGAAGAGATCGACTTCCTGGCCCAGAACAAGGATGTGGCCAGCGTCGAGGTCACGCCCCAGCACCTGACCCTGGTCGCGCCCGAGGCCTATGAGCGGCTGAAGGGCTTCGCCCAGATGAACCCGCCGATCCGCGACGCCTATCACGTGGCCGGCGTCTGGCGTGGCGTGGAGGCCGGCGTCGCCGACGTGCTGGGTTCGGATCATGCCCCCCACACCCGCGAGGAGAAGGCCCGGCCCTATCCGGCCTCGCCCTCGGGCATGCCCGGCGTCCAGACCCTGGTGCCGGTGATGCTGACCCACGTGGTCGACGGCAAGCTCTCCCTGGAGCGCTTCGTCGACCTGACCAGCCATGGCGTCAACCGCGTGTTCGGCCTGGCCGACAAGGGCCGCCTGGCCGAGGGCTTCGACGCCGACTTCACCATCGTCGACATGAAGGCCCGCAAGACCATCACCCACGCCCAGATGGCTAATCGCGCCGGCTGGACCCCGTTCGACGGCTTCGAGGCTAAGGCCTGGCCGGTGGCGACCATCGTGCGCGGCGTCGTGGTCATGCGCGACGACGAGATCGTCGCCGAGGGCCGCGGCGAGCCGGTGCGGTTCCTGGAGACCCTGGCGCGCTAAAGCTCGGCGCGCTTGCGCAGCAGCCACAGCCGCTCGGCCGGTCCCGGCGCCAGGGCGATCGCCCGGTCATAGGCCGCCAGCGCCGCGTCGCGTCGGCCCAGCCGCGCCAGCAGGTCGGCGCGCACGGCGTGGAACGGCTGGAAGTCCGCGAGACGCGGCGCGTCCAGCGCCTCGATCTCGGCCAGGGCCACGGCCGGCCCCGCCGCCTCAGCCAGGGCCACGGCGCGGTTGATCCGCACGAACGGATCCTCGCGCCCGTCCAGCAACAGGTCGTACAGCGCCAGGATCGCCGACCACGGCGGCGGTTCGACCAGCGACCGGCGCAGGCTCCATGCCGCGTGCAGCGCCGCCCGCAGCTGGCGAGGACCGGTGCTGTTCAGCCGCGCCGCGCGCCGCAACAGGGCGTCGCCGTCGCGGATCAGGGCCCGGTTCCACAGGGCGGGGTCCTGCTCCGAGAGCGGAACCATCGCCCCCTCGGCGTCCAGCCGCGCCGGCCGCCGCGCCTCGGCGAAGCGGACGAGGGCCGCGAAGGCCAGGGCCTCGGGCTCCTGCGGCAACAGCCCGGCCAGGACGGCCGTCAGGTCCAGCATCTCGCGGGCATAGCCCGCATGCGTCCCTGCGGCGGCGGCGTCCTCGTGGGCGCGGGCATAGGCTATTTCCAGCGTGGACAGAACCGCCTCCACCCGATCGGGCCAGGCCTCGGGGCCGGGGACCTCGAACGACACGCCCGCCTCGGCGATCTTCTTCTTGGCGCGGGTCAGGCGCTGGAACATGGCCGGTTCGGCGACCAGGAAGGCGCGGGCGATTTCCTGGACCGTGAGGCCGCAGACCAGCCGCAGGGTCAAGGCCGCGCGGGCCTCGGGCGCGACGGCCGGGTGGCAGCAGACGAAGATCAGCCGCAGGCGTTCGTCGGGAATCAGGCGCGTATCGGAAACCAGGATCTCCTCGGCCGTGGCCTCCGGTTCTGGCGCGTCCGGCGCCAGGCGCCGCCGAACGTTCCGCCTGCGGATCATATCCAGTGCATGCCGCCGCGCGGCTGCGTATAGCCAGGCGGCGGGATCCAGGGGCGGGGCCGCCGGCCAGACGGCGACCGCCCGCGCGCAGGCCTCGGCATAGGCCTCGTCGGCCAGGTCCAGGTCGCGGAAGGCCGCGGCCAGGGCGGCGATAATGCGCCCGCCGGCCTCCCGCGCCGTTTGGTCGAGGGTCTTCAATCTTCGTCGATGACGGGGCGGACCTCGACCGCGCCGTCGCCGGCCAGGGGGATGCGCGTGGCGATGGCCAGGGCCGCGTCCAGGTCGGGAACCTCGACCAGGTAGAAGCCGCCCAGCTGTTCGCGAGCCTCGGCATAGGGGCCGTCATGCAAGGCGTGCTGGCCGCCGGTCTTGCGCACGGTGGTGGCGGTGTCGGCGGTCTTCAGGCCCGAACCGCCCTTGAGAATCCCCTTGGCCGCCAGCTCGCCGGCCAGCGCCCGGTGGGCGGCGATGATCTCGTCCAAGGCGCGGCCGTCGCCGCCGCGATACTGCGCTTCGTTCTCGTAGATCAGCAGGACGTATTGCATCGTTTCGTCTCCGATGAGCGCGCGGCCATCGCGACGCTTCGACCTGAGAGACGCGCCGGCGAGGCCAGATTCGACAGTGGGCGTGGAAAAATGTCGAGGGGTCCTCCCCGCGTTGCCGGCGAGGCGGCCCCGGAGGGCCGGAGGGGGCGCCGGATAACGGCTGCGCGGAGCGTTCGGACTTCGTCGAAGCGGTGCTCACTACTCAACCCTCCGGCGGATGTCCGGCGCTCCGCAGTCCCTTTCATCACCTTCAGCGGCTGGCCGCGTGAAGCGGCGACGGCGTGTTGAACAGGCGTATGACCCGCGACATAACTGACGCATGGATGGATCGCCCCTCGACACCGCCCCCTTCCGCGACGCGCGCTACGCGCCGCGCGCGCTGGAGATCGAGCGACACGGGGAAACGCTGATCCTGCGCAATCCCATGCCCTATTCCAGCGCGGTGCGGACGACCACCGAGCCGTTGGCGCGCTGGGCGATCGACGCGCCGGACCGGGTCTGGCTGGCCGAGCGGCCCGGCGGCGAGCAAGGCGAAGGCTGGCGGACGCTCACCTACGCCCAGGCCAAGGACCGTGTCGCCGCCCTGGCTGGCGGGCTGGCCGAGCTGGGCCTGTCGCGGGGACGACCGTTGCTGATCCTGGCCCGCAACGGCGTCGACCACGCCCTGATCGCCTATGCCGCCATGAGTCTGGGCGCGCCGGCCGCGCCGGTCTCGCCGCAGTACGGGCTGAAGGGCGCCGACCTGACCCGCCTGCAACACGCCGTGGAACGGCTGAAGCCCGCCGCCGTCTATGCGGACGACGCCGACGTTTTCGGCGACGCCCTGGACGCGCCGTTCCTGGCGGGCCTGCCGGTCGTGGTCAGCCGCCGCGGTCGGGCCGGCGACATCGCCTTCGACGACCTGCTGAAGCGCGAGCCGATCGAGCCGGTCGCCCGGCCCGACGACGTCGCCAAGCTGCTGCTGACCTCGGGCTCGACGGGACGGCCCAAGGCGGTGGTCTGCACCCACGCCAACATCGCCTTGAACGCGGCCCAGATAGAGGCCTGCTACGCCGATCCCGAGCCGCCGGTGCTGGTCAATTCCGCACCCTGGAGCCACAGCCTGGGGGCCAACGCCATCCTGCACATGGTGCTGCACCGGGGCGGCACGCTGTACATCGACGCCGGCCAGCCCGCGCCGGGCCGCTTCGCCGAGACGGTGCGCAATCTGCGCGAGGTGGCGACGACCTATCACAACATGGTGCCGGCCGGCTGGGCGATGTTCGTCGGCGAACTGGAACGTGACGCGACCCTGGCGGCGAAGTTCTTCGAGAAGGTTCGCGTGCTGCAGTACGGCGGGGCGTCGATGGCCCAGTCGATCCTGGACCGCGTCCAGGCGGTGGCGGTGCGCACGGTGGGCGAGCGCATCACCTTCGCGGCGGGCTATGGCGCGACCGAGACCGGGCCGACGGCCTGCAACATCCACTGGCTGAACGCCCGCTCGGGCATGGTCGGCTTGCCGACGCCGGGCACGGCCGTGAAGCTGGTTCCCGCTGGCGACGGCGGCAAGTTCGAGATCCGGGTCAAGGGGCCGCAGGTCTCGCCGGGCTATCTCGACCAGCCGGAGGCCACGCGCGAGGCGTTCGACGAGGACGGCTTCTACCGCCTGGGCGACGCGGCCAGGCTGGCCGATCCGGAGGATCCGGCCGCGGGCCTGGTGTTCGACGGGCGGCTCGTCGAGAACTTCAAGCTGGCCAGCGGGACGTTCGTGGCCGCCGGGGCGCTGCGGGTGGCGGCGGTGTCGGCGATCGGCGGGGTGGTCTCGGACGCGGTGGTCTGCGGCGAGGGCCAGGCCGGTGTGGGGTTGATGCTGTTCCTGGACGCCAAGGCCTGCGAGCGGCTCGGGGATGACCAGGCCGTCCGGGACCGGATCGTCGACGGTCTCTCGCGGCTGAACGCGGCCTCCCGGGGCGGCGGCGGCAAGGTGGCGCGGGCCCTGATTCTGGACGGCGCGCCGGACGCGGCCAGCGGCGAGTTGACGGACAAGGGCTATATCAACCAGGCCTTGGCGCGCGAACGGCGGCCCATCGAGCTGGCGCGGCTGTTCGCGGCCGAGCCCGACGCCGATGTCATCCGGCTCTAGGCTGTTGCAGCGCGCCGGCCACGCCCACGCAGATCAGCATCTGGCCGAAATAGTACAGGCCCCATACCGCCAGCCCGGTGGTCAGATTGTCCGGCAAGGGGCCCAGGCGGGCGAAGATCAGCAGGTCCGAGAGCACGAACATCAGTGCGCCCCGGCCCACGGTCGCCGGAGGCAAGCGGCTGCCCAGCGCAGTCGCCGCCATGACGCCCAGGAAGGCCGCGTAGAGGGCGATCCCCGGGGCCGCCGCGCGGTCGGCCGGCAACAGCCAGGCCGCTCCCGCCACCGCCGGGGCCAGGACCAGGGCCGCCGGCCAGGCGGTCCGGCGATGACGCAGATAGAGCCCGCTGGCGACCACGTGGCCCAGCAGGAACGCCACCGCGCCGGTGGTCAGGCCCGCGATCTCCAGCAGCACGTCGCCCAGCGCGCCCAGGCTCATGACGCAGACCAGCAGCCAGCCGTCCAGCGACCGCGCCCGCACTGCCGCGTGGATCGCCAGCAGCGCCACGCCGGCGCCCTTCCAGGCGATTTCGATGGGTTGGGGCAGCTCCACGCCCCAGGTCGCGACATAGCTGACGCCGGCGATCACCGACGCGACCAGCGTCCAGCGCGCGGCCGGGTTCATGGCCTTCATGGCAAGTTTTCCCCCCGATTGGCTCCGTACACTGCGACGTTTGCCGGCTTCAGCGCAATCGAGTTGAGACCATTTGCGAAATGTCGGAGACAAGGGGCAAGGCTCGCTTGACGGTACGGAGAAGACCATGAACGGCGCGGACGCCCTGATCACCACCCTGGCCGACAACGGGGTGACGGCCTGCTTCGCCAATCCGGGCACCAGCGAGATGCAGTTCGTCTCGGCCCTGGATCGCGAACCGCGCATGCGCTCGGTGCTGTGCCTGTTCGAGGGCGTGGCGACGGGCGCCGCCGACGGCTATGGCCGCATGGCCGGCAAGCCCGCCTGCACCCTGCTGCACCTGGGTCCCGGCTACGCCAATGGCGCGGCCAATCTGCACAACGCCCGCCGGGCCTTCACGCCGGTGGTCAATGTCATCGGCGACCACGCCACCTATCATCGCGGCTTCGACGCGCCGCTGAACAGCGACATCGCCGCCCTGGCCGCGCCCAATTCGGTCTGGGTGAAGTCGGCCGAGTGCGCCGACAGCGTCGGGCCGCTGGCCGCCGAGGCCATCGCCGCCAGCTACGGAAGGCCGGGCGGTAACGCCTGCCTCGTCCTGCCCGCCGACGCGGCCTGGAACCCGGCGACCGTGAAGGGACCGGTGGCGACGCCGCCGGCCTACGCCGCGCCCGACAGGGCCGCCGTCGACGCGGTCGCCAAGGCGCTGTCCTTCGCCAGGAAGCCGGTGCTGCTGCTGGGTTCCGGCGCGTGCGGCGAGGCGGCCCTGGCCGCCGCCGGCCGGCTGGCCGCCCACGGCGTGCGGGTGCTGACCGACACCTTCACTGCCCGCCAGGCGCGGGGCGAGGGCCGCTTCCGTCCCGACAAGCTGCCCTATTTCGCCGAGCAGGCCTTGAAGGACCTGGAGGGCGTCGACCTGATGGTGCTGGTCTCGACTCAGCGGCCGGTGGCGTTCTTCGCCTATCCCGACCGGCCCAGCGTGCTGGTCCCCGAGCACTGCTCGGTCGAGACCCTGTGCGGCCGCGAGGTCGACGCGGCGGCGGCGCTGAGCGCCCTGGCCGACGCCGTCGGGGCGCCGCCGGCGGGACCGGTCGAGACCTACCACGCGCCGGACGCTCCGGCCGGCCGCTTCGACGCCTGGGCCATCGGGGCCGTGATCGCCAGGCGCATGCCGACGGACACAGTGATCTCCGACGACGCGGTGACGGCCGGCCTGCCGATCTTCACCCAGACCAAGGCGGCGCGCGCCCACGACTGGCTGTCCCTGACCGGCGGCGCGATCGGCCAGGGCATCCCGCTGGCGATCGGCGCAGCGGTGGCCTGTCCCGAGCGCAAGGTGCTGGCCCTGACCGGAGACGGGGCGGGGATGTACACGGTGCAGGGCCTCTGGACGATCGTCCGCGAGGGCTTGGACGTGACCGTCGTGGTCTTCGCCAACCACGCCTACCGCATCCTGGGCATCGAGCTGGGCCGCACGGGCGCCGGCAACCCCGGTCCCGCCGCCGCGAAGCTGCTGGACCTCGGCGATCCCCGCATCGACTGGGTCCAAGTGGCCCAGGGGCTGGGCATGGCCGCCGAGCGGGCCCAGACCACCGAAGCTTTCGACGACGCCTTCGCCCGCGCCATGGCGACGTCCGGACCGCGCCTGATCGAGGCGGCGATCGGCTGACCCAAAAAGAAAGCCCGCCCGGATCGCTCCGGGCGGGCCTCTTCAGTCAAGTTCGAAGGCTGGGATCAGCCCTTGACCTTGTTGGTCGGCAGCTTGCAGCCGCCGCCGATGCCCTTGGCCTGGACGCAGGAGAGGAACTCCTTGGCGGCCGGCTTGGCGACGCCGATCGGATAGCCCAGCACCCAGCCGGGCAGGCCGTCCGAGCAGGCCACTTCGACGAAGCCTTCGGTGTCGGTCGCGCCGATGACGCGAGCGTCCGACACCGTGCACGAGGCCTTGTTGAAGCCGACCAGGTCCTTGGTCAGGCGGGCGTACTGGGTGTCCTTCTTGGTGAAGGAGCAGCGGAAGCCATTCAGCTCGGCCGTGAGGCAGTCATAGACCGTGCCGCCGGTGGCGGTGAACACGGCGATGGCGCCGACGTCGCTGTTCTTGCACTTCAGCTCGACGATTTCCTTCTTCGGGTCCTGGCTCGGCAGCATGCCGTACTTTTCGACGTCGCAGGGGAAACCGGCCTTGGCCGACAGCTTGCTGTAGAAGCCCGCCTGCTCGGTCTGAGCGGCGACGGCGTCGGTCATGGTGCAGCCGCCGCCGACGAAGCCGGCCTGGGCGCAGGGGATGGCGCGGGCGAAGGCGCCGGTCGCCGCGGTCTGCTGGTAGACGTAGCCCTTGCCGTCCTGGCACGAGACTTCGAAGTAATTGTCGCTCTTGGTGCTGAGGATGTAGCGCTTGTCCTTGATGGCGCAGGTCGTGCCGGCCGAGGCGGCGGCGGTGTTCAGCGTATCGACGATGGCCAGCTGGGTCTGACGGTTGGTCAGCTTGCAGCTGACATTGCCGCCCTCTTCGTACAGCAGGCAGCTGTTGACCACGACTTCGCCGTTAAGGTTCAGCGGCGAGACGGTCTGGACGATGTAGCCCGCGCCGCCCTTACAGGCGACTTCGAAGTACGAGTTCTTGGCGCCCGAGCCGATGGCGCGGGTGTTCTCGATATCGCAGGTCACGCCGCCCTTCTTGACGAAGGGGGCCAGGCCGGCGCCCGGATTGGCGTTGGCGGGCAGAATACAGGCCAGGCCGCCGACCTTGCCGTCCGGACCCGGTTGGCTCGATTCCAGGCAGGTGTAGACCTGCGGGGCCACGTCCTTCTTGGCGATCAGCGCGAAGCCCATGCCTTCGTTGCAGGCGACTTCGTAGTACTTGGCGCCGGCCTTCTTGTCCTCGCCGATGAAGCGGGCGTCCGAAACCGTACAGCCGGCGCCGCTGGCCTGGATCAGGGCCGGGGCGTCCTTCATGCCCGCTTCGCGCGCCTTGGCGTCGACAGCGGCGGGCTTGCCCTTCTCTTCTTTCGGCGCCGAAATGACGGCGGCCGGCACGAGAATGGCGACCGCGAGGGCGGCCGACAGGCCGATCGCGAAACGCTTCATGGGAAACATCTCCTGGGTGGATTCCTCGCGCGGACATAAGCGCGCGCTTGCATCGGGGGTCAAGATACCGTCCGACCTAGGCGCGATCGTGACGGGGTCCGAGCGTGAAAAATGGGTTGGACAAGGACAAGCGCCGGTTGAACGGCGCAGGAAGGGGGCGCGATGCGCGACGGATTTGAGGATCAGCCGGAGGACGAGACCCAGGCGCCGAGGAAACCCGGCCGCCTCGTCTACCCGTTCGAGACCGCGCCGGAGCCGGGTTCGGGCGAGGCGGTGGAGGTCGCGCCGGGCGTCCTTTGGCTGCGCATGCCGCTGGGCGGCTCGCTGCAGTTCATCAATGTCTGGGCCATAGCCGACGGAGATGGCTGGGCGATCGTCGACACCGGCGTCCAGACCCGCGAAACCAGCCAGGCCTGGCGCAACGCCTTCGTCGGCGCCCTGGGCGGCAAGCCGGTCACGCGGGTGATCGTCACCCATCTGCACCCCGACCATATCGGCCTGGCCGGCTGGCTGACCCGCAAGTTCGACTGCCGGCTCTGGATGACGCGGCTGGAGTATTTCCAGTGCCGCATGCTGGTGGCCGACACCGGCCGCGAGGCGCCCGAGGACGGGGTCAAGTTCTTTCACGCCGCCGGCTGGGACGAGGACGCCATCGAGAACTACAAGGCTCGCTTCGGCGGCTTCGGCAAGGCGATCTACGCCCTGCCCGACAGCTATCGGCGGCTCAGCGACGGCGAGGACTTCGAGATCGGCGGCAAGACCTGGCGGGTGGTGACGGGGCAGGGGCACTCGCCCGACCACGCCTGCCTGTGGTGTCCCGAACTGAACGTGCTGATTTCCGGCGACCAGGTGCTGCCGCGCATCTCGTCCAACGTCTCGGTGTTCCCGACCGAGCCGGACGCCGATCCCCTGAGCGACTGGCTGCGATCGCTGGCCAAGGTCAAGGCGACCGTGCCGGACGACGTCATCGTGCTGCCGGCCCACAACGATCCGTTCGAGGGACTGCACACCCGCATCGACGGCCTGATCTCCGGACACGAGCGCGGCCTGGCCCGCCTGGAGAAGAAGCTGGCCGACCCCAAGCGCGTGGTGGACACCTTCGGGGCCCTGTTCGCCCGGCCGATCGGTCCGGACCTGCTGGGCATGGCCACGGGCGAGGCGCTGGCCCACCTCAACTGCCTGATCGGCCGCGGTCGCATCCGGCGCGAGCTCGACGCCGACGGCGTCGCCTGGTACGCGGCCGCGGCGGTTACTAGCGAAGCCTAAAAACGCCCGTTTGACATTTCGTATGCGAAATATAGGCTGGTGCGCATGTCCGTGCCCGCCGACCGCCGCCTGATCTTCCTGCTCAACGCCGGGCATCGGCGCGTGCAGCGCTGGATCGAGGGCAAGATGGCGGCCAAGGGCGGCCTGACCGCCGCCCAATCCGGCGTGCTGTTCTATCTGGGCGAGCAGGACGGGGCGCTGATCGGCGAGGCCGCCGACGCCCTGGACCTGGCGCCCTCGGCCATGACCGGCCTGATCGACCGGATGACCAAGGCCGAACTGGTCGAGCGCCGCGCCGATCCCAAGGACGGCCGGGCCATGCGCCTCTATCTGACCGACAAGGGTCGCGCCGCCCGCCAGGCGGCCAAGGCGGGACTGGACGGGATCAACGCCCATCTGACCGAAGGCTTCACGGACGAAGAGATCGGCGTCGTCGCGCGCTGGCTCTCCAGTCTGCAGACCAAGTTCCCCAAGGGAGAGTGACATGACCGACCACGTGAAGGTCGAGATCGACGCCGGCGTGATGACCCTCACCCTGGCGCGTCCGGAGAAGAAGAACGCGCTCTCCAACGCCATGTACGGCGTGCTGGCCGACAGCCTGGAGGCCGCCGAGAAGGATCCGGCCGTGCGGGTCGTGATCTTCCAGGCCGATGGCGACAGCTTCACGGCCGGCAACGACCTGCAGGACTTCGCCGCCCAGGCCACCGGGGCCTTCACGGGCGAGCGGCACGTGATCCGTTTCCTCAAGGCCCTCGCGAACGCCACCCGGCCGCTGGTCGCCGCCGTCCATGGCCAGGCGGTGGGCGTGGGCGCGACCATGCTGCTGCATTGCGACCTGGTTTACGTGACGCCCGACGCGCGGCTGACCGTGCCGTTCGTCAACCTGGCCCTGGTGCCCGAGGCGGCGTCCAGCTGGCTGCTGCCGGCGCGGATCGGCCATGCCCGCGCCTACGCCATGTTCGCCCTGGGCGAGGCGATCGACGGCGGCACGGCGGTAGCCTGGGGGATCGCCAACGGCGCGGCCGAGGCCGGCGATCTGCGCGCCCGCGCCCGCGCCGCCGCCGACCAGCTGGCCACCCGTCCGCTGGGCGCCCTGACCACCACCAAGCGCCTGATGCGCGACGCCGAGAAGATCGCCGAACTGATGGACACCGAGGGCGCGCTGTTCGGCGAACGCCTCAAGACCGCCGAAGCCCGCGAGGCCTTCATGGCCTTCATGGAGCGTCGGCCGCCGGATTTCTCGAAGGTGGGCTAGGCTCACCGCACAGCAACGATCTCGGGAGGATCGACATGGCGGAGCGGATCACCTCGCCCTTCGGGGCGAAATCGACGGCGCGCGAGGTGGCGGCGGGCCACGATCTGTCGGGCAGGGTGGCGATCGTCACCGGCGCGGCCACCGGCATCGGCGTCGAGACGGCGCGGGCGCTGGCCCTGGCCGGCGCAGAGGTGATCATCGCCGCCCGCAAACCCGACCTCGGCGAAGAGGTCGCCAATGCGATCAACGAAGAGGTTGGCTCGAAACGCGCCAGCTTCGGCATGCTGGACCTTGCCAGTCTGGACGCCGTCCGCCACTTCGCCCACCGCTGGGGCGACCGTCGCCTGAACATCCTGATCAACAACGCCGGCGTCATGGCCTGTCCGCTGTCGCGCACCGCCGACGGGCTGGAGATGCAGATCGGCACGAACCATTTCGGCCATTTCCTGCTGTCGGTGCTGCTGGCGCCGAACCTGGTCGACGGCGCCGCGCATTCCGGCCATCGCTCGCGGCTGGTGTCGCTGTCCTCGATCGGCCACCGCCGTTCGGGCGTGGACTTCGAGGACCCGAACTACAATGACCGCCCCTACGACAAGTGGGAGGCCTACGGCCAGGCCAAGACCGCCAACAGCCTGTTCGCGGTCGGCTTCGACAAGCGGTTCAAGGACCGGGGCGTCAACGCCAACGCCGTCATGCCAGGCGGCATCATGACCCCGCTGCAGCGGCACATGACCCTGGACGAGCAGCGGGCCATGGGCTGGCTGGACGAGAACGACAAGCCGCGCGAGGGCTTCAAGACCACCGAGCAGGGGGCGGCGACCAGCGTCTGGGCGGCCGTGGGCGACGAACTGGAGGGCGTCGGCGGGCTCTATCTGGAGGATTGCAACCAGGCGGTCGCGTGGAGCCAGGAGCGCCCCTGGACCGGCGTCATGCCCCATGCTCTGGATCCCGTGGCGGCTGATCGCCTGTGGGCGCTGTCCGAGAAAACTACCGGCGTTGGAGAAACCGCATGAGCCTGAAGGGCAAGACCCTGTTCGTCACCGGCGCCTCGCGGGGCATCGGCCTGGCCATCGCCCTGCGGGCCGCGCGCGACGGCGCCAATGTGGTGATCGCCGCCAAGACGGCCGACCCGCATCCCAAGCTGCCGGGCACCATCCACACCGCCGCCAAGGCGATCGAGGAGGCCGGCGGCCAGGCCCTGCCGCTGGTCGTCGACGTCCGCGAAGAAGCCAATGTCCAGGAGGCGGTGGACAAGGCCGTCGCGCGCTTCGGCGGCATCGACATCTGCGTCAACAACGCCTCGGCGATCTCTTTGAGCGGGACGCTGTCGACCGACATGAAGCGCTACGACCTGATGCACCAGATCAACACGCGCGGCACGTTCCTGGCCACCAAGACCTGCATCCCGCACCTGAGGAAGGCCGAGAACCCGCACGTCTTGATGCTGTCGCCGCCGCTGGACATGGCGCCACGCTGGTTCGGCCCGCACGTGGCCTACACCATGGCCAAGTTCGGCATGTCGATGTGCGTGCTGGGGATGGCCGAGGAGTTCAAGGCCGACGGCATCGCCTTCAACGCCCTGTGGCCCCGCACGGGCATCGCCACCGCCGCCATCCAGTTCGCCCTGGCCGGCGAGGAAGGCCTGCGCCACTGCCGCACGCCGGAGATCATGGCCGACGCGGCCTATGCCATCTTCAACAAGCCCTCGCGCGCGCTGACCGGCCAGTTCCTGATCGACGACACCTTCCTGTATGGCGAGGGCGTCCGCGACTTCGACGCGTACAAGGTCGACCCGGCCGCGACCCTGATGCCGGACTTCTTCGTGCCCGAGAGCAGCCGGCCGCCGCCTGGCGTGAAGATCGGCTAGCGCTTCGTCTTGCCCGCCGCCTTGCGCGCCGCGACCTCCAGCGACTTCCTGGACCAGGCCAGCAGGAACTCCTGGTCGTCCAGCGCCTCGGCCGGGGCGGTCCAGTAGTTCAGGGTCTTGCCGTCGCCGAACGGATCGAAGATGTGCGAACCGGCCGCTTCGAACTCGGCCTTCAGCGTCTCGTCGCCCTTGAGGTAAAGGACGTCGTCGTCGATCAGGGCGAAGAACAGGCCGTTCGCATAGACGCCGACTCCGCCGAACATGCGGCGCGAGGTGATGTGGCCCAGCGGGGCCAACTGCTCCAGAACGAAGTCCCGATAGTCCGAAGAGACCGCCATGTCCGTTTCAGTCCGTTCCGCCACGCCCGCCGACGCGGGGCTGATCCACCAGTTCATCCTCGATCTGGCGGACTATGAGAAGCTGCTGGATGAGGTCACGGCCAGCGAAAGCGACACGGCCGCCGCCCTGTTCGGCCCGAATGCCCGCGCCTTCGCCGATATCGCCGAGATCGATGGCGAGCCGGTCGGCTTCGCCCTGTGGTTCTACAATTATTCGACCTTCGTCGGTCGGCACGGGATCTATCTGGAGGACCTGTTCGTGCGGCCTTCCGCGCGCGGCTCGGGCGCGGGCAAGGCGCTTTTGGCCAACCTGGCCAGACGCTGCGTCGACGAGGGGCTGGGGCGGCTGGAATGGTCGGTGCTGGACTGGAACGCGCCGTCGATCGCCTTCTACGACAGCCTGGGCGCGGCCTCGATGGACGAATGGATCATCCGCCGCCTGACCGGCGACGGGATCCGCAAGCTGGCCGGCCTGTAGCTATTCCAGCCGGTCGGCCTTGCGCAGATCGGGGAACAGGAAGGCCCATAGCGCCGTGACCGCCATGGCCCCGACGCCGCCGAACACCGCGGCGCCGACGGGGCCGAGCAGCCAGGCCGCGGCGCCGCTCTCGACTTCGCCCAGTTCGTTGGAGGCGCTGATGAATACGCCCGAGACGGCGGCGACACGGCCGCGCATGGCGTCGGGCGTGACGATCTGGACCAGGGTCTGACGGACATAGACCGACAGCATGTCGGCCCCGCCCAGGACCGCCAGCGCGGCCACCGACAGCCATTCCAGCTTGGACAGCCCGAACACCACGGTCGCGAGCCCGAAGACCGCCACGCCCGCGAACATGATCCGGCCGGCATGGCGGCGGATCGGCTGGCTGGCCAGGTAGATCCCTACGGCCGAGGCGCCGATCGCCGGCGCGGCGCGCAGCAGGCCGAAGCCGCCGGGACCGATATGCAGCACGTCCTTGGCGAACACCGGCAACAGGGCCGTGGCCCCGCCCAGGATCACCGCGAACAGATCCAGCGAGATCGAGCCGAAGACGATCTTGTTGTTCCAGACATAGGCCAGGCCCTCCTTGATCAGTTCGACGCGCGAGCCGGGCTGCAGTTCGGGCTTGGTGTTCTTGCGGATCAGGAGGGCCAGGACGGCGGCGGTCAGATAGAGGCCGAACGACGCGCCGAACGCCAGGGCCGGCGAGTGGATCAGCAGCAGGCCGCCCAGGGCCGGACCGGCGATCGATCCGGCCTGCCACGACAGCGACTGCCAGGCGATGGCGCGCGGCAGCAGGGGGCGCGGCACCAGCATCGGGCCCATGGCGCTGCTGGCCGGCGACAGGAAGGCGCGGCTGGCGCCGAACAGCACCGAGATCGTGAAGATCGGCCAAAGCTGGTGCGAGCCCATCAGGGCCAGGACCAGCAGCACGCCGGCGCTGATCGCGTCCAGGGCCAGGGTGGTGGCGACGATCAGCTTGCGGGTGCGCCGGTCCGCCGTCTCGCCGGCGACCAGCGTCAGCAGGAACAGCGGCACGAACTGGGCGAGGCCGATCATGCTGACCATGAAGGCCGACTCGCCGACCGAGTGGGTCAGGCGGGCGATGGCGTAGACCTGCCAGCCCAGGGCCACCGACTGGACCTGAACGCCCAGGGTGGAGACGAACCGCGCCACCCAGAACAGGAGGAAGTCACGTTCCCGCAACAGGGCGCGGGTAGAGGTGTCGGGGGCGGGGTCTTCAGTGGGCTCGGACATCGTGCCGCAACATAGGGCCCTGGCGTTCCGCCGCAACGTTGTTGACCTGAGAAAGCCTTGGCCCTACAGCGCGCTCGTCCTTTGGAGGTTCTAGGCGATGCGACGCCTGCGACGAATTCCGCGCGAACGCGCCACGATCTGAAGCCCTCCCGCTCGCGCCTTCGCGTCGGGAGCCCCCGACGCCCTTTCGCATTCTCCGAAGGCCGATGACCTCCGTCCAAAAGACCCTTTCGCCTCAGCCCGCCTATCCGCCGCTGGTCCACGAGACGCCGGCGATGGAAGCGGCCGTCACCCATCTGATCGACCGGGTCTTCGGCCCGGGTCGCTTCGCCAAGTCGTCCGAGCGCCTGCGCGAGGGCAATCGTCTGTTGCCGGATTGCTCGTTCGTGGCCCTGCGCGACGGCCAGCCCGTTGGTTGCTGCCGCATGTGGCCGGTGACGATCGGCGGCGAGCGGGTCGCTTTTCTCGGGCCGCTGGCCGTCGATCCCCACGAGCGCAGCGCGGGCCTGGGCCAGGCCCTGGTCGAGAGCGCTGTCGAAGCCGCCCGCGCCGCCGGCTGGCGTGCAGTGCTGCTGGTTGGCGACGGTCCCTATTTCGGCCGGGTGGGTTTCACCAACGCCCACACCGCCGGCGTGGTCATGCCCGGGCCGGTGGACCAGCGCCGCGTGCTGCTGTTGCCGTTGCGGCAAGGCGGCGACGAGGGTCTGTCGGGCCTGGTCGCGATCGATCCTCGCGCTTGAGCCGGCGGCCGTGACGGCCTAACTGATCGATGATGACCGAGGCGCCCAAAGCTGGACTGGAAGGCGTCGCCGAAGCCGCGAAAGCGGCCGGCGGTCGCGGCCTGCCGCCAGTGCACCTGTGGAACCCGCCCCACTGCGGCGAGATCGACATCCGCATCCGCAAGGACGGGGTGTGGTTCCACGAGGGGACGCCGATCGGCCGCGAGGCCCTGGTGCGCCTGTTCTCGACCGTGCTGCGCCTGGATCCGGACGGCTACCACCTGGTCACCCCGGTGGAGAAGATGAGGATCACCGTCGAGGACGCGCCGTTCATCGCCACGCGCGTCGACCGTGAAGGGCAGGCCCTGGTCTTCCAGACCAATGTCGGCGACACGGTCGCGGCCGGCCCCGACAACGCCATCCGCGTCGAGATCGATCCGGAGACGGGCGAGCCGCGCCCCTATGTGCACGTCCGTCGCGGTCTGGAGGCGCTGATCGTCCGGCCGGTCTTCTACGAACTGGCCGAGATGGCGACGTTGGAGGGCGACACCTGGGGCGTGATCTCGAACGGGGCCTTCTTCCCGATCGCTCCGCCCGGAGCGGCGCCGGCATGACGCCCAAGGAGTTGAGGGGCGAAGAGCGTCGCGCCTGGATCGCGAGCCGCCTGCATCCGATCGCGGGGTACGATCCCAGCCTCGCCAACCCCAAGCGTTCGGACTACGACCTCAATCCAGGGCTGAAGGTCGACAATCCGCATGCTCTGCGTCCGGCCGCGGTGCTGGTGGGGCTGGTCGAGCACGAGGACGGCCTCACCGTTCTGCTGACCCGCCGCGCCGACACCCTGCGCAGCCACACCGGCCAGATCGCCTTTCCCGGCGGTCGCTGCGATCCGGGTGAACTGCCTTGGGAGACGGCTTTGCGCGAGGCCCAGGAGGAAGTGGCCCTGGACCCGTCGTTCGTGACCGTGGCTGGCCTGCTGCACGGCTACCAGACGGTGACCGGGTTCTACGTCACCCCGGTGGTCGGCTTCATCGATCCCGAGGCGACGTTCAAGCCCAGCCCTGAAGAGGTCGCCGACGTCTTCGAGACGCCGTTCGCGTTCCTGATGAACCCGGCCAATCATCAGCGCCAGCACCGCGAGGCGCCCGACGGCGCGCGCCGGCATTTCTACGCCATGCCATGGAACGACCGCTTCATCTGGGGCGCGACGGCGGGCATGCTTCGGTCGCTGTATGAGGCGCTTTACGACGAAAGCGGTCGTGATCCCGCCGAATAGCGCGTTTCCCGTCTGGCGGAGTCGGGGGTGGCTGACCTAACAATGTCGCCCCCTCGCAAGGGGACGATGCGCGTGAGTGGGGAGTCAGGCGTGAACATTGAGACCATCGGCCCGGCGCCGTGGATGACGCGCCCGGAGACGAAGGCGGTGATCGCCGCCTTGGAAGCGCGTGGCTATCCGGGCTGCGCGCGCTTCGTCGGCGGCTGCGTGCGCAACACCCTCATGGGCAAGCCGGTCGACGACATCGACATCGCCACCACCCTGACGCCGGATCTCGTCATCGACGCCCTGGCCCAGGCCGGCCTGCGCGCCATTCCGACCGGCGTCGACCACGGCACCATCACGGCGCTGTCGGGCGGCCAGCCCTATGAGATCACCACCCTGCGCAAGGACGTCTCGACCGACGGTCGCCGGGCGGTGGTGGCCTTCACCCAGGACTGGGGCCAGGACGCCGAGCGCCGCGACTTCCGTTTCAACGCCATCTATGCCGACGTCGAAGGTCACCTGTACGACGCGACGGGTCACGGGATCGCCGACGCCCGCGAAGGCCGCGTGGTCTTCGTCGGCGATCCGATGACCCGCATCCGCGAGGACTATCTGCGGATCCTGCGCTTCTTCCGGTTCCAGGCCTGGTACGGCAAGGGCGAGGCCGACCAGAAGGCCCTGGCCGCCTGCAAGGCGCTGAAGGGCATGGTCTCGGGCCGCGCCGCCGAGCGCACCCAGAAGGAACTGATGAAGATGCTGGCCGCGGAGGATCCGCGCCCGGCCTTCCGCCTGATGGCGGCGACCAGCGTTCTGTCCTCGATCCTGCCGTCGGTGAAGTCGCTGGCCCGCTTCGAGGCGCTGATCGGCATCGAGACCGAGCAGTTGTTCGAGAACGATCCGGTCCTGCGTCTGGCCGCCCTGATCCCCGACGACGCCAAGGTCGCCGAGCAGCTGGCGGAGCGCCTGCGTCTGGCCAACAATGTCCGGGATCGCATCGTCGACGCCGTGGGCAAGAACCCGCGCGTGGTCTCGTGGATGAGCCCGCGCGAGGCCCGCCGCGCGGTCTACGGCCTGGGCCAGCGCGTCTTCTGCGACCGGGTCAAACTGGCCTGGGCCGGCTCGGGCCGCGACTCCACCGCCCCGCAGTGGCGGGCCCTGCTGGCCCTGGCCGAGACCTGGACGCCGCCGGCCTTCCCGCTGTCGGGCGAGGAGATCATGAAGGCGGGCGTGCCCAAGGGGCCGATGGTTGGCGAGGTGATGCGTGAGATCGAGATCTGGTGGATCGACCAGGACTTCATCGAGGACAAGTTCAGCGCTATCGAACGTCTGAAGGCCGTCGCGCAAGGGATGGTCTACTGACCTAGAGGTTTTGGAGACGTGTCTTGAAGATCGGCCTGCTGGAGACCGGCAATCCGCCGGGCGACCTCGCGGAGACGTATGGCAGCTACTCGGCGATGTTCGAGGCGCTGCTGGGTCCCGAGCACAGCTATCGGGTCTACGACGTCCAGAAGGGCGAGCTGCCCGCCGATCCGGCCGAGAACGACGCCTATGTCATCACCGGCTCGGCGGCGGGGGTCTATGATCCGCTGCCGTGGATCGAGCCGCTGAAGAGCTTCCTGCGCCAGGCCAAGGGCGAGGCGCCGATGGTCGGGGTGTGCTTCGGCCACCAGATCATGGCCGAGGCTTTCGGCGGCAAGGTCGAGAAGTCGGACAAGGGCTGGGGCGTGGGGTTGCAGGCCTACGAGGTTTCCGAGCGCGCGCCGTGGATGGACGACGCCCGCCACGTCGCCGTGCCCGGGTCGCACCAGGACCAGGTGATCCAGCTGCCCGCCGGCGCGCGGGTGCTGGCCGGCAGCGCCTTCACGCCGTATGGCGTGCTGGCCTATGACGACGCCCGGGCGATCTCGATGCAGTTCCACCCCGAGTTCTCGCCAGCCTATGCCAAGGCCCTGATCGAGGCGCGGCGCGGGACCCGTTTCACCGACGAACAGGCCGACGCCGCCATCGCCAGTCTCGGCGCCGAAAACGACCGCGATCGCATGGCCCAGTGGATCGGCCGGTTCCTGGAAGCCGCCAAGGAAACCCAAGCCTAAGCGGGAGCGTTCGAGTCCGGAACTCCACCGGCGAACGCTCATGCGCGCCGCCACCATTGTGATCCTGGCCGGGACCCTGGCTGTCGCCGGCGCCGTGATGGCCAGCGCCGATCCGACCCCGGCGGCCAAAACCGCCGCGCCGGTCACGCTGAAGACGGCTGCCGAGTTCCAGTCGATCAAGGACCCGACCGCGCGCTCGGTCGCCCTGTTCACCGAGGCCGGCAAGGTGATCCAGAGTCCGCGCTGCCTGAACTGTCACCCGGTCCAGCGCGCCCCGACGCAGGGCGACGACCTGCATCCGCACAATCCGCCGATGGTCGCAGGGGACAGCGGCCACGGCCCGGCCGGCCTGCCGTGCTTCTCGTGCCATACCCAGAAGAACGTCCCGACCTGGGGTCAGGACATCAAGAGCATTCCCGGCGATCCGAAATGGGCCCTGGCCCCGGCCGAGATGGCCTGGCAGGGCAAGTCGCTGGGGCAGATCTGCGCCCAGATCAAGAACCCCGCCACCAACGGCGGCCGCTCGCTGGCCGAGCTGCATCACCACATGGCCGAAGACCACCTGGTCGGCTGGGGCTGGAACCCGGGCGCCGGCCGCACGCCGGCGCCCGGGACGCAGGCTCAGTTCGGCGAGCTGATCAAGGCGTGGATCGACACCGGCGCGAAGTGTCCGAAGGCTTGATGGCCACCGCCCCAGGCCCCCACCTGACCACCCGCTAGCGCGTGGTCGCCCGCCCCCGGAGGGGCAGACGGTTCGCACCGCCGACCTCCGTCTTCCCCCTCCGGGGGAGGAGCGCGAAGCGCGGAGGGGGCGAGTAAGGGGATTGGAGCGCCTCTATCCTCGGAGTTCGCGAGATAGAACGCATTGAAATCAATCGCTTGTCGATTTTACGCCGTGCCGAATGATCCGCGTTCAACCCGGCCCCACAATGCTCTCACCTCGTCGCGAGGAAGGGCGCATGGCCGGCGACCGTTGCGGCGGCGGGGTGTGATTGAGCGGGGACACGTCCGAGGGGGATACTCGGACGGTTCGGGGATAAGCCCGTCCTCTTCGACCGTCGAGACCTGTCGGAAACGGCAGGGCTCGGGTCCCGGTAAGGCCTGAGCAGGGCCACCTGGCGGGAGGCTGGCGGATAACGATCGCGCGGAGCGTTCGGGCTTCGTCGAAACGGTATCAAACACCTAAACACTCCGGACGCTGTCCGGCGCTCCGCACCCCTTTCACCCCTCGCAGCCCAGCGGCGCGAGGATGCCGCCGCCTATCCTAAGGCCACTTCACCGTCGGCGGCATCGAGCTGAGGATCGACTCGACATTGCCGCCGGTCTTCAGGCCGAACATCGTCCCGCGATCATAGAGCAGGTTGAACTCGACATAGCGGCCACGTTGGACCAGCTGCTGCTCGCGTTCGTCGGCGGTCCAGGCCTCGCCCATGCGACGGCGAACCAGGGCAGGATAGATCTCCAGGAACGCCCGACCGACATCCTGGGTGAATTCAAAGTCCTTGGACCAACTGCCGCTGTCGTGGTGGTCATAGAAGATGCCGCCGATACCGCGCGGCTCGTTGCGGTGGGGCAGGAAGAAGTATTCATCGCACCAGGCCTTGTACTTCGGATACCAGGCCGGATCGTGCTTGTCGCAGGCCCGCCGGTAGGCGGCATGGAAGTCGATGGCGTCCGGGAAGTCCTGCTGGCGCTGATAGCCGAGCAGCGGGGTCAGGTCGCCGCCGCCGCCGAACCAGCTCTTGGTCGTGGCGATGAAGCGGGTGTTCATGTGCACCGCCGGCACGCGCGGATTGGTCATATGCGCGATGAGGCTGATCCCGGTGGCGAAGAAGCGGGGATCCTCGGCCGCGCCGGGCATGGTCTTGGCCATCTCGGGCGTGAAGGTCCCGAACACCGTCGAGACGTGGACGCCAACCTTCTCGAACAGCCGCCCGTGCATCATGCCCATGACGCCGCCTCCGCCGGCCGGACGATCCCAGGGCTTCCTCTCGAAGCGGCCGGGCTGGCCGGGATAGAGGTCCGCCGGGGCCTCGTCCTCCAGGCGTTCGAACGCCGTGCAGATCTGGTCGCGCAGGCTTTCGAACCACGCCCTGGCGCGGGCCTTCTTGTCGTCGAGGGAGAGTTCGCTGCTCATGCCCAGCCGATTAAGCCGATATTCGACAAGTGGCGAGAGGCGATCCCATATAGGTCAAGGTTTCCGCCGTTTCGGAGTTCCCCGTCATGCCCGCCAAGTCCCCCGCCTCGACCGTCTGGATCGCCTCCGGCGTGCGCACCCCGTTCGCCAAGGTCGACGGGCCGCTGGCGTCGTACGACGCGATCGAGCTGTCCGTCCCGGTTGTGAAGGCGATGCTTGCAAAGGGCGTGCGGCCCGACTTCGCCGTCTGGGGCACGGTCATTCCCAACCTGACCTGGAGCAACCTCGCCCGCGAGGTGCTGCTGGACGCCGGCGGTGATCCGACCATCCCGGCCTTCTCGACGATCATGGCCTGCTCGACCAGCATGATCGGCGCAATCGAGGCGGCGGGCATGGTCGACGGGCGTGGCCGCGACCTGGCCCTGGTCGGCGGCGTCGAGAGCATGAGCCGGGTGCAGATCGGCCTGTCGGTCGCCCTGTCGGACTGGATCCGCAAGTTCCAGGGCGCCAAGACCGGCGGCCAGCGTCTGCAGGCCCTCGGCGCGTTGAACCTTAAAGACGTCAAGCTCTTCATCCCCAAGGTGGCCAACCGGGTCACCGGCCTGTCGATGGGCGAGCACACCGAGATCACCGCCAAGGAATGGAACCTGTCGCGCGCCGACCAGGACGCCATCGCCCTGGCCAGCCATCAGGGCGCGGTGAAGGGTTGGGAGGAAGGCTTCTTCGACGACCTGGTCATCGCGATTGGCGGCGCCAAGCGCGACACGATCCCACGCAAGGACTCCACCCTGGAAAAGCTGGCGAAGCTGGGGCCGGCCTTCGACAAGACCAGCGGCAAAGGCACGCTGACGGCCGGCAATTCGTCGCCTTTGACCGACGGGGCGGCGGCGATCTGGGTCGGCTCCGAGGCGGGCATGGCCCGCCTGCCGGGCGAGACGCCCAAGGTCCGGATCGTCGACTACGAGGTGACCTCGATCGACCTGCGCCATGAGGGGCTGCTGATGGCCCCGGCGTATGGCGTGCCACGCCTGCTGGCCCGCAACGGCATGACCTATGCCGATGTCGGCCTATGGGAGATCCACGAGGCCTTCGCCGCTCAGGTGCTGTCGCACATCGCGGCCTGGGAAAGCGCCAAGTTCCTGTCGGAGAAGGCGGGGGTGGCCGCGCCGATGGGGGCGTTCCCGCGCGACCGCATGAACCCCTATGGCGGGTCGCTGGCGCTGGGGCACCCGTTCGGGGCGACCGGCGCGCGGATCCTGAGCCAGGCGGTGAAGGAACTGGCCGCCCGTCCGAAGGGCGAGCGGGCCATCGTCAGCATCTGCGCCGATGGCGGCCAGGGCACGATGATGCTGCTTGAATCGGCCTGAGCTCAGGTCAGGGCCGTGAAGATCAGGGCCACGATGGCGATGTCGAAGAAGCGGATGGCGATGGACATGTCGGGCTCGCGGCGATGAGTTCACCTTCGATTAAGCAAGACCGGCGCCAACCCGCCGGCTCCGTCTGATGGCCCTGTTCTTCGACGCCGCCTGGTACGATGCGCGCCTGTCCGAGCGCGGCCTGACCCGTGTCGTGCTAGCCGCCGCTGCGGGCATGAGCGAGGCCGACCTGGCTCTGGCCTTCAAGGACCAGCGCGAGCTGTCGGTGCGAGAAGTGTCTGTTTTCGCCGAGCTTCTGGGCGTGAGCGTCGCCGAGGCCGCATCACGCGCGGGTGTGCGGCCGTCGCCGGTCAACGACGCTCGGCGTCTCGCGGCGCTGGAGGCGCGGGTCGCCGCGCTCGAGGCCGAACTGGCCCGCCTGAAGCGCTAGATATTGGTCTTCTTGATCAGGCCCGCCTTGGGACGGCGATCGGCGGGGCCGGAATATTCCGTGCCGAGATAGGTCGATCTGGCCGTATCGAGCACTTCCTGCCCACCGCGCAGGCCGCGTTTCTGTCCGGACTGTCCCATCACGTGGGCGGCGAAGGCGGCGAAGCCTTCGCGGCGGGGCGGGGGGTCCTGACGCGGCGGGGGGGCGTCTTCCTCCACGACAAAGACGGTCTCTTGTTCGCCCTCATGACGATCGCCCTCGCGCGGCGCCGGCAGGGCGCGACGCGCGGGACCAGAGCGTCGAATGGGATCGATCGGGCCGTTCATGAGCCGGACGCTACCGCCAAGACGGTTAAGAACGGCTGGATCGTTTTGGTTAAGACTTGTTCGCCAGCTTGGCCAGCTGCTCCTGCATCGCTTCCATCTGGCGCTTCAGCTCGGCCAGGGAATCGTCGCTGGCCGGGGCGGCGGACGGGGCGGCGGGCGCCTGTTCGGCCTGGGCGGCGGCGGCGTCCTCGGGGCGAACATAGGCGAACGGTGAGAACATCTTCATGGCGCGGTCGAACAGCGCCATGTTCTGCCGGATCTGATCCTCATAGACGCCCATGCCGGGCATCTTGCCCGGGGCCAGGTTCGACAGCTGGCCGCGCAGGCGCTCCTGCTGCTTGGCGAAGCTCTCCAGCGACATCTCCAGATAGGACGGCAGGAAGGCCTGCATCGAATTGCCGTAGAAGCCGATCAGCTGACGGAGGAACTGGATGGGCAGCAGGTTCTGGCCGCCGCCGCGATTTTCCTCTTCGAAAATGATCTGGGTCAGGACCGAACGGGTGATGTCGTCATTGGTCTTGGCGTCGTAGACGACGAAGTCCACGCCCTCCTTCACCATGTCCGACAGGTGTTCCAGGGTGACGTAGGACGAGGACGCCGTGTTGTAGAGGCGACGGTTGGCGTATTTCTTGATGATCACGCGTTGACCGGCCGACTTTTCGGCGCCGGCGGTCGTTTCGCCTTTTTCCGGGTTCTCGGACATTTCGTTCCCTAGTCCAGAGGTTACGTCCTCTTTCGCATCGCACTATCGCTAATGCAAAGGCATGGCGCCAGTGGTCTGATGACTTGGAGCTGTCGCGAAGGCGTGAAAATGTAGTCGTGACGAACGCGGTTCGAATATGCTTTTTGGTGCTGCATTGCAAAAAGTGGCGCCGCAACCGCGAAGGCGTCACGTCAGAACGTCACGGGAGCTATCGCATGAGCGACATCGTCATCGTCTCCGCCGCCCGCACGCCGGTGGGCTCGTTCAACGGGGCGCTGTCCAGCCTGCCCGCGGCGGAACTGGGCAAGATCGCCATCGAGGCGGCGGTGTCCCGCGCCGGGCTCAAACCCGCCGACGTCGACGAAGTCATCCTGGGCCAGGTGCTGCAGGCCGCGGCCGGCCAGGGACCGGCGCGCCAGGCTTCGGTCAGGGCCGGCATCCCGGTCGAGAGCCCGGCCTGGAGCCTGAACCAGCTGTGCGGCTCGGGCCTGCGCGCCGTGGCCCTGGCCGCCCAGCAGATCGCCGACGGCTCGGCTGCGATCGTCGTCGCTGGCGGCCAGGAGAGCATGAGCCAGGCGCCGCACGCCCAAAACCTGCGCGGCGGCCAGAAGATGGGCGACCTGCAGTTCGTCGACACCATGATCAAGGACGGCCTGTGGGACGCCTTCCACGGCTACCACATGGGCCAGACCGCCGAGAACATCGCCTCGCGCTGGCAGATCACCCGCGAAGACCAGGACAAGTTCGCCGTCGCCTCGCAGAACAAGGCCGAGGCGGCCCAGAAGGGCGGCAAGTTCGACGAGGAGATCGTCCCGGTCACCATCAAGGGCCGCAAGGGCGACACCGTCGTCGACAAGGACGAGTTCATCCGCCACGGCGCGACGCTGGAAAGCGTCCAGGGCCTGAAACCGGTGTTCAACAAGGAAGGTTCGGTCACCGCCGCCAACGCATCGGGCCTCAATGACGGCGCCGCCGCCCTGGTGTTGATGAGCGCCGACGAAGCCGCCAAGCGGGGTCTGAAGCCGCTGGCCAAGATCGCCTCGTGGGCCAATGCCGGCGTCGAGCCCGAGATCATGGGCACCGGTCCGATCCCGGCTTCCAAGAAGGCGCTGGAGAAGGCCGGCTGGTCGGTCTCGGACCTCGACCTGGTCGAAAGCAACGAGGCCTTCGCCGCCCAGTCGCTGTGCGTGGTCCGCGAGCTGGGTCTCGATCCGGCCAAGGTCAATGTCAACGGCGGGGCCATCGCCATCGGCCACCCGATCGGCGCCTCGGGCGCGCGGATTCTGACCACCCTGCTGCACGAGCTTAAGCGCTCGGGCGGCAAGAAGGGCCTGGCGACCCTGTGCGTCGGCGGCGGCATGGGCGTGGCCATGTGCGTCGAGGCGGTCTGACACCTTTCGACACGCAACCTTAGCCTTGACCGCGCGCTTCTAGGCCCAGCAGCTTGGGGGCGCGCGGACCGGCGTGACCAATAAGAACAACCGGGAGATTGAAATGACGAGAGTTGCGTTCGTGACCGGCGGCACCCGCGGCATTGGCCGGGCCATCTGCGAGCGGCTGATCGCCGACGGCCACAAGGTGGCGGCGGGCTATTCCGGCAACGAAGCGGCGGCCGAGGCCTGCGCCAAGGAACTGGGCGTGATGGTCGTGAAGGGCAATGTCGGCGTGTTCGAGGATTGCCAGGCGGCCGTGAAGAAGGTCGAGGCCGAGCTCGGCCCCATCGACATCCTGGTGAACAACGCCGGCATCACCCGCGACGGCATGCTGCACAAGATGACCTACGAGCAGTGGTCCGAAGTGATCCGGGTCAACATGGACTCGGCGTTCAACATGACCCGTCCGGTGATCGAGGGCATGCGCGACCGCGGCTGGGGCCGGATCGTCAACATCAGCTCGATCAACGGTCAGAAGGGCCAGATGGGCCAGACCAACTACTCGGCGGCCAAGGCCGGCCTGATCGGCTTCACCAAGGCCCTGGCGCTCGAGAACGCCAAGAAGGGCGTCACGGTCAACGTGATCTGCCCCGGCTATATCGACACGGAAATGGTGGCCGCCGTCCCGGAGAACGTCCTTGCCCAAATCATCGCCGGCATCCCCGTCGGCCGCCTGGGCAAGGGCGAGGAGATCGCCGACATGGTCTCGTTCCTGGCGGGAGAGCGGGCCGGTTTCGTGACCGGTGCGACGCTCAGCCTGAACGGCGGCCAGTACATGGCTTGATAGCCTCCAAGGTTGTCCCGAAGCCAGCGCTTGACGGCGACTGTTGCAGTTTGGCCTCATGTGTGCGGCTTCGGGGTTTGGACGTTAACACGTCCAAGATTCGCCCCAGTCGGCGGGCAGTACGGATCGCATGAAATTCTGCAAGGCGGAGCTTGGCGATTGGGGGGCGAAGGCGTCCCTGGCCATCGCGGCTCTGATGGTCATGGCGGCGTCAGCGAACGCCCAGCAGCTGCCGCATTCGTTGCGGGACGCCCTGCTCGGTCACAAGGGATCGGGCGAGGCCCGTCGAGTCGCAGCGCCCCCCGTAGCCCGCTATGTGTCCGAGGCCAGCGGCGGCTTCGTCTTCGACCAGGCCGCATCCCAGCCGCTGATGAAGTTCGACAACAGCGCCGAGGTCTGGGTGCTGTCGCCGCAGCCGGCGTCGCGCGGCGACGTCATTTACCGCAACGACCTGGGCGAGCCGGTGCTGCGGGTTACGAAACTGGGCGGCGTGATCCTGTTCACGGACAACGCCCCGATGGGGGCGGCGGCGGCCCTGTCCGGCCGGGCGTCGTCGATCCAGCCTCCGGCGATCATTTCATTCAACGTCTTCGTGCAGCGGGTCAGCATCGCCTCGGCCCGCGCCACCCGCGCGGCCCAGCACCTGGTGGAGTTCTCCACGGTCGAGGACGTGCGGCCCGAGACCTCTGTCCTGGCGGCGGACTCGGCGACCGTCGTGGCCGAGGCCTTCGAACGCATGGCGCGCAAGGGCGATCGTTCCGTGATTTCGCGCATCATGCGGGTGCTGTTGGCCGAGGGCCACAAGCCGGCCGCGAACCTGAAGGACGGCTCCCTGACCATCACCTACGCGCCGGGCCAAGGCCTGGCCGGACGGCCCTCGTCGAAGCGGATCATCAAGGTCATCAACCGCTGACGCGCGGCTCATGGCTGCCGGAAGCGTAACTATAAGCGCTCAGCAGCCGTTTACCCGCCCTGCATATCGCTGTTCGCCAGTCACGGTCTCGTGGCGTCGCGGCGCGGGTGCAACCATGCGTCATGCGACGCCAGCGAGCCTTTTCGTGCGTTCGCAAGGTTCTATTGTTTTCCCATGGATAAAGCCGACCTCGCCGAGGCGCCCGAACGCGGGCGCTTGAAGATGGCCGACATCGCCCGCATGGCCGGGGTGTCGATCTCGACGGTGTCGCGCGCCCTGGCCGGCAATCCCCTGATCCCCAAGACCCTGCGCGACCAGATCGTCGACATCGCCCAGACCCATGGCTATGTCGTCAACCAGTCGGCGCGCTCCCTGCGCCTGCGCAAGACCGACACCATCGGCGTCATCATTCCCCTGGCCCACGAGGCGGGACAGCTGATCTCGGATCCGTTCTTTCTGGAGATGGTCGGACGGCTGGCCGACGAGATCACGCGGCGAAACTATTCGGTGCTGCTGAACAAGGTGATTGTCACCGAAGCCGGCTGGCTGGAGCGGATCATCCAGTCGCACAGGGCCGACGGCCTGCTGCTGATCGGCCAGAGCACCCAGCACGACGCCCTGAACGCCGTCTCCGGGACCTACAAGCCGATGGTGGTCTGGGGCGCGCGCCTGCCGGGACAACGCTATTGCACCGTGGGCAGCGACAATGTCGGGGGCGGCCGCCTGGCCGTCGATCACCTGGTGCGCGGCGGGCGCAAGCGGATCGCCTTCTTCGGGCCGGTCGACGCGCCGGAAGCGATCCAGCGCCTCGAGGGCTACAGGACCGGCTTGGCCGAGGCGGGACGCGCCTTCGATCCGGCCCTCGTCCTGCCGACGCCCTACACCTTGGAGGAGGCCCAACTGGCGATTGCTGACTTCCTGACTCGGGACGTCGGCTTCGACGCCGTCTTCGCCTTCTCGGACGTCATCGCCCTGGCGGCGATCGGCGCCCTGACGGAGGCCGGCCGGTCCGTGCCGGACGATGTCGCGGTGGTCGGCTTCGACGATATCGTGCTGGCGCGCCACAGCGCGCCGCCGCTGACCACCGTGCGCCAGGATCTGGCGTTCGGCGCCCGCGCCATGGTCGACCTGCTGTTTCGTCGCATGGCCGGCGAGGACGCGCCGTCGGCCGTGGCGCCGGTCGAGCTGGTGGTGCGCAGCAGCAGCGTCTAGGGCGCCTCAGGTCTCGGTGCGCGCCGTTAGGCGGCCTCGACGCCGATCGTCTTCAGTTCCTTGAGGAAGCGGGTCAGGCTGATGTGCGAGCGGCGCAGGCCCTGCACGACTTCCGGACGGGCCAGGGCGGACGCGGGGACGATGAAGCCTTCGCGGCCGACGCGCTGGGCCATGCCCTTCTCGAGCATTTCGACGAAGCGACGACGCACGGTCTCATAGGGCAGGGCCAGGGAGTCGGCCACTTGGCGTACGGTCAACGGACGGCGCTCGTGGTCCGGGGGAATGTCGTCGACCTCGGTATAGAGGTTGCCGCGCAGGTGCGAGATGTTGCCGGCCCAGAGGGTGGTGAAGACCAGGGCGTACAGGAGGTCCGAACCGTGGACTTCGTTGGCGATCTCGACCCAGCGCAAAATGTAATCGGTCGCGACGCGGGTCGCCGCGCGCGCGTTGACGTACTCTTCGGACATAGTGGACTTGGTTCCCCTGGGCCGACGCTCTTAACGCGACCAGAAAAGGATTGCATGGCTCAGATACCGACGCCATGCGACCAAGTTACCCACTATGGGGACCCGCTTTGGGCGCCTGCGGCAGGTTGACGCGGGCCTGGAGGGTCAGCCGATTTGGCGCCCGCGGATCAGCCCTTGGACGGGCTCCAGTCCGCCGGCGCCATCTCGAACCCCTCGAACCGGAAGCCCGGCGCCACCGTGCAGCCGACCAGGGTCCAGGCGCCCAGGCTGACGGCCGTCTGCCACCACGAGGTCGGCACGATCACTTGCGGCCGGCAGCCGGCGCGAAGGTCCGGGCCCAGGACATGGGAGGTAATCCCGTGGCCGTCGGGCGGCGACAGGCTGATCGAGATCGGCGCGCCGGCGTACCAGTGCCAGGTCTCGACCGCATCGACGCGGTGCCAGACCGAGACCTGCTCGGCTTCCAGCAGGAAGTAGATGCAGGTCGACTTGGCGCGGCCGTCGGGCCCCGGCTCGTCCTGGAAGGTCTGCCTATACCAGCCGCCCTCGGGATGCGGCTGCAGGTCGAGCATCCGGATGATCTCCCTGGCGCCCAGGTCCCCGGCGATGCTTCTGTCCGTCACGTTGTTGCTCATCCCTTGAAGCTGTCCTTGGCGGCCCGGATCTCGGCGAAGGCCTCGGCGGGTGTCGGCGCGTTCGGCCGCAGCAGCGGCGCGCGCAGGAACGGGTTGGTGGCCTTCTCCGCAGCGATCGTGGTCGGCACCGTCGCCTCTCCGCGCTCGCGAGCCGCGAACACGGCGGCGGCCCGCGCCTTCAGCGCCGGATCGTCGTCGACCGACAGGGCGAAGCGGGCGTTCGAGGCGGTATATTCGTGCGCGCAGTAGACGGTGGTCTCGTCGGGAAGACCGGCGACCCGCGTCAGCGAGTCCCACATCTGCTCGGCCGTGCCCTCGAACAGGCGGCCGCAACCCAGGGCGAACAGGGTGTCGCCGACGAAGGCGACGGCGTCGGCGGCGTCGTGATAGGTGACGTGACCCAGGGTATGGCCGCCGCTGTCGATGACGGTGAAGCGCGTCTCTCCCAACATGACGACGTCGCCATCGCGCACCACGCGGTCCAGCGGCGCGATGCGGGTTACCTCGGCCGGGCCCGTGATGGTCGCGCCCGTCGCCTTCTTCAAGGCTTCGTTGCCGCCGGCGTGGTCCGGATGCCAATGGGTGTTGAGGATCAGATCCAGGCTCCAGCCCAGCTTCGCGAGTTCTGCGAGGATGGCGTCGGCGTCCGGCGTATCGATGGTCGCCACCTTGCCGGTCGCCTCGTCGCGGACCAGAAAGCCGTAGTTGTCGGACAGGCAGGGGAACTGGTGAACGGTCAGGGCCATGGCGCGCGTGCTCTATCGCGCCGAAGCCGGCGCGCCTACAAGGATGGCCTCGACGCTCGGGAGACTCAATGCGCCGCGACGTGCTGGACTTGAGAGCCTTTTACGCCGCCCCGCTGGGACGCGCGGCGCGAACGATGCTCACTCGGAAGGTCGAGGAGGCGTGGGGCGACACGCGGGACCTGGACGTCCTGGGCGTGGGCTACGCCACCCCGTTCCTGGACGCGGCCCGCGCCAAGGCCCGGCGCGTGGTCGCCGCCATGCCGGCCCAGCAGGGGGTCGAGGTCTGGCCGCACGGCGGCCGCAACCAGGCCTGCCTAGTCGAGGAAACCGCCCTGCCGCTGCCCAACGCCCTGTTCGACCGGGTGCTGGCCGTCCACGCCCTGGAAGAGGCCGACGACCCGGCCGCCCTGCTGGCCGAGATCGGCCGGGTGATGGCGCCGACCGGTCGGCTGATCGTCGCCGCCTCGTCGCGCGACGGAGCCTGGACCGGGGCCGAGACGACGCCGTTCGGCCATGGCCGTCCATACAGCCGCAGCCAGCTGGAGAGCCTGATCCGCGAGGCCGGCCTGGAGCCGGCGGGCTGGACGCGGGCGCTGTACGTGCCGCCCTTCGGGGCCATGGCGGGCTGGGCCGAGGGGTTCGAGCAGGTCGGGGCCCGCCTGTGGCCGCGCTTCGCCGGGGTGATCCTGATGGAGGCCGTCAAACAGACCTTCGCCGTCAAGCCGCGCGGACATCGGGCTCGGGCTCGCGTGTTCGCGCCGGGTGTTCTGCTGCCCAGTCCGGCTGGACCGACGCCGGCGCGCCATACCGGAGGTCGGCCCGTTCCGGCGGCGCAGGCGCCTGTTCATAAGGCGCCGAACGGTCTGGACGTCTGATCTTACTTGGAGCGAAGCGTTTGGACGCCTAGCTTGAGTCGTAACAACCGTTCGCTCCCGGGAGCCGCGCCATGAAGATGATCGTCGCCGTGATTAAGCCGAGCCGCCTGGACGCGGTGCTCGAAGCGGTCACCGAGGCGGGCGCGTCGGGCCTGACCGTGACCGAGGTCCGCGGTTACGGGCGCCAGAAGGGCAAGACCGAGGTCTATCGCGGCGCCGAATACGAGGTGAAGCTGCTGCCGAAGGTCAAGCTGGAGATCGCCGTGCCGACCGACGTGCTGGAGCCTGTCATCGAGGCGCTGCAGCGCACGGCCAACACCGGCAAGATCGGCGACGGCAAGGTCTTCGTCCTCGACCTGGAGCAGGCCCTGCGCATCCGCACCGGCGAGCGCGACGCGGCCGCCATCGCGGGCTGATCAGCGCTCGAGTTCCCGCAGGTCGCGACCGCGCGTCTCGGTTCCGAAGCGCGCCGTCAGCAGAGCCGCCAGGGCCAGTGGGGCGATGATCACCAGCGCGGCGACCTTCAGGGCCGGCACGGCGCCGAGTATGCCCAGGGTCTGGGCGATCAGGCCGCCGGACTTGCTGCAGGCGGCGATCCACCCGGTGGCCCGGCCGCGGATGCGCAGCGGATAGCTCTCGGCCGCATAGGGCAGCAGGATGGCCAGCAGGCCGTTCGTGCCGATGATCATCAGGGCCACGGGCAGGATCGGGCTGGCCCCGTTCTCGACCGCCAGGACGCCGGCCACGCCGATCGCACTGACCACGATCGTGCCGACCAGCGACCATTTGGTGCTCCAGCGGCTGTACAGGAACGCGCAGACGAACACTGTCGGGAAGGCGATCAGGGCCGACTTGGCCAGCAGCTGGCTGGATACGCCCATACTGTAGCCCTTGGCGACCAGTTCGGCCGGCAGCCATAGCAGAAGACCGAAATTGACCAGGCCCCAGGCGATCGCGCCGATGCTGAGCGCGGCGGTCATGCCGGCGTAGCGGCGCTCGATCGGTGGCGCGGTCAGGACATGGTGATGATCGGCGGCCTCGACGGGGGTCTCGTCACGCTCGCGCACGACCGAGCCGAAGCGCTTCATGATCGCCTGGGCCGCGTCGATCCGGCCGATGGTCATCAGGAACTTGGCCGACTCGGGGATGGCGCTCGACAGGGCGATCAGGATCAGGCCGGTCGGCAGGTTCAGGAACCACATGATCCGCCAGCCGAACTGCGGCTGCAGCAGCGCCGACAGGCCCGATGACGCCAGATAGCCGCCCACCGCGCCCAGGCCGCCGACCAGCACCAGGCTCCAGCCGCGATGGCGGGACGGCATGGTCTCGGCCAGCAGGGCGTAGACCACCGGCAGCAGGCCGCCAGCGGCTGCGCCCATCATGAAGCACATGCCGACGTTCCACCAGAAATCGGGCATGGCCCCGCAGATCGAGGTGCCGACGAACATCACCGCCGACAGCAGGATCGAGGCGCGGCGGCCGAAGATGTCGGCCAGAATCCCCCAGATGATCGAGCCCGCCACCGTGCCGGTCAGGGCGGCGAACGGCAGCCAGGCGACGGTGGCCTTGCCGACACCGTATTCCTTGATCATGCCTGGAACGACGAAGCCCAGGCTGGCCGGCTTCATGATGTCGATGATCAGCGCCACGACCAGGGTGACCATCAGCCCCCAGTGCGCCGGCGACAGCGGCGCGTCCTCGGGCGGGGTGACGTCGACCGTATGGTGGTCATGGCTGTGATCGTAGCCGCGCCGGGGCAGCAGCCCCCAGCCCGCCAGGGCGCAGCCCGGCGGGATGATCAGCATGCCGATCGTCATGCCCAGGTCCATCGGCATGCCGGCCAGTTGGTAGCCGATGTCGGCGCCCATCAGGTACATGGGCACGTGGAGCAGAACGCCTGCGGTCACCACGGCGCAGCCCAGCCAGAAGGCCCATAGCCGCTGCCGATCGGACAGGACGTGCGGCGCCTTGGATGGATCGAGCGTGGTCATGGCTGTTCAGCTCTATTTATGAGGACGGACTCCCGAAGCGGAGCCATAACACGGGTCCGCGCGTTGTCGAATCTCACGGCGTATCAGAGCGACATGGATCCAGGGTCTTCCGTCTTCCAACCGGGATACAACTGCTGGCGGGTCGAGCCCGCCGATCGGGTGGCCCTGTTCATCGACAACGACGAGGCGTTCGACGCGCTGAAGCCGCTGATCCTGTCCGCGCGCAAGTCGATCTGGATCCTGGCCTGGGTGTTCGATCCTCTGACGCGCCTGGATCCGGACCGGGTCCGCAAGAGCCGTGATCCGACCCACGCCGACCGCATCGGCCTGATCCTGCGCCGGCAGGCGGCGCTGAATCCGGCCCTCGACGTTCGGGTCCTGACCTGGGACATGCCGTTTCCGATCGCGGCGGCCCAGCTGTTCGGTCCGCAGCGCGGCGCGGCCTTCTTCGCCGGCTCGCGGGTGAAGTACCGCCTGGACGCCACGCTGCCGGCCAGCGCCTGCCACCACCAGAAGGCGGTGATCATCGATGGGGTCACCGCCCTGATCAGCGGCGGCGACATCGGCGTCGACCGCTGGGACGACACCCGGCACCTGGACAACAATCCGTTGCGACGTCTGCCCACCGGCCGGCACTACCCGGCCCGCCACGAGGTCGCGATGCTGGTCGACGGCCGCGCGGGCGAGGCGATGGCCGACCTCTTCGTGGATCGGTGGAAGTCGTCGGGCGGCGACCCTGTCGAGCGTCCCGAACGCCCGGATGAGACACCCTGGCCCGAGGACCTGCTGCCCGACCTTCGCCGCATGCCGGTCGCCATCGCGCGCACCTCGGCTGCTTGGCAGGGCCGGCCGGAGGTCACCGAGTGCATGCTGCTGCATCTGGCGGCCATCCGCCGGGCCAGGCGGCTGATCTATCTGGAGAACCAGTACCTGACCTCGCCGATCATCGTCGAAGCCCTGGCCGAGCGGCTGGCCGAGCCGGACGGTCCCGAGGTGGTGACGATCGGCCCGGCTCGCAGTCCCAGCTATTTCGACCAGATGACCATGGACAGCGCCCGCACCGCGGCGATCAATCGCCTGCGCGAAGTCGACGTCCACAAGCGCTTCTCGGCCTTCTCGGCCCACACGCCCAAGGGCGCGCCGATCATCGTCCACTCCAAGGTGGCGATCATGGACGACGGGCTGCTGCGCATCGGTTCGGCCAATCTCAACAACCGCTCGATCGGCCTGGACAGCGAGTGCGACCTGGCGTTCGAGGCGAGCTCGGATCTGGAGCGCGAGACGGTCCGCGCTTTCCTGGGCAGGCTGATAGGCCACTTCATCGACCGTTCGACCGCCGATGTGCTGGAAGCGATGGAGCGGGAGGGCGGCCTGGGCGCGGCGATCAACGCCCTGGATGTCCGGGGCGGCCCGCCGCGCCGGCTGCAGCCCGTGCCGATCCGTCATCTCTCGGGCGTCCAGCAGTTCATCGCCGACTGGAGCCTGGGCGACGCCATCGCACCGGACGACGCCTGGCGGCCTTGGGGTCGGCGCAAGCGCCTGAAGCGCGACATCGCCCGGCTCACCGAACCGCCGCCGGAGCCTCCGGAACGGCTTCAGGCGTGATCTCCAATTCGACCACCAGCGGCAGGTGGTCCGAGGCGAGCCGGGCGCGCATGTCGTAGGGCGAGCTGACGCCACGGGTCTCCAGGCCCTTGGTCAGGAAGACGTGGTCGATGCGCATGAACGGGAAGCTGGACGGGAAGGTCGACGTGGCGGGCCGCAGCCAGGTCGGCGTCGGGGCCTGGGCGTCCCTGAGCGCCGTGCGCAGCATCCGGTAGGTCGCCGAATAGGGCGTGGCGTTGAAGTCGCCGAGCACGACCCCCGGTGCGACCCACCTGTCGTCGCCCATCCAGTCGGGACCCAGGAGGGCGGCGGCCTGACGCTTCTGCTCCTGCGGCACCAGGCCCAGGTGGGTGTTGATGATCTGGACCTTGGTTCCGCCGACCTCGACCTCGACCCACAAGGCGCCGCGCGGCTCCAGGCCGGGCACGCGCCTGTACAGCGGCAGGCCCTTGGCCTTGATCCGGCGTTCGGGCAGGGCGGTCAGGATGGCGTCGCCGTAGAGCTCCTCCTCGACCGTCATGGCCGGATGGAAATGGAAGCTCATCTTCAGCAGTTCGGCCAGGCGGTGGGCCTGATCGACGCCCTTGGTCCGCATTCGGCCGACGTCCAGCTCCTGCAGGGCCACGACGTCCGGCTTTTCGGCCGCGATGACCTCGGCCACACGTTCGACGTCGAGCCTGCGGTCCGTGCCCACGCAGCGGTGGACGTTGTAGGTCATGAGACGCAGCGTCTTCATCCGTCGAAGAGATCGCCCGAAGCCGGCGGAAGTTCCCGGGTGGGCGGCGCGGCGTTGCGACTGAGCATGAACAGGCAGGTCTCTGTCCGCCAGTTCTCGATGGCGCTGGCCGGGTTCATCGCCCGCGCGGGACCTTGGCCGGCAAAGGCCGCGCAGGCGTCGACGCGCAGATTGAGATCCGCCGTCAGGGCCATGAAGTCGGCCAGGGTGCACAGGTGGATGTTCGGCGTCGACCACCAGGGCAGCGGCAGGGCCTGGGTCTCGGGCATGCGGCCTCGGCTCAGCAACGACCAGCGCACCCGCCAGTGGCCGAAGTTGGGGAACGAGACGATGGCGCGGTCGGCGATACGCAGGAGCTCGTCCAGCACGTGGCGCGGATTGCGGGTCGCCTGCAGGGTCTGGGACAGCACCGCGTAGTCGAAGCTGCGGTCGGGGAAGTGGTCCAGGTCCTGGTCGGCGTCGCCCTGCACGACCGACAGCCCCCGCGCCATGCAAGCCGCGACGCCGCTGGCGCTGAGCTCCAGCCCCCGGCCGTCGACCTGCTTCTCATGCGCCAGAAGGTCCAGCAGCGCGCCCTCGCCGCAGCCGACGTCCAGCACGCGCGAGCCCGGCCGCACCAGGCGCAGGATCTCGCGGAAATCCTCGCGGATGACGGTGTTGGTCAAGCCAGCCCCCGATCCCGTTCGGCCGAAGCCAGGAAACCCTCCAGCGCCGCATCCATCACCGGCTCGTCCAGCAGGAAGGCGTCGTGGCCTTTGTCGCTCTCGATCTCGGCGAAGGCGGCGCGGGCGCCGGCGGCGGTGAGGGCGCGAACCAGATGGCGGCTCTCGGCCGTGGGATAGAGCCAGTCGCTGGTGAAGCTGAGCACGCAGAACCGCACGTCCCGCGCGCGCGTGAAGGCCTTGGCCAGCACGCCGCCGTGGTTGGCGGCGATATCGAAGTAATCCGTGGCGCGCGTGATGTAGAGATAGCTGTTGGCGTCGAACCGGTCGACGAAGCTGGCGCCCTGGTGGCGCAGATAGCTTTCGACCTGGAAGTCAGCGTCGAAGCCCCAGGACAGTCCATCGCGCTTCAGCTCTCGGCCGAACTTCCGCTGCAGGGCGGGTTCGGAGAGATAGGTGATATGGGCGGCCATCCGCGCGACGGCCAAACCCTTCTCGGGCCGCACGCCATGGTCGGCATAGGCGCCGCCGCGCCAGTCGGGGTCGGCCATGATCGCTTGGCGGCCCACCTCGTGGAACGCGATGTTCTGGGCCGAATGCCGTGAAGCCGAGGCCAGGACGACGGCGCTGAAGATGCGCTCGGGATAGTCGACCGCCCACTGCTGGGCCTGCATGCCGCCCATTGAGCCGCCGATCACGGCGAACAGGGTCTCGACGCCGAGCGCCTTCACCAGCATGGCCTGGGCGCGGACCATGTCGGCGATCGTGATGACCGGGAACGACAGGCCGTAGGGCTTGCCGGTGGCCGGATTGGTCGAGGCCGGCCCCGTCGAGCCCATGCAGCCGCCGATCACGTTGGAACAGATGATGAAGTGCCGCGCCGGGTCCAGCGGCTTGCCGGGACCGATCAGCCGGGTCCACCAGCCGGGCTTGCCCGTCACCGGGTGCGGCGAGGCCACGTGCTGGTCGCCGGTCAGGGCATGGCAGATCAGGACGGCGTTGGACCTGTCGGCATTGAGCCGGCCGTAGGTCTGATAGCCGATCTCCAGGCCTTCCAGCGCCGCGCCCGAGTCGAGCCGCAGCGGTTCGTTCGCGGGAAACCGCCAGCTTCCTCCGCTAGCGGGCGTGACCAGATCGAGCGCAGCCATGTCGCCTTGGAGCGCTAGACGAAGAAGGTGTCAACCGCCGGCTTCCTGCGAAGCCGGCGGACGGCTATGGAGGGCGCATGGAGCGACTGATCCTGATGCGCCACGGCAAGGCCGAGCGGCACGCCACCAGCGGCGGCGACTTCGAGCGCGCCCTGGCCGAGAGCGGCCAGGCCGACGCCGCCGTCATGGGGCGGGTGCTGGCCGGTCTTGGCCTGGCGCCCGATCTGATGCTGGTTTCCTCGGCCCGCCGCACGCGCGAGACCGCCGAGCGGGTGGCCGCCAGCTTCGCCAAGGCCCGCGTCGAGCACATGCGCGACCTCTATCACGCCGATCCCGAGGATATCGTCCAGGCGGTGGAGGACGAGGGCGGCGGGGCCGGCACGGTGATGGTCGTCGGCCACAATCCCGGCATGCACGAACTGGCTCTGCGGCTGGCCCTGCAAGGGCAGGCCTCGCCGATCCTGACCAACAGGCTGCGCGGCCGCTTCCCGACCTCGACGGTCGTCGTCTTCGGATGGAGCGGCGGCGCGCCTGTCCTGGAACATATGCTCTTCGCGAGCGAGAACGGCGGAGCCGGCGGCGAATGACCCTGATCTACAAGATCCTGTCCCGCGCCGAGTGGGACGCAGCGAAGGCCGCCGGCCGCTTCGAGGGCTCGGCCGTCGATCACCAGGACGGCTTCATCCATCTGTCGGCCGCGGATCAGGCCCAGCAGACGGCCGCCCTCTACTTCAAGGGCCAGGCGGATCTCGTCCTGCTGGGCGTCGAGGCCGAGGGGCTGGGTGCGGACCTGAAATGGGAGACCTCGCGCGGCGGCGCGTTGTTTCCGCATCTCTTCCGCCCGCTGCTGGTCACCGAAGTGGTGACCGAGAACGACTTGACCCTGGACGCCGACGGCGTGCCCCAGCTGGGCGACCATCTCGCATGAGTCTTCACGACGTCGCCGCCCGCGCCCTCCACGTCTTCGAACCCGAGGATGCGCACGGCTGGGCCATCCGCGGCCTGAAGTGGGGCCTGGGACCGCGCGAGACCGGTCCCGACGATCCGATCCTGGCGATCAAGATCGCCGGCTTGGAGCTCGCCAACTGCGTGGGCCTGGCTGCGGGCTTCGACAAGAACGCCGAGGTTCCCGACGCCATGCTGGCCGCCGGCTTCGGCTTCGCGGAAGCCGGCACGGTCACGCCCCTGCCCCAGGCCGGCAATCCGCGCCCGCGTCTGTTCCGTCTGACCGAGGACCAGGCCGTGATCAACCGCATGGGCTTCAACAACGGCGGCCTCGAGCCCTTCGCCCGGCGCCTGGCCGCGCGGAAGGGCAAGGGGGGGATCGTGGGCGCCAATATCGGCGCCAACAAGGACGCGACCGACCGCATCCAGGACTACGTCACCGGCCTGACCCGCCTGTGGGGCCTGTCGGACTACTTCACCGCCAACATTTCCTCGCCCAATACGCCGGGCCTGCGGGCGCTGCAGACCAAGGCGGCGCTGGAGGATTTGCTGGGCCGACTGTCCGAGACGCGCGAGGCGCTGAAGCTCGCTTCGGGTCATGACTATCCGATCTTCCTGAAGGTCGCGCCCGACCTGGAGGACGGCGAGGTCGAGGCTATCGTGGAAACCGTGGTCGACGCGGGGCTGGACGCCATCATCGTCAGCAACACCACGATCGCCCGTCCACACACCCTGAAGTCGGCGCAGGCCGGGGAGAGCGGCGGCCTGTCCGGCGCGCCCCTGCTGGAGCCATCGACCGCGGTGCTCAAGCGTTTCCACGCCGCCGCCGCCGGCCGCGTCGCCTTGATCGGGGCCGGGGGGATCGCCAATGGAGCCGGCGCCTATGCCAAGATCCGCGCCGGCGCTCGGGCCGTGCAGCTGTATTCGGCCCTTGTCTATGGCGGACCGGGACTGGTCACCCGCATCAAGCGCGACCTGGCCGCTCGTCTGCGGGCCGACGGCTTCGCGGCGGTCGAGGACGCGGTCGGCGCCGCATGACGCGCGAACGGGCCTTGACGTTGCTGCGCCGTTTCGGGCCGCTCGCGGTCATCGCCGTCCTGTTCGTGGTCGCCTTCGCCGCCGGCCTGCCCGAGCGTCTTTCGCTGGAAGCCCTCCGCGAAAGCGGGGCCGAACTGCAGGCCTTTGCACGCGAGAAGCCCGTGCTGTGCGCGGTGATCTATCTGGCCATCTATGTCGGTTCGGTCGCGGTGTCCTTGCCCGGGGCGCTGATCCTGTCCCTGACTTCCGGCTTTCTGTTCGGGCCCCTGGGCGGCGCCCTGGCGGTCACCGGGGCCACCGGCGGCTCCACCGTGACCTATCTGGTCTTTCGGACCGCCTTTGGCGATGTGCTGCGCCGCAAGCCCGACGCCTTCCTGGCGCGCATGGCCGACGGACTGCGCCGGGACGCCTTCAACTATCTGCTGACCCTGCGCCTGATCCCGGCGTTTCCGCTGCTGGCCGTCAATATCGCGGCCGGGGTCGCCAACGTTCCCGCGCGCGCCTTCATCCTGGCCTCGCTGCTGGGCATGATTCCGAGCTCCTTCGTCTATGCCGGCATCGGCGCCGGCCTTGGCCACATCTTCGCGCGTGGCGGCCCCGTGACGATCGAAACCCTCTTGTCGCCACGGATCTATCTTCCAATCATCGGCATGGGCGTTCTGGCCTTTCTGCCGCCGTTGTGGCGCCATTGGCGCAAGGGGCGCGGAGCCGCGCCACTGCCAAAGCCCTTGGACGAGAAGTAGCCGCCCCGGATGGTCGAAACGGTTTCGCCGTCGGAGACTGATCCCGCCCCGCCCCGGAAGCGCTTTCCGTGGCCCGGCGGTCTGTCGGCGCGCCTGCTGCTGTTCACGGCCGTCGTGGTCACCTTCGGCGGCCTGCTGATCCTCCCGCCGGCCCTGGCGGCCTATGAGGAGCAGTGGCTGCTGGATCGCGTGCGGGCCGGGGAACTGGCCTCGACCATCGCCGAGTCGGATCCCGAGCTGCGGGTCAGCGACGCGGTCGCCAACCAGATGTTCGACCAGGCCGGGGCCGTCACCGTCGCCGTCCAGGTCGACGGCGCCCGGCGTCTGGTTTTGCCGCCCAAACAGCCTTTCGAGACGCCCTATCTGGTCGACCTGCGCCGGCAGAACCCCGGCTCATGGCTGGCCGCCCCGTTCTTCACCCTCACAAGCCCCAAGGGCGCCATGGTCCGCGTGATGGCCGAGCCGCGCTTCCGCAAGGCTGAGTTTGTCGAGGTCGTGCTGCCCGACGCCCCGCTGAAGGCCAAGCTGGTCGGCTATTTCTGGCAACTGGCCGGCGTCACGATCTTCCTGGCCGGCCTGGCGGGCCTGCTGGTCTACGCGTTCCTGAACATCTTCCTGGTTCGGCCGATGCAGCGGATCACGCGAGCGATGGAAGCCTTCCGCGGCGATCCTGATGATCCGGCCGCCCGGATCGTGGTCTCCAGCCGCCGCGACGAGATCGGCCGGGCCGAGGCCGAACTGGACCGCATGCAGGCCGACCTCCTGGCGGCCCTGGCGTCCAAGGCGCGTCTGGCGGCGCTGGGCGAGGCGGTGGCCAAGATCAACCACGATCTGCGCAACATGCTGACCAGCGCCCAGATGGCGTCCGACCGCCTGGCCGCCCTGGGCGATCCCAAGGTGGCCCAGGCGTTGCCGCGCCTGGAGCGAGCCCTGGATCGCGCCATCACCCTGGCTTCGGACGTCATGGCCTATGGCAAGTCCAAGGAGCCCGAGCCCGTGACGCGGGTCATTCCGCTGCGCCCCGCCTTGGAGATGGCGGCCGAGGACGCCGGCCTGGCGCCTCAGGGCGTGGGACTGGAAACGGTGATCAGTCCGCGCGAGCAGGTCCTGGCCGATCCGGATCAGCTGCATCGCATTCTGACCAACCTGCTGCGCAACGCCCGCGAGGCGATCGAGGGCGCGCCCGACCGCGGCGGCAAGGGCAAGGTCTTCGTCGAGCTGCGCCGCGCCGACGGCATGAGCGTCCTGCGTCTGTCGGACGATGGTCCCGGCGTGCCCGAGCGCGCGCGCGCCAATCTGTTCCAGCCGTTCGTCGGCTCGGTGCGGCGGGGCGGCACGGGGCTGGGCCTGGCGATCGCCCGCGAGCTCGCCCAAGGCCACGGCGGCGATTTGGCGCTGGTGGAAACCGGCCCGGGCGGTTCGGTGTTCGATCTGACGCTGGCTGGCGTTCCAGACCCGCTGCCGGAGCCCGATGATCGGGCGGCCGACGCGTCAGCTTCCTAGGAGGATCCGATGACGACCACCTGGACCATCGCCGTGAAGCTCGGCGCCTCGCCGGAGGCCGCGCCGATCCACGAGATCACGGTCGAAGCGCCTGACGCCCCGACCGCGCTGCGTCGCGTCGCGGCCCAGATCGCCGTGCAGGAGGCCGCCGACGCCGAACTGCTGATCGACGGCCAGGAGGAGGTGTTCTCCCGCGCCGAGGTCGAGGCGGGCCTGGAAGAGCATCAGGCCCGCACCTGAGGATCGGAGAGGCCTTTAGAGGCCCTTGGCCACGCCCTCGCGGCGCGGATCGGCGCCCCCTTCCAGCACGCCGCCCGGGCGTACGATGACGCCGTGCAGGCCCGAGCCCTCGATCTGGCCGACCTTGATGTTGACGCCGCGGGCGTTCAGCGCCGCCAGCATCTCCGGCCCGAACCAGTCGGCGTCGCCCGAGAACGTGTCGCCGCGCGCCACGACGTTGGGCAGCGACACCGCCTGCTGCATGTTCAGGTTCCAATAGAACAGCCCGACCATGGCCTTCAGATTATAGGACAGGATGGCGTTGCCGCCGGGCGAGCCCAAGGCGGCGACCAGCTTTCCCTTCTTGTCGAGCACGATCAGCGGAGCCATCGACGAGCGCGGCCGCTTGCCGGCGGCGATGGCGTTGGCCGCCGGCGCGCCGTCCTTCTCCTTCGGCGAGAACGAGAAGTCGGTCAGCTGGTTGTTCAGGAAGAAGCCGCCCACCATCCGGCCGTTGCCGAAGATGCTCTCGACCGTGGTGGTCATCGAGGCGACGTTGCCGGCGGGATCGACCACCACCAGGTGCGTGGTGCCGCCCGGTTCCCTGGTCATGTCGACGCCGACCTTGGGCGCGCCCTTGGGATGGCCGAACGGCGGAGCAGCCCCGGCCTTGTCGGTGATCAGCTTGGCGCGCTGGGCGACGTATTTGGGGTCCAGCAGCCCGTCTAACGGCACGGTCACGAACGAGGGATCGCCGACGTAGCGGTCGCGGTCGGCGTACATGACGCGCTCGGCCTGGGCCAGCTGGGTCCAGGCCACCGGATCGGTCGGGCCGCGCTTGCCGATGTCGGTATGTTCCAGCATCCGCAGCGCCTGGATCACCGCCAGGCCCGAGGACTGCGGGTTGGCGGTGCAGACCGTATAGACCTTCCATGGCCGGCAAAGGGCCGGCGCCGCGCGCGGCTTGTAGCTCTTCAGGTCTTCCAGCGTCATGCTGCTGGGCAGATCGCCCTGATGCAGGCGATCGACGATCGCCTGGGCGATCGGGCCCTCCAGCAGCGCCGCCGGGCCTTCGGCGGCGATCCTGCGCACCGTTTCGGCATAGGCCGGGTTCTTCAAGACGTCGCCGGCCTGGTAGCGGGTCCCGTCCGGCTTGGTGAAGTACTTCACGGCGTCGGGCTGTGACGCCTGCGGTGCGCGGGTCGTGCTGATCATGCCGGCCAGGCGCGGACTGACCACAAAGCCGTTGTCGGCCAGCGACTCGGCGTCCTTGAACAGCGTGTTCCAGGCGACCTTGCCGTGCGCCTTCTGGGCCATGGACAGCATGGCCACGGCCCCCGGCACGCCGGTCGAGCGGCCCGACAGCAGCGCCGTCACGAAGGGCAGGGGCTTGCCGTCGGCGCCCAGGAACATGTCGGGCCCGGCGCCGCTGGGCGCCGTCTCGCGGCCGTCATAGGCCGTCACCTTGCCGGTCTTGGCGTCGTAGAAGACCAGGAAGGAGCCGCCGCCAAGGCCCGAGCTCTGCGGCTCGACCAGGCCCAGCACCGCCTGGATGGCCACGGCCGCATCGACTGCGCTACCGCCGTCGCGCAGCACCCTCAGCCCCGCCTCGACCGCCAGCGGATTGGCGGCGGCCACCATGCCCTTGTTCGCCGGCGAGGTCGAAACGGGTTTCGGCGTCGGCATGCCCAGCGGAATCGACTCGGCGTGGGCGGCGACGGGCGCGAGGGTGAGTTGCAGGGCGGCGGAGGCGGCGAGCAGGGAGGCGAGACGACGCATACGGATCCTCGGCAGACATCAAGGGGAAGGCCTGCCCGCCGTCCCCGAAAGCGTCCATGGACACCAATAGGGCGATGCTGTCACGCCCAGATCGTCTGACACCGGCCTTGAACGATCCTCCTGAGCGCCCGTCGCGCAAGGGCGCGGCGCCGGTCGAACACCGATGCGCCAAACTTTTCGAAATTATCCTGCGAACCGGGCTTGCGTCCCCCGAACGGCTGGGCTATCTCCCCCGCCTCGCCGCAAGGCAGTGCGCGCCCGTAGCTCAGCTGGATAGAGCATCAGACTACGAATCTGAGGGTCGGACGTTCGAATCGTTCCGGGCGCGCCATTTTCTCTCCCATGATCTGGAAGTCTTGACGCGGCCGCCCATCGGCTTGGCGAAGCTCCGGCTGTCGTTAAGGCGGCGTTGGTTTCACGCCTGTCTGCGGTCCGTGGATATGGAAGACGGTGGGAGCGTATTGATCCTTGCCGATCGTCACCCGGTCCGGCCAGTTTAGTCGGGCGTCGGAAAGGGAATCGGTCGCATTCCGAGGCGGATGCGACCATCGCTGGTCGCGACGGAGACGATGATGATCCAGAACAGCGCGCGCTGCGACGCGGCAGGGGTCAGCCGCCCCTGCGTGATCTGCGACGCCGACGAGGGCCCGCAGGTCTTCGGCTCGCGGCTGGATATCTGCGGTCTTGGCTCCGTGTCCTTCGGCATTCGCTGCTGTGCGGCCTGCGGCATGGTCCAGCAGAGCCCCGCCGTCGGTGTGGACGTGCTGGCCCAGCAGTATCGCCTGTTCTCTAACTATACCCAGTTCGACCAGGGCGATCCGCCGCTCAGCGCGCCCGCCGCGCGCATGTTGGCCCTGCTGGAGCGGCGGGAGATCGCGCCGGGACGGGTCTATGACGTGGGCGCGGCGACGGGCGCGGCCCTGTGGCACTTTCGCCGCCGCGGCTGGACGGTGTCGGGCTGCGACCCTTCGCCCAAGGCCGTCGAACAGGCTCTGCTGAGCAATGGGATCACCCTGGATCTCGGCGACGAGCACGAGGTCCTGCCGCGGCTCGCGGATATCGACCTGATCACCTTTTCCCATGTGATCGAGCACCTGTTCCATCCCCGGCAGACCTTGGCGCGAGCTCGGCGGGCCCTAGCGCCCGGGGGGCTGTTGCTGTTCGAGGTGCCGTGCCTGGCCGCGCCCGAGATCAATCCGCCGGGTTTGTTCATGCTCGAGCATCTCAGCTATTTCGACGCGGTCTCGGTGCGGAACCTGCTGGCCGAGACCGGGTTCGAGGCGCTCGATAGCGAGATCACCGTCGACAACTGGCCGTTCCCGGTCATCACCGTCCTGGCGCGCCGAGCGCCCGACGATGCTCCCGCCGCGTCCCTGGCTTCGGGCTTCGTCGCTGCGCGCGCCTTCTGCGAGCGCTACGCCGCCGCCGACGCCGCCGCCTGGACCCGCAGCGACGCGCGCCTGCGCGCCGCCATCGCGCCCGGCGAGGCGGTTTGCGTCTGGGGCGCGGGCGTCCACACCTCGACCTTGCTCGAGCGGACCTCGCTGGCGACCCATGCCCGCCTCGTCGCCATCACCGATCGCGATCGGCAGAAGCATGGCCATGACCTCGGTCCCTATCGGATCGCACCGCCTGAGGACGTCTTGGCGCTGGGCGTCAAGATCGTCATCTCCAGCTATGTGTCCGAAGCCGCGATCGCCAGCGCCCTGCTGGCCGGCGGCGTCCCGCCCGAACGGATCGTCCGGCTCTATACCGCCGACGAATGATGGCTGAGCCTTCGCCTCAACGACTTGGGCCGAGGCGAAGCGATTGAACCGGCAGGCGCTCGCGGGCGCCTGCCGCGTGGGCTTTTTCCATGCCAACCCTCCGTGCGTCATTCCGTCGCGGGTGGGTTTTCGCAAACGCAACCGTTGAGGGTGGGGGCAAGCGGGAACAGGGCTGTGCGATCGCCGAGCGGCCAAAATGTGGGCGATGGAGACAAATTGCCGCTCCGCTCCAGGTTGTCCTATTTACCCTAATTTAAGGCTGCGACCCACAAAGTTTCCGAAAGCGAATATTCCGCATATCGGCGATATATATTTGCTTCTGGGGGCGACTTTATTGTCTGGTGTCGGAGAAAGAACGATTTCGTTCGCCGGTGAGGTGACGATCTCGAATATTGGTGAGGCTCGCGACCAGCTTGGCGCCTTGCTGAACGAGCAGCGGGCCGTGACCATTGATGTCGAAGACCTCGCCGAAACTGATCTGACATTCATCCAGCTCTTGGAAGCCGCGCGCCGCAAGGCGGGCGAAACCGGTGTCGGCCTGTCGCTCAGCAAGCCGGCCGCCGGCGCTCTACTGGAAGTCCTCCGGCGCGGTGGGTTCCTCGACGACGAAACCTCGGACCGCGCCAAGTTCTGGCTTCAAGGGGCAGCTTAAAATGACCGCGATCCTTACCGTCGACGACTCCGCCAGCATCCGACAGGCGATCAAGATCGCCCTCAGCGGCGAAGGCTACGCCGTCACCGAGGCCGTGAACGGCCAGGACGGCCTGGACAAGGGCAGCGCTGGCGGCTTCGACCTCATCGTCACCGACCTGAACATGCCGGTCATGGATGGCCTGGCGATGATCCGCGAGCTGCGCAAGCGCCCGGCCGGGGCCGGCGTGCCGATCCTGTTCCTGACCACCGAGTCCGACGCCGAGATCAAGGCGCAAGCCAAGGCCGCCGGCGCGACCGGCTGGCTGACCAAGCCCTTCGATCCGGAGCAGCTGGTCCGCGTCGTGAAGAAGGTTCTCGCCAAGTGAGCGGCCAGGATCCCATCGAGATTTTCCGCCAGGAGGCGCAGGAGCTGTTCGAGGACATCGAGCAGGGTCTGCTCGACCTGGCTCATCGTCCGGGGGATCGAGACCTGGTGGACGCCGTGTTCCGCGGCCTTCACACCCTGAAGGGCTCGGGGGCCATGTTCGGCTTCGACGCCCTGGCGGCCTTCACCCATCACTGCGAGACCGCCTTCGACCGCGTCCGCAAGGGCGAGGTCGCCGCAACGTCCGAATTGGTCGGCGCGGTGCTGGCCTGCCAGGACCACATGCGCGCCCTGGCCGAGGGGCGCCCCGCGTCCGAAGCGGCCGGCGAGGCCCTACTGGCCGAGCTGCACCGCGTGGTCGCCCAGGCCGGTGGCGCAGCGGTTGAAGCGTCGGCGACTCCCGCCGCCGGGACCGCGAACACAACGCCCGTCTCTTCAGGTCTCAAGACCTGGCGTGTGACGTTCAGTCTTCCGACCGACGCGCTGGTCAACGGCACGCGGCCGTTGCCGCTGCTGGACGAGTTGCGCGAACTGGGCGACTGCACGGTCGTCGCCTTCACCGACAACATTCCCGACTTCGACGCCCTGGTCCCCACCGAATGCCACCTGGCCTGGGACGTGACCCTGGTCACCAAGCACGGGCGCGAGGCGATCGAGGACGTCTTCATCTTCGTGATCGACGACATGACCCTGGAGATCCAGGACGTCACGCCGGTCGTCGAGGTCGAGGCGCTGGTCGAAGCCGCCGCGCCTGCCGCCGCAGCGACGCCGCAAGCCGCCCCTCCCGTCGAGGCCGCCAACGAGGGCCGCGCCGCCAAGACCGGCGGGGACACCGTCCGCGTCCCGGCCGAGCGCCTGGACGAGATGATGGATCGCGTCGGCGAGCTTGTCATCGCCCAGTCTCGTCTGAAGCAGCTGGCCGCCAGCAGCAGCGACATCGCCCTCCGCGCCGTGGCCGAGGAAATCGAGCGCCTGGCGTCGGAGATGCGCGACACCATGATGGTCGTCCGCATGGTGCCGATCGCCCAGCTGTTCGGCCGCTTCCGCCGGCTGATCCACGATCTGGCCCGCGACACCGGCAAGACCATCGAGCTCTCGACCGAGGGTGAGGCGACCGAGCTGGACAAGACGGTCATCGAGCGCCTGGCCGATCCGCTGATCCACCTGATCCGCAATTCTGCCGACCACGGCTTGGAAACCCCCGAACAGCGCCTGGCCGCCGGCAAGGCCGCGGCCGGCCACATTGTGCTGGCCGCCCGCCAGTCGGGCGCCGAGGTGGTGATCACCATCACCGACGACGGCCGCGGCGTCGATCGCGCCCGCGTCCGCGCCAAGGCCGAGGAAAACGGCCTGATCCAGCCGGGCCAGGTGCTGAGCGACAACGAACTGCTGCAGCTGATCTTCGCCCCCGGCTTCTCGACGGCCGCGGCGATCACCAACCTGTCCGGCCGCGGGGTCGGCATGGACGTCGTGAAGAAGACCATCGAGGGCCTGCGCGGTTCGATCGAGATCTCGAGCACCCCGGGCCACGGCTCGGTCGTATCGCTGCGCATTCCGCTGACCCTGGCCATCATCGACGGCCTGCTGGTGCGGGTCGGCGCCAGCCGCTACGTCATCCCGCTGGCCTCCGTCGAGGAGTGCGTGGAGCTGTCGGTCGAGCGGGACGTCCGCTCGGCGGGCCGCAGCCTGATCACCCTGCGCGACCAGCTGGTGCCGTTCATCCGCCTGCGGCAGATGTTCAGGACCGGCCTGGCGCCAGATCCACACCAGAAGATCGTCGTGGTCTCCACGGGTCAGGAACGCGTGGGCCTGGTCGTCGACCAGATCCTCGGGGACCACCAGACCGTGATCAAGCCGCTCTCGCCGTTCCACGCCGATGTCGGCGCCTTCTCGGGCGCCACGATCCTGGGCGACGGCGGGGTGGCCCTGATCCTCGACATCGGCGCCCTTGTGGCCGCCGGCCAACGCCAGGACGCGCAGATGCGCGCCGCCAGCTGAGGGATAAGGACATGACCGCCGAAACGTCCCACGATCCCATCCAGGCCCTGACCTTCGACCTCCGCGGCGAGACCTTCGCCCTGGAGGCCGGGCTGGTGCAGGAGGTTTTGGACCTGCTGCCCGAGACCGATGTACCGGGCGCGCCACCGTTCGTCAGCGCCGTCATCAACTTCCGGGGGCGGGTCATTCCCCTCGTCGACCTGCGCGTGGCCTTCGACATGGACGCCGCCGAACCGACCATCGACAGCCGCATCGTCGTGATCGAGCACGCCCTGGACGGCGAGCCGACCTTGATCGGCCTGCGCGCCGACAAGGTTCACGAAGTCACCTCCATCGCCCGCGGCGTCACCGAGGACGCCCCCCGCGTGGGTCTCAGGTGGCGCGCGGACTTCATTCGTCTGCTGGCGCGCCGGAACGACGACGTGATCGTCATTCCCGACCTCGACCAGATCTTCGCGGCGCGCGGCCAGACGACCGCCTCCGTCACCCCCCTTCACGCGTCGCAAGCCTGAGACGGAACCCCATGCGCTTCACGATCAAACTCAAGCTCGCGGCGACCTTCGCCGTTCTGATCGCCATGATGGGCGTCGTCGTATTCGTCGGGGTGAGCCGGATGGCGGTTCTGAACACCGCCATCACCAATCTCATCCAGGGGCCGGCGGCGCGACTGCAACTGGCCCAGAACATCGACGGGGAAGTCAGCCGATTGATCCGGGCCGAAAAGAACATGGCCCTGACCGACGACCTGGAGCTGACGCGACGGTTCGACAACCAGTCGTCCGAGCTGGAGACCAGCATCGATCGCATGATCGACACTGGCCTGGCCAACGCCACCGAACAGGGCAAGCCGCTCTGGATGAGCGTCAGCCGGGACTGGGCCGAGTACAAGACCGTCAACGGCCAGATCCGGGAACTGGCGCTGGCCAATCGCAACAGCGAGGCGGCGGCCCTGTCGATCGGCCGGGCGCGGACGATCGCCGGCCACATGTCCGATGAGATCGGCAAGATCGTGGATCTGCAGAAGGCCTCGATGAAGAAGGCCGACGAAGACACCAATGCGCTCTACGCCTCCGCCCGGACCACGCTGCTCGTGGTCGCGGCCCTGGCCCTCCTGATCGCCGTCGCGGGCGCCTTCTGGATATCGATGATCATCAGCCAGGGCCTGGGCAAGATCACCACGGCCTTGAACGCCGTGGCGATCGGCGATCTCAACAACGACGTCGCGGTCAATACCGATGACGAGATCAAGGACCTGGTGGTCACCGTCAATGAGATGACCTCCAATCTGCGCGCCACCGCGGCCGTGGCTGACAAGGTGGCGGACGGCGACCTGACCGTCGAAGCCAAGCCGCTGTCGGACAAGGACACCCTGGGCATCGCCCTGCAGCGCATGGTCGAGCGCCTGCGCGGCGTGGTCTCGGACGCCATCTCGGCTTCGGAGAACGTCTCGGCCGGCAGCCAGGAGCTGTCGGCGGCCTCGGAACAGGTGTCGCAAGGCGCCACCGAGCAGGCCTCGTCGGCCGAAGAGGCTTCCGCCTCGATGGAGGAGATGGCCGCCAACATCAAGCAGAACGCCGACAACGCCGCCCAGACCGAGAAGATCGCCCGCCAGTCGGCCCAGGACGCCGAGACTTCGGGCCAAGCGGTCAATCGCGCCGTCGACGCCATGCAGACGATCGCCGAGAAGATCTCGATCGTGCAGGAGATCGCCCGCCAGACCGACCTCCTAGCCCTGAACGCCGCCGTCGAGGCCGCTCGGGCCGGCGAGCATGGCCGCGGCTTCGCCGTCGTCGCCTCCGAAGTCCGCAAGCTGGCCGAGCGCTCGCAGAGCGCCGCCGCCGAGATCAGCGCCGTCTCGTCCGACACGGTGAAGGCCGCCCAATCGGCCGGCGAGATGCTGACCACCCTGGTGCCCAACATCCGCAAGACCGCCGAACTGGTCGCCGAGATCAGCGCCGCCTGCCGCGAGCAGGACATCGGCGCCTCGCAGATCAACGAAGCCATCCAGCAGCTGGACAAGGTCACCCAGCAGAACGCCTCGGCCTCCGAGCAGATGTCGGCCACTTCCGAGGAGCTGGCCGCCCAGGCCGAGGAACTGCAGGCCTCGATCGCCTACTTCCGCCTTTCAAGCAGCGGTCAGGCCCGCAAGCCGGTCGCCGCCGCGGCGCCGGTCGTGCGCTGGCCGGCGCGCGCCGGCAAGCCGGCGGGCAAGGCGACCGCCCGCAAGTCCGCGCCGCGCGCCGTCGCGGTCCAGCAGGCCCGGGCGCAAGGCTTCGCCCTGGATCTGAGCCAGGGCGGTCCGGACGCCGACGACCGCGAATTCACCGAGTACTGATCCCCGCAGCGACCCTAGTACCTCCGATTACGCCAAAGGACCCGGACCATGCGCTTCACCATAAAACTGCAGCTCGGGCTGGCCTTTGGCCTGATCATCGCCCTGCTGCTGACGGCGACCCTGTTTGGCGTCAGCAGCCTGTCGTCGACGAACCGCGCCATGAACGCCATGGTCGACGGGCCGGCCGTCCGGCTCCAGGCGGCCCAAGGGTTGAACATCCACCTGCTGAACGTGGTCCGGTTCGAGAAGAACATGGTCCTGGTCGACACCGCCGAGGAGGTGAAGACCCTGGAGACCTCGGTCGACAAGGAAAAGAAAGCGTTCGAAACGCTGCTGGCGAAGGCCGAGGGCCTGGCCACGGCCGAGGGCAAGCCCAGATGGCAGGCCCTGGGGGGCGCCTGGGAGCGCTTGCTGGCCGCGCATGAGCAGGTCTACGGCCTGGCCATCGCCAACAACGACGCGGCCGCCACCGCCGTCTCGATGGGCGAAGGCCGGAAGGCCGTCACCGAAGCGAGCGCCCAGGTGCAGGAACTGGTCGAGCTGTCGCAAGCCCAGCTGGACGCGGCCACCGCCAAGGCCGACGCCGACTTCGTCAAGGTGCGAAATAGCCTGATCGGCCTGGCGATCGTCTCGCTGCTGATCGCCGCCGCCGCCGCGGTCTATATCTCGACGATGGTCAGCAAAGGCCTGAACCGGGCTGCCGACGCGGTGCGTTCGGTGGCCGACGGCGACCTGACCAAGACGATCGACATCACCACCAAGGACGAGATCGCCGACCTGCTGGGCCACGTGAACGTCATGATCGAGCGCCTGCGCGGCGTGGTCTCGGACGCCATCGCGGCCTCGGAGAACGTCTCGGCCGGCA
>CBIHOB010000031.1:0-52967 GCA_966211605.1 uncultured Caulobacter sp.
CCCTCAGCCTGCCCTTCACCCTCAAGATCGACGGCGACACGGCCACCGCGCGCGGTGTAACCACCCTGGACCGGACGACGTTCGGCGTAGGACAGGGTGAATGGGCGTCGACGGATCAGATCGCGGCCAGCGTGAAGGTGAGCTTCTCGCTGACCGCCAAGAAGAAATAGCCAAGGCCGCCGACGCTCTGCGCGCCGGCGGGTTGGTGCTGCTGCCGACCGAGACGGTCTATGGGCTCGGGGCCGACGCCTCGAACCCGGCGGCCGTGACGGCGATCTTCGAGGCCAAGGGTCGGCCGCGCTTCAACCCGTTGATCGCCCATGTCGCCGACCTGGCGACGGCCGCGCGGATCGCCGACCTGGACGACCGCGCCTGGGCCCTGGCCCGCGCATTCTGGCCGGGGCCGCTGACCATCGTCGCGCCGATCAAGGACGCGAGCGCCGTCTGCGACCTGGCCCGCGCGGGCCTGGACACCGTGGCCATCCGCGTGCCGGGCCATCCGATTTCGCACGCGGTGCTGGAGGCGTTCGGCGGGGCGGTCGTGGCGCCCTCGGCCAACCGCTCGGGTCGGCCCAGCCCGACGACCTTCGCCGATGCGGTCGCCGAGACGGGCGACCGGGCCGCCGCCGCCCTGGACGGCGGGCCGTGCGCCGTCGGCCTGGAATCCACCGTCGTCTCGGTGCTGGATGGCCAGCCGCGCCTGCTGCGGCCCGGCGCCGTCACCCGCGTGCAGCTGCAGCAGATCGTCGGCCCGCTGGCGGAGGCCGATGACGACGCCAAACGCTCGCCCGGCCGCCTGGCCCTGCACTACGCTCCCGATGCGCCGGTGCGGATCAACGCCAAGTCGGCCCGGGCCGGCGAGGCCTATCTGGCCTTCGGCGGCGGGGTCAGCAGCGAAGGCGTCTTCAATCTCAGCCCGTCCGGCGACCTGGCCGAGGCCGCTGCGAACCTCTTTTCGTTCCTGCGCGCCGCCGATCGCGCCAAGCCCTCGGCCATCGCCGTCGCGCCGATCCCGGAAGACGGGCTTGGCGAGGCGATCAACGACCGCCTGCGCCGCGCCGCTGGCTTCATCGGCTGACCTTTCGAGCGTAGAGTTATCCCATGACTAAGCCCTTCCCCGCCCCAAATCTTACGGGGGTCGTCTCCCGCCTGAAGGCCGTGCTCGGCGAGGGCGGCTGGAGCCAGGATCCCGACGTGATCGCCCCGCTGCTGGTCGAATGGCGCGGTCGCTGGCAGGGCGAGACGCCGCTGCTGGCCACCCCGCGCACGACCGCCGAGGTCGCCGCCGTGGTCGGCATTTGCGCGGCCGAGGGCGTGGCCATCACGCCCCAGGGCGGCAATACGGGTCTGGTCGCCGGCCAGATCCCGCGCGGCGAGATCCTGCTGTCGACCCGGAAGCTGAAGGCCATCCGCGACGTCGACCCGATCGACGACGCCATGGTGCTGGAGGCGGGGGTCACCCTGTACGAGGCCCACCAGCAGGCCGCCAAGGTCGGCCGCCGCTTCACGGTCGGGGTCGCGTCCGAAGGCTCGTGCACGATCGGCGGTCTGATCTCGACCAACGCCGGCGGCACGGCCGTGCTGCGCTACGGCATGATGCGCGAGCAGGTGCTGGGCGTCGAGGCCGTCCTGCCCAACGGCGAGATCTGGAACGGCCTGAAGCGCCTGCGCAAGGACAACACCGGCTACGACCTCAAGCAGCTGCTGATCGGGGCCGAGGGCACGCTGGGCGTCGTCACCGCCGCCTCGCTGAAGCTGCACGCGCCGCTGGCCTCGCGGGCCGTGGCGATCGTGGGCCTGGCCTCGCCCGCCGCCGCCATCCAGCTGCTGGCGCGCGCCAAGGACGAGACCGGCGGCGCGGTCGAGGCGTTCGAGCTGATGGGCCGACTGGGCTTCGAGCTGACGGTGCGCAACGTGCCGGGCCTGCGCGACCCGCTGCCGGACGCGCATCCCTGGTACGTCCTGATCGAGATCGCCAGTGGTGAGCCGGGCGCGGCCGAGGCGGCGCTGGAGCGGCTGCTGGCCGGGGCCCTGGAGCGGGGCCTGATCGCCGATGCGGCGGTGGCCCAGACCGAAACCCAGATGAAGGCCTTCTGGCACATCCGCGAAGGTCACTCGGCGGGCCAGAAGCCCGAGGGCGCGGTGTGGAAGCATGACGTGTCAGTGCCGGTCTCCAAGATCCCCGACTTCATCGGCCAGGCCAACGCCGCGATCGAGCAGACCTTCCCCGGAGCCCGCATCGTCGCCTTCGGTCATGTCGGCGACGGCAATGTCCACTACGACGTGCTGCAGCCGGTCGGCGGCGATGGCGACGCCCACGAGGCCCGGCGCGAGGCGGGGGCGAAAATCATCCACGACATCACCGCGACCTTTTCCGGCTCGATCAGCGCCGAGCACGGCCTGGGGGCGATGAAGACGGCCGAGGCCCTGACCTACAAGGACCCGATCGAGGTCGCGGCCCTGCGGGCGATCCGCCAGGCCCTGGACCCGAAGCGGATCATGAATCCCCGCATCCTGTTCTAGAGGCCGGCGCGCTTGCGGGCGCGCAGCCGCAGCAGGATCAACACGGCGATGGCGCCCACCGGAACGGTCGCCTTGTAGAAGCCGGGTTGCGAGCCCGGACCGAGCAGGTTGATGGTCACGGGGACGAAACCCCAGCGGCCAGTCGCCTGCTGCATCCAGAACGCTCCGATCCCGACGAAGCACACCACGGCCCAGAGGATCCGGTACTTCAGCGTCCGGTCCCGCGCGAGGAGGAACAAGGCCACGATCATCGGGATCGGCCAGGCGAGGGCGGCGGCGAGGCCGAGCATCTGGGTCATGCGGCGTGGATAGCCGGGCCCGGAGAAACAGAAAAGGCGCTCCGGGCGGGAGCGCCTTTCCCTTCGCGTCGTGGACCGGCGATCAGTAGCGGATCGACAGTTCCAGCCCGTAGGTGCGCGGGGCGTTGAGATTGCCATAGTCGCCCAGCGCAGCGCGGTTGGCCGGATCGCGGCGATAGACGTAGTCGGCGTTCAGCAGGTTGCGCGACCAGGCCGACAGGGTCATCAGCGGTCCGTCCTGCTTCAGCCGCAGATCGGCCAGTCCGACGCGGGCGTTCACGATGAACGACTTGTCGGCCTTCACGTCGGTCTGGTCGAAGGTCTGGGTGGCGTCCGAATGGTTGGCGTCGAGGTGCGCCTGGAAGGTCGCGCCCCACAACGGCGCCTCGTAGTCGGCCGAGACGCTGGCGGCGTTCCTGGGCGTGAACACGATGAACACCGGCTGGACCTGGCCGCTGAACGGGTTGCGGGTCGGCGGCACTTCCGTGTCGGTATAGGCGTAGGCCGCCGACAGGGTCAGGCCCTCGGTGACGCGCAGGGCGCCCTCGACCTCCAGCCCACGGATCTTGGTCGTGCCGGGCGCATTGATGGTCTCCAGCGTGTTGCGGGTCGACGAGCCGGTCACCGTCACCAGGCTGAAGTCGATCTGACTGCCCTGGCGGTCCATGGCGTAGGCGGCCAGGTTCAGGCGCAGGCGGCGGTCGAGCAGGTCGGTCTTGGCGCCGATCTCGTAGGCCTTGACCTCCTCCGGCCCGAAAGCGCGATAGGTCAGCGACCGTGAACTGGCCCCGCCGGCGCGATAGCCGGTCGAGTATTTGGCGTAGAGATGAATGTTCTCGGCCGCGTCGTAGGCCAGGGTCACCATCGGATCGAACCGCTCGTTTTTCTGGGCGAAGGTCAGGTTCGTCGGGGCGTTGTTGACGACGTAGAGCTCGCCGCTCTTGTCGTCCCAGGTGAAGCGGCCGCCGATCGTCAGGTGCAGGGCGTCATCCAGGATGGCCGGGGTGTAGGTCGCCTGGCCATAGACGGCCCAGCTCTCGGCCGTCGCCCGGGAAGCGCGATCAATCGAGCGCTTGCCGCGGATGGTCGGGGTCGGATCGTTGATCGTGTAGCCGCTGCCGTCGGCGTTCCAGCGGTTGGTGCTGGGCGTCGAGGCGTCGTCGCTGGCGTCCTCGGTGAAGTAGTAGAGGCCCGCGACGTAGTCGAGGCGCTCAAGGCTGCCGACAGCCTGGATCTCCTGGCTGAACTGGTGTTGCCAAAGGCCCGCCAGGCTGTATCGGCTGAAGTTGGCGTTGGGCGAATAGGCGGGGATGCGGTGGGCGCCGCCGGCGTTGTCCCACTGGTCGACGTCGACCTCGCGATAGGCGCTGATCGAGCGCAGTTCGAGGCTATCGTTCACGACATATTTCAGGTTCAGCGCGACGCCGCTGGTGTCGTCGACGCTCCACTGCTGCGGCACGCCGATGTCGGCGACCTTCATGCGCTTGTCGGTGGCGATGACGATCGACGGCAGCGGCCGGATCTGGCCCGAGGAGAGAGGCCCGGTCGCCGGACCGATGGCCAGGCCCAGCGGGTTGTAGCCCAGCAGCTGGCTGTAGAACGGGGTGTTCTTGTCCTTGCCGATGTCGCCGATCAGGTCGGCGGTGAAGGCCTGGGTCGGCCGCCAGCGGATCTGGCCGCGCAGGCCGCGGCGGTCGTGGGCGTTCCAGCCGATCGCGCCGGGCAGCGGGTTCTTGGTCGTAGCGTCCTGGCGCTGCATCGCTGCGTCGATCTTGAACGCGAAATCACCGACCGCCGGCAGGTTCAGGTGCATCTCGGCATTGTGCGAACCGTAGTTGCCGACGCCGGCCTTCAGGCGAAGGTCGAACGCGCCGGTGGCCTGGCGGGTGACCATGTTCAAGGCGCCGCCCTCGGTGTTGCGCCCGAACAGCGTGCCTTGCGGGCCCTTCAGCACCTCGACCCGCTCGATGTCCAGCAAGGCCGCGCCCAGGCCGTGCTGGCGACCCAGGTAGACGCCGTCGATGTAGACGCCGACGCCCTGCTCGCGGGCGGGCTGGTTGGCGTCCAGCGGTACGATGCCCCGGATGCCGATGGTCAGGGCCGACTGGCGGGCCTCGAAGGTGGCCACGCGCAGGCCGGGGATAGCCCCGTCGGAGAGGTCCATCAGGCTCTGCACCCGGCGGGCCTCCAGCGCCTTGTTGTCCATCAGTGAGATGGCGATCGGCGTTTCCTGCAGCTTGGTCTCACGGCGGGTGGCGGTGACCAGCACGTCGCTGAGCGCGGTGCTGCCTTCGTCGTTGGCGGCGACAACGGCCGGAGCATCGGCGGGAGCGGCCTCGGCCAAGGCCGCGAAAGGCGTCGCCAAGAGGGCGGCGCCGGCCAGGAGATGCGCGCGCAGGTTCAGAGAGGTCTTCATTTTTGTATCCCCATGAGAGGGGGCGAGACCTACGGGCGCTGTGTGCAGCGAAATTCACATTTTCATCAATATTTCAAAGGGCTTTCACGAAAGCCAGACACTGGCGTGTCGCCGGTTCGTCATGTTTTGACCGCGCGTCCAGACAGGCTTGGGTCCGGCGCCGATCAGGCGGTCGATCGGGTTCGAAACAGCCCGGGCGATTGCCGTTGACGCACGCCCGATCAGCTGTGACCGCGCCGCCTCACCGGCGCCGGGTCGATGTCGGCGGCTGTGCTCATGGGGGCGGGCGGAGGCGGATGGAAGAGGGTAGGGGACACTACGATGTGTCCCATCCTTGGCTGGCGCCCCGACGCTTAAGCCTCTATCTCCCCGGCCATGCTGATGGTCATCTCGCCCGCCAAGTCGCTGGACTTCACCGCCGCCAAGGCGGTGCTGCCGCTCACCACGCCGGCGCTCAAGCCCCAGATCGCCGAGCTGGCCAAGGTCACCCGCAAGCTGACGGCTGCCGACCTCAAGCGGCTGATGCACATCTCCGACGCCCTGGCCAAGCTGAACCGCGAGCGGTTCCAGGCTTTCGACGCCGAACTGGAAGACGGCCTGCAGGCGGTGATCGCCTTCAACGGCGACGTCTATGCCGGTCTGGCCGCCCGTGAGCTGGATCGTCCCGCGCTGGAATGGGCGCAGGATCACCTGCGGATCCTGTCGGGTCTGTATGGCGTGCTGCGCCCGTTCGACGCCCTGCAGCCCTATCGCCTGGAGATGGGTACGCGCCTGAAGACCAAGCGCGGATCGAACCTTTACGACTTCTGGGGCGAGACGATCTCCAAGACCCTGAACGAGGCCGCCGAGGGGCACACGGATCCGACCCTGGTGAACCTGGCCAGCCAGGAATATTTCGGCGCCGTCGACGCCAAGGCTCTGAAACTGCCGGTCGTCACCTGCCACTTCAAGGAAGAGAAGCACGGCGAGCTGCGCGTCCTGGGCTTCTTCGCCAAGAAGGCGCGCGGCCGCATGGCCCGCTACATCATCGACAATCGCATCGATCGCGCCGACGGCCTGAAGGGCTTCGACCTGGACGGCTATCGCTTCCAGCCGTCGCTTTCGACGGAGGCCGACTGGGTTTTCGCTCGCCCGCAGCCCTGAATTCATCTACTGGTGAATTTAATTAAAAGCTCGCCTCTCGCAGTGGCGAGTTATATGTTGCGCTGCAACATCATTGGGGCGTCATCCAGGAGCGTTCGCATGGCCGTCGATTTCGGTTTGCAGGGGCAGGTCGCCATCGTCACCGGTTCGACCAGCGGCATCGGCCACGCCTTGGCCGACGGCCTGGCCGCCCAGGGCGTCAACATCGTCATGAACGGCCTGGGCGAGATGAACGCCATCGAGCGGGCCCGCGCCGAGATGGCCGAGAAGCACGGCGTGGAGGTGCTGTATCACGGCGCCGACATGACCAAGCCGATCGAGATCGCCGACATGGTTCGCGCCGCCAAGGCCGAGTTCGGCGAGCTGGACATCCTAGTCAACAACGCCGGCGTCCAGCACGTGGCCCCGATCGAGGACTTCCCGGACGACAAGTGGGACCTGATCATCGCGATCAATCTCTCGTCGGCCTTCCACGCCATCAAGGCGGCGGCGCCGATCATGAAGGAGCAGGGGCGCGGGCGGATCGTCAACATCGCCTCGGCCCACGGCCTGGTCGCCTCGCCGTTCAAGTCGGCCTATGTCGCCGCCAAGCACGGCATCCTGGGGTTGACCAAGACCGTGGCCCTCGAGGTCGCCCAGGCCGGCGTCACCTGCAATGCCATATGCCCGGGCTTCGTGAAGACTCCGCTGGTCGAGGCCCAGATCGCCGACCAGGCCAAGGCGCGAGGCATCAGCGAAGAAGCGGTGATGAAGGACGTGATCCTGGCCGCCCAGCCGACCAAGCAGTTCGTCACCTTCGAGCAGCTGTCGGGCCTGCTGCTCTATCTGGTCTCCGACGCAGGAGCCTCGGCCAACGGCGCGGCCTTCCAGGTCGACGGCGGCTGGGTCGCGCAATAGGCCACAATATCGCCGGAGGAAGCGTTACCGTTCGAAGGAAGACCCTTCGGGAGTTCGCATGCCTATTCCGCCCTTCAAGAAAAAGTCGTCAGGCCCCAAGACGCTGAGTTTGGCCCTGCAGGGCGGCGGCGCCCACGGGGCGTTCGAGTGGGGCGTCCTCGATCGCCTGCTCGAGGAGGACGATCTCGAGATCCGGGCGGCCACCGCGGCCTCAGCCGGGGCGATGAATGCGGTCTGCCTGGCCCAGGGTCTGATCGACGACGGCAGGGCTGGGGCCCGCAAACGGCTCGAGTCGTTCTGGAAGCAGGTCAACCGCCAGGGCGGGCGCAACGTCTTCGGCGACACCTCGATCTGGACCAGCGCGTTCGGAGGCGCCTTCGGGAGCGGCGCCGACTGGCTGAAGAACACGCCCGGCTGGCGGATGGCCGAGACCCTGGCCCTGTCGTTCAGCCCCTACGAGTTCAATCCCTTCAACCTGAACCCGCTGCACGACACGCTGGAAGCCGAGATCACGTTCAAGCAGATCCGCGAGAACAGCCCGCTGAAACTCTACATCGCCGCCACGGCGATCAAGACCAGCAAGGCCCGGATCTTCCGGGAGACCGAGCTGACCGCCCGCCACATCATGGCCAGCGCCTGTCTGCCCCAGCTGTTCCAGGCCGTGGAGATCGACGGCGAGCCCTATTGGGACGGCGGTTTTCTGGCCAACCCGCCGCTATGGCCGCTGTTCTATGACGACACCCCGGACGACATCCTGATCGTCAGCCTGAACCCCTTCGTCCGCGACGAGACGCCCAGGACGCCGGGCGAGATCATGGACCGGCTGAACGAGATCACCTTCAACGCCTCGCTGGCCTCGGAGCTGCGGGCCATCGGTTTCGTCCAGAAGCTGCTGGACGAGGGACTGCTGAAGGACAACGCCCGGGGCCGCTATCGCCGGATGCTGGTCCACGCCATCACCGCTGACAAGCCGCTGGCGGACCTGTCGCTCTCCACCAAGTTCAACACCGAATGGAGCTTCCTGACCGACCTCAAGGAACGGGGCCGGACGGCGGCGGAGGCCTGGCTGACCGACTGCGGAAACTGTATCGGTGTGCGCTCCAGTGTCGATCTGAAGGTCGGCTTTCCTTGAGCGATCTGGCCGTGAACAATCCCGTGCCGACTGTCGGCGTCGTCTGCCTCAAAGGCGACCAGGTGCTGCTGATCCGGCGCGGTCAGCCGCCGCGCCTGAACCAGTGGAGCCTGCCTGGCGGTCGGCTGGAGTGGGGCGAGACGCTGGAGGCCGCCGCCCTGCGCGAGCTGAGGGAAGAGACCGGCGTCGACGCCGAGCTGCTGGGCCTGCTGGACGTGGTCGACGGCGTCTTTCCGGCGCGGCCGGGTGGGGCGATCACCCGCCACTACGTGATGATCGACTACGCCGCGCGCTGGACCGCGGGCGAGCCCGTGGCCGGCGACGACGCGGCCGACGCCCGGTTCGTCTCGCTGGACGAGGCGATGGCCCTGGTCGAATGGGACGAGACGCGGCGCGTGATCCGGGACGCCTTCGCGGCGCACGGAGCGGGTTGACCGCGCCGGCTTGACCGCCTCTTCTTCAAACAAGTGTTTCAAGAAGATCGAGGGAGGGCTCCATGGCCTACGCGCCGTTCAACCTGTCGGGCAAGGTGGCCCTGGTCACCGGCGGCAATCGCGGGATCGGCTTAGGGATGGCCAAGGCCATGGCCCAGGCCGGCGCCGACATCGTCATCTGGGGCTCGAACCCGGAGCGCAATCTCGAGGCCGAAAAGCAGCTGACGGCCTTGGGCGTGCGGGTGAAGGCCCAGGCGGTCGACGTCGCCGACGAGGCCCAGGTCCGCGAGGGCATGGAGGAAGCTGTCGCCGCCATGGGAAGGGTCGACAGCGTGTTCGCCAATGCCGGCGTCGGCTACGGCGCGCCCTCGTTCGTCGAGATGAAGACGGAGACCTATCGCAAGGTGCTGTCGGTCAATCTGGACGGCGTGTTCTTTACCCTGCGCGAGGCCTGCCGCCACATGGTCGAGCGGGCCAAGACCGGCGACGCCGGCGGCTCGCTCGTCGGCGTCGCTTCGCTGGCGGCGATCGAGGGCGCGGCCCGCAACGAGGCCTATGCCGCCACCAAGGGCGCGGTGATCTCGATGATCAAGTCGGTGGCCGTCGAGCACGCCCGCTACGGCGTCCGCGCCAACGCCATCCTGCCCGGCTGGATCGCCACCGACATGACGGCCGGAGCGCAGAGCAACGCCGCCTTCGCCGAGAAGGTCATCCCGCGCGTGCCCGCCCGCCGGTGGGGCGAGCCCGAGGACTTCGGCGGCATGGCCGTCTACCTGGCCTCGGACGCGTCGAGCTATCAGTCGGGGACCACCATCGTCATCGACGGCGGCTATTCGATCTTCTAGGGCGGCTTTTCGACACGGATAGCCCGCCCGAGCTGACCTCGCGGCAGGCTTGCCGCGCCGGCCCGGCGCCGAAATCCTCCTGGAAGACGAGGGAGGACGGATCATGGGCCTGCGCACGCCGCTCTGCGACCTTCTGGACATCGAGCATCCGATCCTGCTGGCCGGCATGGGCGGGGTGTCCTACGCGCCGCTGGCGGCGGCCGTGTCGAACGCCGGCGGCTATGGCGTGCTGGGCATGGCCGGGACGTCGCCGGACTTCATCCGCGATCAGATGCGGCAGGTGCGCCAGCTGAGCGACAGGCCGTTCGGCGTCGACCTGCTGGCCGCCACGCCCGACGCCCTGACCGCCAGCGTCGAGGTCATCATCGAAGAGGGCGCCAGCGCCTTCATCGCCGGCCTGGGCGTGCCGCTGCCGATCATCGAACGGCTCAAGACCGCCGGGCTGAAGGTCATGGTCGTCTGCGGGGCGGTGAAGCATGCCGTGAAGGCCCAGCAGGCCGGTTGCGACGCGGTCATCTGCCAGGGCGGTGAGGGCGGCGGCCATACCGGCCTGGTCGGAACCCTGCCGCTGGTGGCCCAGGCCGTGGAGGCGGTGACGATCCCGGTGGTGGCGGCGGGCGGTCTGCATGACGGCCGAGGCCTGGCCGCTTCGCTGGCGCTGGGCGCGCAAGGCGTGTGGATGGGCACCCGCTTCATCGCCTCGACCGAAGCCCATGCCGGCGAGCTCTATCGCCAGGCGGTGGTCGAGGCGGCCGACGAGGACACCGTCCGCACCCGCTGCTATTCGGGCAAGCCGATGCGGGTGAGGAAGAACGCCTATGTCGAGGACTGGGAGGGCCGGCCGGGCGACATCCAGCCGTTCCCGCAGCAGGCCATGGTCTCGATCCGGAACGGAGCGATGGGCGGCATCGGCGGCCAGATCGAGGGGCTGGATCCAGAGAAGTCCTGTTTCGCCATGGGCCAGAGCGCCGGCGGCGTGCGCGAGGTGCTGCCGGCCGGCGAGATCGTCGCGCGGCTGGTGCGCGAGGCCGAGGCGGCGCTGACGCGGGCCAGCGCGTTCCGGACCTAGATCGGGAAAAAAGAACTATAATCCAGAGACTTAGAGAATTCTTCGGCCCGACAACCGCTTCGCGCTGTCGGAGAATGCTCTAGCGTTCGAACTTCGGCAGCACGCGCTTGAAGTGGGCCTCGACGGCGCCATGGCATTCGCAGGCGTGCTTCTCCAGCGCCTGGCGGTCCAGCACCGTCACCTTGCCCCGGCCGATGTCGATGACCCCGTCGTCCTGCAGCACGCGGGCGACGGCGCTGATCGTCGTGCGCTGCACGCCCAGCATCTGGGCCAGGGTCTCCTGGGTCAGGCGGATGGGCTCGTCGCCCGAGCGGTCATGGGCGAACAGCAGCCAGCGGCACGTGCGCTGCTCGATCGGGTGCAGGGCGTTGCAGGCCGCCACCTGCATCATCTGGGCGATGAAGACGTCGGCGGCGCGATCGAACAGGTCGGCCACGGCGGGGTGCTGGGTCTTGAGGTCCTCCAGCCGGCTGGTCGGGATGCAGAAGGCGCGGCCCGGCACGCGGACCACGGCGCGGCCATAGGCGGGCTTGAAGCCGGCGCTGACCACGCCGCCGATCGCGCCCTCGAAACCGATGCTGGCGGCCTCGATCTCCTGGCCGTCCGAGGTGACGACCAGCAGCGAGACCTGGGTCGGGCCGCAGGGCAGATAGGTATGGGCGACATCGTCGCCGGCGTCGAACAGCACCGCGTCCAGCGGCAGGTCGACCAGCACCAGGTGCGGCGACAGCTCGGTCAAGGCGTCGGGCCGCAGCGCCGCCAGCAGGCGGTTGGACAGGTAGGGCGGGGGCGCATCGCCTTCCACGGCGCTGCGGACGATACGGGCGAAGGCGGTCATGCGGATCTCCCGGCGAAGCTCGTTTGCTTAAGCGCGCGGCGAACGGCTTAGTTTCCCGTGGACGGCGAGAGTCTTCCAAAGCACCCTCCGGACGGTGAGGCGCGGGGGGAGTTCGGCGATGATCGCAAAACGGCATTTGCGGCGAAGGCTCAGCCAGTATGGCGCTTTGTGGCTGAGCGGCTTCGTCGTCACCCTGCTGGTGATGTCGATCATGGTCTTTGCCGTGGGCGCGCCGGTGGCCGAGACGGCCGACCTGGCCATGCCGATCGCCTTCGCCGTGCTGGGGTTGGCGGTGGTTGCGGGTGTCGGCGTCACGGTGGTCAAGGACGTCGGCCTGACGACCAAGTCGCTGATCACCGCGCTTGCCTTGCTCCTGGTGCTGCCCTTGCTGTGGGCGCCGGTCCTGGCGGTGGTGGTCACGGCCGCGATCGCCGGGGCGTCGGTCGAGTACTCGACCGCCTACGCCCAGTTTCGGATCACGGTCAGCCACCTGATCTATCCGCTGGCGGCGATGCTGGGCGAGGATCCGCTGATCAGCCTTGTCTGGCAGGCCTTCCAGGTCCTCGCCTCGGTCGTTGGCGCGGCGGCGTCGGCCCTGCAGGTCTGGCGGGTGATCAGGCCTCTCTTGTATGGCGAGGAGGAAGAGGGCGAGGTCGAGGAAGCGATCTAGCTGAGCGGGGTGGGACGGGGCAGCACCCAGTCCTCCTCCTGCACGTGCAGCATGACCGGCAGGCCCAGGCCGGCCGGATGCTCGGCCAGGCGTTGAGCCGCCTCACGCGCTTCGCCCCGTGTGTGGTAGGCGCCGAAACGCAGGTTCTCTCCGATGATCGACCAGCGGTCACCGACGCGCACGACGCCGTAATGCACCTCAGTCATGGCTAGACCTCCTTGCAGTATCCACAGGAAAGACCCGATCCGTGGCGATCGCAAGGCCTTTATCGTGAAAGCTTTTTTGACACCGGGGGACATTTTGTCCCCAAGCTTGCCCCGCGCTTCGATAGGCCCGGCGCTCGCCTTTTGGGCGCGGGCTCGTGACAGGGGCGGGGGCTTTGACGATAACTGGCGCATGTCGCGTCCGTTCCTTCTCGGCGTCACCCTGGCCGCCCTCGTCGCCGCGCCCCTCTTCGCGCCTGAAGCTTGGGCTCAGGACCGGGACGCGCGCGAGCGTCAGCGCCTGCTGGACCTGGCCTATGCGCTGGGCGAGAGCCACGCCCTGCGCCAGGCCTGCGAGGGCGAAGGCGATCAATATTGGCGCGCTCGCATGGTCCGCCTGACCGAGGTCGAGCAGGCCGACCAGGCCTTCGACATCCAGCTGCGCGAGCGGTTCAACACCGGCTTCGCCGCCCGCCGCAGCGAATATCCGACCTGCGACGACGCCAGCCGCAAGGCCGAGCTGCAATCGGCCCGCCGCGGCCAGGCCCTGGCCCAGAGGCTCTCGCAGTCGGTGCGCCAGGCCCGCCGCGCGCCGGATTCCGCCGCCGCCGACGAGTCGCAGCGCTAGAGCCTGTTCCTGCGGGTTCGCCTTCAAAATGGAGCGTGATCGCCGCCGAAACCGCTCACACTTTCGGCCGTCACGCTCTAAGCTCCACCAAAAGTTGGCTGGAGCATCGCTGTGGGCGGCATTGTCGTACTGATCTTCCTCGGCTTCGCGTTCGTGCTGCTGTTCAGCGCGATCAAGATCGTGCCGCAGGGACGTGAGTTCACCGTCGAGCGCTTCGGTCGCTACACGCGCACCCTAAAGCCCGGCATCTCGTTCCTGACTCCGTTCTTCGAAACCATCGGCCGCAAGGTCAACATGATGGAGCAGGTCCTGGAGGTGCCCCAGCAGGAGGTCATCACCAAGGACAACGTGTCGGTGAAGGTCGACGCCATCGTCTTCATCCAGGTGATGGACGCCGCGGCCGCCGCCTATCGGGTCGACAACCTGATCTACGCCATCACCCAGCTGGCCCAGACCAACCTGCGCACCGTCGTCGGCTCCCTGGAGCTGGACGAGGTGCTGAGCCAGCGCGACCAGATCAACACCCGCCTGTTGTCGACCATCGACCACGCCACCGGGCCGTGGGGCGTCAAGGTGGCGCGCATCGAGATCAAGGACCTGTCGCCCCCCAACGACATCACCAACGCCATGGCGCGCCAGATGAAGGCCGAGCGCGAGCGCCGCGCGGTGATCACCGAGGCCGAGGGCGAGAAGCAGGCCCAGATCGCCCGCGCCGAGGGCCAGAAGCAGTCGGCCATCCTGCAGGCCGAGGGCCGCCGCGAGGCCGCCTTCCGCGACGCCGAGGCCCGCGAGCGGGAAGCCGAGGCCGAGGCCAAGGCGACGGCCTTCGTGTCGGAGGCGATCGCCAAGGGCGACGTCAACGCCATCAACTATTTCGTGGCCCAGAAGTACGTCGAGGCCTTCGCCGAACTGGCCAGGAGCCCGCAGCAGAAGACCGTCATCGTGCCCGCCGACTTCGCCGGCCTGACCGGGACGGTCGCGGGCGTGGGCGAGCTGATCAAGAGCCTGGGGGCCGACGCGCCGCGTCCGCCGCCGTCCGCGCGGTCGGCGTCCGCCAGCCCGACGGCGGCGCCGACCGGCGGCAAGCGGGGAGCCTGACGCCATGGACGCCGTGATGGGGTTCCACGCGCTGCATCCGTTCTGGATCTGGCTGGCGGTCGCCGCCCTCCTGCTGGCGGTCGAGGTGGCGACCGGCACGGGCTGGCTGCTGTGGCCTGCCGCTAGCGCCGTCGTGGTCGGGGCGGTCGGTCAGCTGCTGCATCCGGGCCTGCTGGTCGAGCTGGGCCTGTTCGCGGCCCTGACCATCGCGTCGACCCTGCTTGCCAAGCGCTATCTGCGGCCGGTGCTGGAACCCAGGAGCCCTGACCTCAACGATCCGCTGCAGCGGCTGGTGGGCCAGCGCGGCCAGGTGCTGTCGACCTTCGAGCAGGGTCGCGGCCGGGTCTTCGTCGACGGCAAGGACTGGGCGGCGCAGACCGATGAACCGATCCCGGCGATCAGCCAGGAGGTGGTGGTCACCGGCGTCGACGGCGGTGTCCTGAAGGTCCGCAAGATCCCGACCTGACCGGCGACTGGAACGACGCTGCTGACATAACGCGGCGACTCCCCCTGTTATCGGCCGCGAGCGACACCATTTAGGCCCGCATCGGCCACCTGCAGGGCAGGCGCGACGTTGAGGCTCGCCTTTGGGGCATCGTCGCGTTTAGGGGAGACGGCGTGACTTCAATCATATCCGTAAAGGGTCTGACCAAGACCTATGCGTCGGGGCATCAGGCCCTGAAGACGATCGACCTGGACATCCGGAAGGGCGAGATCTTCGCCCTCCTGGGACCGAACGGCGCGGGCAAGACCACGCTGATCAGCATCATCTGCGGGATCGTCAATCCCAGCCAGGGCGTGGTCCTGGCCGACGGACACGACGTGGTCCGCGAGTACCGCGCTGCGCGCAGCAAGATCGGCCTGGTGCCGCAGGAGCTGAACACCGACGCGTTCGAAACGGTCTGGGCCACGGTCAGCTTCTCGCGCGGCCTGTTCGGCAAGCCGCGTAACGACGCCCTGATCGAGAAGATCCTTCGCGACCTGTCTCTCTGGGACAAGAAGGACAGCAAGATCATGGCGCTGTCGGGCGGCATGAAGCGTCGGGTGATGATCGCCAAGGCGCTGAGCCACGAGCCCACCATCCTGTTCCTGGACGAGCCCACGGCCGGCGTCGACGTCGAGCTGCGCCGCGACATGTGGGAGATGGTCCGTCAGCTGCGCCAGAGCGGCGTCACCATCATCCTGACCACCCACTATATCGAGGAGGCCGAGGAGATGGCCGACCGGATCGGGGTGATCAACAAGGGCGAGATCATCCTGGTCGAGGAGAAGTCGGTGCTGATGCGCAAGCTGGGCAAGAAGCAGCTGACCGTGCACCTGAAGGAGCCGCTGACGGCCCTGCCGGCGGCCCTCTCCGACCCGCACCTGGCGCTGGCCAACGAGGGCGCCGACCTCGTCTACACCTTCGACGCCCAGGCCGAGGAGACCGGCATCGCCGACCTGCTCAAGCGCCTCGGCGAGCAAGGCGTCGAGTTCAAGGACCTCAAGACCGACCAGAGCTCTCTGGAAGACATCTTCGTCAGCCTGGTGAGGGCCCCGCAATGAACCTGTTCGCGATCAAGGCCATCTACCGCTTCGAGATGGCGCGGTGGTTCCGCACCCTGCTGCAGAGCATCCTGGCCCCGGTCATCTCGACCTCGCTGTATTTCGTGGTGTTCGGCTCGGCGATCGGCTCGCGCATGCAGGCCATCGACGGCGTCAGCTACGGCGCCTTCATCATCCCGGGCCTGATCATGCTGTCGCTGCTCAGCGAAAGCATCTCCAACGCCTCGTTCGGCATCTACATGCCCAAATGGGCCGGTACGATCTACGAGCTGCTCAGCGCCCCCGTGGCCTGGTTCGAGGCCGTCACCGGCTATGTCGGGGCGGCGGCGACCAAGTCGATCTGCCTGGGTTTGCTGATACTGGCCACCGCCCGGATCTTCGTGCCGTTCGAGATCGCCCACCCCGCCGTGATGGTGCTGTTCCTGGTCCTGACCTCGGTGACCTTCAGCCTGTTCGGCTTCATCATCGGCGTCTGGGCCGACAACTTCCAGAAGCTGCAGATCGTCCCGGCCCTGATCGTGACGCCGCTGACCTTCCTGGGCGGCAGCTTCTATTCGATCAAGATGCTGCCGCCGATCTGGCAGAAGATCACCCTGTTCAACCCGGTGGTCTATCTGATCAGCGGTTTCCGCTGGAGTTTCTACGGCCAGTCGGACGTGGGCGTCGGCGTCAGCCTGGGCATGACCGCCGTGTTCCTGGTCATCTGCCTGACGGCGGTGGGCTGGATCTTCAAGACCGGCTATCGGCTGAAAGTCTAGACCGAAGGTCTAGTCCTCGTCGGACTCTTCTGCTTCGGGCGCGTCCTCGGCCTCGGCTGGGGACGCAGCCTTCAGCCCCTTCATGCCCCCGGCCTTGCCGCCCTTGGCCATCAGGGCCGCCTCGGCGACGCGGACCATCGGCCGCTCGCGGCTGAAGCCGGCCAGCGCTTGGCAGGTCTCGTAGAAGCCGGCGTCGGTCCGGGTGTCGACCTGGGGCTGCTGCACGACCAAGTGCAGGCCACGCGCCTTGATCTTCAGCACCGCGTCGACCAGGCCGGCCATGTCGCCGCCCAGGGCGTGGAAGGTCGGCACGGCCAGGGCCCCGCCGTCCTCCAGCGCATCGAGCGCCCGCGCCAGCCCCGGCCGCACGACGCCCGAAGCCAGGCACCGGTCGCTGAACACCTCCTCGCAGCCCAGCAGCAGCAGGCGCTCCTCCTGCGCGGGGCTGAAGAAGATCCCACGCACGGGCGGCACGCGGTAATAGCCGACGAGTTTCATCCGGGCTGACTCGCAGACCCGGCGAGCCCTGGCGAGGAGATTTCGCGGGCGTCCACAGAAGCCTGCCCTAGATCCGGGCGAAGCGGGCGCGATAGGCGCCGGGCGTCGTCGAGAACCGGCGGCGGAAGTGATGGCGCAGGGCGGGGGCGCCCAGGCCGACGGCCTCGGCGATCTGCTCGATCCCGGCGGACGAGGTCTCCAGCAGGTCCCGCGCCCGGTTCATCCGCTCGGCCAGCAGCCAGCGGGCCGGGGTGTCGCCGGTGGCCGCTTCGAAACGCCGCAGGAAGGTCCGCTCGCTCATCCCCGCCGCCGCGGCCAGGGCCTTGATCGTGTGGGCGCGAGAGAGGTCGGCGCGCATGCGGTCCAGGATCGATCCCAGACGCGAGGCCTCATGCGCGACGGGCACCGGCCGCTGGACGAACTGGGCCTGGCCGCCGTCGCGGTGCGGCGGTACGACCAGGCGGCGGGCGACGGTGTTGGCGGCCTCGGGCCCGAAGTCGCGGCGGATCAGGTGCAAACCCAGATCGATCCCCGCCGCGCTGCCGGCCGAGGTCAGCAGGTCGCCCTCGTCGACGTACAGCACGTCCGGCTGGACCTGGATGTGCGGATGGCGCTCGCGCAGGGCCTCGGCATAGCGCCAGTGGGTGGTGGCCCGCCGGCCGTCCAGCAGGCCCGTGGCCGCCAGGACGAAGACGCCCGAGCAGATCGACATCAGCCGTGCGCCTCGGGCATGGGCCGCGCGCAGGGCGTCGAGCAGCGGCGCGGGCGCGGGGGCGTCCATGCCGCGCCAGCCGGGGGCGACGATGACGCTGGCTTGCTCCAGCAGCTCCAGCCCGCCGTCGCCGACGACGCGCAGGCCGCCCAGGCCGCGCAGCTCGCCCGGCTCCACGGCGGCGGTGGCGAAGCGGTACCAGTCCGCGCCCATTTCCGGCCGGGGCAGGGCGAACAGCTCGACCGCCACGCCGTACTCGAAGGTGCAGAGACCGTCATAGGCCAGGGCGACGACCAGGGGACTTGGCGAGGGCGCGTGGTTTGGCATGATCTTTACGCTCGGTGTCGATCTTGCCAGCTAACGCGGCCGGACGCGGTGCGGCAAGTCTCCAGGCGTCAACCGCTCGCTGGAGGCCCCATGTCCTACGTGTCCGAGATCCCCGCCGCGTCATCCGACGTCGCCGCCGCCCATTTCGCCGCCCGCCTGTCGCTGGAGACCGACTGCGCCGACGTCGCCGCCGCCATGAAGGCCGGCCAGGTCGACTTCGTCCTGCTGCATGTCGTCGGTTCGCCCGAGGCCTATGCTCGCCGCCACGTGCCGGGCGCGATCCACCTGCGCCATGCCGACATGTCGGCGGAGCGGATGGCGGCCTGGCCGAACGACACCCTGTTCGTGGTCTATTGCGCGGGCCCGCACTGCAACGGCGCCGACCGCGCGGCCCTGAAACTGGCGCGGCTGGGCCGGCCGGTGAAGCTGATGATCGGCGGGATCACCGGCTGGGAGGACGAGGGCCTGGCCTTCGCCACGGGGGGTGAGCCGGGCTCGCTCTAGACGAACCGAGGGTTGGCCTTGCGCAGGCCCTCGTTGGCCAGGGCGTCGGCGCGTTCGTTCAGCGGATGGCCGGCGTGACCCTTGACCCAGCGCCAGTCGACGTCGTGCCGCTCGCGTGCGGCGTCGAGCCGCTTCCACAGGTCGTCATTCTTGACCGGGCTCTTGTCGGCCGTCTTCCAGCCGCGCGCCTTCCAGCCCCGGATCCACTCCTGGATGCCCTTCATAACGTACTGGCTGTCGGTGTGCAGCTCGACCTTGCAGGGACGGTTCAGCAGTTCCAGCGCCTGGATGGCGGCCATCAGCTCCATGCGGTTGTTGGTCGTCCCGGCCTCGCCGCCGCAGATTTCCTTCTTCTTGTCGCCGTAGAACAGGATGGCGCCCCAGCCGCCCGGGCCGGGGTTTCCCTTGCAGGCGCCGTCCGTATAGATCGTGACCTTGGGCGTCATCAGAACAGCACGAGACCTTCGCGGTGGACGGCCAGCTTGCGCTCGTACTCCAGCGGGTCCTTGGGCTTGACCAGGGCGCCGGCGGGGGTCGCGCCCCAGTCGGCAAGGCGGGTCAGGAAGAAGCGCATGGCCGCGCCGCGCGCCAGGATCGGCAGGGCTTCCTTCTCGGCCGGGCTGAGCGGCCGGCGGCGCTCGTAGCCGTTCAGCAGGGCCTTGGCGGCGGTGATGTTGAAGCTGCCGTCGGGCTCGAAGCACCAGGCGTTCAGGGTGATGGCCACGTCGTAGGCGTAGGCGTCGTCGCAGGCGAAGTAGAAGTCGATCGCCGCGGCGAACTTGCCGTTCGAGTGGAAGAAGACATTGTCCGGAAAGTAGTCCGCATGGATCACGCCTGACGGCAGATTGCGGGGCCACATCAGGGCCAGCTGGGCCAGGTCCTGGTCAATGGTGGCCGACAGGCCGGGCTTCAGGCCCTCGGCGGCCTTGCGGTGCTTGGAGAACAACGGCGCCCAGGCCGTCTGGCCCAGGTCGTTGGCGCGGCGGCCCGGATAGCCTTCACCGGCCAGGTGCAGCCAGGCCAGGCCCTCGCCGGCCTCGCGGCAGTGGGCGACGGTGGGCTTGCGCGCCGACAGGCCAGGCAGGAACTCGACGATCGCCGCCGCCTTGCCGCGCAGGGTCGACAGGGTGGCGCCCTTGCGGTTGGGGATCGGCCGCGCGCTGGGATAGCCCTTGTCGGCCAGCCAGGTCAGCATGTTCAGGAAGTAGGGCAGGTCCTCCGCCTTCACCCGCCGTTCGTAGACGGTCAGGATGTAGCGGCCCCTCTCCGTCTCCAGCAGGAAGTTGGAGTTCTCCACGCCCTCGGCGATGCCCTTGAACGCCAGGGGCGCGCCCAGGTCATAGCCTTCCAGGAAGGTCGCGAGTTCGTCGTCGGTGATGTCGGTATAGACGGCCATGGCGCCGGATTGCTCGACGCGAGGCCTTCGGTCAAGCGGCCCTTACGCCGTCAGCAGCCGAGGCAGCTTGAACGTGATCGTCTCGCGGGCCTCGACCAGTTCCTCGACGGTGGTGTCGAAGCGGGCCGAGATGGCGTCGATGACGCCCTGCACCAGGTCTTCCGGGGCCGAGGCGCCGGCGGTCAGGCCCACGCGCTGCACGCCGTCGAACCAGGCCCAGTCAATGCCGTGAGCGTCGTCGATCAGATAGGCTTCGCGGGCGCCGGCCTTCAAGCCGACCTCCTTCAGGCGCACCGAGTTCGACGAGTTCTTCGAGCCGACCACCAGAACCAGTTCGGCCTGCTCGGCCAGGTGCTTGACGGCGTCCTGGCGATTGGTGGTGGCGTAGCAGATGTCTTCCTTGTGGGGGGCGGCGATGTCGGGGAAGCGCTCGCGCAGCAGGGCGATCATGTCGGCGGTGTCGTCGACCGAGAGGGTAGTCTGGGTCAGGAAGGCGACATTGGAGACATCCTTGGGCGTCCAGGCGGCGGCGTCGTTGATGTCCTCGATCAGGGTCACCGCGCCGTCGGGCAGCTGGCCCATGGTGCCGATCACCTCGGGATGGCCGGCATGGCCGATCAGCACGATCTCGCGGCCGGCGTCATAGTGTTTCTGGGCTTCGACATGGACCTTTGAGACCAGCGGGCAGGTGGCGTCCAGATAGATCATCCGGCGCGACTGGGCTTCCGCCGGCACCGACTTGGGCACGCCGTGCGCCGAAAAGACCACCGGGCGGTCGTCCGGGGCCTCGGAAAGCTCTTCGATGAACACCGCGCCCAGGGCCTTCAGGCGGTCGACGACGTGACGGTTGTGCACGATCTCGTGACGCACATAGACCGGAGCGCCGAACTTCTCGACGGCGCGCTCGACGATCTGGATGGCGCGATCCACGCCGGCGCAGAAGCCGCGCGGGCTGGCCAGCACGAGCGAGATCGGGCGTCGGATCGGGGTCTGGGCGTTCATGGGGCGGAACCTAGTCCCTCAGGTCGCTCGGCGCCAGGAGTCTGCGTCGTTGCGACGTCACGCATATGCCTTTATCAGGCTGCATGACGCCGAAGGGGCTCCATGGTCCCGCTTGGCTCTTCTTGTCCGGAACCGACGTTTCATGCGCCGCACCCTCTCGCTCGCCCTCAGCGCCCTGATGGCCGTCTCGATCGCCGCCACGACGGCGACGATCGCTCACGCGCAAGGCCCGGGCGGCGGCGGCCAGGATGACGGCGACCAGGCCGCCAAAAAGAAGAAGCGCGACGAGGAGTGGAACCAGCCCAAGGCGCCGCTGCCGCAGCTGCGCAACGCCGGCCCGTGCCCCTATGTGAAGGTGCTGTACGACGCCAGCCGCTACGTCGAATTCAAGGACGCCAAGGAATCGGCCTCGCAGGCCGGGTTCACCGGCGAGATCCAGAGCCTGAGCTCGGGCTGCGCCTACAAGAGCGATGAGCCGATCCGCATCCGCGCCGAGGTCCTGTTCCAGCTGGGCAAGGGCCCGCAGGCGCAGGGCGACAAGCACGTCTATCGCTACTGGGTGGCGGTGACCGAGCGGAACCAGGCCGTGATCGCCAAGGAATATTTCGACCTGCCGGTGACTTTCGCGCCCGGCCAGGACCGCGCCTATGCGCGCGAAACCATCGAGCAGATCACCATTCCGCGCGCCGACGCCAAGGTCAGCGGCGGCAATTTCGAGGTGCTGGTCGGCTTCGACGTGACGCCGGAGATGGCGGCCTTCAATCGTGAGGGCAAGCGCTTCCGGGTCAACGCCGGCCAGACGGCCCAAGCAGGGACTTCCACTAAACAATGAACGATTTGAAGCGGTCCTTGAGCGAGGCGGCCGCGGCCGCTTTCCAGGCCGCCGGACTTCCTCCCGAGTTCGGACGCGTCACCGCCTCCGACCGACCCGACCTGGCCGATTTCCAGTGCAACGGCGCCCTCGCGGCCGCCAAGAGCGCCAAGCGCAATCCGCGCGAGATCGCCGTGCAGGTCGTCGACATCCTCAAGGGCGACCCCCGCCTGGCCTCGGTGGAGATCGCCGGCGTCGGTTTCATCAACATGCGGGTCAGCGACGAGGCCCTGTCGGCCCGCGTCCGCGAGATCGCGGGCGATGACCGCGTCGGCGCCCAGCTGCTGGAAACGCCGCGCCGCGTCCTGATCGACTATGCCGGCCCCAACGTGGCCAAGCCGATGCACGTGGGCCACCTGCGCGCTTCGATCATCGGCGAGTCGATCAAGCGCCTGTACCGCTTCCGCGGTGACGACGTGGTGGGCGACGCTCACTTCGGCGACTGGGGCTTCCAGATGGGCCTGCTGATCAGCGCCATCATGGACGAGGACCCCTTCATCAACGCCTTGATGGAGAAGCTGCCCGAGGCCCCGCGCGGCTTCGGCGCCGCCGACGAGGCCAAGGTGATGGCCGAGTTCGAGAGCCGCATCACCCTGGCCGACCTCGACCGCATCTATCCGGCCGCCTCGGTGCGCCAGAAGGAAGATCCCGCGTTCAAGGAGCGCGCCCGCAAGGCGACCGCCGACCTGCAGAATGGGCGTTTCGGCTACCGCCTGCTGTGGCGCCATTTCGTCAATGTCAGCCGCGTGGCCCTGGAGCGTGAGTTCCACGCCCTGGGCGTCGACTTCGACCTGTGGAAGGGCGAGAGCGACGTCAACGACCTGATCGAGCCGATGGTCCGCCAACTGGAGGACAAGGGCCTGCTGGTCGACGACCAGGGCGCCCGCATCGTCCGCGTGGCCCGCGAGGGCGACAAGCAGGACGTGCCGCCGCTGCTGGTGGTGTCTTCGGAAGGTTCGGCCATGTACGGCACGACCGACCTGGCCACCATCCTGGACCGCCGCAAGTCGTTCGACCCGCATCTGATCCTCTACTGCGTGGACCAGCGCCAGGCCCTGCACTTCGAGACCGTGTTCCGCGCCGCCTATCTGGCCGGCTACGCGACCGAGGGCGCGCTGGAGCATATCGGCTTCGGCACGATGAACGGCACGGACGGCAAGCCCTTCAAGACCCGCGCGGGCGGCGTCCTGAAACTGCACGACCTGATCGAGATGGCCCGCGAGAAGGCCCGCGAGCGCCTGCACGAGGCCGGCCTGGGCGCCGAGCTCTCCGAGGCCCAGTTCGAGGACACCGCCCACAAGGTCGGCGTCGCCGCCCTGAAGTTCGCCGACCTGCAGAATTTCCGCGGCACCTCGTACGTCTTCGACCTCGACCGCTTCACCAGCTTCGAGGGCAAGACCGGCCCGTACCTGCTGTACCAGTCGGTGCGCATCAAGAGCGTGCTGCGCAAGGCCGCCGAGGCGGGCGCCAGCGCGGGTCGCATCGTGATCCACGAGCAGGCCGAGCGGGACCTGGCCATGCTGCTGGACGCCTTCGAGGGCGCCCTGCAGGAGGCCTACGACAAGAAGGCCCCCAACTTCGTGGCCGAGCACGCCTACAAGCTGGCCCAGACCTTCTCGAAGTTCTATGCCGCCTGCCCGATCATGGGCGCGGACACCGAGGAGCTGCGGGCCTCGCGCCTGTCCCTGGCCGAGACCACCCTGCGCCAGCTGGAGCTGACGCTCGACCTGCTGGGCATCGAAGCGCCGGAGCGGATGTAGGCCGGACTTGGCGTTCCCTGTGCACGGGTGCATGATCGACGCATGAGCGACAGCGTCTTTCATGTCGCGGCGGAGTGGGACGCCGAAGCCGGTGTCTGGACCTCGTCGAGCAACATTCCGGGACTGGTCGTCGAGGCGGCCAGCCTGCCGGAGTTCGTCGACCTGGTGAGCACGCTCGCGCCGGAACTGCTCGCCGAGAACCTGGGCATCAAGGGCAAGGTGCCGCTGGAGATCAGCGCGCACGGCATGATCGAGCTGGCGGTCGCCTAGTCAGGCATTTGAGAACGTTCGCAGAACAAAACTTCCACCGTCAGCGCTTTTCGTTAGAGTCTTGGGCACGGAGAAACCGCGCTCGATTCTCATGCCCAAGGATTTCTATCCGGACCTAGTTCGTCTCCTGCTCGCGGCGGGCTGCGAGCGCGTGCCGGGCGGCAAGGGCAGCCACGAGAAGTGGAAGCGGCCCGACGGCCAAGTCTTCATCGTCCCGTGATCGAAAAGCCGACACACGGCCAACGCTGTGCTGAAGCAAGCCGGACTTCCCAAGGCGTTCTGAAGCGGCGCCGCCGATGTCCCGTTGACTCTCGACCTCGCCTCCCGCATTGAGCCGACGACCCTCGCGGGAGACGTCGGGATTCGCTCCCGAGGCCGAAGGCGCAACCGCCCCGGAAACGCTCAGGCAAAAGGACCGCGCGGGTTTAGGAACGCTGGAAAGTAGCCGTCCGGAAGGGCGGCTCGCCGAAGGAGCAAGGCCGACCCCGAACAGCAGAGGGGGAAGGCCGGAATCTCTCAGGTCAAAGGGACAGCGGGGGCGACTTGCCGGCGGACGCCGGTCCCGTCGCCGACCCCGCTTGGAGCCCGTTCCCCGTGTCCTCTCAAGACTCGTCTGATCAAGACCTCAAGAAGACCCCCTTGTACGACGCCCACGTGGCCGCGGGCGCCCGCATGGTCCCCTTCGCGGGCTATTCCATGCCGGTGCAGTACAAGGACGGGGTGCTGAAGGAACACCTGTGGACCCGCGAGCACGCCGGCCTGTTCGACGTCTCGCACATGGGCCAGGCGCGCCTGCGGGGCGAGAACCCGGCCAAGAGCTTCGAGAAGGTCGTGTCGGCCGACTACCAGGGCCTGAAGGCCGGCAAGCAGCGGTACGGCGTTCTGCTCAATGCCGAGGGCGGGATCATCGACGACCTGATGACCGCGCGTCCTGACGACGACGGCCTGTTCGTGGTGGTCAACGGGGCCTGCAAGGACAACGACTACAAGATCATCGCCGAAACCCTGGCCGGCGAGGCCACGGTGACCCGCCTGGAGGACCGCGCGCTGCTGGCGCTGCAAGGTCCCGAAGCCGCCGCCGTGCTGGCCGCCCACGTGCCCGAAGCGGCCGAGATGGTGTTCATGGACGCCCGCGCGCTCACCGCCTTCGGCGTCGACGCCATCCTCTCGCGCTCGGGCTATACCGGCGAGGACGGCTACGAGATCTCGGTCCCGGCCGAGGCCGCCGAGCGGGTCTGGAACACCTTGCTGGCCGACGAGCGCGTCAAGCCGATCGGCCTGGGCGCCCGCGACAGCCTGCGCCTGGAGGCCGGCCTGCCGCTCTATGGCCACGACCTGGACGAGACGGTTTCGCCGATCGAGGCCGGCCTGAACTTCGCCGTCGGCAAGTCGCGCCGCGAGGCCGGCGACTACCTGGGCGCCGATCGTATTTCCAAGGAACTGGTCGGCGAACTCAGCCGCGTCCGCGTGAACCTCAAGGTGCTGGAAGGCGCTCCGGCCCGTGAAGGCGCCGAGATCGCCGACGAGGCGGGCGCCGTCATCGGCAAGGTGACCAGCGGCGGCTTCGCGCCCTCGCTCGGCTTCCCGATCGCCATCGGCTTCGCCCCGCCAGCCTACGCCGCCGTCGGGACCAAGTTGAAAGTCATCGTGCGAGGCAAGGCGGCGGCCGCCGAGGTCGTCGCTTCGCCGTTCGTTCCGAACCGTTACGTCCGCAAACTCTAATCAAGGGCACAGAGATGCGTTTCACCAAGGATCACGAGTGGGTCATCGTCCAGGGCGACGTGGCCACCGTCGGCATCACCGCCTATGCCGCCGAGCAGCTGGGCGACGTGGTGTTCGTCGAGACGCCGGACGCCGGCAAGGTCGTCAAGCAGGGCGAACAGCTGGCCGTCGTCGAGAGCGTCAAGGCCGCCTCGGACGTCTACGCCCCGGTGTCGGGTGAAGTCGTCGAGGGCAACGCCGAGCTGGGCGATGCGCCGGAGACCGTCAACGCCCTGCCGGAAAGCGGCGGCTGGTTCGCCAAAATCAAGCTGTCGAACCCGGCCGAGGTCGACGCCCTGATGGACCGTGACGCGTACGAAGCGTTCCTCGCCACCCTCTGATCTCCTCGCGAAAGCAGACCATGCGTTACCTCCCCCTGACCCCTGAAGACCGCGTCGAGATGCTCGGCGCGATCGGCGTCAAGTCGATCGACGACCTGTTCGTCGACGTGCCGGCCTCGGCCCGCCGCGATGGAACCGTCGACCTGCCGTTGCACGCCGGCGAGATCGAAGTCGAGCGCGAGATGGCGGGCCTGGCCCGTCGCAACCGTTCGGCGGGGGAGGGCGCGTTCTTCTGCGGGGCCGGCGCCTATCGCCACCACGTGCCGGCCACGGTCGACCACATCATCCAGCGGTCGGAGTTCCTGACCAGCTACACGCCCTACCAGCCGGAAATCGCCCAAGGCACGCTGCAGGTGCTGTTCGAGTTCCAGACCCAGGTCGCGGCCCTGACCGGCATGGAGGTGGCCAACGCCTCGCTCTATGACGGCTCCACCGGCGCGGCCGAGGCCGTGATGATGGCCCAGCGCGTCACCCGCCGGAACAAGGCGGTGATGTCGGGCGGCGTCCATCCGCACTATGTCGAGACCATCGAGACCCTGGCCCACGCGGCCGGCGTCGCGACCCACGCCCTGGCCCCGGCGATCGACGCCGAGGATGCGGTGATCGCCGCCATCGACGCCGATACCGCCTGCGTCGTCGTCCAGACCCCGAACGTGTTCGGCACAGTCACCGACGTCACCAAGATCGCCGAGGCCGCTCACGCCGCCGGCGCTCTGCTGATCGTGGTGACCACCGAGGCCGTCTCCTACGGCCTGCTGAAGTCGCCCGGCGAGATGGGCGCGGACATCGCCGTGGCCGAGGGCCAGTCGATCGGCAACGGCCTGAACTTCGGCGGCCCGTATGTCGGCCTCTTCGCCTGCAAGGAAAAGTTCGTCCGCCAGATGCCGGGCCGCCTGTGCGGCGAGACGGTCGACGCCGACGGCAAGCGCGGCTTCGTCCTGACCCTGTCGACCCGCGAGCAGCACATCCGCCGCGACAAGGCCACTTCGAACATCTGCACCAACAGCGGCCTGTGCGCCCTGGCCTTCTCGATCCACATGAGCCTGCTGGGCGAGACGGGGCTGCGCCAGCTGGCCGCCCTGAACCACCAGAAGGCGCTGGCCTTGCGCGACGCGCTGAAGGCCGTGCCGGGCGTCGAGATCCTGACGCCGCGCTTCTTCAACGAGTTCGCCATCCGCGTGCCGCGCAACGCCGCCGACCTGGTCGAGAGCCTGGCCGGCCACGGGATCATCGCCGGCGTGCCGTTCTCGCGCCTGGACGCCGGCGCGGGCCTGGACGACGTGCTGCTGGTCGCGGCTACCGAGACCACGCTGGACGTCGACATTACTTTCTTCGCCAAGATCCTGAGCAAGGCGGTGGCCCAATGAGCATGAACAACGTCGGCCGCCCCACGCGCCCCGAAGCCGCCAATGACGGTGTCAGTGGCCATGAGACCCTGACCGGCGGCCGGGGTCTGCTGCAGGACGAGGCCCTGATCTTCGAACTGGACGGCTGGAACAAGACCGGTGTCGACCTGCCGGCCGCTGCTCCGCCTTCGGACGATCTGGCCGGCCTGCTGCGCGACGCGCCGATCGGCCTGCCCGGTCTCTCCGAGCCGGAAGCCGTGCGCCACTACGTGCGCCTGTCCCAGAAGAACCACGCCATCGATCTGGCGCTGTATCCGCTGGGCTCGTGCACGATGAAGCACAATCCGCGCCTGAACGAGAAGATGGCGCGCCTGCCGGGCTTCTCGGACATCCACCCGCTGCAGCCGCAATCGACCGTTCAGGGCGCCCTGCAGCTGATGGATCGCCTGGCGCATTGGCTCAAAACGCTGACCGGAATGCCGGCCGTCGCCCTGTCGCCCAAGGCCGGCGCCCACGGCGAGCTGTGCGGCTTGCTGGCCATCCGCGCCGCCCACGAGGCGGCCGGCAATGGCCACCGCAAGACCGTGCTGGCGCCAACCAGCGCCCACGGCACCAACCCGGCCACGGCGGCCTTCGTCGGCTACACCGTCGTCGAGATCGCCCAGACCGAGGACGGCCGCGTCGACCTCAAGGACCTGGAGTCCAAGCTGGGCGATCACGTGGCCGCCATCATGGTCACCAACCCCAACACCTGCGGCCTGTTCGAGCGCGACGTCGTCGAGATCGCCCGGCTGACCCACGCGGCCGGGGCGTACTTCTACTGCGACGGCGCCAACTTCAACGCCATCGTCGGCCGGGTGCGTCCGGGCGACCTGGGCGTCGACGCCATGCACATCAACCTGCACAAGACCTTCTCGACGCCGCACGGCGGCGGCGGGCCGGGCGCGGGTCCGGTGGTGCTCAGCGAGGCCTTGGCGGCCTTCGCTCCGACGCCCTGGCTGGTCCACGGCGACGACGGCTTCTCGATGGTCGAGCACGCCGGCGAGGAGGGGGCCAAGACCGCCTTCGGCCGCATGAGCGCCTTCCACGGCCAGATGGGCATGTATGTCCGCGCCTACGCCTACATGCTGAGCCACGGGGCCGACGGCCTGCGTCAGGTGGCCGAGGACGCCGTCCTCAACGCCAACTACGTCAAGGCCAGGCTGAAGGACGTGATGAGTCCCGCCTTCCCCGAAGGTCCGTGCATGCACGAAGCTCTGTTCGACGACAGCTGGCTGGACGGCACGGGGGTGACCACGCTGGACTTCGCCAAGGCGATGATCGACGAGGGCTTCCACCCGATGACCATGTACTTCCCGCTGGTCGTCCACGGCGCGATGCTGATCGAGCCGACCGAGACCGAGAGCAAGCAGGAGCTGGATCGCTTCATCGAAGCGCTCCGGGGCCTGGCCGGCGCGGCGAAAGCGGGGGATACGGAGCGTTTCAAGGGCGCGCCGTTCCACGCCCCGCTCCGTCGCCTCGACGAGACCCAGGCGGCCCGCAAGCCCCGGTTGAGGTGGAAACCTGTGGCAGAGGCGCCACTAGCCGCTGAATAGCATTCTCCATACCCCCAGATACGGCGGGTGCGACGGGAGGGCGCCTTTACGGCGCCCTCATCGGTCCACATATCGGGGGAGCGCATCGGAGCTGACTGGCTTTTCCAGGGAGCAAGCGGAGCGCAAGCTCGTTTCGTCCTCCCATGACTGCTTTCGCCCTCGCCATGCCGCGCGCCCGCCGCACCGCCGATGATCTCGCCCGCGAGCTCATCGCGCGTTTTCTGCGCGTCATCCTGGTCAGCCTAGGCGTGCTGCTGGTCATCGGCGGCATCGTGATCGCGCCGCTGCCCGGCCCCATGGGCCTGCCGCTGACCGTCGTCGGCCTGATGCTGGTGCTGCGCAACTCGTTCAAGGCGCGCAAGCAGTTCGTCCGCTTCCAGCACGCCCACCCCAAGCTGATCTTCCCGCTGCGCCGCCTGCTGCGCCGCGAGCCCGAGGTCGTGCTGGTGGCCTGGCAGCAGGCCCTGCGCGTCGAGCGTCTGGTCGTGCCGCGCAAGTGGCGGGTGGCCAGCCGCTGGCGCAAGTCGCTGAAGCGCCGCGCCGCCGCGAAGCAAGCCGGCCGGTGAACGCGACGGCCTCCACCCTCGACGACATCAAGCACAGGGTTCGCCGCCGCGCACGGTTGGCCCTGCTGCTGCGCGAGTCCGCGGCGCGCGCCTTCCGCTGGATCGCTATCGGCTTCGGCACGCTGGTGATCATCGCCGGCGCGGTGCTGACGCCCCTGCCGGGCCACGTGGGCCTGCCGCTGCTGGTCATCGGTCTGATGATCGTGCTGCGATACTCGTTCCAGGCTCGCAAGACGTTCATCCGCTGGCAGAAGCGCCATCCCAAGCTGGTCTTCCCGATCCGCCGCCTGATGCGCCGCGAGCCCGAGGTGCTGCTGGTCGTCTGGCAGCAGATGCTCCGCACCGAGAAGCTGGTCCTGCGCAAGGCGCGCTGGCGGCTGCTCAAGCGCACGCGCAAGCGCGTGAAGCGCTATGTGGCGCGCAAGATGGCCAAGGCCGACTGAACGCTTGAGGTCTGGCGCGGGTTGATAGACGGACGCGGCCATCGTCGGCCGCTGACGCCATCGCTCCGGGACAATCCATGCTGTTCGACGTCGAAGCTTCGCTAACCTACGACTTCGCGACTCCTTGCGAGGTCTTGCTGCTGGTCGAAGCCGCCCACGGGCCCGACCAGGTCGTGCAGTCGGAGGCCCTGACGTTCTGGCCCGAGGTCGACGCCGTGCGGGTCGACGATCCCATCACCTTCGAGCGGCGGACGGTCTTCAAGGCCAGCGGGCGGGTCAACGCGCTCTACCGGGCCCGGGTCGAAGTCGCGCCGCGGGCCAAGGATCTGGCGGACGCGCCGGCCATGGCCATCCGGGACCTGCCCGGCGCCGTGCTGCCCTTTCTGCGGGCCAGCCGCTACAGCCCCTCCGACCGTCTGGAGCGCTTCGCCCATCACGAGTTCGGCGCGCTGGAAGGCGGGCGCAGGGTGATGGCGATCCTGGACTGGATCGGCCGGCACGTGAACTATCGCGCCGGCGTCAGCGACGCGGCCACCACGGCCGTCGACACCCTGGTCGACCGGGCCGGGGTCTGTCGGGACTTCACCCACCTGGTCATCGGCCTGTGCCGCGCCGCCGACATCCCCGCGCGGGCGGTCAGCGCCTATGCCTGGAGGCTGGAACCGCCGGACCTGCACGCCATCGCCGAGGTCTATCTGGGCGGTCGGTGGTGGCTGGTCGACGCCACGGGCCTGGCGCCGATCGACGGCCTGGTCCGCGTCGCGACCGGCCGGGACGCCGCCGATATCGCCTTCATGACCATCTTCGGCCAGGCGTCCCTGGTGGAGCAGCGCTTCTCGATCCAGGCGGTCGACTAGGCCAGGCGGCGCTTGGGGCTTCAGGACGCCCTGTAGCTATAGCCGTCGATCCCGACATGCCCGGCGTTCTGCTCGCGGACCTGGGCGGCCGCCTCGTCGTAGAGGAACGGGAGGAAGGCGTAACGCTTGCCCTTCGTCACGGGCAGGGCCTCGTGCAGCAGGGAGCACGAAAACACGACCGCCCCGCCCGTCGGCGCGCGGTAGGTGCGCGGGCCGAACTCCGGGAAGCGCAGGTCGCCGCCCTCGTGCTGCTCGGCGTTCAGATTGATCGTGACCGCGAACCGACGATGGGCGGTGCCCTTGGTGGTGTTGTCGCGGTGGGCTCGAAAGAAGCCTTTCTCGGCGGCGTCGTAGCAGGCGACCAGGTCGCGCTCCATCCGGGTCGCGACGAACTGAAAGGCCTTGGCGATCTGCGGAGCCAGGCGGCGCTGGATGCGCGCCCGTACGGCGTCTCGCAATTCGCCCGCGGGCAGCAGCAGGTCGCTGCGGATCTTGTGGTTGGGATCGCGGATCTCGACGGTCCGGCCGTCCACCTCGCGCATGAAGCCCGAGGCCTGCCCGCCATCGGCGTCGTAGGCGGCGATCAAGGCCTGGCACAGCTCCGGCTCGAGGATGCGCGGGACCACCAGCACCGGGGCGAACAGGTCGACGCCGGCGTGAGCGACCAGAGGCGGCAAACCCGCCAGGATCCGGGCCAGCCGTTCGGTCTCGGCGGCGGGCAGCGTGACCAGCACCCGAAAGTTCGGATCGATCAGGATCCAGCCCGACCAGGCCGGATCGTCGGGCGCCTGGCACGCGGCGAAGGCGGCCCCGGCCTGGTCCAGCATCCAGCGTGCGCCGGGCAGACGGTCCTGGCGCCGCGCCCAGCGATCAGCGTCGCGCATCAGGCCGAAGAAGGCCAGGGCGTCGCCGTCGAAGCGCTCGGCTTGATCGTTCAGCAGGCGGTCGATCGCCGCGACGAAAGCCTCGTCGCCGTCTCCGACCAGGGCCAGCAGCAGATAACGCCCGGCGGCGACGTCGAACGTATAGCGCGGGTTGGTGCGGCTGGCGGCGTGGAAGGACGGAGCGGGATCGCCGGGCAGCAGCATGGGACCTTCCTCTGCAGGATAGGGACGTCAGTCTACACGCCAGGTTGCGACCCGGGCGACAAAATGCGGCCGATTGCGCGCCATCTCAGTTTCATGACGTCCCGTCTCAATCGCCGATCGAGCGATTGCGCGACCGTTTCCGGCGGTGGATCACCCCGGCGTGGCGGGCTTGGGGGAGCCTATCTCCCGCCGCGCCTGAGCCGTGGGCCCGATCCCCACGGGCGCGGATCCCAGAGCAGCCGGATCCGCGCACCCCGCGCTTCAACCCCTGGGGCGCGGGGGCTCGTCACTCCCAGCCGCGTCGTCAAAGAAAAAGGGCGCGGACCTTGCGATCCACGCCCTCTCCGTCTTGTTCGCCGGTCCGGCCGCTATTGCAGCTTGGAGCCCAGCTGGCTGATCGCAGCGTCCGTCAGCGGGTCGCTCTTGGCGCCGGCCAGGCGAGCCGCCAGGACGGCCTCGGCGGCCTGGGCGGCGAGATCCACAGCGGCGGCCTTCACGTCGGCCGCGGCCTGGGCCTCGGCCTGGGCGATCTTGCGTTCGGCCATCTCGGCGCGGCGCTTGATCTGCTCTTCGAGCTTTTCCTTGGCTTCCTCGGCCAGACGCTTGGCGTCGGCCTTGGCGGCGTCCAGCATGCCCGCGGCCTGGCGCTCGGCTTCCTCGCGCTGGGCCTTGACGTCCGCGAGCAGGGCCTGAGCCTCTTCACGCAGCTGCTGGGCTTCGTCGAGCTCGGCCTTGATCTTGGCGGCGTAGCCGTCCAGCGCGCCGAACAGCGCGCCCGGCAGGACCTTCAGCACGACCAGCAGGCCGAAGAAGATCACCAAGGCGACCAGAACCCAGAATTCCGGGTTGCCGAGGCTGAACAGGGATTCGTGTTCCATCTTCAGCGCTCCTTAGGCCAGGGCCGACTTCAGCTCGGCGGTCGAGGCCGCCTTGCCGGTCAGCTTCTCGACGATCGCGCCGGCCGTCTCTTCGGCGACCACGCGGACCTGGCTCATGGCCTGGTCGCGGGCGGCCTGGATCGAAGCCTCGGCCGAAGCCAGCTTCTCGGCCAGGGCGGCCTCTTCCTTGGCCTGACGCTCGGCGGCTTCGGCCGAAGCCTTGGCCTTGGCGTCCGCCGCGGTCTTCTGGGCCTTGGCGCGCGCTTCGGCCACTTCCGCGGCGGCGGCGCGAGCCTGGGCTTCGGCCTCGTCCTTCATGCGACGGGCGTCGGCGATGTCGCCGGCGATCTTGCCGCCGCGCTCGTCGATCGCGCCGCTGACGCGGGGCAGCAGCACCTTCGACAGCACCACGTAGAGAACGGCGAAGATGAGCAGCAACCAGACGATCTGGCCGCCCCAGTGCTCGAACTGCAGCTGCGGGAGACCGCCGCCGCCTTCGTGGCCCTGAGGGGCTTCCGTCGTCTCGGTCGTGCCGTGATGTTCCGTCGCCATGGGCGAAGGCGCCTCTCAGCTATTGCGCTTGGAGCGGGCCGGGGTCCGGCCCGCTCCAGGAAGCGCGAGAAAACAAAAAGCATGGAGCGCGTCGCTTCCGGTGAAGCGCCGCGCTCCAGGATCGGATTACGAGAACAGGATCAGGAAGGCGATAACCAGGGCGAAGATGCCCAGGGCTTCCGTCAGGGCCATGCCCAGGAACAGCATCGGGCGCTCTTGAGCGGCGGCCGTCGGGTTGCGCAGGGCGCCTTGGAAGTAGTTGCCGAACATCACGCCCAGGCCCACGCCCGCGCCGATCATGCCGAGCATGGCCAGACCAGCGCCGATGTACTTAGCAGCAGCAGCGTCCATGATTGAGACTCCTTGAGAAGGGTATTGGTTGAAAGACTAGAGGTTGATCAGTGGCTGTCGAGGTGCACGACGTCGTTGAGATAGACGCAGGTGAGCACCGCGAACACGAAGGCCTGCAGGAAGGCCACCATGAACTCGAGGGCCGTCAGGGCGACGACCGAGGTCAGGGCCAGGGCCGAACCGGCCCAGCCCAGCACGCCGAGACCGCCCAGGGCGATCACGAAGCCGGCGAAGATCTTCAGCACGACGTGGCCGCCCAGCATGTTGCCGAACAGACGAAGGCCCAGGGTGATCGGACGGATCAGGAACGACAGGATCTCGATCGGCACCAGCAGGATGTACAGCACCGTGGGCACGCCCGACGGGGCGAACAGCTTGAAGAACTTCAGGCCGTTCTTGGCGAAGCCGACGCCGATCACCGTCAGGATGACCATCAGGCCCAGGGTCAGGGTCACGGCCAGCTGCGAGGTCGAGGTGAACACCAGGAACATGCCCTGCATGTTCATGAACAGCACGAACGCGAACAGCGTGAAGACGAACGGCAGGAACTTCTTGCCGTCGTGGCCGATGATCGATTCCGCCAGGCCGTCGACCAGGCCGTACAGCATCTCGCCCACCGCCTGCAGACGACCCGGGATCACGGCCTTGCGCGCCGCCAGGCTGTAGAAGACGATGATCAGGGTCGCGGCCAACAGCATCGCGAACACCGAGTTCGTGATCGACAGGTCGATAGCGCCGAGGCCGGGAACGGTCACGGTGGGCAGTTCCACGATCTTCTTGATCTGGAACTGGTGCATCGGATCGGCCATCGGCCCTAGTCTCTCTTCTGCTTGGGGACGGTTGGCCCGTCTCCCATGTCTCCGCCGGCATTCCCTTGGGGGGACGGCGCCGACGCCTGCGCGCTCAGTTTCATCGCCTTGCGGACGATGGAGAAAATCGCGAGCCCCAGACCGATCAGCAGGCCGCCGACCATGCCCCAGGGGCTCGTGTGGACGTAGCGGTCGAGCAGCCAGCCGAAGCCGAGACCCACCAGTACGCCCCCGATCAGATCCGCCAGGAGGCGGTAGCCATCCTGCGAAGCCTTTTCGGTCGCCGCTTTCGCGGGCTTTTCCGCCGCCTTCCGCGCCTCAAATGCGTCGAGCCGAGCGTCGAGGCTTGAAAGAGCCTTGTCGTTCGGTTCGTCGGCCTTGGGCATGGGAAGCGGCAGGTCCGAAAACGCCGCGGACGCGCCAAAACAAGGCGCTTTTCCGGCCGGCTTGATCGGCGCGGAACCTATAGACCTCGCTGCGGTGCGTCAAGGTGACCGCATCGCGCGCCAAGTAGCCGGAATACTTAAGGATTTAGCCGTCGGCTTCATGGCGGGGCAAAACCATCCCCATTCCTGGCGGATTAATCGACGAGATCGCCCCTACCGAAACGGGGGAACTCTTCCTATCTGGAGCGTGCTCTTTCGGCGTCACCCCCACTAGGCAAGGGGTGACGAGCCCGATGACGCATTGATTTTTGCGCCGATCTAGGCTTAAGAGCCGCCGCCTCCAAACAACACGAAGATTCATGTCGCACCTGAAGAACACCGGATTCGCCGATCGTATTTCCGCTCAGCAAGAGGCCAAGAAGGCCATGCTGGCTAAGTTCAAGGCCAAGCCGACCGTCCAGGACCCCGATTTCGACAAGCGTGAAGAGCTTCGCGCCGCCGAACTCGAAGCCGTCCGCGCCGCCCGCGCCGAAGCGAAGGAAAAGGCCCGTCTCGAAGCCCTGGCCCGCCAGGAAGAGCTGATGGCCGTCAAGCGCGCCGAGCGCAAGGAACGCAAGGCGCTTGAAGCCGCCGAGCAGCGCGTGCGCAAGGAAGAGAAAGCTCAGGCCCGCGACGAACTGCGCGCCCTGGGCAAGACGACCAACAGCAAGCAGTCCCGCGCTCACCAGTGGGCTCACCTGCTGGGTTAAGGATCAGGGGCTCCTTCGGGGGCCCTTTTTCTTTGCCTGACGCCTCGAACGGGACCATGAGCCAGTCATGGTTTCCCTCGACGTCATCGCCACCCTGTTCGTCGTCGCGGCTTGCGCGGCCGCCCTGGACGCCATCGCCGGCGGCGGCGGGCTGATCACCTTGCCCGCCCTGCTGCTGGCTGGCCTTCCGCCGGTCCAGGCCCTGGGCACCAGCAAGCTGCAGAGCTCGTTCGGCTCGATGTCCTCGACCATCGCCTTCGCCCGCCGAGGCATGATCGACTGGAAGACGGGCTTGCCCGTCGCCGTCGGCGCCGCGATCGCCGGCCTGTGCGGCGCGCTGTGCGCCAGCCTGCTGTCGCCGCTGCTGCTGCGCGCCACCGTGCCCCTGCTGCTGATCGCCATCGCCCTCTATTTCGGCTTTTCGCGCGCGCTGAAGACCGAGGATGTCGCGCCGCGCCTGGCGCTGATCCCGTTCGCCTGTTTCGTCGCGCCACTGATCGGCTTCTACGACGGGATCTTCGGGCCAGGCGCCGGGGCCTTCTACATGGTGGCGATCGTGACCCTGCTGGGCTACGGCGTGCTGAAGGCCACGGCCCACACCAAGCTGGCCAACGCCGCCAGCAATCTGGGCAGCCTCGCCCTCTTCATCCTCAAGGGCGCTGTCGTCTGGCCGATCGGCCTGGCCATGGCGCTGGGCGCCTTCATCGGGGCCCAGATCGGCTCGCGCCTGGCGATGCGCTTCGGACCCAAGCTGATCCGGCCGCTGCTGGTGACGATCTCGTGCGCCATGGCCATCAAGCTGCTGGCCGATCCGGCCAACCCGCTGCGGATGGCGATAGGGTTCTAGCTAGGCGGCGACCAGCTTCTCGGCCGTGCTGAGATCCACGCTCACCAGCTGGCTGACGCCGCGCTCGGCCATGGTCACCCCGAACAGGCGATCCATCCGGCTCATGGTCACCGGGTTGTGGGTGATGGCGATGAAGCGCGTCTGGGTGCGGCGGCGCATCTCGTCCAGCATGTTGCAGTAGCGGTCGACATTGGCGTCGTCCAAGGGCGCGTCGACTTCGTCCAGCACGCAGATCGGGGCCGGATTGGCCAGGAACACGCCGAAGATCAGGGCGCTGGCGGTCAGGGCCTGCTCGCCGCCGCTCATCAGGCTCATGCTGGCCATGCGCTTGCCGGGCGGGCAGGCGAAGATCTCCAGGCCGGCTTCCAGCGGATCCTCGCTCTCGATCAGCTTCAGCTCGGCCTGGCCGCCGCCGAACAGGGCCTGGAACAGGGTCTGGAAATTGGTGTTGATCACGTCAAAGGCGGCCAGCAAGCGCTCGCGGCCCTCGGCGTTCAGCTCCTCGATGCCGGCCCGCAGCTTGGTCACCGCGCCCGACAGGTCCGCCCGCTCGGTGCGCATGGTCTCCAGCCGGCCGGCATATTCCTGGGCCTCTTCCTCGGCGCGCAGGTTGACCGGGCCGATGGCGTCGCGCTCGCGCTCCAGGGCGAACAGGTGGGCCTCGACGCCGGCGGCGTCCTTGGGCACCGCCACGGCCTCGCCGGCGACATGGCGGCCCAGCTCCTCGGGCTCCATGCGGGCCTGCTCGCGGATGGCCGAGGCGACCTCGGCGAAGCGCTGGCGGGCGCCGTCCAGGTGGGCGACCAGGGCGGCGCGCTTCTCGCGGGCCTCGCCGGCGGCCTGGTCGGCGGCGCGGGCGGTGCGGTCGGCGGTCAAGCGCGCGGTCTCGGCGGCCTCGAGGGCGTCGCTGGCCTTGGCCCGGCGGGCCTCGGCGGCGGCGAACTCGTCCAGCAGCACGACCAGCTTCTCCTGCAAGGCGGCCGGCGCCTCGCGGGCGGCCTCCAGGGCGGCGGCGGCCTTCACGCGGTCGCCTTCCAGCGACTCCATGCGCTTGCCGGCGGTCTCGGCGCGCTTGGCCCAGTCGCCGCGATCGCGCTCCAGGCTCTCCAGGCGACGCTGGCGGCCGGCGCGTTCGCGGGTCTCGACATCCAGGGCGGTGCGGGCGGCGCCGGCCGCCTCGCGGGCCTGGGCCGAGGCCTGGCGAGCTTCGGCGAGTTGCGGTTGCAGGTCGCCCGAGGTCTGGGCGGCGGCGTGGGCCTCGCGGGCCTCGGCCAGGGCCGCGTCGGACTCGACCTTCTCGGCCTCGAAGCGGGCGATGGTGTCGTCCAGCGACTGGGCCCGGGCGGCGCGCAGGGCCTGCTCGCGCTCGAACTTGGCGACCTGCTCGCGGGCGCCGTTCAAGAGGCGCTCGGCGTCGGGCGGGCCGCGCCGCCTGTCGCGCAGCAGGTCCTCGACGGCGCGCATGCGGTCGGCGGCGGTCTTCAGGGCGGCGGCGGTGGCTTCGGCGCGCGGCGCCATGACGTCGATCTCGGCCTCGACCTCGGCCAGGCGCGTGCGCTGTTCCAGGCGCACGGCGGCGGGCTTGGGCGCGTCGGCGCGCGCGACGAAGCCGTCCCAGCGCCAAAGGTCGCCTTCCTTGGAGACCAGCCGCATGCCGGGCTTCAGGGCCGCTTGCAGACGGTCGCCATCGGCCCGCGCGACGACGGCGACGTGCGAAAGGCGGGCGGCCAGGGCGGGCGGGGCCTTGACCAGCGGGGCCAGCGGCTGGGCGCCCTCGGGCCAGGCCGGAGCAGCGGCCTCGGCGCCGCCCCAGTATGAGGGCGCCTTGGCGTCCAAGGCCGCGTCCAGGTCGTCGCCCAGCGCCGCCGCCAGGGCCGCGCCGTAGCCCTTGTCGGGCGCGACGCTGTCCAGGGCCGGGGCGTGGCCGCTCTTGCTGCGTGGAGCAGTCAGCTGGGCCAGGCCTCGGGCTTCGGTGCGCAGACGGCCCAGCTGGTCTTCGACAGTGCGGGCCAGCTGGCGAGCCTGCGCCTCCTGCTCGGCGGCCTTGACGCGCTCGGTCTCGGCTTCCTCCAGCGCCGCGCGAGCGGCGGCCAGGGCGGCCTCGGCATTGGCGAAGCGCTGGCGGGCGTCGGCGGCGGCCGGGTCGATCTCGGGACCCACGGCCGCCCGCTCGGCCCTGGCCTGGTCCAGAGCGCGGTTGGTGCGGTTGGCGCGGGCCTCGGCCTCGGCGAGGCGTGTGGCGGCGGCGCGGCTCTGGGCCTCCTCGGCGGCGACACGGGCGGCCAGCTGCTCGACCCGGGTCTCGGCGGCGGCGCGCGCTTCCTCGGCGGCCTTGGCGGCGGTCTCCAGCTCGGGCCCCCGCTCCGGTGCGGCCGCGACCAGAGCGCGGACTTCCGCGAGTTCGGCGTCGATGCGGGCCAAGGCGGTGGCGGCGTCGCCCCTGGCCTGCTCCTCGCGGGCGCGGTCGGCGTCGATGCGGGCGAGATCGTTCTTCAGGCGCTCGAACTCGGCCGAGGCGGCTTCCGCCTCGCGCTCGGCGCGATCCTTCTGGATGGCCAGCTGGCCCAGGACGGCCTGGGCGATGGTCGCCTCCTCGCGCAGCGGCGGCATGGCGGCCTCGGCCTCGGTGATGGCGACCTGGCCGGCGGCGCTGGCGCGGGCCGTCTCCTCGACCAGGCGGGCGGCTTCGGTGGCCTCGCGCTGGGTGCGCTCCAGGGTGTCGCGCGCCTCGGTCCAGCGGGCGTAGAGCACGGCCCCCTGCACGGCGCGGATCTCGGACGACAGACGCTTGTACTTCTCGGCCTGGCGGGCTTCGCGGCGCAGGCGGTTCAGGGCCGTCTCCAGTTCGCGGGCCACGTCCTCCAGCCGCGAGAGATTGGCCTCGGCGGCCCGCAGGCGCAGCTCGGCCTCGTGCCGGCGGGTGTGGAGCCCTGAGACCCCGGCGGCCTCTTCCAGGATGCGGCGGCGGTTCTGCGGCTTGGCGCCGATCAGCTCGCTGATCTGGCCCTGGCGGACCAGGGCGGGCGAGTTGGCCCCGGTCGAGGCGTCGGCGAACAGCAACTGGACGTCACGGGCCCGCACCTCGCGGCCGTTGATCCTGTAGGTCGAGCCTGCCCCGCGATCGATGCGGCGCACGACCTCCAGCACCGGGTCGTCGTTGAACTGGGCCGGCGCCGTGCGGTCGGCGTTGTCGATGGTCAGGGCCACGTCCGCGTGATTGCGCGGCGGGCGCGCGCCGCTGCCGGCGAAGATCACGTCGTCCATGCCGCCGGCCCGCATGGCCTTGGCGGAGTTGGCGCCCATCACCCAGCGCAGGGCTTCCAGCAGGTTGGACTTGCCGCAGCCGTTCGGCCCGACGATGCCCGTCAGTCCCGGCTCGATCCGGAACTCCGTCGGCTCGACGAAGGACTTGAAGCCCGACAGGCGGAGGCGCTGGAACTGCACGGAGGCGGTCCCTTACCCGTCCTAGAGCCTGTCCGTTTCTGATGGGACCATCAGAAACGGATAAACAGGCTCCAAGTGTTTGCCTGGAGCGTGGCAGACGCCGAAACCGCTGACACTTTCGGCTGCCACGCTCTAGCCCTTCGCTGCGGTGGCGAAGGCCTTGGACAGGGCGGCGAAGCCGACGTCGCCGACGATGGGCGCGCCGTTGACGTAGAAGGTCGGCGTGCTCTCGACGCCGTCGTCGATGGCCTTTGCGTTGCGGTCGTTGACCGCCTTCAGGGCCGCGGCGTCGTTCATCGCCGCCTTGAACTGCGCGTCGGTCAGGCCGTACTGCTTGCCGATCGCGGCCAGGCCTTCGTACAGCTGCTCGGTGCGATAGATCTCTTCCTGCTTCTGGAAGACGCTGGTCAGCACCTCGAAGTATTTTCCTGGAATGCGGCGGGCCAGGATGAAGCCGGCGGCGGCGAAGGCTTCCGGCGGGGTCAGGAACTCGCGGAACACCATGCGCACCTTGCCGGTGTCGATGAAGGTCTTGCGCACCTGCGGCAGTTCGGTCGTCCACCAGTGGGCGCAGTGCGGGCAACTGGCCGAGGCATAGACCACGAGCTGCACCCGCGCCTTGGGCGAACCCATCACCATCTCGCCGGGAACCGGCGGCAGCGGCGCGGCGCGCGCGGCCGTGACGCTGGCGCTCAGCGCCAGGCCGGAAACGATCAGCGCGCGCCGGTCCAGGGTCATTACTTCGAGGCTTCCGCGATGGCGGCGTCCAGCTGGGCCAGGGTGGCTTCGCCGCCCTCCTCGCCGCCGACCTTCTTGCCGTTGACGATGAAGGTGGGCGTGCCCTGGATCTTGTCGGCCTTCATCTGCTTCTCGATGCGTTCGGCCGACTTGGCGGCGTTCTCGTCGCTCAGGCAGGTGTTGAACTGGGCTTCGCTCATGCCGGCGGCCTGGGCGATGGTCAGCAGCTCACCGCGGATGTCGCCGGTCTGGAAGATGTTCTTCTGGGCGTGATACAGCGCGTCGGTCACCTGGAAGTACTTATCCTTGCCGGCGCAGCGGGCCAGCATGGCGCCGGCGTTGGCCAGGGTCGGCTCGCCGGTCAGGGCCTCGCGGGCGACGTAGTTGATCTTGCCGGTGTCGATGTACTTGGCCTTGAAGGCCGGGAAGACTTCCTCGTTCCACTTCGCGCAGTGCGGGCAGGCGACCGATGCGTATTCGATCACCGTCACCTTGGCGTTGGGATTGCCCAGGCTCATGTCCTCGGCCGTGACCTTGGCGCCCTTGGGACCGCAGGCGGCGAGGCTGGCCGCGAGCGCGGCGACGAGGGTGACGCGGGTGATCAGCGAACGCATGGATTGGCCCTTCGGCGGTCGATTGAGAAGTTAAGCCCGATTCTCGCTAGGGCGTGAAAGAGGCGCAACCGTGACGGCCCAAGAGCTTGAGCACGCCGCGCTTGTCAACCAACTCAGCGCTGGGACTGCAGGACCCCGCGCCCCAGCTTCAGCAGCGCCTGTTTCAGCTGCCCGTCGGGCTGGTCGGCCAGGCTGTCGGCGAGCTGCTTCTCCTGCGCGGCGTCTAGCGGCGGCTTGCGGCGCGACCGGGGGGGCTGGGCTGGCGCGGCGGGGGCCTTGACCGGGCCCTGGACGATCCGCAGGCGGGTGACGGCGCCCTTGCCCAGCAGCATGTCCAGGCGGGCGGTGATCTGCGGCGCCTGGTGCTGGATCAGCGAGGCCACGGGGCCGTCGACGCGCAGCTCCAGCGCCCCGCCTTCGCCGTTGCGGCCCTTGATGATCCGCACCGGCTCGGTGCGCCGGGCCAGGGTGTCGCCGACGATCTCGCGCCAGCGGGTCTGCAGGGCGGCCGGACCCTGGCCGAAGCGGGCTTCCAGGTCCCTGAGCAGCGGCGCCAGGTTCTTGCCGGCCGGCGGCGGCGGACGGATCTGCGGCCGCGTGCGCTTGGCCCGCAGGATCGCGAGGGCTTCTTCCGGCGTGGGCAGGGGACGGCGGCGCATTTGCGAAGGCTAGCACGGCGGGCGGTCTTCGCGGTAGGCGAAGGACATGAAAGCCAGCTCTCCTGTTGACCGCGAAGCGCTCCGCTCGGCCTTGCTGGCCTGGTACGACGCCCAGGCCCGCGACCTGGCCTGGCGCATCTCGCCGGCCGCTCGCCGCGCGGGGGTCCGCAGCGATCCCTACCGCGTGTGGCTGTCGGAGGTGATGCTGCAGCAGACCACCGTGCCGCACGCCACGCCGTATTTCCTGGGCTTCACCCAGCGCTGGCCGACCGTTTCGGACCTCGCCGCCGTCGAGGACGGCGAGCTGATGGCTGCCTGGGCGGGGCTCGGCTACTACGCCCGGGCCCGCAACCTGCTGGCCTGCGCCCGCGCCGTGGCGGGCGAGCACGGCGGGGTGTTTCCGGATACGGAAGAGGGCCTGCGGGCCTTGCCGGGCGTCGGCGCCTATACCGCCGCCGCCGTGGCCGCGATCGCCTTCGACCGCGCCGCCAATGTGGTCGACGGCAATGTCGAGCGGGTGATGGCGCGGCTGTTCGCGGTCGAGGCGCCGCTGCCCGACGCCAAGCCCGAGCTCAAGGCCCTGGCCGGCGAACTGGTCACTGGCGAGCGTCCTGGCGACTGGGCCCAGGCGCTGATGGACCTGGGGGCCACGGTCTGCAAGCCCAAGGCCCCGCTGTGCGATCGTTGCCCGATCTCGGCCTGGTGCGCCGCGTTCCGGAGCGGCGCGCCCGAGACCTATCCGCGCAAGACGAAGAAGGCCGAGCGCCCGCGCCGCCACGGCGTGGCCTATGTGCTGACGCGCGGCGACGCCGTCGCCCTGGTCCGGCGGCCGCCAAAGGGGTTGCTGGGCGGCATGCTGGGCCTGCCGACCAGCGATTGGCGCGGGCAGCCGTTCTCGGACGCGGAGGCCGTGGCCGCCGCCCCGGTCCCGGCGCCCTGGCGGAACCTTGGCGCGGTCGAGCACGTCTTCACCCATTTCGCCCTGACCTTGCGGGTGTTCGTGGCGCGGGCCGACGAGGACCGTCCCGACTTCGTGTGGACGCCGCGCGAAGGCCTCTTGGCCCTGCCCAGTGTCTTCCTGAAGGCGGCGCGGGCGGCCGAGCGACTGATCTAGAGCGCGGCGCCCAGCAGGGCCGGGATCTCGCGCGGCAGCTCGCGCGCCAGGAAGCCCAGCGGACCGATGCGCTCGGCCAGACGGCGGCCGGCCTCGCCGTGCAGCCACACGCCCCAGGCGGTCGCTGCGAACGGCTCGACCCCGCGCGCCAGCAGGCCGACGATCACCCCGGCCAGCACGTCGCCCGAGCCCGAGACGCCCAAACCCGGTCCGCCGCCGGCGTAAAGCGCCGCCCGCCCGTCCGGGGCGACCACATGGGTGCTGGCCCCCTTCATGGCCACGACCGCGCCGAAGCGGTTGGCGGCCTTTCGCGCGGCCGCCAGCGGGTCGGCCTCGACGGCCTCGCGCGACAGGTCCAGAAGCCGCGCCATTTCGCCGGCGTGCGGGGTGAGGATGCGGGCCGCGGACCTGGCTCCGGGCGCGAGGCCGCCCAGGGCGCCGGCGTCCAGCACGACCGCGTGGTCCCTGGCCTGCTGCAGCACCGCCCGCGCCAACGGCTCGCCATCGGCCATCAGGCCCGGACCCAGCAGCAGGGCGTCACAGGCGGAGAGGTAGCTGGCCAGCGCCTGGTGCGCGTCGTCGGCCAGGGCTTCGCCGCGTTCGGGCAGGGCGATCACTCGCGCCTCGGGAACGGCCACGCCCAAGGCCGGCGCGGCCGAAGCGGCGATGGCCAGCTGCAGCTTGCCGGCGCCCGCGCGCACCGCCGCTTCGCCCGCGAGGCGCACCGCGCCGGGCAGCTGCGGGCCGCCGCCGGCGATCAGCACCCGGCCGCGCTCGTCCTTGCCGCCGTCGCCGGGGCGGGGCAGGGGCATGGTCCGCAGCAGCGCGGAGTCCAGCGCCTCGACCGCGCTCATCGGGCGGCCACGTTGGCGTCGGGCGCGACGGTGACCGGAGCGGCCTGCTGTTCCAGTGGGGCGGTGAAGTTGTAGCGCGCCAACACCAGGCCGCCGTCCGGCGCGACCTTCTTATCGTAGCGGTACTCGGTGACCCCGCAGTTGGCGATGTCGGCCTGGCGGTCGATGGCCAGGATCTGCTCCTCGCTGAGGCTCTCCAGCAGATAGCGCAGGCACAGCACGACCACCTGGTGGGCGACGATTATCACCCGGTCGCCGGCGTAGTGCAGGCTCATGGTGTCCAGCAGGCTGCGCAGGCGCAGGATCACGTCGCACCAGCTCTCGCCGCCCGGCGGCCGATGATAGAATTTGCCTAGCAGGCGGCGGAACTCGGCCTGTTCGGGGAACTGCTGCTCGATGCCGACCCGGGTCAGGCGGTCCAGCACTCCGAACTCCTTCTCCCGCAGGCGCTCGTCGATGCAGAACTTCTGGCTGCGCGAGACCAGGCCGCCCTGGTCGCGGATGATCTGGCTGGTCTGCACCGCCCGGCGGTAGGGCGAGGCCATGAGGGTGCGCGGCCGCTCGTCCTCGGGCTGGGCGGCCAGCCAGCGGCCCAGCGCAGCGGCCTGGGCCTCGCCCAGTGGGCTGAGCGCCACGTCCATGTCGCGGTCGGCGATGTCGATGCGGCCATGGCCCGCGGCGTCGGCGGCGTCGCGGGCGACGTTGCCGGCGCTCTGGCCGTGGCGGACGATCCAGAGACGGTCGGGCCAGCGCTGTTCCATGGCGGTTTAACCCGCCAGGGCGGCCCCCGGTTTCTGGGTCAGTTCATCCCCGCGCGGACCTGGGCCCGCAGCACGTCGATGGGGGCCAGGCCCGCGTCGGTCTTGAAGTGCCAGTAGGTCCAGCCGTTGCAGGCGGGTGCGGACTGCACCAGGGCGCCGATCTTGTGGATCGAGCCCGACAGGTCGCCGACCGTGATCGAGCCGTCCGGGCGCACCTTGGCCATGTGCGAGCCCTTGGCGCAGTACAGGGTGTCGCCCGGCGACAGCAGGCCGGCCTCGACGATCGTGCCGAACGGCACGCGCGGCTCGGCGCGCTTGCTGCCCATGACCTCCAGGTCTTCCGGCGCGATCGGGGTGACCTTGGCGATGCGGGCCTTGGCGTGCTCCAGGTACTCGGCCTCGCGCTCGATGCCGATGAACTTGCGGCCCAGGCGCTTGGCGGCCGCGCCGGTGGTGCCGACGCCGAAGAACGGATCCAGGATCACGTCGCCCGGCTTGGTGGTCGACAGGATCACCCGGTAAAGCAGCGCTTCCGGCTTCTGGGTCGGGTGCGCCTTCTGGCCGTCGGCGCCCTTGATGCGCTCCTCGCCGGTGCACAGCGGGATGGTCCAGTCCGAGCGCATCTGCACCTCGTCATTGGCCATCTTCAGGGCGTCGTAGTTGAAGGTGTAGCGCTTGGCGTTCTGGCTCTTCGACGCCCAGATCAGGGTCTCGTGGGCGTTGGCGAAGCGGGTGCCCTTGAAGTTGGGCATCGGGTTGGACTTGCGCCAGACGATGTCGTTCAGGATCCAGAAGCCCAGGTCCTGCACGGCCACGCCGACGCGGAAGATGTTGTGATAGCTGCCGATCACCCAGATCGCGCCGTCATCCTTGAGGACGCGGCGAGCGGCCTTCAGCCACTCGCGGGTGAACTTGTCGTAGGCGGCGAAGCTCTCGAACTGGTCCCAATGGTCGTCGACCGCGTCGACCTTGGAATTGTCGGGCCGCAGCAGGTCGCCGCCCAGCTGCAGGTTGTAGGGCGGATCGGCGAAGATCAGGTCGACCGACTTCTCCGGCAGGGCGTTCATCTGCTCGATGCAGTCGCCCAGGATGATGGTTTCCGGCCCGAACTTCATGGTCCCGATCCTCAAGAAAGAGAACGGAATCATGAGTCTTGCTGGTAAATGCGAGATGAGCAGACGTGGTTAGCGAGGCGTTAACGCGACCCGAAGGCGATGACTTGAGTCTGATCAGACTCAAAACTTCAGGACGATCAAAGCTCTAGCTCTTCATTGACGACGAGTTCGCCCGCCAGCGCCGCCTTCACCGGCGCCCAGCCCAGGCGGTGGATCGGCGAGGGACCCAGCTTCCGCAGGCCCTCGACGTGGATCGGCGCGTGGTAGCCCTTGTGGCCGGCGAAGCCGTAGCCGGGGTACATCGCATCCATCTCGACCATCAGCCGGTCGCGGGCTTCCTTGGCCAGGATCGAGGCGGCGGCGATCGAGCACGACAGGCTGTCGCCCTTGACCACCGTCTTGATCGGGCAGGGCAGCTTGAAGGCGTAGTTGCCGTCGACCAGCGCGATCGTCGGCTTGACCGAGAGGCCGTCGATGGCGCGGCGCATGGCCAGGCCTGTAGCGTGCAGGATGTTCAGCTCGGCGATCTCTTCGATCGACGCCATGTTGACGCACCAGGCGATGGCGACAGCCTTGATCTCTTCCTCCAGGGCCGCGCGGGCCTTGGCGGTCAATTTCTTGGAGTCGTTCAGGCCCTTGGGCACGCGGTCGGGATCCAGGATCACTGCCGCAGCGCTGACCGGTCCGGCCCAAGGCCCGCGCCCGGCCTCGTCCACCCCGCAGACAGGACCCTGTCCGCAGGCCAACTCCAGCATCATGTCGGGCCCGGCGCGCATGGCCGCTGTTTAGGCGTGTTCGGCGGGTCGGAAAAGAAGTTTACGAACGTAATAATACATCTTGACGGCGCCGCGCGTCCTCGCTCTGTTGATTACGCATGTAAATCGGAGCGGGCATGGATAGCGAGCTGGACCATCGGCGCGACATCGACGGGCTGCGCGCCGTCGCCGTGGCGGCCATCGTCATCCACCATGCCTTTCCAAGCCTGCTGCCCGGCGGCTTCGTCGGGGTGGACGTGTTCTTCGTCATCTCCGGCTATCTGATCACCCGGCTGATCGCCCAGGCGCGCGACGCGGGGACGTTCTCGTGGGGCGGCTTCTATCTGCGGCGCGCGCGCCGGATCGTTCCGGCCTATGGGCTGGTCGTGCTGGTCACGGCGGCCCTGGCCGCCTGGGTCGAGATGCCGAGACTGCTGGCCCAGACCGGCGCGGCGACGGCGGCCTCCGGCCTGTTCCTGACCAATGTCCTGTTTGCTCAGACCCAGGGCTATTTTGCGCCGGGGGCCCAGCAGAACCCGCTGCTGCACCTATGGTCGCTGGCTGTCGAGGAGCAGTTCTACCTGGCCTGGCCGGCCTTGATCGCCCTGCTGTCGCTGAAGCCGGTGAAGAGCTTCCGCGCCGGCCTGGCCCTGGCGCTGCTAGTCGGCTCGCTGGTCCTGGCCCAGGCGCTGGTCGGGCGAGGGCAGAGCGTCTGGGCCTTCTTCGGCCTGCCGATGCGGGCTTGGGAGTTCCTGGCCGGCGGCGTCCTGGCGCTGGGCCTGGTGCGGCCGCCGCAGGCGCGCAACACCGCCAACCTGGCCGCGATCGCAGGCGGGCTGACGATCGTGGGCAGCCTGGTCCTGCTGAGCGAGGCCGGCGCCTTTCCGGGTCTGTCGGCGGTTCCGGCCTGTCTCGGCGCGGCGCTGCTGATCTGGAGCGGCGAGGGCGCCATGCCGGGCCTGGCGGCGCTGCGCCTTTCGCCCATCGTCGCCCTGGGGCGGGTCTCCTACTCCCTCTATCTGTGGCACTGGCCGTTGCTGGTGCTGGCCGCCGACGTCGCCCAGCAGCCGCTGAGCGTGATCCAGCGCCTGGGCCTGGTCGCCCTCTCATTGGTCCTGGCCGTCGTGACCTGGCGCTTCGTCGAGCAGCCGTTTCGGCGCGGGCCGACGGAACGCCCCTGGCGTCGCCTTGGTCTGATGCTCCCGCTGCTGCTGGCGCCGATCGCCGCGGGGGCGCTGCTGTTCTTCAGTCATGGCCTGCCAGGCCGCCTGTCGCCCGCCGCCAAGGCCCTGGCGGAGCTGGAGGAGACTGACGTCAATCCGGCCCGGAAGGCCTGTTTCGAGAACGCGGCCAAGGCCAGGCCCGAGGACTGCCGCTTTGACGCCGAGCCGGGCGTGGCTTGGGAGCGCGCCGTCGGCGAGGACGTCCTGGTCTGGGGCGACTCCCACGCCGACGCCCTGACGCCCGGCGTCGTGGAATGGGCCAAGACGCGCGGCTGGAGCGTCCGTGAGGCCGCGCGGGGCGGCTGTCCGCCGCTGGTTGGGGTCAGCGTCCAGATCACGCGCGGCTTCACGCTGGCATGCGAACCCGCCAACGACCAAGTGCTGGCCAGGATCGCCTCGGACAAGCGCCTGAAGCTGGTGGTGCTGTCGGGCCGGTGGCCGCTCTATAGGGATGCGCCACCTTTCTACGACGTCAATTCGCCGCGGGTGACCATGGAGGTCGGCGGACGGCGCGCGGGCCTGACTGCGCCTCTACGGCGAACCCTGGCCGCCATCGTCCAGCGCCGACCCGACATCCGTGTTCTGATCGTCGGCCCGTTCCCGGAGCTGACCCTGGGCGCGCCCGAGTGCCTGGCCCAGGTCGCCCAGCTGGGTGGTCGGTCCCAGGTCTGCGCCGACGTCGCCGCCGACCTACCGCTGACCCGCGCGGGTCCGGCCGAGGACGAGATCCGCGCCGCCATCCAGGATCGTCCGGGCGTGGCGGCCGTGTTCCCGTCCGAGACCCTGTGCCGGGGCGGGCGCTGCGCGGCGATGCTGGACGGCCGGCCGATCTATTTCGACGACGACCATCTCAGCGCGTTGGGCGCGCGACGCCTGGTCCCGGCGTGGTTGGACGCGGGCTGGGCGCAGCTCGAGCCCACGCCCCGGTGACGCTTGGGATTTCGGCGGCGGCCTGCTTGGATGGGGCATGACCTTGAAGACGATCGCCGCCGCCCTGCTGCTGTCCGCCGCCGCTGTCCCGGCCCACGCCCAGGAGGGCTGGAAGCTGGTCTGGTCCGACGACTTCGACGGCGACCGGCTGGACGACGCCAAGTGGACCTACGCCGCCGACTGCGGCGGCGGGGGCAATGACGAGCGCCAGTGCTACGTGTTCAGTCCCGAGACCGTCGCGGTCAGGGATGGCGTCCTGCGGCTGACGGCGATCAAGCGCAAGACGCGCGGCCTGGCCAATCCCTGGGCCGGGCCGACGGGGCCGATGAAGACCGGCGACTACGCCTCGGGCAAGATCCTGACCCAGGGCAAGGCCAGCTGGCGCTACGGTCGGATCGAAGTCCGCGCTCGCGTCCCCGGCGGCCAGGGCGTCTGGCCGGCGATCTGGATGATGCCGGAGCTGTCCAGCTATGGCGGCTGGCCCAGGTCCGGCGAGATCGACATCCTGGAGACCGTGAACCTGGGCGCGCCCTGTGACGTCTGCGAGGGCGGGCGTGAGAACCGGGTGTTCGGCACCATCCACTTCGCCGGCGACGCGGCCGGGACCCACAAGCAGGTCAGCGCCAGCACGCCGATGCCGGCCTCGGCGGACAGCTTCCACATCTACGCCGTGGAGTGGTCGGCCGAGGCGATCACCTGGTTCGTCGACGGCCAGAAGTATGCCCAGGCCAGGGCGACCGACTGGAAGCGCGACGACCAGGCGGCGGGGGCGGCGCCATTCGACCAGCCCTTTCACCTGATCCTGAACCTGGCCTTCGGCGGCCGCTGGCCCGAGGGCGCCAACGCCAAGGGAATCGACGAGACGGCGCTGCCCGCGACGATGGAGGTCGACTGGGTGCGGGTCAGCCAGCGACCGTAAGGCGCTCCCAAGGCTCTGGCGGGACGGCCGCCCTGGCTCTACAGGAACGATCCTTCGGGGGATCGTCGATGACCTTGCTGACATGACGCTGCTGACCAACGCCGCGCCGCTGCTATGGCTGATCGCCTCGGCCGGGGCGTTCTTCCTGGTGTTCCGGCCCAAGGCCGACTGGCCGATCGTGGCCACGCCGATCCGGGCTCTGAGTGTCTTCGTGCTGGTCTTTATCGGCGGCGCGGTCCTGACCGCCGTGACCCGGCCGGAGGATGCGCCGGCGCCCAGGGGCCGGCCCGCGCCCGCCCTGACAGGCGCCGCAGGGCGCGCGAGCCTGCCCGACCCGGCGCTCGTCCGCGCCCACCCCGAAAGCTATCTGAAGCCCGACCGGGTCAAGGCCGACCGGGGCGAGGCGGTCGGCGGCCAGCCCGGCGCCGTGCTGCTGACCGGCGGATTGATCAACACCTCGGGCCTGGCGATCGGCGATGCGTCGCTGTCCTGCCGGCTGGCGCGCGGCGGCGCTCCGGCGGCGACGGTCACGACCACGATCGGCGAGACGATCCCGGCCGGCGGCAAGCTGATCTTCGCCGCGATCAGGGCGGGCCAGGTTGACAAGCCGTGGGACCGCTGGGCATGCGAAGTGACCAAGGCAAAGGTCGCGGGCGGCTAGTCTCGCGCGTTCGGAGGGATCGATGCGTCGTCTGAAGATCGTGGTCGCCGCCGTGATGGCGTTCAGCCTGGCCGCCTGCGGCAAGACCAAGTCCTTTGAGGCCCTGCCCGACGACATGGACCTGGGGAACAAGGCCGCCAAGATCACGGTCGTCGAATACGCCTCGGTCGGCTGCCCCGTCTGCGCCAAGTGGCAGAAGGAGGTCTGGCCGTCCTTCAAGGCCAAGTACGTCGACACCGGCAAGGTCCACTACGTGTTCCGCGAGATGCTGGTCGGCGGCCAGGAAGAGGTCACGGTGGCCTCGGCCGGCTTCCTGCTGGCGCGCTGCGCCGGCAAGGACAAGTACTTCGCCGTCAACGACGCGGTCTTCGCCAGCCAGCCGGGCGTGTTCTATTCGCCCCGCGAGACGCTGCTGGACATCGCCAAGACGGCGGGCGTCAGCGAGAAGCAGTTCGACGCCTGCATGGCCGACGAGAAGCAGGTCGCGGCCCTCAACGAGCGCGTCCAGAACAACGCCAAGAAACACGAGGTCGAGGCCACCCCGACCTTCGAGATCAACGGCAAGAAGATGGAGCCTGGCTACCATTCCCTGGCCGAGATCGACGCCGCCATCGAGAACGCGGGGAATTAGGACGCGAGGAAGGCCGGACCGCCCGGCCTTAACCCTGTTTGGTCAGGCCCGTTTAAGGCCTGCGACCAGATTGCCGGCGAACCTCCGAGGAAAGTCGCCGTGCAGGTCTCCGCCGCCAACGCCGTCGTCCGCCATGCCGCGCAGCGGCCCGCCGCCTCCGAGCCGACTCCGGCGCCGATCGTCGACCTGACCCAACTGGCGGTGGCGCAGACCAATGTCCAGATGACGGCCGCGGCCGGCGCGGCGCTTGGCCAGGCGACCGACGAGTTTACGGGCGTGTTGGTCTACATCTTGGCCTAGGTCCCGACATAGGCGGCCAGTTCCTCGGCCGAGCCTGTCGGGAAGGTTTGCTTCAGCAGGTCCAGGAAGGCCGAGACGCGCGCGCTGAGCAGCCGCCGCGAGGGGTAGAGGGCCCAGAGCGCGATCTCGGGTCCCACGGCGTCGCCCCAGCACGCCAGGCGACCCGCGTCCAGGTCCGCCTTGGCCAGCGACAGCGGCAGGCGCGCGACCCCGACGCCCGCCCGGACCGCATCCCGCACCATGATTAGCGACGACAGGCGCAGCACGGGCTCCACGGCGAGCGTCGAAGGCCCCGCCGAGGTCGTCAGCGCCCAGGTTGCGGCCTGCTCGCCCGCTCCCCGGACGACGGCCCGGACAGCCGAACCGTCGGTCGGCCGCGCCAGGTCGGGGCCGGCTACGACCACCAGCCGGTCGCGCAGGAACGCCTTGCCGACCAGGGTCTCGTCGGGATCGGGGTTCACTCGGATCACCAGGTCGTAGCCCTCCTCCACCAGATCGACGGACCGGTCGTCGGTCGTCACCTCCAGCCGCACCTCCGGAAACTTGCGCGCGAACGCGGCGGCCAGCCGGCCCATGGCCGTCTGCGAGAACAGCAGAGGCGCGCTGATCCGCAGCCGTCCGCGCGGGCGCTCGCCGCCCGAGGCGATCGCGGCCGCGGCCTCGTCCAGCTCGGTGAGCAGGGCGCCCGTGCGCTCGAACAGGGCCCGGCCTTCCTCGGTGAGTTTGAGGCTGCGCCCGCCGCGTTCGAACAGGCGCAGGTCGAGGTCCGCTTCCAGCTCGGCGACCCGCCGTGACAGGGTGGCCTTGGGTCGGCCCGCCGCGCGGGCGGCGCGTCCGAACCCGCCATGCCGGGCGACCAGGTTGAAATCGGCGAGGGCGAGCAGGTCCATCTGTTCCACCAGTGAGACGATGCGTCCAGATATAACGGCTATTGGACCTTATGTGGACCCATCATCTTCGGGCTGTCTTCTCAACCCAACCCCGGAGATCTTCCCATGACCATCCTCGTCACTGGCGCCACCGGCCGCGTCGGCCGCCAAGTCGTCCAGCAACTGGTCCAGCGCGGCGCCGACGTCCGCGTCCTGGTCCGCGATCCCTCCAAGGCCGAGTTTCCGGCGGGAGTCGAGGTCGCGAAGGGCGACCTGCTGGACATCGACGCCCTGCGGGCCGCCTTTCGCGGTGTGCGCACCCTGTTCCTGCTGAACGCCGTGGCGGGCGACGAATTCACCCAGGCCCTGGTCGCCCTGAACATCGCCCGCGAGAGCGGCGTCGAGCGCGTCGTCTACCTGTCGGTGCTGCACAGCGAGCGCTTCGTGAACGTCCCGCACTTCGCGGTGAAGTCCGGCGCCGAGCGGATGATCATGCAGATGGGTTTTTCCGCGACGATCCTGCGCCCGGCCTACTTCATCGACAACGAGCTGATGATCAAGGACGTGATCCTGAACCACGGCCTCTATCCGATGCCGATCGGCGGCAAGGGCGTGGCCATGGTCGACGCCGCCGATATCGCCGAGGTCGCCGCGATCGAGCTGATCCGCCGCGACCAGGCGCCGGGGAAGCTGCCGGTCGAGGTGATCAACCTGGTCGGTCCCGAGACCCTGACCGGCGCCGACCTGGCCGCGATCTGGTCGGACGTCCTGGGCCGTCCCGTCGTCTATGGCGGTGACGATCCCGGCGGCTTCGAGCAGACCGTCGCCACCTTTGCGCCCAAATGGATGGCCTACGAGATGCGGCTGATGGCCGAGCGCTATGTCAGCGATGGCATGATCCCCGAGGCCGGCGACGTCCAGCGCCTGACGCGCCTGCTGGGCCGCCCGCTGCGGACCTATCGCGACTTCGCGG
>CBIHOB010000032.1:0-52779 GCA_966211605.1 uncultured Caulobacter sp.
TCCGGAAGCGTGATCCCGCGACGCTATTGGCGCCTCGAGACCCTTGAAGCCTCCGGCGGGCGGGTCAGGCCGCGAAGCCCGATCCCGGATGCGGCTGTTTCCAGCCGCCTGTCGCTTTCACCGGCCTAAGTCCACCGTCGTTTCTGTGTTCCAGGGTCGACTACCTCGGGGATGGACGAAGTTGCGAGGTCTCCCGCGCACCGGCGAGCGCGCCCGCTCGACCGCCCCTCGTCGCCACGATGGTCGCTGGCCATGCGCCCTTTCCTCGCGACGAGGTGGTTAGAGCATACGGCAAGTGTTCAGGGGGAGGATGGAAGGGCGTGAATGCTCGTCCCTCCCTCTCTCTTTGAGAGAGGGAGGAGCCCATGCGCAGCATGGGAGGGGCAGTGGTTACATCCTCTCCGGACAAGGTCCTGACGACCTAAGCAGCGGAACGGGCAGTGTTTCCCCCCGCCAGCGGTGCAACCTCTCACCCTCCCACGCCTGCGGCGCGGGCCCCTGCCTTTCTCAACGAGAGAGGGTTTCCAGAGGGGAAACACCCGTCCCCGTTGATGCGTTCACCCCTGCGGCTTCAACCTCAGGGGCAATCCTGCCGCCACGAAAAAGACCTCGTCGACCGACTGGGCGAGGCGCTGGTGCAGCCGTCCCGCCTCGTCACGGAATCGCCGCCCCAGCGGCGTCTCGGGGACCAGGCCCAGGCCCACTTCGTTGCTGACCAGCCAGAGCCGAGCAGGGCAGGCCGTCACCGCCGCGACCAGCTCGGCCGCCGCGGCCTCGACGTCGCGCTCGCCCAGCATCAGGTTCGACAGCCACAGGGTCAGGCAATCGACGACCGCGACGGCGTCGGAGGGCAGGGCGGCGATCGCCTCCGGCAGGGCGAGTGGGGCCTCGACCGTGAGCCACGATTCGCCCCGGTCGGCCCGGTGGCGGGCGATACGCTCGCTCATCTCGTCGTCGAAGGCCTGGCCGGTTGCGATCAGGGTTGGGCGAACGCCAACCGCCGCATTCTCCGCGGCTTTTTGGGCGAAGGCGCTCTTGCCGGAACGGGCGCCGCCCAGCACCAGGGTCGAGGTCATGAAAGCTCCGCAATTGACGGTGTGCGGCGCAACATATAGGGCTGGCGACGCGTCAGGCTCCTCAGATGAGGATTAAAAGGGAACGAGGTTCAAGACCTCGGCTGCCCCCGCAACTGTAAGCGGCGAGCTCTCGCGTCACATGCCACTGGGCCTCTTGGGGCCTGGGAAGGCGACGCCAGCAGCAACGACCCGCGAGCCAGGAGACCTGCCCGACGCGGTCGTTCATCGCTCGGCCGGGGTGCGCCGAACGAACGGGATTTCCCGAGAAACGACAGTCACAGGGCCGCGCGACGGTCCGGGCGTACGCGTGGCCTTTGGGCTGGCGCGTGGGTCGCGGTTTGGCGCGCGGGTCGTTTCAGAAGGGGAATTAAGAACAATGATCCGAGCGTTTTTCAGCTCCACCGCTCTCGCCACCGTCCTGATCGCAGGCTCGGCCCTCGCCGACGACCAGAAGGCGCCGGAAGCCGACGTCGCCGGCGCGGCCGGCGCGAACGGCGTCGCCGAACTGGTCGTCACCGCCACCCGCACCGCGACTCCGATCGAGAAGGTCGGGGCTTCGGTCACCGTCCTGACCCAACCGGCCATCGAGGCCAGCCAGGCGATCTCGGTGGTCGAGCTCCTGGCCCAGACGCCCGGGGTCAGCTTCACCCGCAACGGCGGGCCTGGCGCCTCGACCAGCCTGAACATCCGCGGGGCCGAGACCCAGCACACCGTGGTGCTGATCGACGGCGTCAAGCTGAACGACCCGTCCTCGACCCAGGGCGGCTTCAACACCGGCAACCTGCTGGTCGGCGACATCTCGCGCATCGAGGTGCTGCGCGGCGCCCAGTCGACCCTGTGGGGCAGCCAGGCCATCGGCGGCGTGGTCAACATCGTCACGGCCGACCCGACCGTTCCGTTCACGACCTCGGTCGACGTCGAGGGCGGGGCGCGCCAGACCGGCTATCTGCGGGCCGGGATCGGCGGCGCCGGCGACAAGATCGTCTGGCGCGTCGCCGGCGGCTTCTATTCGACCGACGGTTTCTCGGCCTACAAGACCGGCAAGGAGACCGACGGCTACACGAACCGGGGTCTCTCGGGTCGCCTGCGCTACAAGTTCAGCGACGCCGTCTCGGCCGAGGTTCGCTCGGTCTGGTCGAAGGGCAAGAACGACTTCGACGCCTTCAACGGCGACAGCAGCGAATACGGGCGGACCGAGGAACTGGTCGTGTATGCCGGCCTGAATGTCGCCCTGCTGGACGGTCGCTGGAACAACCGCTTCGGCTACGCCTACACCGACACCGACCGCGAGAACATCAACCCGCTGCGTCCGGCCATTCCGCTGACCTTCGACGCCGCCGGCAAGAACCGGCGCTGGGAGTACCAGGGCGTGTTCGCGGTGACCGAGGCGATCACCGCCACCTTCGGCGCCGAGAGCGAGAACGCCCGCATGCGCACGCGTTCGCCCTCGACCTTCGATCCCAATCCGGGGTTCAGGACCGGCAAGGTCGGCGTCGACAGCGTCTATGGCCAGCTGCAGGCCGAGGTCGTCCAGGGGCTGACCCTGACCGCCGGCGTCCGTTACGAGGACCACGACACCTATGGCAGCCACACCCTGGGCCAGGTCGCGGCCGCCTGGGCGCTGAACGATGGGAACACCGTGCTGCGCGCCAGCTTCGGCCAGGGCTTTCGCGCCCCGGGCCTCTACGAGCTGTATAGCGAGTATGGCAATCTGAACCTGGCGCCCGAAGATTTCGACAGCTGGGAGACCGGCGTCGAGCAGCGCTTGTTCGGCGGCAAGGCCCGCGTTTCGGCGACCTGGTTCCATCGCGAAGCCGACAACGAGATCCGCTTCTTCTCGTGCACGGGCGGCCCCGATCCGCTGTGCGCGCCGGGCGGCGTCCCGCGCTTCGGCTATTACAACAACGTCCAGAAGACCAAGGCCCAGGGCCTGGAGCTGGTCGGCGAGGTCAAGCCGGTCACCGGCCTGACGATCACGGGCAACTATACCTATACCGACGCCGAGTCGGAATCCGGGGCCAGCAAGGGCAAGCAGCTGACCCGTCGTCCGAAGACCATGGGCAATCTGTCGGTCGGCTACCGCTGGCCGGTGGGCCTGACCACGACGGTGGCGGCGCGCTATGTCGGCAAGACCTACAACAACGACCTCAACACCCAGGTGGTGAAGGACTACACCCTGGTCGACCTGCGCGCCTCGTATGCGATCAACGCGACCTACGAGGTCTTCGGCCGCGTCGAGAACGCGTTCGACAAGGGCTACCAGACCATCCTGAACTACGGCGCGCCGGGACGCGGGGCGTTCCTGGGCTTGCGCGCGCGGTTCTAGGCCAGGGATGGCGTCGACCGTGACCATCGGCGCCCTTCGGCACGGCGGCCGTCTCCGCGAGGCGATGGCCGCCCATCCCGACGCGCCGCGTCCCTGGCTGGACCTTTCGACCGGGATCAATCCCGAGCCGTGGTCCGGGCCCAGGGCGCCGGCCGACGCCCTGGCGCGGCTGCCCGATCCGCAAGACCTGGCGGACCTGGAAGCGATGGCCGCCCGTGCGTTCGGTGTCGGCGATCCTGGACGCGTGGTCGCGGTCGCCGGCGCCGAGGCGGCCTTGCGGCTGCTGCCAGGCCTGGTCGGGGGCGGCGACGTCGCTCTGCTGGCGCCGATCTATGGCGGCCATCTCGACGCCTGGGCGGCGGCCTCGCCGAGCCTGATCCAGACGCTGGAGGATCCGGTGGTCCAGCGCGCCGACGTGCTGGCGCTGGTCAATCCCAACAATCCCGACGGCCGGCGGCTCGCGCGCGAACGGCTGGCCTCCTTGGCGGTGGAGCGGTCCGACCGGGGGCTGTGGACCATTGTCGACGAGTCCTTCGTCGAGGTCGCGCCGGAACTCAGCGTCGCCGACCTGGAGATCGACCGACTGGTGACCCTGCGCTCGTTCGGCAAGTTCTACGGCCTGCCGGGTGCGCGCCTGGGTTTTGTTATTGGAAACAAGATTTTCGCGCGGAATCTTCGCGTTCTGCTGGGCGACTGGCCGATCAGCGCCGACGCTCTGGCCTTGGGGTTGGGCGCCTATGCCGACGCGGCCTGGCGGATCTCGACCCGCGCCCGGCTGGCCGCGCGAGCGCTGAAGGTCGACGCAGCCCTGGCCGAGGTCGGGCTGCCGGTGGCTGGCGGCTGCGATCTCTTCCGCCTTGTCGAAGCGCCGGGCGCCCACGAGCTGTTCGTGCGTCTGTGCGGCCATGGCGTACTGACCCGGCCCTTCGCCGAGCGCGCCGACCGACTTCGCTTCGGCTTGCCATCTTGCAGGGATTTCAATCGCTTTCGGGCTGCTCTTCAAGCGGTGCGGCCATGAACCGCCGTGAGGCCGTGATCGGCGCCCTGGCGATGACGGCGGGCGGCGCGCCGCCGCGCCGCATCGTCTCCCTGAACAGCTGCCTGGACGCCATGCTGGTTCACCTGGCCGACCGCGGCCAGATCGCCGCGCTCAGCCACTACGCCCGCGACGCGCACGGCTCGACCGTCGCCGCCGAGGCCGGGACGCTGCCCTACACCTGGGAGAGCGCCGAAGAGGTGATCGCCCTGCGCCCCGACCTGGTGCTGGCCAGCCAGCATTCGGCCCTGGCCACCCGCAATGCGCTCAAGCGTCTGGACGTGCCGGTGCAGCGCTTCAAGGTGCCCAGGTCGGTCGACGAGAGCCTGGGCCAGGTGCGCAGGTTGGCCAGGCTGATCGGCCATGCCGAACGGGGCGAGGCCCTGATCGCGCGGATCCACGCGGCGGTCGCGGCGGCGACGCCCGCACCGGGCGCGCGGCGGCTGAGCGCCCTGATCTATCAGCCCAACGGCTTCGCGGCGGGGCCGGGCACCCTGGTCGACGAGATGATGCAGCATGCCGGCTTCGACAACGTGGCGCGGCGCTTCGGCCTCAGGACCTGGGGCAATGTTCCGCTGGAGCGCCTGCTGGCCGATCCGCCCCAGGTGCTGCTGGTCGGCGAGCCCGCGCCGGGCGCGCGCAGCTGGGCCGACCGGGTGATGACCCATCCGGCGCTGAAGTCCATCTCCGGACGCATGCGCCAGGTCCGCGTGCCCGAGAAGCTCCTCTACTGCGGCGGCCCGGTCCTGATCGAGACCGCCGCAGCCATGGCCAGAGCCAGGGCGCAAGCCTTGAAGGAGGGCGCATGAAGTCGCGAGGATCCCCTTGGATCGCCAGCGGAATCCTGCTGTCGCTGCTGCTCGTTCTGGCCTTCGCCAGCCTGTGCGCCGGCCGCGTCTGGACGCCGTGGAGCGCCTGGGTCTCGCACGGTCAAGATCCGCGCTGGGCCATCGTCTTCGGCCTGCGCCTGCCGCGCACCGTCCTGGCCGTCCTGGTCGGCGGCGCCCTGGGCCTGTCGGGCGCCGCGCTGCAGGGCTACACCCGCAACCCGCTGGCCGATCCCGCCGCGCTGGGCGTCTCGGCCTCGGCGGCGCTGGGCGCGGTGCTGACCCTCTACATGGGCGCGGCGGGCGAGGCGACCTGGACCCTGCCGCTGGCCGCCATGATCGGCGCGGGCCTTGGCGTCGCGGCGCTACTGGTCCTGTCCGGGGTCACCTCCAGCATCGTCACCTTCCTGCTGGCCGGCTTCGTGATCCAGACGGTCTGCGGCGCCGCCATCGCCCTGGCCCTGAACCTGGCGCCCAACCCGTGGTCGGTGAACGAGATCGTCAACTGGCTGATGGGCTCGCTGGCCGACCGCAGCGTCGAAGAGGTCAAGCTGGCCGCGCCGGGCGTCATCGCCGGCGGCCTGCTGCTGCTGACCCTGGGCCGGTCGCTGGACGCCCTGACCCTGGGCGAGCAGGGCGCGCGGTCTCTGGGCGTGGACCTGTCGCGCACCCGCCTCCTGATGGTCGTCGGCGTCGCCGTGGCGGTCGGGTCCAGCGTGGCGGTGACCGGGGTCATCAGCTTCGTGGGCCTAATCACCCCGCACCTGCTGCGGCCGCTGCTGGGCTCACGGCCGAGCGCGCTGCTGGCGCCGTCGTTCCTGGGCGGCGCAGCCCTGACCCTGGCGGCCGACATTCTGGTGCGCATGACCCCCGCCGCGAGCGAGGTGAAGCTGAGCGTCGCCATGGCCGCCCTGGGAGGACCGTTCTTCCTGGCCATGCTGATCTCGATGCGACGGAGGCTGGCGTGAGCCTGCAGGCGCAAGACATCGTTCTGAGCTATGGCGACCGTTCCGTGCTGCGCGGGATCACCGCCGCGTTCGACAAGGGGCGGGTGATCGCCATCGTCGGCCCCAACGGCGCCGGCAAGTCGACCCTGCTGGCGTGCCTGGCGGGGCTGCTGAAGCCGGACGGCGGCGCGACCCTCCTGGACGGGACGTCGGTCGCCGCGCTGCCGGGCCGCGAGCGCGCGCGCCGCATCGCCTTCCTGGCCCAGACGCCCGAGATCGCCTGGGATGTCGACGTCCGCACGTTCGTCGGCCTGGGCCGCACCCCGCGCCTGGGCGCCTTCGGACCCGGCGGCGGCGACCGGGCCGCGATCGACGCCGCCATCGCCTCGGCCGGGCTGGAGTCCTTCGTCGACCGCCCCGTCACCCGGATGTCCGGCGGCGAGCGGGCCCGCGCTCTGATCGCCCGGGCCCTGGCCGGCGAGACCGATTGGCTGCTGGCCGACGAGCCGCTGACCGGCCTGGACCCCGGCCACGCCCTGGACGCCCTGGCCCTGTTCCGCCGCCTGGCCCACGATCAGGGCAAGGGGGTGATCGTCACCTTGCACGACCTGAACCTAGCCGCGCGCTTCGCCGACCGGATCCTGGTGCTGAGCGACGGCGCCCTGGCCGTCGACGCCGCGCCCGAGGTCGCCCTGACGCCCGGGATCCTGTCCGAGGTCTACGGCGTCCTGGTGCGCCGCCATGCTGGCGAGATCGGACCATTGATCGAAGTCCTGGGCCGTGCCGGCTGAGCCCTGGATCGTGCTGGCCGCGGCGGCGATCGAGGCCGCCGTCGGTTATCCGGACGCGCTGCACCGGCGCGTCCCGCATCCTGTGGCCTGGATCGGCGCGCTGATCTCGGGCCTGGAGACGAGGCTGAACCAGCCCGCCTTCGGCGAGGCGTTGCGACGCGCGTTCGGCGTCATGACCCTCATCATGATCATAGCCGCCAGCGGCGGCGCGGGCTGGCTGATCGCGCGGTTCGCCGGTCCCTGGGGCGTTGTCGCCTTCGGTTGGCTGGGCCTGGCGCAACGCAGCCTGTGGGACCACGTCCGGGCGGTCGCCAAGCCGCTCGACGCAAGCGATCTCGACGCCGCCCGCCTGGCCGTCGGCCGCATCGTCGGCCGCGACGTCGCGCGACTGAACGAGGCCGACGTCGCCGCCGCGGCGATCGAGAGCTTGGCCGAGAGCTTTTGCGATGGCGTCGTCGCGCCGCTGTTCTGGTTCGTGGTCGGCGGCCTGCCGGGCCTGTTCGCCTACAAGGCGGTCAACACCGCCGACAGCCTGATCGGCCACCGCGAGCCGCGCTGGCGGTCGTTTGGCTGGGCTTCGGCGCGCTTCGACGATCTGCTGAACTGGATTCCCGCGCGTCTGGCCGGCGCGATGGTCGCCCTGGCCGGGGCCGGCGGCTGGCGGGTCATGTTCCGCGACGCCCGCAAGCACGCCTCGCCCAACGCCGGTTGGCCCGAGGCGGCGATGGCCGGGGCGCTGGGCGTCAGGCTGGGCGGGCCGGCCTGGTACGACGGCAAGCGCTCCGAGCGTCCGGCGCTGGGTGAGGGCAGGGCTCCCGAGGCGGCGGATCTGGACCGGGCTCTCAAGCTCTATCTGGTCGCCTGCGCGATCCTCTGGTTGATGCTCCTTCTGGGAGGATTCGCATGGCCGCGTTGATGATCCAGGGCTGCGGCTCCGACGTTGGCAAGTCGGTGCTGGTGGCGGGCCTCTGCCGGCTGTTCGCCAATCGCGGCCTGACCGTCCGGCCGTTCAAGCCGCAGAACATGTCCAACAACGCCGCCGTCACCGCCGATGGCGGCGAGATCGGCCGCGCCCAGGCCTTGCAGGCCATCGCCTGCCGCACTCCGCCGACCGTCGACATGAACCCCGTGCTGCTGAAACCCCAAAGCGACGTCGGCGCCCAGCTGGTCGTGCGCGGCAAGATGGCGGGAACCTGGAAGGCGCGCGGCTATCAGGAGCGCAAGGTCGCGCTGCTGGACACCGTCGTCGAGAGTTTCCGCAAGCTGGAAGCCGAAAGCGACCTTGTGATCGTCGAAGGCGCCGGCAGTCCGGCCGAGATCAACCTGCGGGCCGGCGACATCGCCAACATGGGTTTTGCCTTGGCGACCGACACCCCCGTCGTGCTGGTCGGCGACATCGAGCGGGGCCACGTCATCGCGGCCCTGGTCGGCGCGCACGCGGTGCTGGACGAGACCGACCGCGCCATGGTCCGGGGTTTTGTGATCAACAAGTTCCGGGGCGATCCCAGCCTGTTCCAGGACGGTCGGGCCGAGATCGTCCGCCGCACCGGCTGGCCGGACCTGGGCATGGCGCCGTGGCTGGCGGCGGCGCGACGCCTGCCGGCCGAGGACGCCGTGGTGCTGGACCACGCCGCCGGCGCCGGACGCCGCAAGGTCCGCATCGTCGCGCCAATGCTGTCGCGCATCGCCAATTTTGACGAGTTCGACGCCCTGCGCGCCGAGCCCGAGGTCGAGTTCGCCTTCGTCCCACCCGGAACGCCGCTGCCTGGGGATGCCGACCTGGTCATCCTGCCGGGAACCAAGGCGACCTTGGCGGACCTCGCCTTCCTGCGGACGCAGGGCTGGGACATCGACCTGGCCGCCCACGTCCGACGCGGCGGTCGCGTATTGGGGATCTGCGGCGGCTACCAGATGCTGGGGCGGCGGCTGTCGGACGCCGAGGGCGTCGAGGGCGCCCCGGACGCGGCCGAGGGCCTGGGCCTGCTGGACGTCGAGACGGTGATGACCGGAGACAAGACTCTCCGCCCCGTGACCGGCCGCCTACAGGGCGGCGCGCGGTTCGAGGGCTACGAGATGCATGTCGGGCGCACGACGGGCGCCGCGAGGGCGATGCTGACCTTCGACGACGGCGCGACGGATGGGGCCGTGTCGCCCGACGGACGCGTGCGCGGCTGCTACGTCCACGGCCTGTTCGATCGCGGCGAGGCGCGGGCCGAGTTGTTGTCGGCGCTCAACGCCGCCTCTGACGGCGTCGACCAGACTGTCCGGATCGACCAGGCGTTGGACGAGATCGCCGGCGTGCTGGAGCAGTCTTTCGACATTTCCGCCTTGATACGTCTGGCGGGCCTGGAGCCGTCCCGATGAACCTTCCGCCCGTGACCCCGGTCGATGCGACCGCTGCCGCCGCCTTGCGCGCGACGATCGACGGCAAGGCCAAGCCGCTGGGCGCGCTAGGACGGCTCGAGGCCCTGGCGGTGCAACTGGGGCTGATCGCGAACGGCTCGCCGCCGACCTTCGACAAGGCGCTGCTGCTGGTGTTCGCCGGCGACCACGGCCTCACCGCCGAGGGGGTCTCGGCCTATCCCTCCAGCGTCACCCAGGCCATGGTCGCGACCTTCCTGGCCGGCAAGGCCAGCGCCAACGCCTTTGCGCGCGCCGTGGGGGCGGAGCTGCGCGTGGTCGACGCCGGGGTCGACGCCGAGCTGCCGCCGCATCCGGCGCTGCGGCGCGACAAGGTCCGTCGAGGCTCGCGCAACGCCGCGGTCGAGCCGGCCCTGACGGCCGCCGAGGTCGCCGAAGCGCTGGCGCGGGGCGGCCATGTGGCTCGGGACGCCGTCGCCGAGGGCTTCCAGGTGCTGGCCTTGGGCGAGATGGGCATCGGCAACACCGCTTCGGCGGCCCTGATCATGCACCGCCTGACGGGCGCGCCGTTGCCCGAATGCGTCGGCCGGGGCGCGGGACACGACGATGCGGGCCTGGCTCGCAAGCTGGCGACGCTGGAGCGCGCGGCGGCGCGGACCGACGCCACGGAACCGGCCGAGGTGCTGGCGCAGTTCGGCGGTCTGGAGATCGTCATGATGGCCGGGGCGGTGCTGGGCGCGGCCTCGGCGCGCGTTCCGGTGCTAATCGACGGCTTCATTGTCACTGCGGCGGCCCTGGCGGCGATCCGCCTGGACCCGGCGGCTCGGGACTATTGCGTGTTCTGCCACCAGTCGGCGGAGCAGGGGCACGGGCGAATGCTGCGAGCGCTGGACGCCGCGCCGCTTCTGCAGTTGGACCTGCGCCTGGGCGAGGGGACCGGCGCGCTGCTGGCCCTGCCGATCGTCCGGGCCGCCTCACGCCTGCTCAGCGACGTCGCCAGCCTGGACGACGTCCTGAACGGGCGGCTCTGACCGTGAGCTGGGCGGTGCATCAGGTTCGACTGCTGCTGTGCGCCGTGCAGTTCCTGACCCGTGTCCCGACGCCCGGCCTGAGGACCTTCCAGCCCGAGTGGATCACCCGCTCGGCGCGCTACTTCCCGCTTGTCGGGCAAGGCGTCGGCCTGGTCAGCGCTTCGGTGCTGGTTGGGGCCGAGCGCGTCTGGGGCGGCGGCGTGGCGGCGGCGCTGGCCATCGCGGCCGGTCTGCTGATCACCGGCGCCTTCCACGAAGACGGCCTGGCCGACACCGCCGACGGCCTGGGTGGCGGCCAGACGCCGGACCGGCGGCTGGAGATCATGAAGGACAGCCGCGTCGGGACCTACGGCGTCTGCGCGCTGGTCCTGGTCCTGGCCCTGAAGGGCGCTGCGCTGGCGCAGGCGCCGGCGATGGCGGCGGCCGCCGCGTTGCTGGCCGCTCACGGCCTGGGCCGCGCCGCCGCCGTCTGCGTGATGCGCCTGACGTCCTACGCGCCCAGCGGCCAGGCCGGTAAGTGGAAGCCCGCGCCGCAAGGGGTGCGCACCGGCGAGGTGCTGGTCGCCCTGCTGATCGCCGCCTGGCCGCTGGCCTTATTGCCGCCGCTCGCCGCCCTGACCGGCGTCGCGGGCGGCGCGATGTTGGTCCTGGCCATCTCGCTGTTGGCCAAGCGCCTGATCGGCGGCCACACCGGCGACGTGCTGGGCGCGGCCGAGCAGTTGTTCGAGGTCGGGTTTCTGCTGGGCGTGGCGGCGCTGGCGTGAGGCTGCTGGTCGGGCCCCTCACGGCGGTCGAGCGCCTGCTGACCATCGCGCCGGTCGATCATGTCCTGACCCTGATTTCGCCCGACGCCGAGGCTCTGGCCGTTCCCGGTCCCCGCACGCTGCTGCGGTTCAACGACATCATCGAGCCGCGGCGGGGGCTGATCGCGCCGTCGGCGGATATCGTGGCGGCGATCCTGGCCCTGAGCGAGACGCCGACCCTGCTGATCCACTGCCACGCCGGAGTCAGCCGCTCGATGGCGGCGGCCTATGCCCTGGCCTGCGCGGTGCGGCCGGTAGGTGAGGAGGCGGCCTTGGCGGCGCATTTGCGCGCGGCCTGTCCCGAGGCGACGCCGAACGCCTTGATGGTGGCGTTGGCGGACGAGGCGCTAGGACGGAATGGTGCGATGCGCGCGGCGATCGCCGCCATCGGCCGAGGCTGCGACGCCTATGAGGGGACGCTGATCGACTGGCGGCTGGACAACGTGCCTAGCGGCCCAGGTTCGCCGGCAGCTCGATCTTGACCAGCTTCCAGGTGAACAGCCCGCGCCGCTCCATCACCAGGCCCAGTTCGTCGCCCGGGCGGTCAGCCTTGTCGCGATAGGTGGCGTGGAAGTGGTTCAGGCCCTGGTAGGCGTAGTGGGCCTCGGTCGTCGAAGCCGCCTTGGGCTTGGGCTGCTCCACCGGCGGAGGCGGCGGCGCGTCGGTCGAGATGCGCTCGGGCGCCTTGTTGGTGGCGACCATGTTGGCGATGGCGTCCGGCGTGGCGTAGGCGTCGACGGCCTTGTCGATCACCCCCACCAGCAGCATCTGGCCCAGCGCCGCGAACGGGTTGTCGCGCAGCTTGGGATCGGCGTCGACCGAACGCGCCATCGCCGCCTTCAGCTGGCTCTTCAGGCTCTCGCGGACGGCGGGGAAGTCGACGCTGCGTTCCAGCTTGGCGCGATCACCGGCCTTGGCCGCTGTCGTCAGGCCGTGCAGCGCAATGACCGGTGAAACGAAGTACGACGCGACCAGGAACGCGACCAGCACGCCAACGCCGGCGCCGACCAGGATACGGTTGTTACGAGTCATCAGGATCTCCCGGCCAGGATTGGGTCAGAGGGGAGGTCGCCGGTCAACCGGACGGCGTCATCGCGCCGGCGGCCGCGACGCGCGCAGGATCTCGGTCCAGGCGGGCGGCTTCCTGCCGGTGCGCTTCGCCAGGTCGTCTCGCAGGGGCAGGTACTTGGCGTCCAGCAGGCTGGCCAGGCTGTAGGTCGAGACCCCGTTGCCCACGTCCCATGGGTGTGGCGCGTACTCCTTCTGGCCGGCGGCGGCGCGGTCGCGGTCGAACTGGATCTTGGAGTTGGCGAACTCGATGTGGGTCTTCTGGCCCGTCGCGAAGTCGGCCAGCCAATCCAGCGAATGAGGCAGGCTGGCGCCGGCGGGGCTCTTCCAGCGGAACCAGTCCTGGCCGTGGGCCCGGGCCGAAAGAGCGGCCATCATCAGCGGGTCCAGATTGTAGGTGACGTAGTGCAGGGCGTCGCGCTCGTGGAAGTCGAACATCGAGCCGTCGGCGTAGAGATTGACGCTGATCTGCTTCTCGTAGGCTTTGCGGGCGCGCTCCACGATCGCCGCGTCGCCGGTCTGGAAGGCGGCCATGGTCGCCAGCTTGACGCGGTGGCTCTGCCAGTTGGTGTTGGCGTTGCGGGGACCCGCGTCCATGGCGTCCAGATAGCCGACCGCCATCCTGCGCCAGAAGGCGTCGACCTTGGCGCGGATCGGCTCGGGGAGATCGGACTCCGTCAGGTCGGTGGCCATCAGCAGCGTGTCGAAGCCCGTCTCGTCGATCGGGTTGAACGAGATCTGGTAGATGTCGGCCCAGTTCTCCAGATAGCGGCCGGCGGCGTCGAGGAAGCGGCGGTCGCCGGTCAGGCGGTACGCGATCGCGAAGTTCAGCACGATGGGCTGGTCCTCGCGCGCCTTCAGGCTGATCTCGCGGATACCCTTGCCGGGCAGGGTGCCTTCGGTGTGAGCGTGGGGAATGGCGCCGGGCGGACGGTCCAGCGTCGCCTTGGCCCGCGAGACGATCATCCCGGACAGCGCCGGATCGATCGGACCCTTGCCGAATGACGGGCCCAGCAGGGCGTAGTCGGCGGCGTGGGCCGCAGGCGCGATGACGGTCAGGGCGCAGGCGGCCAGCCAGGCGGTCTTCAAAGGCGATCTCCCTCAAGCCTTGTCGGTCGCTTGGGGCGCGACCCTTGCATGAGATATCTGACCAGTCTCTCGTCTTGTCAATTATTGGTCATGCCAATATTAGGGCATTGGTCGGACCGCAATTGCACCCCGCCGCAGCCGTCTCGCGATCATGCGAAGGGCCGGGCAGGTGAATCGCTTGTCTTGCACCGTTTTCCTGAGCATGTTCCGGCCGTTCCAGGGAGCCGATCTTGACGACCAAGAGACCGACCATCGACGACGTCGCCCGGCTTTCGGGCGTGGCGCGCGTAACGGTGTCTCGGGTGCTCAATGGCGGCCCCAACGTCCGCGACGAGGTCCGCGCCCGCGTCATGCAGGCGGTCGAGCAGCTGGACTACAAGGTCAACCCGCAGGCGCGCAGTCTAGCCGGAGGAGCCAGCCGGCTGCTGGCGTTTGTCTTCGCGTCCGATCCCGAGAACGATCCGAACTCGTACTACGAGTCCGCCCTGGAGCTGGGCGCGCTGCGCGCCTGCCTGGCCCTGGGCTACCAGGTGCTGGTCCAGAACGTGCCCGACCAGACGCCCGACAGCCACAAGCGCGTGCTCGACCTGATCATCACCCAGCGCTGCGAGGGCCTGATCCTGTCGCCGCCCTACAGCGACGACGTCGCCCTGATCGAGGCCGCTCTGGCCCAGGGCTGCAAGGTGGTCACCGTGTCGCCGGGCGGCCCCGGGCGTGGCAAGGCCGATGGGGTGGGGGTCGACGACGAGGCCGGCGGCTACGACGTCACCCGGGAGCTTCTGCGCCTGGGTCACCGCCGGTTTGGCTTCATCGCCGGCCTGGAGGGTCACCTCTCGGCCGATCGTCGCCTGCGCGGCTTCCAGCGCGCCCTGGCCGAGGACGGGCTGGGGGAGGGCGACTGCGTGATCCTGCGCGGCGATTTCACCTTCCGGTCCGGCACGCACCTCGCGCCGCAGTTGCTGGACCATCCGCTGAAGCCGACCGCCCTGGTCTGCGCCAATGACGACATGGCCGCCGGCGTGCTGTCGGCCGCCCACGCGCGGGGCTTGAGCATCCCCGCCGACCTGTCGATCACCGGCTTCGACGACGCGCCGGTGGCCGCCATCGTCTGGCCGCCGCTGACCACGGTGCACCAGCCGGTCAAGGTGCTGGGCCAGCGCGCCGTCGAGCTGCTGGTGGCTCGCCTGACCGGCGCCAACCCCGCGCCGGAGTTCGTGTTCGAGCAGCTTGAACACGCGGTCGTGTCGCGCCAGACGACCACGGCGCGCTAAGCTCCTCTTCAGGCTCATCCGTTTCCGCCTTGACAACGTTGTCGCGTCGGGCGCAATTGGAAGCGCTTCCATGGAAGCGCTTCCACGGCCGAGCTGCGGAACAAGAACAACAAGGTCGCCCTGCTCAGAGGGCGGGGACAGAGGGGAGAGCCTATGCGAAACCGCAAGACGAGCGGCGCGCGTCCGTCCATTCAGCGATTCTACGCCACGGCCTCGGCGGCCGCGATCACCCTGGCGATCGCCGGCCCAGGCGCGGCGTGGGCCCAGGCGGGCGACCAGAAACCCAAGGCCGAGGACGACACCGTCGAGGCCATCGTGGTCACCGGCATCCGCGCCGGCATCCAGAACTCGATCAACATCAAGAAGAACGAGACGTCGATCGTCGAGGCCGTTTCGGCCGAGGACATCGGCAAGCTGCCGGACGTCTCGATCGCCGAGTCGATCGCGCGCCTGCCGGGTCTGGCGGCCCAGCGCGTCAACGGCCGCGCCCAGGTGATCTCGATCCGGGGCCTGGCGCCCGACTTCACCACCACGCTGCTGAACGGTCGCCAGCAGGCCAGCTCGGGCGACAACCGCGCCGTCGAGTTCGACCAGTATCCGTCGGAACTGCTGTCCAGCGTCGTGATCTACAAGACGCCGGACGCCCAGGTGTCAGGCATGGGCCTGTCGGGCACCGCCGACCTGCGCACCGTCCGTCCGCTGGCGTACGGCAAGCGCGCCCTGGCCGTGAACATCCGCGGCGAGAAGACGGCCGGCAAGAAGCTGAACGACGACATCAGCAACTGGGGCGGCCGCTATAGCGCCAGCTACATCAACCAGTTCGCCGACGGCACGTTCGGCGTCGCCCTGGGCTACGCCCACCTGGATTCGCCCTCGCAGGTGAAGCACTACAAGGCCTACGGCTACGAGGCCTTCGGCTTCGCCGTGACGCCCGACAGCGCCGACAACGCCCTGATGCTGAACGGCCAGGAAGTCTTCGCCACCTCGCGCCTGAACAAGCGCGACGCGGCCATCGGCATCTTCGAGTACCAGCCGAACGACAGGATCCACTCGACCCTGGACCTCTACTACTCGACCTTCCGCCAGAAGGAAGCCACGCGCGGCGCGCAGTGGTTCTCGAACGGCTGGGCTGACAACGCCACCTTCACCAACGTCCAGACCGAGGAGCTGGGCGGCTCGCAATTCGCCCGCAGCGGCGTGCTGAACAACGGCGTCCTACAGCTGCGCAATGACTACAACACCCGCATGGACCAGCTGTTCTCGGCCGGGCTGAACAACGAGTTCCAGCTGACCGAGAAGACCAAGCTGGTCGCCGATCTGTCCTATTCGTCCAACAAGCGGAAGGAACAGATCATGGAGACGTATGCCGGCTACGGCCGCGGCGTCGGCGGCGTCACCCCGGCCACGCCGGACATCGGCCGCACCTTCGACGGCATCGGCTTCGAGGTCGCCGACGACGGCGGTTTTTCGCAGTACAAGACGGGCCTGAACTACGCCGACGCCAGCAAGGTGACACTGGGCGACCGCGCGCCGTGGGGCGGCTGGGGCCATGACGGCGCGATCCGCTTCCCGCACGTGAAGGAAGACGTCACGGCTGTCGACATCCGGCTCGAGCACGAGATGGACGGCTTCATCACCCAGGTCAGCGCGGGCGTGAACCACACCAAGCGCGAGAAGGGCAAGACCGTCTCGGACAACGACCTGTTCCTGAAGAACGGCCGCCAGCAGGTCTATGTCGACGGGCAGGACCTGATCGACCCGACCCAACTGGGCTTCGCCGGCCTGGGCGGGGTGCTCAGCGTCAAGATCGGCGACGTCTGGCGCAAGTACTACGACTGGGCGCCGATCCTGGACGCCAACTACTACGACAAGAATTGGGACATCACCGAGAAGGTCACGACTTTCTTTGGCAAGGCCAATTTCCAGGTCGGCGACTTGCGCGGCAATGTCGGCATCCAAGTGGTCAAACAGGAGCAGGCTTCCAGCGGCGTCATGATCAACGACGGCGGCACCATTAACGGCGTGAAACAGCCAGTCGTCGCCACCAAGGTCAACGCCAAGGACGACTACACCGATGTGTTGCCCAGCCTAAACCTAATCTATGACCTGGGCGGCGGTCACCGCATTCGCTTCGCCGCATCGAAGACGATGGCGCGGCCGCGCATGGACGAAATGCGCGCCAACGTCACGCCATCGTTCAATTCGCTTGTGTGCAGTAGCCAGGGCGGTTGTGCCACAGGCTCGACCGTCCACCCGTGGAGCGCTGGCGGCGGCAACCCGCACCTGAAGCCTTGGATGGCAAAGGCCGCCGACCTCGCCTACGAGTGGTATGTCAGCCCGACCACCTACTTGTCGGTCGCGACCTTCTACAAGAAGCTTGACACTTACATTTACCAGCAGAGCACCACGCTCGACTTCACCGGAGTACCGGTGCCGGCGGGCGCTAACCTCCCCTCGGATGTCATCGTCGACCCCATTGGTCAGCTAACCCTGCCGGCCAACGGCAATGGCGGCGTCGTGAAGGGTCTGGAGTTCAGCGGCGCTGTCGATTTCGGCCAGTTCGCCGGCCTGCTGAAGGGCTTCGGCCTGCAGGGCAGCCTGTCGCTGACCAAGTCGAACCTGAACCCGACGACCAGCACCGACCCCAAGGCCAAGGTTCGTATCCCGGGCTTGTCGGGCACGGTCTACAACGTCACCGGCTACTACGAGCGCGGCGGCTTCCAGGCGCGCATCAGCCAGCGCTACCGCTCAGCCTTCAAGGGCGAGGTGGTGCAGCTGTTCGCGACCCGGGGCTTCACCGAGATCCTGGCCGACAAGCAGGTGGACGCCCAGATCGGCTACACCTTCCAGGACGGGCCGATGGAGAACCTGGGCTTCCTGGTCCAGGTCAACAACCTGACCAACTCGCCGTACCGCACGCGCCTGGGCCTGGACGCTGGCGGGACGCAGACGAGCAACGGCGGCACGCTGCCCGAAACCTACGAGAAGTACGGCCGTCAGATCCTGTTCGGCGTGAACTATCGGTTCTAAGCAGGAGGCTGAGCTGGCCGCGCTCCCCCGCGGCCAGGCTCGCCAGGCAAGAACCAAGGGAGGCGAGGGGGCACGTCCCCCTCGACCTTTCGCTCAACGGGAGGCGGGTGGTTGCAACCGCTCAAGAAGATACTGATCGCCGGCGGCGGCTCGGCCGGATGGATGACCGCGGCCCTGTGCTCGCGCCTGTTCCAGGGGCTGTACGAAATCGTGCTGGTCGAGTCCGAGGAGATCGGGACCGTCGGGGTGGGCGAGGCGACCATCCCCGCCATCAAGAAGTTCAACGAACTGCTCGGCCTCGACGAGGATGACTTCCTGCGCAAGACGCAAGGGTCGTTCAAGCTGGGCATCGAGTTCAGGAACTGGTTCCGCAAGGGCGAGAGTTACCTGCACGGCTTCGGCGTGCTGGGCCAGGACCTGGGCTGGCTGCGGGTCCACCAATATTGGCTGCGGATGCGCGAACTGGGGCGCGCGCCCGACTTCAACAGCCTGTCGATCAATAACGCCATGGCGCTGAGCGACAGGTTCATGCGGGCCCGCGCCGACATGTCCGAGTCCCCCATCGGCCACATCGCCCACGCCTTCCACTTCGACGCCGGCCTCTACGCCAAGCACCTTTCGACCTATGCCCGGGCGCGCGGAGTCCAGCGACGCGAGGGCAAGATCGTCGACGTGTCGCTGCGGCCGGACGACGGCTTCGTGCAGTCGGTCACCATGGATGACGGCGAAGTGATCGCCGCCGACCTGTTCGTCGACTGCTCGGGCTTCCGCGGGCTGATCATCGAGCAAGCGCTCAAGACCGGCTACGAAGACTGGACGCACTGGCTGCCCTGCGACCGGGCCATCGCCGTGCCGTCCGAGCGCTCGGAGCACTTCACCCCCTATACCCGCTCGACGGCGCACGACGCCGGCTGGCAATGGCGCATCCCGCTGCAGCACCGCACCGGCAACGGCCACGTCTACTGCAGCCAGTTCATCGACGACGACGAAGCCGAGCGTGTGCTGCTGGCCAATCTGGACGGCGTCCCGCGGGCCGATCCGCTGCGCCTCCGTTTCACGACCGGCAAGCGCAAGAAGATCTGGAACAAGAACTGCGTGGCGGTGGGCCTGGCCAGCGGTTTCATGGAGCCGCTGGAGTCGACCAGCCTGCATCTGATCCAGTCGGCCGTGATCCGCATGGTCCGCCTGCTGCCGGACGCGAGCTTCGACCAGGCCACGATCGACGAGTTCAACCGCCAGACCGACTTCGAATACGAGCGGATCCGCGACTTCATCATCCTGCACTACAAGGCCACAGAACGCGCCGACACGCCGTTCTGGCGTCACTGCCGCGACATGGAGATCCCCGATACGCTGCGGCGGAAGATGGATCTCTTCGCCGCCAACGGCCGGGTGTTCCGCGAGGACGACGAACTCTTCACCGAGGAGAGCTGGATCCAGGTGTTCCTGGGCCAGGGGATCATCCCGCGCGGCTACGACCCGCTGGTCCGGGTCCAGTCGGACGAGGAGATCGCCGCCCACCTCGCCAACATCCAGACCGTCATCGGCAAATGCCTGAACGTCATGCCCAGCCACACCGAGTTCGTGGCCCGCATGTGCCAGGCGCCGCCGCTCAATCCCATCCCAGTTCCAACGTCCTGAGACCTACGGAGTAACGCCATGACGACCGCCGCCCAGCCTGCATCCGCCCTGCGGATCCTGTGCCGGACCACCGCCGCCGTGGCGTTGCTTTCCGTGACTCCCATTGTGGACGCCCAGGCCGAGGTCATGCCGACCCAGGCCAGCGCGCCTTTGGCGCCCCGCGCCGGGGATCCGGCATGGGCTCGCGCCGACGCCCTGGTCAAGCAGATGACCCTGGACGAGAAGATCACGTATCTGCACGGTCTGTTCCCGCCGAACACCAAGCCGGCTCCGGCCGACATGATCCCCTCGGCCGGCTACGTGCCTGGCGTGTCGCGCCTGAAGATCCCGACCCTGCGGGAGAGCGACGCCAGCCTGGGCGTGGCCAACCAGGTGGAGCAGCGCAAGGGTGACGTGGCCACGGCCCTGCCATCAGGCCTGGCCCTGGCCTCGACCTTCGAGCCGTCGCTGGCCTATGCCGGCGGGGCGATGATCGGGGCCGAGGCCCGCGCCAAGACCTTCAACGTCCTGCTGGCCGGCGGCGTCAACCTGACCCGCGATCCGTGGGCCGGCCGCAACTTCGAATATCTGGGCGAGGACCCGCTGCTGGCCGGCCAGATGGCGGGCGAGCAGATCAAGGGCGTGCAGTCCAACCACATCGTCTCGACGATCAAGCACTTCGCCTTGAACGCCCAGGAGACCGGCCGCCACGTGATGGACGCGCAGATCGACGAGGCCGACCTGCGCGAGAGCGACCTGCTGGCCTTCCAGATCGCGATCGAGAAGAGCAATCCTGCCTCGGTCATGTGCGCCTACAACAAGGTCAATGGCGACTGGGCCTGCCAGAACGACTTCCTGCTGAACAAGGTGCTCAAGCGCGACTGGAACTATCCGGGCTGGGTGATGTCGGACTGGGGCGCGGTGCACAGCACGGTGAAGGCGGCGCTGGCGGGCCTGGATCAGCAGTCGGGCCAGGAGCTGGACAGCCAGATCTTCTTTGGCGACGACCTGAAGGCCGCCGTGGCCAAGGGCGAAGTCAGCCCGGCGCGGCTGGACGACATGGTCCGCCGCATCCTGCATGGGGTCATCACCTCGGGCCTGATGGACGATCCCACCCCGACGACCGCCCAGCCGATCGACTACGACGCCCACGCCAAGGTCGCCCAGGCCGTGGCCGAGCGCGGCGCGGTGCTGCTGAAGAACGAGGGGAATCTGCTGCCGCTGGCCAGGACGGCCAAGAAGATCGTGCTGATCGGCGCCCATGCCGATGTCGGCGTGATCTCGGGCGGCGGTTCGTCCCAGGTGCGCTCGGTCGGCGGCGCGCCGGTCGAGATCCCGCTGAACGGCGGGGAAGCGGCCTCGTTCGTCCGGGTCACCTGGCATGCGTCCTCGCCGCTGGAGGCGATCAAGGCGGCCGCGCCGGGCGCTGAAGTGATCTATGTCGACGGCAAGGACCCCGCCGCCGCGGCGGCCGCCGCCAAGGACGCCGATGTCGCCATCGTCTTCGCCTGGCACTGGCAGACCGAGGCCCAGGACGCGCCGTCGATCGTGCTGCCCGACAACCAGGACGCCCTGATCGAAGCCGTCGCGGCGGCCAATGGGCGCTCGATCGTGGTGCTGGAGACCGGCGGCCCGGTGACCATGCCGTGGCTGTCGAAGGTGGGCGCGGTGCTGCAGGCCTGGTACCCCGGCCAGCGCGGCGGCCAGGCCATCGCGCGCCTGCTGTTCGGCGAGGTCAATCCGTCGGGCCGCCTGGCGATGACCTTCCCGAAGTCCGCTGACCAGGCGCCGCGCGCAAGCGCGCCGGGCTTCGCCGAACAGGCCGCCATCGACGACGCCCGCCGCGCCGGCCAGAAGGTTCCCGGCGTCAAGGGCTTCGCGGTGAAGTACGTCGAAGGCGCGGCCGTCGGCTACCGCTGGTACGCCCAGGAAAAACGCCAGCCGCTCTATCCGTTCGGCTACGGTCTCTCTTACGCGACGTTCGACTACAAGAACCTCAAGGTCGAGGACGCGGCGGGGCTGAAGGTCAGCTTCGACGTCACCAACACTGGCAAGGTCGCCGGGGCCGACACGCCGCAGCTCTATGTCACCGCCGGCAAGCGCAAGCCGATGGTGCGCCTGGCCGGCTTCCAGAAGGTCGACCTGGCGCCGGGCCAGACCCAGCGCATCACGCTCACCGTCGAGCCGCGCATCCTGGCCGACTACGACGCCGCCAAGCCTGGCTGGATGATCGCGGCGGGCCGCTATCCGCTGTATGTCGGCCGCAACGCCGCCGAACCGGTGCTGACCGGCGCGGCGAACCTCAAGGCCTGGACGCGGAAGCCGTGATGCGTGTGACGCTCGCCGCCACCGTCGCCGCCGTTGCGCTGACCGCGACGGTTCCGGCCAACGCCGCGCCCAAGCTGCTGAGCTGGGTCACGACCGGCGACAAGGCCTTGCTGCTGGCCGCTCAGCCGTCGTCGGACGTCGCGAAGGCGGAAGAGGTCGCCGACCTTCCTGTGATCGCCGTCGACACGAAGGAGCGCCACCAGACCATCGTCGGCTTCGGCGGTGCGATCACCGACGCCTCGGCTTGGCTGATCCAGACCAAGTTGACGCCCGCCCAGCGCGACAAGCTGCTGCGCGAGCTGTACGGGCGAGGCGAGGGCGGGCTGGGCTTCAGCTTCACCCGGATCACGATCGGGGCCTCGGATTTCTCGCTGGACCACTACAGCCTGGACGACGCGCCAGGCGGCGCGGCCGATCCGACGCTGGCGCATTTCTCGTTGAAGCGCCCTCAGGAATATGTGTTCCCGACCGTCCGCGCGGCGCTAAAGATCAATCCTGACCTCAAGGTCATGGCCTCGCCCTGGAGCGCGCCGGCCTGGATGAAGACCAGCGGGTCGCTGATCCAGGGCCAGCTGAAGCCCGAGGCCTATCCGGTCTATGCCGAGTTCTTCGCGCGGTATGTCCAGGAGGCCCGCAAGGTCGGCGTGCCGACCGACTATCTGAGCATCCAGAACGAGCCGGATTTCGAGCCCGACAGCTATCCGGGCATGCGCTGGTCGGCCAAGGATCGCGCCCGGTTCTTCGGCGACAACCTGGCGCCAGCGTTCCAGCGCCACAAGATCAGGACGAAGGTTCTCGACTGGGACCACAACTGGGATCAGCCGCAGCAGCCCACGACGGTGCTGGCGGACCCGAAGGCCCGGGCGTTCGTGGCCGGCGTCGCCTGGCACTGCTATGCCGGCGACGTCTCGGCCCAGGAGCCGGTGAGGGCGGCCCATCCGGACAAGGCGGTGTTCCTGACCGAATGCTCCGGCGGCGAATGGGCTCCGAAGTTCGACGACAGCTTCGCGTGGATGGTCGAGAATCTGATCATCGGCTCGACGCGCGGCGGTTCTCGCGGCGTGCTGATGTGGAATCTGGCGCTCGACGAAAAGTTCGGCCCGCACAAGGGCGGCTGCAGCGACTGCCGTCCGTTCGTGACCATCGACAGCCGGACCGGCGCCGTCACGCGCACCCAGGAGTACTACGCCTTCGGCCATGCCAGCCGGTTCGTGAGGCCGGGCGCCACGCGGATCGGTTCGCCGGCCAAGCTGGGCGACCTGCGCACCGTCGCTTTCCAGAACCGCGACGGCGGCCGGGTGCTGATCGTGCTGAACGTCGGAACGGCGCCGGTCAATTTTGCGATCGCCGACGGCGGCGCCCGCTTCAAGGCGACCTTGCCGGCGCGCGCGGCGGGCACCTTCACCTGGTGAGGGCGCTCAGCTCTCCCAGCCCCAGCCCAGGCGGCGGCTGATCTGGTCGGCCGCCTCGATCACGCTGCGGCTGGCCAGCACCATGCGCGCGTCGTCCATGTATTGCGGGACGCTGGATAGGCTGATGGCCGCCACGATCGCGCCGCTGGCGTCGCGGATCGGCGCGGCCAGGCAGCGGATGCAGTCGCCGGCCTCGTCGAAGTGGCGCACGAAGCCGTTGGCCCGCGCCTCGCCCTGGTCCTCGTGCGGGAAATAGGCCGACCAGGCCTCCTCCGGCGCATCCAGCATCAGGGCGCGGCCCAGCGCCGTGTTGGCGATCAGGTTGCGGTCGCCCACCTGATGGCGCACCGCCACCCGCCGGCGACTGGGCGAGCGGGCGATGTAGATCACATCGTCGCCGTTCCTCACGCCCAGGTTCGTGGCGTCGTCCATCTCCTGGGCCACGGCGTCGAGGAAGGGCTGGGCGACCGCGGCCAGGTTCGTCGACTCCCGCGCCTGGAAGCCCAGGTCCATCAGCTTGGGGCCCAGGCGATAGCCCTTGCGGCTGTCGTGGGTCAGCAGGCGGCGCTCGACCAGGGCCGAGGCCAGGCGATGGGCGGTGCTGCGGGTCAGGCCCAGCCGCCGCTCCAGTTCCGTCAGGGCGATCGGACCGCCCCGCGCGGCGTCCAGAATGTCCAGGGCGCGCAGAAGGGTCTGGCTGACCCGTTCAGCCTTGTCGGGAGTATTGGCGGACATGAACATGCGGAGGCTCGGCTTCCCGCGACCCATCTGATGTGCGTCGTCGTCCCGGAGGAAAGCGCCGCCCTCGGAGGGGAGTCAAACGGAAAACGCCCTTGAGGACCGCTCCTGCCAGCGCTGGCGCCGCATCCTGCCAACGGTAGCCAGGCCAGGAGCGTCGTTGTATGCCACATGATGGGAACGAAGGAGATCCGCGCTTGGGGCGAGGGGACTTTGGCGCGGCCTTGTCCGTGACGATCGACGATGTCGCCGCCGAGGCCGGCGTGTCGATTCGCACCGTCTCCCGCGTGCTCAACGAGTCACCCAACGTCGGCGCCGAGACCCGCAAGCTGATCCTCGAGACCATCGAGCGCCTGGGCTATGCGCCCAGCATCCGGGCGCGGGCGCTGGCCTCCGGACGGTCCTTCCTGATCGCCATGGTGCAGGACGACCCTAACGCCCACGTCATCGGCGCCCTCCAGCGCGGCATCGTCGAGGCCTGCTCCTCGCACGGTTACGAACTGGTCGTGCGGCCGGTGCGGTTCGACAACCCTCATATCGCCGCCGACATCGAGACCTTCGTGCGCCGCTCGCGGGTGGACGGGCTGATCGTGCTGCCCCCGACCTCGGAGATCGCGGCCATCCCCGAGCGCCTGACGCGTCTGGGCGTGCCGTCGGTGGGCATCGCCTCGGCGCCGCTGGCGGAGTATCCGTGCATGCTGGTCAGCAACGAGCGGGGGGCCAGTCACGCCCTGGGCCGTCATCTGCGCGCCCTGGGCCATGAGCGCATCGCCATGATCGAGGGGCCGTCGCATTTCCGCTCGGCGCAGGAACGCAAGGACGGTTTCCTGGCCGGGATCGGCGGCGTCCTGCCCGAGGCCTATCTGCGCCAGGGCGACTATGGTTTCGAGAGCGGGGTGGAGGCGGCGCGGGCGCTGCTGTCGCTGGACCGGCCGCCGACGGCGATCTTCGCCAGCAACGACATCATGGCCGCCGCCGTCGCCAAGGTCGCCCGCGAGCGCGGCGTCGCCATTCCGGAGCAGCTGTCGCTGGCCGGGTTCGACGGCAGCGACATCGCCTCGATGATCACCCCGGCGCTGACCACCATCCGGCGGCCGCTGGTCGACATGGCCCAGACCGCGACGGAACGGCTGCTGGACATGATCACCGGCGTGCGCACGGACTGGCCGCACGAGCGGATCGAACTGACGCTGGCGCACGGCCAGTCGGTCGGCCCCGCCAGGCGGGAGTGAGACGCGCGCCGGCGCGCCAGCCTCTTTCCGAGCGCGCCGGTCAGATCGGGCCGGCGACGATCAACCATAGACTGCCGCTGGAATGGACGCCGCGCGAGATCGCGCCGCTGGTCGTCGCCTTCAACGCCGCACTCGATCGTCTCGAGGCGGGCCTGCGCGCGCAAAGGGAATTCTCGGCCAACGCCGCGCATGAGCTTCGCACGCCGCTGGCGACCTTGCGGGCCCAGGTCGAGAGCCTTCTGGAGCCGGAAGAGCGAAAGGACGCCATCGAGGAGTTCGACCGCCAGTCGCGCCTAATCGCCCAGTTGCTGACCCTGGCCGAGACCGATGGCGGCGACGCGCCGGCCAAGATGTCCTTCGACCTGGTCGAGACCGCCCGCGACCTGACCGCTGAAATGGCCAGCCCATGGCGATCGCGGTGATTGGCGGGTTGCTGACCTCCACCTTCCTCAGCCTGCTCGTCGTGCCGGTGGTCTTCACCTTCGTCGATGCGTTGGAGCAGCGTTTCCGGCGGGCGAGACGCCGGCCTCCGGGCGCTCCGGTCCATGAGGTCGTCACGCCCGCGAGCGAGGCCTCTGCCTAGTGACCTTGCCGGCGCCGAGGCCAGTTGTCCGCGATGGCTTTCCGTTCGTCCTGGGCGTCGAGCGGCGGACCTTCGATCAGCGCGTCGACGGCGGACAGGACCGCGGGCGGCGTCTCCGAGCCGGCGGTGCGATAGGCCGTGGCGGCGTCCGCCGCGACAGGGGCGGCCACGCGCAGGCGCCAGCCGTCGGCGTCGCGGCAAGCCAGGCCCGCCAAGCCTTCGCGGCCATTGGGCGCGAAGGTTCGGCAATAGGCGCCGTCATGATCGCGAAAGGTGAGGCCGATGCGGATCGGACCCGAGGCGTCGCCGGCGGCCTGACGGTCCAGCGCCCGGTTCAAGGCGCCTGTGGCGAGGAGGGCCTGTCCCGCATCGCCGTTCAGGCCTGCGGACGAAGGCAGGGCCAGGCGCCCGACCGCCACGCCCACGACGAGGCAGGCGGCCATCCCCGCCCAGGTCGGCAGGCGGAAGGGCGGCTTCGTCGCCGGGGTTTCGGCCGCGCCGCGGCGGGTCCTGAGATCGACCACCTCGGCCGAGGGCGGGGTCCCGCCTCGGATCGTCGCCATCAGCCGTTCGGGCAGCGGCTCTTCGGCGACAGGGCCGTAGTGGCCGGTCAGCATGGCCTTGAGATCCTGCTGCGCCTTCAGCCGGGCGGCGACATCGGCGTCCGCGCCGGCCGTGCTCTCGACCAGGGCGCGCGTCGCGGGATCCAGCGCGCCATCGACATAGGCGGCGAGTGTCTCGTCGTCGAAGCTGAGCGGAGCGGTCATGGGCGGGTTCCTTGCTGGATCAGGGCGGCCTGCAGGGCCGCGCGGCCTCGCGAGAGGCGGCTGGTCACGGTGCCGACGGGAGTCTCCAGCACGGTGGCGGCTTCCTCGTAGGAGAGGCCTTCGATCAACACGAGGGCGACGGCGATCCGCTGCTCGTCGGGGAGGGCGGCCATGGCTCTCTCGACGGCCGACAGGCTCAGGCGCGCCTCCAAGGTGGCCGAGGCCGGATCGGCCGCGGCTTCGCCTTGCTCGGGCGCGGCGGTGACCTTGCTCCAGCGCGAGCGTCGGCGCGCTTCGTCGATCCAGGCGTTCTTCATGATCCGGAACATCCAGCTGTCCAGCCGCGTCTCGGGACGCCACTGATCCCGCCGCAGCAGGGCGCGCTCCAGCGTCAGTTGCGTGAGGTCGTCGGCGTCGGCCGGATCCCGAACCAGGGCGCGCGCCATCCGCCGCAGGCGCGGAGCGTGGGCGACAAGCTCTGATTGGAATGCGTCCAAGATTCCGCCTTCGTCTTCTCGTGGGATAGAACGATCCGGCTCGAACGTTCCATCCAGCATGAGGGCCACTATTTCATCGCCGCGCGATCCAGGCCAAGCTTGGGCAGCGGCGTCTGCGGGAAACGCATGAGCGAGCGACTGATCCTTGGCGCCTTGGCGGCCCTGGCCTTGGGCGCGACGGCGACGGCGCAGATCCTGCCGGGCCTGCCCGCGGTGTCCATTCCTGGTGATCCGCTGGAACGCGTCGGACGGGTGGCGCGCGAGCCGGTGGAGCAGGCGGGTGAAGCCGTCCGTGCGCTCGACGTCGCCGGCCTGCGCCTGGACCGGCTGGCCGCCCTGGTGCGCGCCAACCCGCGGGCTCTGGACCTGGATGATCGTGGCCAGGCCGTGGTGCGGGCCGAGGTCCTGGCGCTTGCGCCGAGCGACGAGGCGCTGGCCCGCCTGGTCGCCGCCGGCTTCTCGGTTGCGCGCGAGCCGGGGCCAGACGCCCTGGGCCTTCGCCTGGTCGTGCTGCGTCCGCCCGGCGGACTGAATGTCCGCGCCGCGGTCCGTAAGGCGCGGGAGCTCGACCCGGACGGCGCCTACGACTTCAACCATCTATACGCCGGCGCTGGCGGGACTGGCTCGGCCGCGGCCGCGGCCGCCGCACCCGGCCTGGCGGCCGCCCTGCCGTCCGGGCGCGTCGGCCTTCTGGATGGCGGCGTCGACCGCAGGCATCCCGCGTTCAAGGGCGTCGGCATCGAGCAGCGCGGCTTCGCCCCGGGCGGCGGCGCCAGTCGGCACGGCACCGCCGTCGCCTCGCTGCTGGCCGGAAGGGGATATGGCGGTCTGGGCGCCGGCTCGCGGATCTATGCGGCGGATGTCTATGGAAGCGGTCCGACCGGCGGCTCTGCCTCGGCGATCGTCGGCGCGCTGAACTGGATGGCCCAGGTCAAGGCGCCGGTGGTCAATATCAGCCTGGTCGGCCCGGACAACGCCGTGCTCGGCTCGGCTGTGAAGGCCCTGCTGGCGCGCGGCTGTCTGGTGGTGGCGGCGGTCGGCAACGACGGTCCGGCCGCGCCGCCGCTCTATCCGGCTTCCTACCCCGGGGTCGTGGCGGTCACCGGCGTCGACGCCAAGGGGCGGTTGCTGCCGGAAGCCGGCAAGGCCGCCCACATCGACTTCGCCGCGCTCGGCGCGGGGGTGAGAGTCGCTACGCCGGGCGGCGGCGCGGCCAGTGTGCGCGGAACCTCCTACGCCGCTCCTGTGGTCGCGGCCCGGCTGGCGGCGCGTCCCGACCTGGCGGCGCTGGCCGGCCAGTCCATCGACCTGGGCGCGCCGGGCCCCGACCCCGTTTTCGGCAAGGGCTTGGTCGGGCTGGCGCGGTAGCTCCGGAAAAATTCTCATGATCGGGATGGATCGTGACGGACCCGTCGTTGGACCGGGTGGAAGCGCCGATAAGGCGCGGCAAGCCTCAAGGATACGACGATGTTCAAGCCTGCTCTTCTTGTGACCGCCGCCGCCCTGGCCGGGGTTCTGACCGTCGCGCCCGCCCAGGCCCAGCTGCTGGGCGGCGGCCTGACCGGCGGCGGGGCCGGCAATCTGGGCGGAGGCCTCGGCGGTCTGACCGGGTCCGCCAACGGCATGATCGGCGGTTCCGGGCAGTTCGGCGCCCCCGACCTTGGTGGTCCGCTCTCGCGCGTACGCGGCGCCGGCGACGCCTTGCGTGATCGGGCGGCGACAGGCGGCCGTACAGCGATCGACACGGCCGGTCGCGCGGCCGGCAAGGCCCGCAACGCGGCGCGTTCCACCAATCTGGATGCGACTGGCGCTCTGACCGGCGCGGGCTCGGTCGCCAGCTCCGCCGCCTCCGGCGCGGCCTCGGGCGAGGCCTCGACCCGTAGCGGCGGCGGCCTTGGTCTGCCGGACCCCAGCGGCGCGACGTCGGGCCTCTCCGCCGTCACGGCCAGCGCGCGTGATCGGGCCGTCGGAGCGACGGGCCAAGCCAAGGGCGCGGCGGCCAGCGTGGCGGACACGGCCCGCTCCGCGAGGCTCGGGGGATCGGCCAGCGGAGCGGCCTCTGCGTCGAAGGGCGACGCGGAGGCCTCGGCTGGCGGTTCCGGCGGCGGACTGCTGTCGTCGGGCGACGCCCGTGGCGGAGGCGGCTTGGCCTTGTCGGCTGATCGCAGCGGCGCCAACACCTCGGCTTCGGCCGGTGGGCGCGCCACGCGCGGCGACTAAGCCTTCCGAGATCCGCGAGGCGTCGTGGGAGAAGACGCCGCGCCGCGATCCGGCCACGCCGCCCGGCGACGCGCTCGGGCGGCGTGTGGCGTCCGGACGCCAGCCTCCGGAAAGCTCAGTCGTCGCTCGTCTTGCTCAGATTGGCTCGCGACGGCAGCAACTGACTGATGAACGGCAGGATGGCGGCGCCGACCGCCGGCGCATCGGCCGCCATGGCGGCGCGTCGAACAGGCGCGACCGTGGGCACGCCCTCGACCTTGGACAGTCGACGGTTGAGGGCATGGGTCAGGTCGTCGAGGATGGCGGCGGGCAAACGGCCGCCGATGTAGATGGCTTCCGGATTGATCACGCAGCTGATGCTCAGCATCGGCTCGGTCAAGAGCTCGGCGGCCAGATCAACCCAGTCGGCCAGCCAGGCTCGCCCCTCGGGCGGCAGCTCCGAAAGCTCCTCGGGGTGGGTCAGGCGAAACCCGCCGCGCTCCAGATGATCGTAGAGCGCCGATAGCGACACCACCTCCTGCAGCGAGCGAGCCGGGGATCGGCGCGAGCGCACGGGCAGGAAGCCGATCTCGCCGCTGCGCCCGTCGGCGCCGCGAAAGTGCTCGCCATCGATGACCAGCCCGCCGCCCAGGCCCGACGTGATCAGGATGTAGAAGAAGCTGGGCTTGCGCAGTCCATGACCGAACTGCGACTCGCCCAGCGCGGCGGCGGCCGCGTCGTTCTCGATGATGATCGGCAGGTCGAAGGCCGGCGCCAACAGCGCGCGCACGTCCACGCTGTTCCAAGCCTCGTAGCCGGCGGGCCGGCGCGGCAGGTTCACGCGGCCGATATCGTCGGGCATCGCCACGCCGAGGCCCAGGATCGGCGCGGCTGAAAAGTCCCAGTCCGACAGCATGCGCCCGGCCTCGTCGCGGAAAAACGCCGCCACGACCTCGGGCGAGGCGAAGTCGATCTCGCAGCTGGCGCGAGCCCGTGGCTGGCCGGCGAAATCCAGCAGCAGCAGCGTGATGTGGTCGCGGTCGATGTTCATGCCCAACGAGAAACAGCCGTCGGGATTGATGGCCAGCTTCATGCCCGGCTGTCCGCGGCCGCCGCGCACCCTGCCGGCCTCTATGATCAGCTTCTGATCGAGCAGGCGTTTGGTGATGTTGGCGATGGCCGGAGGCGTCAGCCCCGTGATCGTGGCGAGCTCGGGCCGGGTCAGCGGGCCATCGACCCGGATCGCCTGCAGGGTCACGCGCTGATTATAGTCTCCCGCCCGTTCGAGATTGGTGCCGGACAGGCGCGGCCCCGCGGACTTGCCTCGCTCCGAACCGACCGGCTCGGCGGACCTTCGCATGGGGTGTCCTTTTCGCTCTTGATCCGGGGGCGCGCCTCCGTCGCCGCCCTCGACTTAAAGAGCGCCGTCGACTCTGGAAAGAGGTCGCGATAGTGGCGCATGGACGCCCGCATCGGTTGTCCCGATCGGGTCATCGACCGCCCGGCGTGGCCGCAATCGCCAGCAGAGCGGCCGGGGCCTAGGGTGTGCTGCTCAGCTCGGCCACGACGTCATAGGCGTCGCCGCGATAATAGGACTGGGAAAACTCGGCCGCTCGCCCGTCGGCCAGGAAGCCGCGCCGCTCGATGAGCAGGCCCGCATCGCGCGGCGATACGCCCAGGGCCTCGGCCTGGACCTTGGTGAGCGCGATCGCGCGCAGGCGCTGCAGGGCGCGGACCGGACGGTAGCCGGCCTTTTCGAGCGCCTCGTAGAGCGAGTCCCCGACCGCCTTGAGCGAGGGCAGGCAGTAGGCTGGAATGGCGGCGAACTCCAGCGCCATGGGCGCGTCGTCGGCGTAGCGGACGCGATGGAAGCGATAGACGGCGGCGCCGGGCGACAGGCCCAGCGAGAGCGACTCCTCGGGCGTCACCGCGCCCAGCGAGCGATTGACCCATACGCTGTGCGGCCGTCGGCCGCGCGAGAGCATGTCTTCTGAGAAGGAGGACAGCTTCGAAAAACTCTTCTCGACACGACTGGCGACGAAGGTGCCCGCGCCCCGGTGGCGGCTGAGAAGACCTTCTTCGACGAGGCCGCTCAGAGCCTTGCGCACGGTGATGCGCGAGATGCCGAATTCCTCGGCCAGGTCGCGCTCCGGCGGAATGGCCGCTTCGGGCGACAGGACGTGGTTCTCGATGGCGCTCCTGAGAACCCGCTGAAGCTGCATGTACAGCGGCAGCGCGTCATTGGCTTCGAGGTGTCCCACCCGGTCGGAGAAGGCCTCCGGACTACGCGGCGATTTCATGCCGCCTCCTGTCGTCGCTGCGTCGTGGCCGCGCCCTCGCGGGGGCTCGCGGGTGGGTAGAGCGTCGCGTCGGGATCGCGGCGCTGAGTTTGTTCGATAAATGGATATGACCACTTCGCGGAGAGGTCATGCTCCATGGATTTGCCTGGTTTTATGTCGGCTACGTTCATGGGGGCTGCGGAGAGGGCGCGCGGGTTCGGCGGCGGATCGCTCTGCGGTATGCCCTTCAAGTGGATGATATTATTGAACTTAATCATTGCGAAGAGCGGCCTCCAAAGCCGCGACGAGGACGAAGCTCGGGCGTTCTGGTGACGAATTTACACGCTCTCGAGAAATTATATATGAAAATTGATTTATTAATTGACGACGGCGCAAGGGCGATCATACGGTCAATATCGTATCAGGTATCTCAATGGTCCTAAACTGGTACGCAAGGCATTGAGGGGCTTGAGCGACCGTCGCTTCGGCGGTCTGGCGAGGTCGGGGGCTTCGGCGCCCAAGGGGAGGGGACTCGAAAATGAGCCTCAGATCACATGTTCTGCTGACCACCGCTCTGGCGGGGTTGTTCGTGACCGGCGCGGCGTCTGCGCAGACGGCCGGCGGAGCGACGACGGTCGACGAAGTGGTCGTCACCGGTCTGCGTGAAAGCCTGAAGAAGTCGATCCAGGTGAAGCGTGAAGCCAACGCGGTCATCGACGTCATCACCGCCGACGGCGTCGGCAAGTTCCCTGACCGCAACGTCGCCGAAGCCCTGGCCCACGTGCCGGGCGTCAGCGTCGATCACCAGTTCGGCGAAGGCGAGCGGGTCGCCATCCACGGCACCGATCCGGCCCTGAACCGCATCCTGGTCGACGGCCACAGCATCGCGTCGGCCGACTGGGGCGGCAATCCGTCGGACCGCTCCAGCCGCAGTTTCAACTATTCGCTGCTGGCCCCCGAAATCGTCGCCCGCGCCGAGGTCTTCAAGTCGCCGGAAGCCCGTATCGACGAGGGCAGCCTGGGCGGCACGGTCATCGTCCACACGCGCAAGCCGCTGGACCTGGACGCCAACACCTTCTCCGGCTCGATCGGCTACGCCTACAACGACCGCTCGGAAAAGGGCAACGCGCGCGCCTCGGGCCTGTACAGCTGGAAGGACAGCACGGGCAGCCTGGGCATCCTGCTGGGCGCCACCTACGACAAGCAGCATCTGACCCGCGCCGGCGTCGAATATTTCGGCTACAGCGGCGGCGACAGCTTCAACAGCGCCTTCACCTATGACGCCGCCGGCAACGTGACGGGCGGTCCGACGATCAATGGCGCGGCCCCGACCAACGCCAGCCTGGCCACCCTGCGCGCCTCGCGCCTGCCGTGTTGCATCAACTTCGCCTATTTCGACCAGACCCGCGAGCGGATCGGCCTGTCGGGCGCGGTGCAGTACAAGCCGACCGACGACCTGGAGTTCGTGCTCACCGGCCTGCACATCGACGGCAAGTACAACAACTACAGCCAGTCGGAATATTCGGTCGCGGTCTGGACGCCGACCACTCTGCAGGCGGCCACCGTCAACAACGGCCTGATGACCAAGGGCGTCTTCGGTCCCAAGTCGAACGGCGACACCGCCCAGCTCGACACCAACTACCGCAAGACCACGATCAAGAACGACAGCATCAACCTGGCCGCCAACTGGCGCAAGGGCGACTGGGACATCCACGCCGACGGCGGCTACACCAAGGCCAGCGGCGGCAAGGATCCGGAATACCTGTTCTCGGCCATGACCAGCGCCGGCTTCACCTACGCCTTCGACGGCAAGAACACGGTGGTCAACTACACCGCCGATCCCAGCATCCCGGGCACCTTCGCCAGCCGCAAGAACGGGACGGTCACCCGTAACGGCCAGACCTTTACCGGCTACCAGCTGGGCGGCGTCTACACGGGCGTGACCTCGGACGAGGAGACCTACGGCCAGATCGACTTCAAGCGCGACCTGAACTGGGGTCCCTTCACCAAGCTGCGCTTCGGCCTGAAGTATTCCGACCACACCAACCAGGAATCCTCGGCCGGCACGTCGGACTATTCCGACACGCCGTTCAGCCTGGCGGACATCAAGACGATCAAGACGCCGTCGGATCTGTTCAGCGGCTTGGGCGCGACCGGCAACGCCACGCAGTTCACGACCATCCCGAAGGAAGAAGTCATCCGCCTGCTCGCGGCGCGGAAGTATTCGTTCTACAGCATCGACTACGGCTCGAGCTTCAAGGTCGACGAGAAGATCGCCGCGGCCTACGTCCAGGCCGACTTCGAGCAGAACGGCTGGCGCGGAAACATTGGCGGCCGCTTCGTCGACACCAAGGATGACTCGACCTACTGGCTGAGCAGCGACAACGGCAACACCTATACCTCGACCACGGTCTCAAAGAGCTACAACAAGTTCTTGCCGGCCTTCAATGTGGCCTATGCGGTCAGCGACGACGTGGTGGTGCGCGGCGCCGCGGCGCAGGTCATCGCCCGGCCCCGCTACGGCCAGCTGGCCGGGGCGTTCAGCCGCGACGACAATCAGCACACCGCCGGCGGCGGCAATCCCAACCTGAAGCCCTACGAGGCCCTGAACCTCGAACTGTCGGCCGAATGGTACTTCGCGCCGGGCGCCATGGTTGCGGCCGAAGTGTTCCACCGCGACATCAGCTCGTACGTCGTGTCCAAGACCACGGACATGCAGCTGTTCAACCCGAACACCCAGCGCAACGAGACCTACAGCGTCAACTCGCCGATCAACGCGCAGAACGCCAAGGTCAACGGGCTGCTCGTCTCGTTCCAGACCGAGCTGCCCTACGGCTTCGGCATCCAGACCAACGTCTCCTACTCGGAGGCCGAGGTCCAAGACTACAACATGCCGTTCCTGTCCAAGTACACGGTCAACGTCATTCCGTACTACGAGCACGGGCCGTTCCAGGCGCGCCTGAGCTACAACTACCGTTCGTCCTACTTCACCGGCATCGGTCGTCTGAACTCGAAGGACAGCACCGACGGCTACAACCAGCTCGACTTCTCGGCCTCGTACAAGTTCACCGACCGCATGTCGCTGAACCTGAACGCCCAGAACCTGCTGGACGAAACCTACTACTCCTATAGCGGCGACAAGGCCGCGCCGACCGCCTTCTACAAGAACGGTCGCGTGCTGGCCCTGAGCTTTAACTACAAGATGTAGCCAGTATTTCCTCTCCCCCACTTTGGTCGCCGTCGCGCTGCAAGGCGACGGCGACTGATTTTTCTTTTGGGGAGTGTTTCTATCGAGCTGTATTGGCCTCCTTCAATCCAGCGTTGGAGGCCGAACTGGATTTGGAAGAGTGCTGTTTCCAGGTCCATCGCGTAGAGGGAAGGGGACGAACGCGCATGACCAGAGCCAGCGCTTGGCTGAGCGCGCTGACCTTCGCCCTGGCTCTCGGCGGTCAGGCGGCCGACGCCGGGACGCGGATCGGTTTGGACGGCGCATGGCGTTTTCGGACCGATCCGGACGGCGCCGGCGTCGCGGCGGGTTGGCCCGGCAAGACGCCGGACGGCGCACGCGTTGTCACCGTCCCGCACACCTGGAATCTCGGACCCGACCGGACCTATGACGGCGTCGCCTGGTACTTCCAGACCGTCGTCCTGCCGGCCGAACTGGTCGGGCGTCATGCCGAGCTGAACTTCGGCGCCACTTTCTACAAGAGCCGGGTCTTCGTGAACGGCGTCGAGGTCGGCGGCCACGAGGGGGGCTTCACCGCCTATCACCTCGATGTCGGCAAGCTGCTCCGGCCCGGTGAGAACAGGATCGCCGTCGCCATCGACAACCGGCCGGGTTTCGCCACCATTCCCGGCTACGCCATGCGGCTGCAGGCCTCGGGCAACGTCTGGTACGACTGGTGGCGCAACGGCGGAATCCTGCGCGATGTCTGGCTGAGCGTCGCCGACAAGGGACAGATCCGGGGGCAGACGATCCGCCAGCGCCTGGCCGCCGACAGCGCCACGGCCTCGACCCGCATCGCGATCGAGAACGTCGACGCCAGCGCCCATACCTATGCCGTGAGCGTTGGCCTGGAGGATCCGGACGGCCACATCGTGGCGCGCGACCAGCAGACGCTGCGCGTAGCCGCCGGCGGCGCGGCCGAGCCCGCGTTCGACCTGACTGCGCCCAGGCCGCAGCTATGGAATATTGGCGCCGCCAAGCTCTATCGCCTGACGATCGAGCTGCGCGACGAGGACGGGCGTCTGCTGGACACGCGCGCCGACACGGTCGGTTTCCGCAAGCTCGAGATCAAGGATCGTCGGCTCTATGTGAATGGCCGGCCAGTGCGCCTGACCGGCATGACGCGACACCAGGACTCGCCATGGGAGGGCCAGGCCGAGAGCCTGGGCACGATCCGACAGGACTGGAATGACCTGGCCGCGCTGCATGTGACCCTGACCCGGCCCGTACACTATCCGCAGCCGCAGGCGGTGCTGGACGCAGCCGACCGCGACGGGATCCTGCTGATCCCGGAAATCCCGATCTGGCAGATGACCCAGGCGCAATTGGCCGATCCGCGCCTGCTGGCCCAGGCCAAGCAGCAGATGGGCGAGATGATCGCCGAGGCCGGCAACCATCCCAGCGTGCTGGCCTGGAGCGTGATGAACGAGAGCGACGCCTCCAAGCCGGCCGGCCTGGCGTTCTTCCGGGCGATGAAGGCGCACATCAACGCGCTGGATCCGGGTCGCTTCGTCACCTTCGCCGATTCCGACGTCTCGATCGCGCCGTGGAAGCCGGCCCAGGCGCTGCGCGAGGCGGATTTCGTGATGGCCAACGCCTATTTCGGGACCTGGAGCGGCGGTGCGGAGTCCGTGGAGCCGTGGCTGGACTTCTTCGACAAGACCTATCCCGACAAGATGCTGATCATCTCGGAGTTCGGCTGGCCGGGACCGTTCTCGCCTGATCCCAGGATTGCCGACGCCGCGCGGATCGAGAACCTGCAAGGTCAGATGTCGGCGTTCGAGAAGCGCGCTTTCGTCGGCGGCGCGATCTTCTGGACCTATCAGGACTACCATTCGAACCGGAATCTCTATGCCGGCTCGGTCGACGGCTATGTCGACCACGGCGTCGTCGACGAGAACCGCCAGCGCAAGCCGTCCTACGCCGTGTGGGAGGCGCGCAACCGCGCTCTCGACGTCGCGGTGGCCTGGGCGGTGGGCGAGGGCGGTCTGCAGGGCTTCACCGCCAAGGTCGCGCCCCGCGCCGCCGACGCCTTGCCGTCTTACCCTGTCATCGGCGTCAAGGCGCGCTGGAAGGCCCTCGACCAGAACGGCGCGGTGATCGGCGAGAGCGGGCTGAGCGACCTGGATCTCACGTCTGCGACGAGCATCGCCGGCGCGTGGGACAAGCCCGTCGACGGCATTGTACGGCTCACCGTCGACATCCTGACCGCCAACGGGGTGCGCGCCGGCGGACAGGCGATTGAGTATCGTCCCTTCAAGCTGGGTTCGGCGCCATTCCCGCCCGATCCGGCGCAGCTTCCCTCCAGCCCGGCGGTGCGTTGATGTCCGACTGCAAGACAGGCTCCCTCGATCGCCGGGCCTTCCTGGCCGGCGCGGCTGGCGGCGCGGCGGTCGCCGCAACCCCGGGCCTCGCCGCGTCGCCGGTCGCCTCGACCGCGCCGACGGCCGACGTCCTGACCCCCGAGCAGATCGACCAGGCCTGGCGCCGGGCCGCGGGAAAATTCGACGCGCCGCGCGCGGCGGTGCTCAAGCGGGCCCGGGCGGTGACCGCCAGCGGCCCGTTCCGCCCAGACTGGCCGTCGCTGAGGGCGTATCAGGCGCCGCTTTGGTATCAGGACGCCAAGTTCGGGATCTTCATCCACTGGGGCGTCTATTCCGTCCCGGCCTTCGGCGGCGAATGGTACTCGCGGCTGATGTACCAGAAGGGCTCGAAGGAGTACGAGCACCACATCGCCGCCTACGGCCCGCAGGACCGCTTCGGCTACAAGGACTTCATCCCGCAATTCACCGCCAAGGCCTATGACCCGGACGGCTGGGCTCGTCTCTTCAAGCAGGCCGGCGCGCGCTATGTCGTGCCGGTGGCCGAACACCACGACGGCTACGCCATGTACGACACGCGCCTGTCGGACTGGACCGCGGTCAAGACCGGCCCCAGGCGCGACCTGATCGGCGCCTTCGCCAAGGCCGCGCGCGCCGAGGGTCTGCATTTTGGTCTCTCCAGCCACCGGGCCGAGCACGACTGGTTCTTCGACGAGGGGCGCAAGATCCCATCCGACGTCAATGATCCGCGCTATCTCGAGCTGTACGGCCCGGCCCAGCTGCGCATGTCGGGCAAGGACGACGCCGACCTCTATGGCGACTTCACCGCTGTCTCCCCGGCGTGGGTCGACGACTGGCTGGCCCGCACCGCCGAACTGGTCGAGCTCTATGATCCCGAGCTGATCTATTTCGACTGGTGGATCGGCAAGGCCGAGTTCCGCTCAGCCCTGCCGGCGATGCTGGCGCACTACTACAACGCCAAGGCCGCCAAGGGTCTGCAGGCGGTCGTCAATTACAAGCTGGGTTCGATGCCGGTCGGCGCCGGCGTGCTGGACATCGAGCGCGGCCAGGCGCCGGGCATCCAGCAGGCGCCGTGGCAGACCTGCACCTCGATCAGCGACAAGGCCTGGGGCTTCATCGAGAACGACACCTACAAGAGCGCCGCCCAGCTGATCCATCTGCTGATCGACGTGGTCTCCAAGAACGGCAACCTGCTGCTCAATGTCGGTCCGCACGCCGACGGCTCCATCCCGGCCGCCGCGCGCGACACCCTGCTGGCCATGGGCCAGTGGCTGACGCTGAATGGCGAGGCGATCTACGGCTCTCGGCCCTGGCGGGTTTTCGGCGAGGGCCCGACCGAGATCGCCGACGGCTCGTTCCAGGAAACCAAGACCAAGCCTTACACGGCGCGGGACTTCCGCTTCACCACGCGGGAAGGGCGTCTCTATGCCCTGCAGCTGAACGCGCCGGACGGGGAGGAGGCCCTGATCGCCGCGATCAAGCCAAGCGATCGGGTTCGCGCCGTCACTGCGCTCAGCACCGGCCGTTCCGTGACCTTCAGCCAGACGGCCGAGGGCTTGCGACTGGCGGTCGGCGGACAGCCCGCCGGCCACGCCGCCTATGTCTACCGTATCGAACTCGCCTAAGTGAAAGGGCCGTCATGCGCCGCATCCTGACCCGCGCGGTTCTCACCGCCGCCATGCTGGGCCTCGCCGTCGTGGGCGGCGCCCAGGCCCAGGGGAAGTCGACCAAGCCGACCCAACCGGTGGCGCTGTTCTATCTGATGGAGACGCCCAAATCGACGCGCTCCTTCGAGCAGCACATCGACAAGATCGGCCTGCTGGTCCCGACCTGGTACGGAGTGTCCAAGAACGGCCTGGTCACCGGTGCGCCCAATCCGGGGATCCTGGCCAAAGCCAAGGCCGCGCGCCTGCCGGTGATGCCGATCATCTCGCTGACCGACCGTGACGGCCTGCATCAGCTGATGACCAGCGAGGCGGCCAAGAAGAGCATGATCGAGGCGCTCGTCCGCGAGGCCAGGGCCAACGGCTATGTCGGCTTCCACTTCGACTTCGAGAACATCAGCTATCTGGATCGCGACGCCTTCACCCTGATGGCCAAGCAGACGGCCGACGCCCTGCACGCGGCCGGCTTCACCATGGGCGTGGCCGTGGTGCCCAACGCCCCGGGCCATCCGGGCAAGGGCGCCTATTCCAAGTGGATGTGGGAGTACTGGCGCGGCGCCTATGACATCGAGGCCCTGGGCAGGATCGCCGACGAAGTCAGCCTGATGACCTATGACCAGCACACGCGATGGACGCCGCCCGGCCCGGTCGGCGGCATGCCCTGGGTCATGGAGAACCTCGACTACGCCCTCAGGCTGATCCCGCGCGAGAAGATCTCGCTGGGCATCCCGCTCTACGGCTACCGCTGGTTCGCCGACAATCCGGTGCGTCCCGACGGGACCGAGGCGGTCAACATCAACGGCGTCTATTTCGATGGCGACGAGTCGATCCCGATGGCCCGCGAATATGGCGTGAAGATCCAGTGGGACGACGTCCAGAAGGAGAGCTGGTACGTGCTCTACCGCGACCAGATGAACGAGTGGGTGTCCATGCCCGACGCCCGCAGCTTCAAGGCCCGCTACGACCTGGTGAGGCAGCAGGGCCTGAGCGGCTTCAGCGCCTGGGTGCTGGGATCGGAAGATCCGGCGATCTGGGACGTCCTGCCCGTCGTCAAGCGCTGAGGATCCATCGATGCGACCCGCTCACCGTCTCGCTTCCGCCAGCTTCGCGGCGCTTTCCCTGGCGCTCGCCGCCGGCGCGGCCCAGGCCGCTTCGCCCGCGCCGATCATTCCGGTTCCGGCAGAACTGACGCCCGGCAGCGGCGCGCTCGTCGTTCGCTCTGGCGCTGTCGTCTCGGTTCCGGCGGGCGACGCCGCCGCCCTGTCGGCCGCTCGCCTGCTGGCCGCCCAGGTCAAGCAGACGCGGGGCCTGGACCTGACCGCGCGGGAAGGCGCGGCCGGGACGATCGTCCTGGTTCGCGACCCGTCCGTGACGGCGGCCGAGGGTTATGTCCTGGCGGTGACGCCAAAGGGCGCGCGCGTGGCGGCCAAGGACGACGCCGGCCTGCTGTACGGCGCCATGACCCTGGCCCAGCTGCTCAGCCCCGACGCGGCGTTCGGCCAGCCGGTCAAGGTCCCGGCCCTGACCGTTCGCGACCAGCCGCGCTTCGCCTGGCGGGGGATCATGGTCGACGTGGCCCGTCACTTCCAGCCGGCGGACTCCCTGAAGCCGCTGATCGACGCAATGGCGGCGCACAAGATGAACGTGCTGCACCTGCACCTGTCCGATGACCAGGGCTGGCGGGTCGAGATCAAGCGCTATCCGAAGCTGACGGAAATCGGCGCCTGGCGCACGCCGCCGACGGCCGGAGAGGCGCCGTCCAGCCAGCCCTATGGCGGCTTCTACACCCAGGACCAGATCCGCGACCTGGTGGCCTACGCCCGTGAACGTGCGGTGACGATCGTGCCGGAGATCGACCTGCCGGGCCACGCCCAGGCCGCCGTCGCCGCCTATCCCGAGATCGGCGTCTTCGGCGATCGTCCGCCGGTGGGCGTCGACTGGGGGGTGAACCCCTATCTGTTCAATGTCGACCAGCGCAGCCTGACCTTCATCGAAGGCGTGCTGGACGAGCTGATGGACCTTTTCCCGTCGACCTACATCCACGTCGGCGGCGACGAGGCGATCAAGGACCAGTGGCAGCGCTCGCCCGCCATCCAGGCCCGCATGCGGGAGCTTGGCTTGAAGAACGAGCACGAGATGCAGAGCTGGTTCATCGAGCACCTGGGCAAGTACCTGGCCGCCCACGGCCGCCGCCTGATCGGCTGGGACGAGATCCTCGAGGGCGGCTTGCCGGCCTCAGCCTCGGTGATGTCGTGGCGGGGCGAGCAGGGGGCGATCGACGCGGCCAACCAGGGCCATGACGTCGTGCTGTCGCCGGCCCCGATCCTCTATCTGGACAGCCTGCAGAGCGATCGCGCCGACGAGCCGCCGGGCCGCCTGTCGATCATGACCCTGAAGGACGTCTATGGCTACGAGCCCATGCCCAAGGGAATCGCAGCGGACAAGGCCAGCCATGTGCTGGGCGCCCAGGCCAACGCCTGGTCCGAGTACCTGGTGACGCCGGCCCAGATCCGGCACGCGATCTTCCCGCGCCTGGACGCCGTTTCGGAGATCACCTGGTCGCCGAAGGACAAGCGCGACTGGCCGGGCTTCCTTGATCGCCTGGATATCCAACGCCTGCGCTATGCGCGCCAGGGAATCGACGCCGCCGACAGCGCCTTCGCGGTCAGCTTCGCCCTGCCGGACGGGCAGGGGGCGGCGCTGCGGTCGGGGCAGGCGAACGTGGCTCTGTCGACCCAGTCCGGCTTTGGCCAGATCCGCTATACGCTGGACGGCAGGACGCCCACGGCACGCTCGGCGGTCTACGCCAAGCCGCTGAAGGTTCCGGTGGGAACCATCGTTCGGGCCGCCGCCTTCGCCGCCGACGGCCGCCCGACCGCCACGCCCCGCGCCTTTGACCTGGACCGCGCGGCGCTACTAACCCGGAGCAACAGCGACCTGACCGCGTGTCCGAAGGGCGCGCTGGGCCTGCGCGTGCCGCTGACCTCGGAGGCCCAGGCCAACGCCCCGGCCTTCAACGTCAATCTGTTCGACACCTGCGCCATTTACCCGGCCGCGCCCCTGGATCTGGCAGGCGGTTTCGAGGTCAAGGTCGCGCGCGTACCCCGCCACTACGGCCTGGCCGGCGACACCGACAAGGTCCGCTGGCACTATAACGCCACGCGCTTCGGCGAACTGATCGTCCGCGCCGGCGGCTGCGAGGGCAGGGTGGCCGCCACCTTCCCCTTGCCGGACCCGGCCACGGCCGGGAACCGGTTGACCTTCAAGGGCGAATTGCCTGAAGGGACTGGAGATTCCGACCTCTGCCTGCTGTTCACGGCGCCGCTGTCGGGGCCCTTCTATGCGGTCGAGGGCCTGGCCCTGACGCCGCGCGCCATCCATTGAACCGGTGAGGACCATGCTTCGATCCGCGCTGCTATCCGCCGCCGCCCTGGCCGTCACGGCTACCGCCGCTGTCGCGGGCTCCGTCGAGACCACGAGCCTCGACCAGGGCTGGAGCTTCCGCCTCGATCCGGCTGACGCCGCGGCCAAGACCCACGCAGCCGAGCTGCAGTGGCGGCCGGCGACGGTTCCGGGCACGGTGCAGACCGACCTTCTGGCCGCCGGGCGGATTCCCGATCCGTTCGTGGGGAGCAACGAGGCGCAACTGCAGTGGATCGGCCTGGCGGACTGGCAGTACCGACGCACGCTGGACGCCGATGCGGCCCTGCTGGCTCACGACCATGTCGATCTGGTGTTCGACGGCCTGGACACCTTCGCCGAGGTGTCCGTCAACGGCGTCAAGCTCCTGTCGGCCGACAACCAGCACCGTCGCTGGCGCGTGCCCGTCAAGGCGGTGCTGAAGCCCGGCGCCAACGAGATCGTCATCGCCTTCAAGTCGCCGATCAAGAAGCTGCAGCCGGAGCTGCTCAAGCAGCCCTATGTGTTGCCCGGCGCCTATGACTCCGCGTTCGGTGACGAGCCGCCCGCCAAGCACACCTCCACCTACGTCCGCAAGTCGCCCTACCACTATGGCTGGGACTGGGGCCCGCGCTACGTCACCGAAGGCATCTGGCGCGAGGCGCGCCTGGAGGCCTGGGACGAGGCCCGCATCGACGGCTTCCGCATCCGCCAGGACCAGGTGAGCGCCAACCACGCCCGCCTGTCGGCCGAGTTCGAGATCGAGTCCGACAGCGATCGTAAGGTCGAGTTGGCCGTCGCGCCGACGACCCCCGACGGCGCGCCCCTGCCGGTTGTCCGCCAGACCGTCACCCTGGCGCCGGGCCTCAACCGCGTTTCCGTTCCCGTGCCGATCACCGCGCCGAAGCTGTGGTGGCCGGCCGGCTACGGCCGCCAGGACCTCTACAAGTTCAGCGGATCGGTCATCCTGGACGGAGCCTTGCTGGCCAAGGCCGAGCGCCGGTCGGGCCTGCGCACGGTCGAGCTGCGCCGGGAGGCCGACGCCTGGGGCAAGAGCATGGCCTTCGTGATCAACGGCGTGCCGATCTTCGCCAAGGGCGCCAACCTGATCCCCTTCGACAGCTTTTCGCCGCGGGTCACCGATCAGCAGATGAGGGCGATCCTGACCTCGGCCCGCGACGCCAACATGAACATGCTGCGCATGTGGGGCGGCGGCCACTATCAGAGCGACGCCTTCTACGCGATGGCCGACGAGCTGGGCCTGATGATCTGGCAGGACTTCATGTTCGGCGGCGCGATCCCGCCCTATGACGTGGCCTTCCGCGAGAACACCCGCATCGAGGCCGTCGAGCAGGTCAAGCGCCTGGGCGATCACCCCAGCATCGTGCTGTGGAGCGGCAACAACGAGGTCCAGACCGGCTGGGAGAACTGGGGCGACCGCGTGGCCTTCAAGACCGCGATCCCGCCCGAGGAGCGTGAGCGGATCGTCACGGGCATGGTCACCCTGTTCGGTCAGGTGCTGCGCGGCGCGGTCGCCGAAAATGACCCGGACACGCCCTACTGGGCGGGGTCGCCCAGCACGGACTATGACGGCGCCGCCGACCTGCTGACCGACGGCGACCGCCACTATTGGAGCGTCTGGGGCGGGTCCTTGCCGGTGGAGGAGTATCGGAACGTCACGCCGCGCTTCATGTCGGAATACGGTCTGCAGTCCCAGCCCGAGATGCGCACGCTGAAGACGATCGCCAAAACCGAGGACATGTCGGTCAACTCCACCGTCATGCGAGCGCACCAGAAGTACGCCAAGGGCGAGGGCAACGAGCGGATCCTGTTCTACATCCGCCGTAACTACGGCGAGCCCAAGACCTTCGCGGACTTCGTCTATCTGAGCCAGGTGATGCAGGCCGAGGGCATCGAGCTGGCGGCGCTGCACCATCGGTCCTCGCGGCCGCAGACGATGGGCTCGCTGTACTGGCAGCTGAACGACGTCTGGCCCGGCGCCTCATGGTCCAGCCTCGACTACTACGGCCGCTGGAAGGCGTTGCACTATCACGCTCGTCGCTTCTATGCGCCGGTCGCTCTGGCGGCGGTGCATGACAAGGGCGCGACGACCATCACGCTTCTGTCAGACCGCGTGACGGCCGCTGCGGTCCGCTGGCGGGTGCGGGTGATGGACGTCGACGGCAAGGTGCTCTCCGACAGCACGTCCGACGCCGAACTGAAGCCCCTGGCGGCGACGCAGGTCGCCAGCTTGGCGGACACGACGCTGTTCAAGGACGCCGATCCCGCGCGGACCTTCGCGGTTGTCGAGCTGATCGAGAATGGCCAGACGATCTCGCGCAGCGTCGTCACCCAGGTCGCGGCTAAGGCCATGACCCTTCCGGATCCTCGGCTGACCGCCGTCTGGACAAAGACGGCCGACGGCTATGCGTTGACGGTCAGGGCCGCCAAGCTGGCCCGCGCCGTCTGGCTGGACTTCGGCGACCTGGACGCGACGCTGTCGGACAACGCGTTCGATCTGCCTCCGGGCGAGAGCGTCATGATCCGCGTCGCGTCCAAGGCCCCGCTGGACAAGCTGAAGCGAGCTCTGACGCTGCGCAGCCTGTATGGCGCCACCAAGCCGATGACGACGCCCTAGGACCTCTCGATGTTCCGATCCCATCTCCTGGCGGCCTCGTCGCTGTTGCTGTTGGCCAGTACCGCCCAGGCCGCCGATAGTCCGGCGGATCTGGTCTCGCGTCTCACGCTCGAGGAAAAGGCGGCTCAGTTGCAGAGCGCGGCGCCGTCCGTTCCGCGTCTGGGGATCCGCGGCTACGAGTGGTGGAGCGAGGGCCTGCACGGCCTGGCGCGCAACGGTCCGGCGACCGTGTTTCCGCAGGCGATCGGCCTGGCCGCCACCTGGGACAAGACGCTGCTGGGCAAGGTCGGCGAGGCCGTATCGGTCGAGGCGCGAGCCAAGTTCAATACGATCGAGGGCCGGGACCCCGGCCGCTACGAGGGCCTGACCATCTGGTCGCCCAATATCAACATCTATCGCGATCCGCGCTGGGGACGAGGGCAGGAGACCTATGGCGAGGATCCGCACCTGACGGGCGCCCTGGCCTCGGCCTTTGTGCGCGGCGTCCAGGGGCCCGATCCCGACCGTCCCCGCGCGATCGCCACGCCCAAGCATTTCGCCGTGCACTCAGGCCCCGAGGCCGGGCGCCACGGCTTCGACGTCGACGTCTCGCCCCAGGACCTGGAGGCGACCTACCTGCCGGCCTTCCGCCAGGCCGTGACCGAAGGCGGAGCGCGATCGGTGATGTGCGCCTACAACGCCATTCACGGCTTTCCCGCCTGCGCCTCGCCGCTGCTGCTGGAGCAGACGCTGCGCCGCGACTGGGGCTTCAAGGGCTTCGTCGTCTCGGACTGCGACGCGGTCGACGACATGACCCAGTTCCACTATTTCCGCCTGGACAACGCCGGCTCCGCGGCAGCCGCCCTGACCGCCGGCGACGATCTGAACTGCGGCAACGCCTATGCCCAGCTGCCGGTCGCCGTCCGTCGAGGCGATCTCGACGAGGCCGTCGTCGACCGCGCCGTCACCCGCGTGTTCGAGGCCCGCACCGCCTTGGGCGCGCTGTTGTCGCCTGATCCCGCCAATCCCTACGCCAGTCTGGGCGCCGACGCCGTGAACGCGCCGGCTCATCGGGCGCTGGCGCTGGAGGCGGCCCGCAAGTCGATCGTGCTGCTCAAGAATGACAAGAACCGCTTGCCCCTGGCTCCGACCGCGAAGATCGCGGTGATCGGTCCAGACGCCGACGCCCTCGAGGTGCTGGAGGCCAACTACCACGGAACGGCCGTCGATCCGGTCACGCCGCTGCAAGGCCTGCGCGCGCAGTGGGGCAAGGCCAGTATCCGCTACGCCCAAGGCTCGACCCTGGCGGAAGGCGTGCCGGTCGCCGTGCCGGAAACCGCCCTGCGCACCGGCGCGGGCGCCGACGCCGTCCAAGGGCTGACCGGATCCTATTTCGATGATCCGGCGCTCACGGGCGCGCCACGCGTCGTTCGGACGGATCGCGTGGTCAACTTCGACTGGGACCGCACTGCGCCGGCGCCAGGCCTGGATCCGGCCCGCTATGGCGTGCGCTGGACCGGGGTCCTGGTTCCGCCGGGACCGGGCGAGTACGCCCTGGTCGTGGGCGTGGCGCGCTGCTTCGACTGCAAGGGGCATGACCCGGTGCGACTCTGGGTCGATGACAAGCTGGTGGTCGACGACGACGGCTCGGGCAAGGCCGTCGAGGCGGTCCTGAACTTCGCCGACGCCCGTCCGCGCCGCATTCGCCTGGAGCTGTCACACACCGGCGAGGACCAGGGCGTGCGTCTGCAATGGCGCGCCCCGGCGGCGCCGCAATTGGCCGAGGCGGTCAAGGCGGCCAGCCAGGCCGACGTGATCGTGGCCGTGGTCGGCCTGTCCCCCGATGTCGAGGGCGAGGCGCTGCAGATCGCCGTGCCGGGCTTCGACGGCGGCGACCGCACCGACATCGCTCTGCCCGCACCGCAGCGGCGCCTGCTGGAGGCGCTGGCCAAGACCGGCAAGCCGCTGGTGGTGGCGCTCACCTCCGGCGGCGCGGTCGAGTTGGATTGGGCCAAGACCCATGCCGACGCGATCCTGGCGGCCTGGTATCCGGGCCAGGCCGGCGGCGTGGCCCTGGCCGAGACCTTGGCCGGACTGAACAACCCGTCCGGCCGCCTGCCGGTGACGTTCTACCGGACGGCCCGGGATCTGCCGCCGCTGATCGAGTACGCGATGAAGGGCCGGACCTATCGTTACTTCACCGGTCAGCCGACGTATCCGTTCGGCCACGGCCTCAGCTACACGCGCTTCGACTACGGCGCGCCCAGCCTGTCGACGGTCTCGATGAAGGCCGGTGAAGCACTGGTCGTCGAGGCCGAGGTGACCAATGTCGGCGCTCGCACCGGGGACGAGGTGGCCCAGGCCTATCTGATCCCGCCCAAGCCCGCCGACTATCGCGGCCAGCAGGCGGATCGGCTTCTGCTTCGCACCCTCGTCGGCTTCGACCGCGTGACGTTGAAGCCTGGCGAGCGGCGCAGGGTGCGGTTCACGCTGTCGCCACGCGACCTCTCGCAGGTCGCCCGCAACGGCGCGCGAGCCGTGGTTCCTGGTCGCTACACGCTGTTCGTTGGCGGCGGGCAGCCAGGCCAAGCGCCGGGCCATGAGGTGAGCTTCACAATCGAAGGTCAGCAGGAGCTTGCCCGATGAGCGCTCGTCTATCCCGTCGCCAGGCGCTGGCGACCGGCGCCGCCGCCGCGCTCGCCGCCACCTCGGCGAAGGCCGCGCCGTTTGTTTCGCGCCGCCCGCCGCCGCAGGCGCGTCGCTTCGCCAGCCCGGCCGTCGAGGCTCTGATCAAGCGCGTGAAGGCCAAGGTCGCCGATCCCGAACTGGCCTGGCTGTTCGAGAACTGCTTTCCCAACACGCTCGACACCACGGTCTTCTTGACCGAGATCGGCGGCAAGCCCGACGCCTTCGTGATCACCGGCGACATCGACTGCATGTGGCTGCGCGATTCCTCGGCCCAGGTCTGGCCGTACCTTTCGCTGGCGGGCAAGGCGCCCGAGCTGCGGACGCTGTTCCGTGGCGTGATCGGCCGGCAGGCGCGCAGCATCCTGATCGACCCGTACGCCAACGCTTATATGCACGACCCGACGGCGCGCACGAACCTGAAGTGGTCGCAGCAGGACGTCACCGAGATGCGGCCCGGCGTGGGCGAGCGCAAGTGGGAGGTCGATAGCCTGTGCTACCCAATCCGGCTGGCGCATGGCTATTGGCGCGCCACACGCGATCCGGCTCCGTTCGACGCCGAGTGGCGCGAGGCCATGACCTTGATCGTGCGCACCTTCCGGGAGCAGCAGCGCAAGACAGGCCCGGGCCCCTACAGCTTCCAGCGGCCCAGCACACTGGCGACCGAGACCCTGATGCTGGAAGGCAAGGGCGCGCCGACCCGCAAGGTGGGCCTGATCCACTCGATGTTCCGGCCGTCGGACGACGCCTGCGTCTATCCGTTCCTGATCCCGTCGAACCTGTTCGCGGCGGCCAGCCTGCGGCAGCTGGCGGAGCTGGCGAGCGAAGTGCTGCACGACCCGGCGTTCGCCGCCGAGTGCGCGGCCTTCGCCGAGGAGGTGACCGCCGCGCTGCAGGCGCACGGCCTGACCCGGGACGCCGAGGGCCAGCCGGTCTGGGCGTTCGAGGTCGACGGCTACGGCAACGCCCTCTTCATGGACGACGCCAATGCGCCGGGCCTCATGAGTCTGGCCTATCTGGGCTGTGTCCCGCACGACGACCCCGTCTTCCGCCGCACCGCGCGCCTGGCCTGGAGCGAGCGCAATCCGTACTTCTTCAAAGGAGCGGCGGCCGAGGGTATCGGCGGGCCGCACGCCGGCCTCGACCTGATCTGGCCGATGGCGATCATCATGCGGGCCTTGAACGCCCTGGCCGACGGCGACGAAGCCACGGTCCTGGCCTGCCTGCGGACCCTGAAGACCACGCATGCCGGCACGGGCTTCATGCATGAGGCCTTCCACAAGGACGACCCCAGCAAGTTCACCCGTGACTGGTTCGCGTGGGCCAACACCCTGTTCGGCGAGCTGATCGTCGAGATCGCCGAGCGCCGCCCCGCGCTGCTGGCCCGCTCCCTGGAAACGACCGCATGACCAAAGTTCCCACGATCGATCGTCGCGCCCTGATGGCCGGGGCGGGCCTGGCCGGCCTCGCCGCCGCCGCGCCGGCGTGTTCCGCGCCGCGCCGGGCCCTGTGCGATTTCGTCGACCCGTTCATCGGCACGGGCGGTCACGGCCACACCTATCCGGGCGCGACCCTGCCCTTCGGCATGGTCCAGCTGAGTCCGGACACCAGCAACAACGGCTGGGATTCCTGCTCGGGCTATCACCAGCAGGACGGCTCGATCATGGGGTTCTCGCACACCCATCTGAGCGGCACGGGATGCGCGGACCTGCTGGATGTGCTGGTCGTGCCGGCCACCGGCCCGGTGCTGCTGACGCCGGGAGGGCCCGGCAACCCCGACGGAGGCTATCGCTCGCGCTACGATAGGGCTAGCGAGCACGCCTCGCCCGGCGACTATCGGGTCCGCCTGACCGACACCCGCATCGACGTCGAGCTGACGGTCACCGAGCGGGTGGGCCTGCACCGCTACACCTTCCCCAAGGGCGAGCCGGGCCACCTGCTGATCGACCTGCAGCACGGCCAGAAGGACTGGTGGGAGAAATCGCCGGAGACCCGGGTCAAGAACGCGTCCCTGCGCCTGGTCGGCGACGACACCCTGGTCGGCGCGCGGCAGGTGTTCCAATGGGCGCCTGGGCGCTGGATCTACTTTGCGATGAAGCTGTCGCGACCGTTCAAGGAGGTCCAGCTCTACGCCGCCGACCAGCCGCTGGCGGCAGGCGCGCGCGAGGCCAGGGGCGAAAACCTCAAGTGCGTGCTGCGCTATCCGGACGCCGGCGAGGCGCCGCTGCTGGTCAAGGTGGGCCTGTCGGGCGTCGGCGTCGAAGGCGCGCTGGCCAATCTCAAGGCCGAGGCGCCGGATTGGGACTTCGACGGCGTGCGGCGTTCGGCCCGCGAGACCTGGGAGAAGGCGCTGTCGTCGATCCGTATCGACGGCGCCTCCGACACCGACGCCAAGATCTTCTACACCGGCCTGTATCACAGCCTGCTGGCGCCGACCCTGTTCAGTGATGTGGACGGTCGCTATCGCGGCATGGACCAGAAGGATCACGTCGCCCCGGCCGGCCGGCGCAACTACAGCACCTATTCGCTGTGGGACACCTATCGAACCTTGCATCCGCTGCTGACCTTGGCCCAGCCGGACCGGGCCGCCGACGTGGTCGCCGGCCTCGTGCCCATGGCCGAGGAGAGCCCCAAGGGACCGTCGGTGTGGCCGCTGCAGGGCATAGAGACCGGCACCATGAACGGCTGGCATGCCGCCGTCGTGCTGGCCGAGGCGCAGGCCAAGGGGCTTGGAAACCTCGATCCGGTCCGCACCTGGAAGGCCTTCCGCAAGCGTGCGTTCGACGACGATGTTCTAGGGCTGGATTGGTACAAGCGCCTGGGCTTCATCCCGGTCGACGAGGTGATGGAGGGCGCTAGCCGGACGCTGGAATACGCCTATGACGACTGGGCCATGGCCCACTTGGCCGCGGCGGCCGGAGCGCATGACGACGCCAAGGCGCTGCTGGCCCGTTCGCGCAACTACCGCAACCAGTTCGACGCCTCGACCCTGTTCATGCGGCCGCGCAACGCCGACGGCTCGTGGGTGACGCCATTCGAGCCGCGCGCCATCGGCCACATGGACAAGTGGCGCGACTTCACCGAGGCCAACGCCTGGCAGGCCACCTTCCTGACCCAGCACGATCTCTACGGCTACATGGAGCTGTTCGGCGGCGAGAAGGGCCTGGAGGCCAGGCTGGACGCGCTGTTCACGGCCAGTTCCGAGATGCCGCCGGGCTCGCCGCCCGACATCGCCGGCCTGGTCGGCCAGTACGCGCACGGCAATGAGCCGTGCCACCACGTGGCCTATCTCTACGCCTACTGCGGCGCGCACCATAAGACCCAGGCCCAGGTCCGGATGCTGCTGAAAGGCCAGTACCAGGCCAAGCCCGACGGCCTGTCGGGCAACGAGGACTGCGGTCAGATGAGCGCTTGGTACGTGATGAGCGCGCTGGGCCTCTATCCCGTCGACCCCGTGATGGGCGCCTATGTCTTCGGCTCGCCGCTGTTCCCGCGCGCCGAGATCGCGGTGGGCCAGGGCAAGCGGCTGGTGATCGAGGCCAAGGACGTCGCCCCGGATCGCTTCTACATCCAATCGGTGACCTGGAACGGCAAGCCGCATGAGCGTTGCTGGATCGGGCACGGCGAGGTCGCCAAGGGCGGACGCCTGGTGTTCCAGATGGGCGCGCGGCCGAACCGGGCGTTCGGCGCAGCCCGGGCTTCGCGTCCGCCGTCGGCGCCGAAGTTCGCGTGAAATCGAGCCGCCGCCTCGCGCTAGGTTCGGCCATCCTGGTCGTCGCCATGGCGGGGACGGCGTGCGCCGAGACCTTGACGCGGGCGCGGCTGGTCGGCGCCGACCCGGCCGCGCGCTTCTTGGCCGAGGAAATCGCCATGCGCGTCGGCCGGCCCTGGGGCGGGGATGCGCATGCCGACGCCCCGTGGATCGTGGTCGCCCGACCCGAGGCGGTCGAGGATCGCCTGCCGTCCTCTCTGCGCGCGGCCTGGCGGGGCCATGGCGCCGGCCAGGCGGCGCGGACCGCTGAAGGCTTCTCGGTCCGCATCTTACGTTCGGGATCGCGCGCCGCGCTGGTGGTCGCGGCCGAGACGCCACGTGGCCGGCTGTTCGGCGTCGGCTGGGTGCTGCGCAAGCTCGAGATAGAGCCGGGCAGGGTGCTCGCGCCGGATGACTTGGCGATCGACAGCGCGCCCGAGCAGGCCGTGCGCGGCGTGCAGATCGGCTATCGCTTCAAGAACAACAGCTACGATGCCTGGACCCTGGCGATGTTCGAGCGTCGCGTGCGCGACATCGCCATCTTCGGCGGCAATACGATCCAGGTGATCGCGCCCGTGTCGGACGACGCGGCGGCCAGTCCGTTGTTCCCGGCGCCGCCGCTCGAGACCATCGTCGGCCTGTCGGGCCTCGCCAGCCGCTACGGCCTGGACTTCGCGCTCTATTATCCTCAATTGGCCAAGGATTATGGCGACCCGGCCGCCGTGGCGGCGGAGCTGAAGACCTTCGAGGCCCTGGTGCGTCGCCTGCCGCGCGTCGACGCGCTGTACGTCCCCGGCGGCGATCCCGGCCGTACTCACCCGGATCGACTGTTTCCGCTGGTGCAGCAGGAGGCGCGCATTCTGCGGCGTGTCCATCCCGGCGCCAAGGTCTGGGTCTCGGCGCAAGGCTTCGATGCGGCGGAGGGCCAAGCCTTCTACGGCCAGATGGCCCGGAATCCCGATTGGCTGACGGGGGTCTTCTATGGCCCGCAGACCCGCGACCCTATGGCCCTGCAGCGTCAGAAGATCCCGGCCCGCTATCCGATCCAGTTCTATCCGGACATCGGCCATACGATGCACGCGCAGTTTCCGGTTCCGGAATGGGACCCCGCCTTCGCGATCACCGAGGGCCGCGAGCCGATCAATCCGCGTCCCCTGGGCCAGACGACCATCTTCCGCCATTTCGCGCCGCTCAACGCCGGGGCCGTGACCTATTCGGAAGGCGTCAACGACGACGTCAACATGGCGCTGTGGTTTCAGATGGGCTGGTCGACGAGGATCGAGCCGCTCACGGTGCTGGAGGACTACGCCCGGATCTTTCTGGGCGCGCGGATCGGGGAGGGCTGGAGCGCAAGGTTCGCCGAGGGCCTGATGGCGCTGGAGCGCAACTGGGCGGGCAAGGCGGCCGACAACGACGGGATCGACGCCACGCTCGCGCTCTTCGATGACCTCGAGCGCCAAGCTTCGCCCGCCCAGCGGGTCAGTTGGCGGTTCGAAGCGGCGCTCTATAGGGCCGTCTATGACGCCTGGGTCAGGGCGCGGTCGCGGGCCGAAGCGGCGCGTCAGGCGGAGGCCATGGCGGCGCTGGCGCAAGCCTCGACGATCGGCGCGGAAGCCGCCATGGCGAACGCCGAGACGGCGTTGGCGGCGCCCGACGGGCCGGAGGCCCCGCACCTGCGCGCTCGCCTGTTCGACCTTGCCGCGCGCCTCTACGCGCACGCGGGCCTGCAACTCAGCGTCCGGCGCTACGGGGCGTCGGCGATCGAGCGTGGGGCCAATCTGGAC
>CBIHOB010000033.1:0-52311 GCA_966211605.1 uncultured Caulobacter sp.
CTCAACGCCTGGAGGATTGCGGCTGATAAATGCCGAAGGTCCGCAATGGGTCGATTGCCGACGTCGTCGTTACGCTGGAGGCTCGGCGGGCGTTCCGCGTTTCTGCGTGCGGATCATGGCGCGAAACTTTCCGCCATAAGCAGTCTCGTTCCACGCCGCTTCGAACTGGGCGTAGGTGGCGCTATTGCGGCCCGGCGCGGGTGCGGCCGGATCGACAAAGTCGATCCGCTGAGCGGCGTCGTCATAGCCGCTGAGGACGAAGGTGTGGCCAACGCCCGCATAGCTGATGTCGACAAGCACGGGACGCCCCGCGCGCAGGTCGGATTTGATCACCGCCATGCCCCGCTCGAAGCCTTCCGGCGTCATGGGCAGCGCGCTATCTCGCCAGTCATAGCCCAGCGTGCGAAGGCCTCCCACCAGGCTCGTAAACGGCGTGATGGTAAAATCATTGAACGGTGCGGCCGGATCATAGGCGTGGCCGGACGCCAGGGCCTTGAGCTTTCGCGGCGGCTGAGCGTCGCCATAAAATGCGAGCACCGTGGCGGCCGAAGTCGGAACGCATAGCAGCGTCTCCTGCGCCAGAAACGGCACATCCAGCTTCACGCCGGAAGAAGGCGTCGCCGCGCCGCAGGCGGTCAGAACAAGCACGCAGACCATCGCGCCCGCAACGCGCAGCTTGCTCCTAGTCGATCCCCGCATTTCGGCTCCATCGAACAGTCGAGCAACTTTAGGATGCGTCCGTTTTAGGATGCGCCCGTTAACAGCCGCCTACACGATCCCGCCGTTGACGCGCAGGACCTGGCCGTTGACCCAGGCCCCGTCCGGGCCGGCCAGGAAGGCGATGGTCGAGGCGATGTCCTCGGGCTGGCCCAGGCGCTCCAGGGGCGCGGCCTTGGCCAGGCGCTCGACGGCCTCGGCCGGCTTGCCGTCCAGGAACAGCTTTGTCGCCGTGGGGCCCGGCGCGATGGCGTTGACGGTGATGTTCCGGCCCCGCAGCTCCTTGGCCAGGATGGCGCTCAGCGTCTCGACCGCCGCCTTGCTGGCCGCGTAGACGCCGTAGGCTTCGGGCCGCAGCCCCACGACGCTGGACGAGAGATTGATGATCCGGCCGCCGTCGCGCAAGCGGCGCGCGGCTTCGCGCAGGGTGTTGAAGACCCCCTTCAGGTTCACCGCGATGGTCTGGTCGAACAGAGCGTCGTCCGCGTCGGCCAGGCGGGCCAGCTTCATGATCCCGGCGTTGTTGACCAGCACGTCCACCCCGCCGAACGCGGCCTCGGCATGGTCGAACAGGCGGCGGACAGCGGCGGGGTCGGCGACGTCGGCCCGGGCCGTGATGGCCTGGCCGTCGGCGGCCTGGATCTCGCGGACCACCGCCTCGGCGGACGCAGCGTTTCCAGCGTAGTTGACGATCACGGTGAAGCCGTCGCGCGCCAGGCGCTTGGCCGTCGCCGCGCCGATGCCGGCCGAAGCGCCGGTCACCAGCGCCACCTTTTGAGTTTGTTGGGTCATCCAATTTCTCCGGCCGACCTCGTGTCGGCGGAGAGACCATCCGCCTTCGCCTGGCTTGAATAATTCAGCCAGTCACGACATGACTATTCGGATTGCCGAATAGTGGAGGCGTGGGGCGTGGATCGGTTCGAGGCGATGCGCCTGTTCGTGCGGATCGTGGAGCGCCGCAGCTTCACCCGCGCCGCCGCCGACCTCAACCTGCCCCGCTCGACCGCCACCGAGGCCGTGCAGCAGCTTGAGGCGCGGCTGGGCGCTCGCCTGCTCCAGCGCACCACCCGCCAGGTCGGCCCCACCCTGGACGGCGAGGCCTACTACCGGCGCTGCCTGCGCCTGCTGGACGATTTGGACGACGCCGAAAGCGCCTTTCGCCAGCGCACGCCGCGCGGCCTGCTGCGGGTGGATGTGCAAGGGGCCCTGGCGCGGCGGTTCGTGCTGCCGGGCCTGCCGGACTTCCTGGCCGCCTATCCCGAGCTGACGCTCCAGATCACCGAGGGCGACCGCCTGGTCGACCTGGTGCGCGAGGGCGTCGACTGCGTCCTGCGGATGGGCGACCTGACGGACAGCGCCATGGTCGCCCGGCGAGTGGCCCTGCTGCCGGAGGTGACCTGCGCCTCGCCGGCCTATCTGGCCCGCTTCGGGACGCCGCGCACGCCCGATGACCTCGCGAGCCATCGGATGGTCGGCTTCCTGCAGGCGGCGAGCGGCCATCCCTATCCGCTGGAGGTCACCGAAAACGGCAAGGTCCGCGCCGTTCCGGTCGCGGCCGACGTGACCGTGAACTCGGCCGAGAACACCGTGGCCATGGGTCTCTTGGGGCTGGGCCTGATCCAGGTCCCGCGCTACCGGGTGGAAGACGGCCTGGCCGACGGGCGGCTGGTCGAGGTGCTGGCGGACTATCCGCCGAGCCCGACGCCGGTGTCGCTGCTGTATCCCCGCAGCCGCCAGCTGTCGCCGAGGGTGCGGGTGTTCATCGACTGGGTAGCGCGGCGGTTTGAAAGCTGAACATCAGCCCCGCCCCGTCGGATCGCGCGGATCCAGCGGCAGCCCCGCCGCCTGCCGCCGCTTCAGCAGCCGCAGCCAGCCGTGCAGGGCCTCGCAGTCCAGGCCGTGCATCATCAGCCGGTAGCCCGCCTGGAGCGTCGACAGGGGCACCAGCGGGTGGCCGTTCTTGACGAAGGACAGGTGGTAGTCCGAGCCCAGGATCTTGGCGATGTAGATGGCCACGGTCTCGTCCAGCTGCAGCGAGCCGGCGGCCCGCACGAAGTCGGCGCGGGGCAGGAACAGGGCGTACAGCGGCGTATAGGCCTCGACCGCCGTCTGGACGTCGATCCTGTTCAGCGGCCCGGGCCGGGTCGCCGGGATCGGGAACGGATCGTCCGAGATCATCGAGAAGTCCGGCCGCTCGACGGGAACGAGGTCGCGCCCCTGCGCCCGCAGGCTGGCGTTCAGCTGGATCACGAAGTTGAAGACGTTGAGGTCGTGCTGGAGGAAGACGTTGTCCTCCAGGTCCTTCAGGGTCATCGGCCGCAACGGGACGGTCTCGATGCTCACCGGTCCGGCATTGGCCTTGATGAAGGCCAGCAGCTCAGTACCGATGTGGAAGTGGCGCAGGATCAGCAGGTTGCAGTCCGGCGAGCCGAAGGTGCGCAGCCCCCAGTGGATCAGCCGGTGCAGCGGACCGTTCCAGTTCGGATGTCGTGGCGAGACCGCCCGCAGCACCTTGACCAGGATGAAGAAGGCCAGCAGCGGCGCGCGCATGACCGGGAACAGCCAGCGCCGCGACCAGGTGCGGTTGCCGCGCGCCAGGGCCGCCTTGGCCTCTTCGGCGATCGGCAGGCTCTGGTCCAGATAGAGCGCCAGCCACGGGTCGGGGTAGCGGGGGTCGTGGGCGGCGACGTCGAAGCCTTCAGCAAGCGTCACGCCAGCACCTCCTCGATCTGAAGGGCGTAGAGCCGGGCGGTGACCTCGGCGACCTTGACGATCCGCGCCGCCACGGCCGGGTCGGGCAGGACGAGACCCAGCATCCGCTCGAACTCGGCGATGTGCTCGACATCGTTCTCGCCGTGATAGACGAGGAAGCGGACGGCCTCGTCGGGCAGCGAAAGCTGGGTCTGGATGCGACGGCCCCACTCCAGCGCCTTCATCTGGCCCAGGCCCTCGATGATCCACATCGCGCCCAGGAGGCCGAACGGGTCGGGCTTGGAGGCCTCGTGGAACATCCAGGCCGACAGGGCCTCGGAGCCGATGTTCTTCTCGCCCGCCTGGATCACCGCCAGGTCGCCGCCGGCCGCGACATAGTCGGTCTCCAGCAGGCGGAAATCGCGATGCTCGGTGACGGCGTGGCGCAGGACCAGCGAGCGCAGCTCCAGGTGCGGCTCGCCGATGTTCGAGGCCGCGCGGGCCATCCACAGAGCGCCGTCCTTCACCTGCTGGCGCAAGGCGACCAGGAAGGCGCAGTAATCCTCCACCGTCAGCCTTCCGCGCGAAAGCCGTCCGATCAGGGGGGTGGCTTCCAGCCGCTGCTCGAAGCGCGCGAACACCACCGCCAGGCGCCGCAGCACGTCGGCGACGTCATGCCCCTCCATCGTCGTCACCGCGTTCATCCCACCACCTCCAGCATCATGAACCCGACGAAGGCGCGACCGCTTTCGGGCACCACGCACAGGATCTTCTGGCCGGACTTGGCGCGACCCGAGCGCATGAATTCGTCCAGCATCACCCAGATCGAAGCCGAGCCCACATTGCCCACGGTCGGCAGGTTCGAGAACCACTTCTCGCGCGGGATCATGCCGGCGGTGCTTTCCAGCAGGCCGACGATCTCCTGGCGCAACGACTCCGCCGAATAGTGGCACAGCAGCCAGTCGATCCGGCCGGGGGCGATGCGGCCCTGGTCGACCTTCTCCAGATACACCCCGACCCAGGCGCGGATCACCGGCTTCAAGAGGTCGAAGTCCTGCATCAGGGCGATCGCCCCGGCGGCGTGGGCGGCGACGGGACCGGAAAAGCCCCAGGTGGCGGTCGGCTCCGCGCGATCCCCGGGCGCGGCGCCCGCCCACATGCAGGGGGTGAAGGCGCCGGCCAGGGAGGTGAGGTCGATGAACTCGACCTTCAGCGACAACCCTTTCGGCGCGGGCCTGGTCTCCAGCACGATCGCCCCCGCCCCGTCCGACAGGGTGAAGCGCAGGATGTCGGCCTCGGCGGCCAGCCGCCCCTTGCCGTCGACCAGGGCCGAGCCCTCGTAGAACGCGGGCCGGAACCAGCGCGACGAAACCTCGCCGGCGCAGGCGGAGGCGACCGCGTGCTCGCCGCTCGCCACCGCCAGATAGGCGGACTTCGCGGCCATCAGGGCGCTGCCGCAAACCGACTGGAAGCTGGCGATCTCCAGCGGCCCGCCGCCCAGCGCGCCATGCACCGTCGCCGCGTGGCCCGGGACGATGTAGTCGCCCTGGGTGGTGGCGGCCGCCAGGAACGACAGATCGCGTCGCTCCAGTCCGGCCTCGGCGAGCGCGGCCGTGACAGCCTTGGCGCATAGGCCGGCGTTGCTGTCGGTGGGATGGCCGTCGGGGCCGATCGCATAGTGGCGGGTCTTCACGCCGTTCCATCGCAGAGCCCGCCGGCCCATGGCGCTGGGGCGACCATCGATGCGGCCCAGATAGTCCTCCATCGCGGCGTTGGACACCGGCTCGCCCGGAAGGACCGCGCCCCAGCCGGTGATGAAAACGTCGTCGAGCCTCGCCATGAACGGTCCTCGCCAAGAGATCGCCTCAACCTAACAGCGCAGACGCAGAATGCAAGTGAGCGCTCACTTACAATGATGTGATGGAGCCGGGCGGCGATGTGTGCGCTTTGAGTCGCGCCATGTCCGAGACAAACGCCCTTTCACGCTTCGTCACGGCCCAGACCGCCGTCTACGCGACGGCGCTGGCCGAACTGAAGCGCGGCCAGAAGACCAGTCACTGGATGTGGTTCGTGTTCCCGCAGATCGCGGGGCTGGGGCGCAGCCCGACCGCCCAGCTCTACGCCATCGCCGACCTCGCCGAGGCGCGGGCCTATCTGGCCCATCCGGTGCTGGGTCCGCGCCTGGTCGAGGCGGTCGAGGCGATCAACGCCCTGCCCGGTCACGACGCCCTCGCGGTGTTCGGCGCGCCCGACGACTTGAAGCTGCGCTCCAGCCTGACCCTGTTCCGCGCGGCCGATCCGGACGAACCGGCCTTCCAGAAGGCGCTCGACAAGTACTTCGGCGGCGAGGCCGATCCCCAGACCTTGAAGCGGCTTTAGGCCACGCCGGCCTGGCGCCGGGTCCGCCAAGGACCGGGCGGCCTGATGACAGCCTGCTGCCACTCCTCGTCAGCAGCCCCTCTAGCGTTCGCGTACCGTCGCTCCTAATTTGGAGCCATGCCCGCACGCGATAACCCTGGCGTTTCCGACGTCTCGACTCCCTTCGTCATGGACGTGGTCCAGGACGTCGCCGACGCGACCATGCCCATGCTCTGGACCCCGCACCGCCCCGCGCGGCCGGACAAGTCCGAGGGCGGCAAGAAGTTCAAGCTGGTCAGCGACTACCAGCCCGCGGGCGACCAGCCGACCGCCATCGCGGAACTGGTGGAGGGGATCCAGAACGGCGACCAGGACCAGGTGCTGCTGGGCGTCACCGGCTCGGGCAAGACCTTCACCATGGCCCAGGTCATCGAGCGCACGCAGCGCCCGGCCCTGATCCTGGCCCCGAACAAGACCCTGGCCGCCCAGCTGTACAGCGAGATGAAGTCGTTCTTCCCGGAGAACGCGGTCGAATACTTCGTCAGCTACTACGACTACTACCAGCCCGAGGCCTACGTGCCCCGGACCGACACCTATATCGAGAAGGACAGCTCCATCAACGAGCAGATCGACCGGATGCGCCACTCGGCCACCCGGGCGATCCTGGAGCGCGACGACGTCATCGTCGTGGCTTCGGTGTCGTGCATCTACGGCATCGGCTCGGTCGAGACCTACACCGCCATGACCTTCACCCTGGAGGTCGGGCAGAAGGTCGACGAGAAGCAGCTGATCGCCGACCTGGTGGCCCAGCAGTACAAGCGCAATGACCAGGCCTTCGAGCGCGGCACGTTCCGCCGCCGCGGCGACACGATCGAGATCTTCCCCGCCCACTACGAGGATCGCGCCTGGCGCGTGACCCTGTTCGGCGATGAGGTCGAGGCCCTGTCCGAGTTCGACACCCTGACGGGCAAGAAGACCTCGGACCTGGAGATGATCAAGGTCTACGCCAACAGCCACCACGTCACCCCGCGCCCGACCCTGCGCCAGGCGATCATCGCCATCCGCCAGGAGCTGAAGGAGCGGCTGGAGTGGCTGGTCGCCAACGGCAAGCTGCTGGAGGCGCAGCGCCTGGAGCAGCGCACGACCTTCGACCTGGAGATGATCGAGACCACCGGCTCGTGCGCCGGCATCGAGAACTACAGCCGCTACCTGTCGGGCCGTAAGCCCGGCGAGCCGCCGCCGACCTTCTTCGAATACATCCCCGACAACGCCCTCCTCTTCACGGACGAGAGTCACCAGACGGTTCCGCAGATCGGCGCCATGTACAAGGGCGACCGCAACCGCAAATGGACTCTGGCCGAGTACGGCTTCCGCCTGCCCTCGGCGCTCGACAACCGCCCTCTCAAGTTCGAGGAGTGGGACGCCATGCGGCCGCAGTCGGTGCACGTCAGCGCCACCCCGGCCGACTGGGAGCTGGAGCGCGCCGGCGGCGTCTTCGCCGAGCAGGTCATCCGCCCGACCGGCCTGATCGACCCGCCGGTCGAGGTGCGCCCGGTCTCCAAGGACGGCGCCAGCCAGGTCGACGACGTCGTCGACGAGATCCGCCAGACCATCGCCAAGGGCTACCGCACCCTGGTCACCGTCCTCACCAAGAAGATGGCGGAGGACCTGACCGAATACCTCAACGAACAGGGCATCCGCGTCCGCTACATGCACTCGGACGTCGACACCCTGGAGCGGATCGAGATCATCCGCGAGCTGCGGATGGGGAATATCGACGTGCTCGTGGGCATCAACCTGCTGCGCGAGGGCCTGGACATCCCCGAGTGCGGTCTGGTCGCCATCCTCGACGCCGACAAGGAAGGCTTCCTGCGCTCGGAAACCAGTCTGATCCAGACGATCGGCCGCGCCGCCCGCAACGTCGACGGCAAGGTCATCCTCTATGCCGACCGCATGACCGGCTCGATGGAGCGGGCCATGGCCGAGACCGCCCGCCGCCGCGAGAAGCAGCACGCCTACAATCTCGAGCATGGCATCACGCCTGAGAGCGTCAAGCGCGACATTAAGGACATCCTCAACAGCCCCTACGAGCGCGGCGACCGCGTGCTCGTCCCCATGGGCATGTCCGAAACCGACGACCGCCCGTTCAGCGGCGACAACTTCAAGGCCGCGCTCAAGGACCTGGAAGCTCGCATGCGCGAGGCCGCCGCCAACCTGGAGTTCGAGACCGCCGCCCGCCTGCGCGACGAGATCAAGCGCATGAAGCTGATGGACCTCGAGTTCGCCAATGAGGCCTTGGCGGCGACGGGCGACGAGGTTGACCGCGCCGCGCCCAAGCGCATCCGGGCCGAGATCCGTCAGGAGAAGGCGGAAGAGTTCCGGAAGAAGAGACGGTAGGGCCGCTCTGGAGCATTTTCCGATGGGCGTGAAACGGCTAGCGGATCGAAAACGCTCCAAACCTTTGAATTAGAGATCTTTTTTCAATCTGACGGATGCGATCAGATCAAGACGGGCCCTAGGCGCAGACCAGTTCGAGCACGCCTTCCCCGGGCGCCAGGACGATCTCGGCGGCGCGCTCGCCGCGCAGGGTGATGTCGACCGCCTGCCCTCGCCAGGACGCTCTGCGCGGCGAGCGATCCGCCACCACCAGCACGGATGCGGCGTGATCGCCCTCGACGTTCAACCGCGCCACGAGCCCTTGCGCCGACCAGTGCTGCTGGCGGATGTGGGTGTTGAAGCCGCCGCTCAGGGTCCTGGGCTGGCAATAGGCCTCGTACCAGTTGCGGATGGGCGAGGAGAGGGCGCCGAAGGGCGACCAGCCGCCGCCCCGTCCGGTGAAGGCGTCGAACTGCTCGTAGGCCAGGCCGGTGCGGGCGATCTCGCGGCTATAGACATCGAGCGCCGTCCTGGCGATGCGCCAGGCCAGAGCGCCCTCCCCATAGTCCAACATGGCCTTCCACATCAGCCACTGGTGGGGCATCCAGACGGAGCCCGACCAATAGCCGGCCCGGTCGAAATAGCTTGCTCGCTGGTCGACCGCCGTGATCCCGCTGGGGGTCCACATCCGCTCGGGCGACATCAGGTTGTCGATCATGGCGCGGCGCTGCGCGGCGTCGGCGATATCGGCGACGAGGGGTGCGACCCCGTCGAGCCCCATGTTGAAATTCTCACCCGCCGGGCTCCTGAGCCAGCCGGTCGGCGCGCCCGCTGCGTCGTGCAAGACATAGGCGTAGTAGCCGCTTCGGGGATCCCAGGCATGGGTCTGCAGCGCCTGGCCCAGCGCCTCGATGTCCCGGCGCCAGACGTCGACGTCGCGACGGAGGTCCAAGGTGCTGGCGACACGGCGCAGAAGCTTGGCGCATCGAATGGCGTGGGCGGTGCTGACGGCGGGCGCGACGCGTCCGGCCAGGCCGCCGGCGTGCATGGCCATCTGCGCCGGATAGTCGTCCATGCCCGCGGCATTGTAGAAGTAGTCGTAGGTCCGGACCAGGCCGCTGCCCAGGGTCCGGCACGTCGAGCCTGCCGCCCGGCCCAGCAGGAACTCGAGGTAGCGCTTGAGCCGGGGATAGCGCGCCTGCGCGAACGCCCTGTCGCCGTTCAGATTCCACAGCGCCTCGAACTGATAGAACTGGGTCGGGAGCGGCGAGCCGTGGTGGAGAAAGGCGGCCTGCCTGTCCTGGGCGGGGCTCAGATAGGTGTCCAGAAGCGCGGTCGACAAGCGCGGGGCTCTCTTGGCCAGGCCCAGCCCCGTGAAGCCGGAATCCCAGGTGTAGACCGAGGGCCATTCACGGCCTGGACTGTAGCTGCGCACCCATGCGCCGCCGGTCCAGATCGGAAACAGCATGTTGGTGGCCGCGGTGGCCAACAGGCGTTCGGCGCTTTCGGCATAGGGGTCGCCGGCGGCTCGATCGACATCACCGAATTCCGCGCGAGCCGCCGCGAACTGCCGATCGAGCGCGCCGGCGTCGGCGACGGGAAGCTCGGCTGCCGCGCCGCCCTGTCCGACCGCCACGCGCAGGTCTCGCCAAGCGGTTTGCCCGGGCTGGAGGTCAAACACCCGGTGGGTGAGCACCGTGACGTGTTCCGGCGTCTCCGCGTCCGGCACGCGCCCCATGGCGAAGCGCGCCGGGGACTTCAGGGCTATGTCCAGGAGGCGCAGGTCATCGTTGGCCACCGTGCGGATGGGCAGGATCTCGTCCGTCCAGCTCAAGGCGTAGGTGCTGTCGGTTTCCTCGGCGAAGGCGAGGACCGTCGATCCCGCGCCATCGCGGCGCCGCGGGCGGAGGGCCCAGTCGTGAGACGTGAAACGAACGGCGTCCGCGACGTCGTGTTCGACCAGAACAAACCCGTTCAGCTCGACCGCGGCGTCGCCCAGAGCCGTCAGCAACCAGTCATGCTCGCCCGCCGCCAGCCTTCCTACGGCGAGATCGCGTTCGATGAAGGCTTGCGGATCGTCGCCGCCGGCCAGCGTGACGACGCCTGAGAAAAGCCCGCGCGCCGCGAAGCTGGCGGCCGGAAAGGCGCAGCGATAGCGAAGGCGCAGGACGGCGTTTGAAAGGGGCTTGGCCAGCTTCACCCGCCAGCGGATCTGATCGCCCTTCGCGCGGCCGAAACCCTGGCCGATCCCGTAGCCATCGACGAAGCCATGCTCCACCACCTCGCCGTGGCGGCGGCCGTCGTAGGGCAGGCTCTCGTCCAGCCCGGGCTTGGCCCACTGGAAATGGTCATAGAAGAGCGCATTGACCCAGATCGCATCGGCGGGCAGGGCCACGCGCGCCGGACGCAGGGGCGTGCGTGGGACCGCCTGGTGAACGATGCCCGACGATCGCGGACGCTCGAGGCGGGCCGGACATGGCGGCGGACAAAGTCGCGCCGTCCAGTTCAGGACCACGGGGCACGCGACGTCGGAAAGGTTGCGGACGCGCGCCCTGAGCACGCCGCCTGCCTCGGACAGGCGCAGCCATTCGAGCCGAACGTCAACGCCCGCTTCAAGCCGGTAGAGCCACGCGTAGTAGCTCAGGTCCGGGTCCGCGCGCACCGGCTGCATGTTCAGGCCGCCATGGGCGAACGGGACGAGGCTTTCCTGCCGAAGGATGGCCGGCGTCAGCGCGAAATCCATCCGCAGCCCACGCTCACGATCCGTGACATGGGAAATCCCGTTCCAATGGTCGCTATAGGGACCCCAGTCCGGCGTCGGTATGTCCCGGTGCGCGGGCCGCGGCCAGAGAACCGCCGAATCCGTCGACCTGGCCTGGACGTCGGAATTCACGGCCGTCGCGCTGGCGACCGCGCCCAGAAGCCCCAAAGTGTCCCGCCTCGTGGGCATGCGGATCCTCTCCCGACCATCGACGCCTTACAGAATTACGCGGCGCGTCGATAGCCCGACGCCGCGCCCCGCCCCTCCCCTTCCGCGCCAACTCGCGATAGTCAGGACAGCGGCCGCGCATCGGGGCCGCCCGCTGGGATCCGCATCGCATGACCGAAGGTCCGCAGGACGTCGCCGCCGCTCCGGCGTCGCTCGCCGACAGGCTGGTCGGGGTGCTGATCACCGCGGGCCTGGTCGGTGGGGGCCTGGCGGGACTGGCGCTGGTCCAGCTGGCGTTCGAGCGCCGCGACGCCCTGCTGCTGAAGGCCATACCGGACGTCCTGCTCACCTGGCGCGAGCCGGTCGACCTGTTCCTGCCTATGATGCTGATCGCCATCGGACCGCTGATCCTGGTCCCCGGCGTGTTCGGCCTGAACCGCGCCACGCTGTCGCTCTCGCGCGCGGTCCGCTGGCGAATGACGGTGCTGGCCGCCGCCTGTGTCGCGGCCGGCGTCGCCTGGGGGGCCTTCACCGGCCGCGGCGAGGTTGGCGTCGCCACCCGCTTCGGCACCGCCTGGCTTCAGGACGGCAAGCCGGTCGAGCATTGGTCGTGGGGCGCGGCGACCAGCGTCGGCGTCGGCTGCGTCAACCAGCGCGACGAGGCGTCCGGCAAGGTCGCGCCGACCCTGAACTATGACGTGGCCTTCCCCAGCGGCCGCGAGGCCAATCTGGCGCGGGCGGCCGGCGACGTCAGGACGCTGCTGGACAGGCTGGGTCCGATCGAGGCCAGTCTGCGGGCCCGGGCCGTGCCGAGGTTCGCGGCGACGGACGGAGGTTGCGCCGCCCGCTACGCCCAAGGCCTGTCGGACAGCGAACAGGCGGCGCTGCGAGCCCTGCTGACGCGGTAGGTCGCTCCGGCCGACGCGAGCGACGCATCAGGCGAGTTGACGGAGCCGCTCCACCATGGCTAGAACATTCCATGAACATGCCGTCGCCATTGCGGAAGCTGGGCGCAAGGATCCGGAGGCTGCGGACGGCCGCGGCACGGACGCCGAACGAACTGGCGGCGGCGGCGGAGATCGAGACAGAGGCGCTGGCGACGATCGAGGCGGGGCTGCGCGACCCCGACTATCTGACCCTGACCCGGATCGCCCGGGCGCTGGGCGTTGCGGTCGCCACCCTGCTTTCGGCGATGGACGGGCCGGCGATGGACGAGTCGGCGATGGACGGGTCGGCGATGAAGGACGATGAGAACTAGCCCCGTTCAGAGCCGCCCGACCAGTTCGGAGAGGCGGATCTCCAAGGCGCGGGCCAGCTGGAACAGGGTGGTGGCGCTGGGATTGCGCTCGCCGCGCTCCAGCAGGCCGACATAGTTGCGATGCAGGCCGGCGAGCTCGGCCAGGGCTTCCTGGCTGAGGTTGCGGGCCTTGCGGCGGTCGCGGATTTCTCGCCCCAAGGCGGTCAGGTCGGGATCTTCGGCCACGCGCGACCCTTGCCTTGGTCGCTTCGCGCATCTACACACCTTCAGTGTGTATTTTTCGCGTCGAAGTCGAGGATCACACGCATGGGTCGCCAGCCTTCGCCTCCGGGCGCCGTCATTCATCCCGTCGACCGCCACGTCGGCCAGGTGCTGCGGGCCCGCCGCCGCGCGCTGCAGCTGAGCCAATCGGCGGTGGCCGAGCGCCTGGGGATCAGCTTCCAGCAGCTGCAGAAGTACGAGCGCGGGAGCAATCGGATCAGCGCCTCGACGCTGCACGGCCTGTCGCTGGTGCTGGACCTGCCGGTGGCGCGGTTCTTCGAGGGCCTGCCCGAGCCTGACAATCCCGACGATGGCCGGGGCCGCGATCTGGTCGCCGAAATGGTCGCCGCCCCCGAGGGGCCGGCCCTGGCCGAAGCCTTCCTGGGCCTGCCGCCCGGGCCGATCCGCTATCGGCTGACGGCCCTGGCGCGAGCGATCGGGGCGGCGCGGTAGGGGCGCAAGGCGCTTGTCGCGCGCGCCTAGTCCAGCATCCCCGCCAGACGCTGGCGGATCAGCGTCTCGGCCTCGGCGACGATGCGGTCGACCAGCTCCTTCACGGTCGGCACGTCGTGGATGAGGCCCTGCACCATGCCGGCGCTCCAGACGCCATGGTCCGTGTCGCCGCTCTCCAGCCCTTCGCGACCGCGCACGCCCTTCACCAGGTCGGCGACGTCCTCGAACCTGGCGCCGCCGGCCCGCTCGATGGCCACCACCTGCTGACTGACGGCGTTCCTGGCCACGCGTGCGGTGTTGTGCAGGGTGCGGAAGATCAGGTCCGTGGCCCGCTCGTCGTTGGCCACCATCGCCTGCTTGAAGTTCTCGTGGATCGGCGCCTCCCGCGTAGCGCAGAAGCGGGTGCCCATGTTGACGCCGTCGGCGCCGAGGGCCAGGGCCGCGACCAGGCCGCGCGCGTCGCCGAAGCCGCCCGAGGCGATCATCGGGATCTTCACCTTGTCGGCGGCGACCGGGATCAGGATCAGGCCCGGGATGTCGTCCTCGCCCGGATGGCCGGCGCACTCGAAGCCGTCGATCGAGATGGCGTCGACGCCCATCCGCTCGGCCGACAGGGCGTGGCGGACCGCGGTGCACTTGTGGATCACCTTGACCCCGTGCGCCTTGAAGTCGTCGACATGCTCCTGCGGCTTGTAGCCGGCGGTCTCGACGATCCTGACGCCGCTCTCGATGATCGCCGCGCGGTATTCGGCGTACGGCGGCGGCTTGATCGCCGGCAGGATGGTCAGGTTCACGCCGAACGGCTTGTCGGTCATCTCGCGGCAGCGGGCGATCTCGCGAGACAGCGCCTCGGGCGTCGGCTGGGTCAGGGCCGTAAGAAAGCCCAACGCCCCGGCATTGGCCACGGCGCCGACCAGCTCGGCCCTGCCGACCCACTGCATGCCGCCCTGGGCGATCGGATGCTCGACCCCGAACAGCTCGGTGAAACGGGTCCTGATGGCCATCGCGCGTCGCTCCCACTCGTCATTGTCGGCGCGACTATGCGGCGGCGGCCCCTAGGTCAGGCAAGGGCGTCATTGCGCCTGGCGGAAACGCTCCAGCTCGTCGGCGCGCCGGGCGGTGCGGTCCAGGACGCAGCTATTGGCCTCGACGCGGCTCAGCGTGCCCCAGTCCTGGTCGTAGAGGCTGGCGCAGTCGGCGTCGCGGAAGGCGATCCAGGCGCGCTGGGCCTTGGTCAGCGCGGCCTTCTGGCGCGGCAGGCTCATCCGCTTCTGGGCGGCCTGGTAGGCGCGGTTGAGGCGGGCGTCCTGAAGCTTCAGCTCCGCGCCGATGCAGCTGATCATGCCCGCCGTGCTCTGGCCCGAGGGCGCGGCCAGGCAGCGATCGTAGGCCTGCGAGTACTTCGGCTCGGCGGCGTGGGCGGCGGGGGCCAACAGGAGAACGGTCGCGGCGGCGAAGAGACGGATCATCTGGGACTCCACAGGACGGGGCCCTTCGCCGCCGCCCCGGTTTAATGCCCCGAGACGCCCAGCCGGTTCCAGAGGTTGATTTGCGCGACGCAGGCCGTCAGGGCGCTGGCCTGCTCCTCGGTCCAGTGTTCGCGCAGGGCGGCCCGCAGCGGCGCGAAGCCCTCAGGCGCCGGCAGCCGGGTCAGGGCCTCGGCCCAGGCCAGGGCGGCCTTCTCGGCGGCGGTGAAGTCGTCGACATGGCGCCAGACGACCAGGCGGTCGAGGCGCTCGTTGGTCTCGCCGTCCGCCCGCGCCTCGTGGCTATGCATCTTCACGCAGTAGGCGCAGTCGTTCAGCTGCGAGACGCGCAGATAGATCAGGTGCTTGAGGCCGGCCGGAACGCCCGCGGCGCGCACCGCCATCTCGGCGGCGAGGAAGGCCTTGTAGACCTCGGGAACATTCTGGTCGTGGCGGAAGGCGGCGGTTTCGCCCATGGTCTTGCTCCTAAGCCGGGCCGAACTGGCCCTTCAGGGAGAAGACGAGGCGCGTCGGGCGGATGTGACGCCGCCCGATGAAAATGTCCTACTGCAGGCCCGCGCGGCCGATCGCGTAGAAGCGCTCGGCGCGCTGCTTGCGCAACTGCTCGGCGCTCATGTGGGCCATGGCCTTCAGCTCTTCCTCGACCGCGTCGCCGACCGCTTGGATCGCCGCGTCCTGGTTCGAGTGGGCGCCGCCGGCGGGCTCGTCGACGATGCGGTCGACGATGCCCAGCTTGATCAGGTCCTGGGCGGTGATGCGCATGTTGGTCGCCGCGTCCTTGGCCCGGGCGCCGTCGCGCCACAGGATCGAGGCCGCGCCTTCCGGCGAGATCACCGAATAGATCGAGTGCTCCAGGATCAGCACGCGATTGGCGCCGGCCAGGGCGATGGCCCCGCCGCTGCCGCCCTCACCGACGATCGTGGCGACCATCGGCGTGCCCAGGGTCAGGCAGCGCTCGGTCGAGCGGGCGATGGCCTCGGCCTGGCCGCGCTCTTCGGCGCCCAGGCCCGGATAGGCGCCGGCGGTGTCGACGAAGGTGACGACCGGCAGGCTGAAGCGCTCGGCCATGTCCATCAGGCGGACGGCCTTGCGGTAGCCTTCGGGGCGGGCCATGCCGAAGTTGTGCTTCAGGCGGGTGGTGGTGTCATGACCCTTCTCGTGGCCCATGACCACGACGGGCTGACCGCGGAAGCGGCCGAGCCCCCCGACGATCGCCTGGTCGTCGGCGAACTTGCGGTCGCCGCGCAACTCGACGAACTCGTCGATCAGGCCCGCGACATAATCGCGCAGGTGGGGCCGCTGGGGGTGCCGGGCGACCATGGTCTTCTGCCAGGCGTCCAGATTGGCGTAGGCCTCCTTGCGCAGTTCCTGCGCCCGGTCGCGCAAGGCCTGGATCTCGAGGTCGAACGCGCCCGGTCCAGCCGTCTCGGAGAGCCGGGACAGCTCCTCGATTTTGCTTTCCAGGTCAGCGATTGGGCGTTCGAAATCGAGATAATGGGCGGCCATGGACTCTTAAACGTCGCCGTGAATGAAAGGGTGCGAACCTAGTGGCGGAATCCGCCGAGGGAAAGAGGCGAGATTCCGGCGCGGAACCGTCATGAATCAGCCGGGTTTTATCCACAGGCTCGGAGATGCGGTTCACAGGTGAGTCTCGAATCAAGACTCTCTGCTATGGTGAATCGCGACATAGAGTCCTATGTTCTTATGTAGCAGGTCGCGGAAGACGACCTGCGCCCGCGGCCCCCGCCATCGAACGTGAGCGGCCCCGCCTGATGAGAGCGCACAGTTCCCATGCAGGTGTTCACCTTTTTCTGTGTCGAGTCCGACGGCTCGGTTCCCCGCTTCGACGTCACGCCCTGCGCCGACGACTCGGCCGCCCGCGCACGCGCTTTCGAACTCCTGGACATGCACCACCGCTGCGACTTCGTGGAAGTCTGGCGCGGGTCGCAGCGCGTGTTCGACGTCAGCGCCCACGCGGCGGCCGCCTGATCGCTTTGAATTCCCCGCGCGATGAATAATTGCGCGACAACCTCGGCGGTTGTAGCGTCAGCGTCCGGATAGGGCCCAAAAGGGGCTCCCTCACCGGAAGGCCGCCGTTCCATGGACCTCGTCGAAGACGTCCGCGCCGCGCCGCTGATTCCGCCCGCTCCCAAGGTCCATCCGCAGCCGCTCGGCGGCTCCGTGCTCGGCGATCTGCGCATCGCCCTGGAGATGGGCCGCAATCTGGTCGGCGCCTGGAGCGAGGCCGACTTCGACAACCTGATCACGCCCTACCGCTTCATGGGTCAGCCCGGCCTGGTGGTCAGCGATCCCGCCGGCGTGCGCCACGTGCTGACCTCGCCGAACTATCGCCGCCCGGTGAAGCTGGGCCGGCCTCTGCGGCCGCTGGTCGGCGAGGGTCTGCTGTTGAGCGAGGGCGAGACCTGGCGGCGACAGCGCAAGAGCCTGGCCCCGGTCTTCACCCCGGCCGCGATCGGCGGACTGGTTCCGCACTTCGTGGCCGCCGGCGCCGATCTGGTCGAGCGCCTGGCCGGCCGGGATCGCGCCAACCTGTCGGAAGCCTTCCACCACGCCGCGCTGGACGCCGTGTTGCGGGCTCTGTTCTCGCGCCGCGCCGACCGGGAAGGCGCGACGCTGGCCCGCATCGCCCGCCGCTACACCGAAGGTCCGGCGCATTTCCGGCTGTTCGACTTCATCGCCCGAGGGCTGGACGACCTGACCTTCGCGGACGGCGACCGGCGGCGGCTGGGCGGCCTCTGGCTGACCACGGTCGACGCGATCATCGCCGAACGACGGACCACGCCCCCGCGGGACGGCAAGCCCGGCGACATGCTGGACCGCCTGATGGCGACCCGCGACGAGAACGGCGATCCCCTGCCCGACCGCGAGATCCGCGACCAGTGCAGCGCCATGCTGGCCGCCGGCTTTGAGACCACCTCGCGCCTGATGTTCTGGACGGCCTACCTGTTGGCCCTGGATCCGCTGACCCAGGGTCGCGTCCGCGCCGAGATCGCCGCCCACCCCGCCGAAGACGTGACCAGCCTGGACGACCTGAAGGCCTGGCCGCTGCTGCGGTCGGTGCTGTTCGAGACCCTGAGACTCTATCCGGCCGCGCCGACCTTCGGCCGCCAGGCCCTGGCCGACGACGAATTGCTGGGTCATCCGGTCCCGGCCGGCGCGGCGATCACCATCAGCCCCTGGCTGATGCACCGGCACCGCCGGCTGTGGGACGCCCCGACCACGTTCCGGCCCGAGCGCTTCATAGACCAGCCGCACCCGTGGGGCTTGGAGGCCTTCATCCCGTTCGGCGCCGGGCCGCGCGTCTGCATCGGCGCCGGATTTGCCCTGGCCGAGGCGCAGATCGTGCTGGCCAGCCTGCTGACGCGCTTCGCGGCGACGCTGGCCGACGACCGCCCGGTGCTGCCCAAGGCCTCGATCACACTCGGGCCCGACCACGAGCCCGACTTCCAGCTCACGCCAATCATGCGAGCGCGACCTTCAAGCCGGTGGTAGGAAGCGCCAGCGTCCGCCCGCCACTCAAGGAACCGCCCGATGACCGAAGCCGCGCCCACCCGCCCCTACGCCACCGCCACGGACAACGGCAGCGGGTCCTTGCAGACCTTCGTCACGGCCGGCCCCTCGACCATCGTCGCCGACATCTCGGTGGCCCAGGGCGGCCTGGACCTGGGACCCGACCCGCACGAGCTGGTCGCCGCCGGCCTGGCGGCCTGCACCAGCATGACCCTGCGCCTCTACGCCAACCAGAAGGGCTGGGAGATCAGCGGCATGCATGTCGAGGTCTTCTCGCACTTCGACGCCGACCAGACCCCGCACGAGCGCTTCGAGCGCATCATCACCCTCGAGGGCAATCTCAACGACGACCAGCGCGAGCGCCTGTTCCAGATCGCCGAGAAGTGCCCGATCCACAAGCTGCTGACCGCCGGGGCGCGGGTGGTGACGACGGTCGGCGCGGCGGACTGATCCTCGTCGAACCCTCCATCCAGGGCTGACCGGTCTAGGCCTGTTCGGCCTGGCGACGCAGCACGCCCGAGAAGGTCAGTATGGCCAGCGAGGTCAGGATCCAGCCGCAGATCCCATAGATCGCCTTGCCCCATCGCCACAGCTCGACCTCGGCGAAGGCCGAACGCCAGGTCCAGCCAAGGCCGGGGGCGGGAATGTCGACGCCGGGCCCCAGCCGCGCGCCCGGGGCGGCCCCGACCTCGCACTTGGACTCCTGGCGCAGGTCGATCAGCGGGATGAACAGGTCCACGGCATAGATTGGCGCATTGATCTGGTCGCCGCAGGCGGGAGCCGGGGGCAGGTCCGAGGACTGCGAGGCCTGGCCCACGACCGCCACGATCTGGGCGTCGACGACCAGCGCCCCCCGGGCGTTGGCCAGCGAGACCAGGACGGCGCCGACGACGAGGGCGACGATCATGGTCGCCATGGCCCGCGTGGCCGACAGGCCATAGTCGAAGAACGCCCAGAACAGCCAGGAGAACGGCCTCGCCCACCTGCGCGAGGCCACCTTGCGTTCGACCGTGCGGCGCAGGCTGAGGATCTTCCTCGCATCGGCCTCGTGACCTTGGGCGGAAAGGCGGCGCGCGAGCTGGAGGTAGGGCTGCGGGTGGTAGTCGTCGAGGGACTTGGGCTTGGGAAGGTTGCGAATAGGCTTGGCGCTGGCGACCTGCTCGGCGGACGCGAACTGACGCGCCAGCCAGCGCGCGCGGTCCTCCCAGCAACCGTCCTTCACGTCGATGCGGTCATAGTGGAAGCCGTCCAGGAATAGGCGCTGCACGGATTGGTACCCGTCGGGGTCGTCCAGGAACGTTCCGCAGCTCATGTCGCCGACGGAAATCTCCCCTTCCACCACGTTTCCCAGCAGGGAAAAGCGATCGAGCACAGTCACGGCGCGCGCGAACAACGAACCATCTTCGCCGCCCCTGACGGTCACGCCCTGAAAGTCGAAGTCCTTCTCGATCTGCGACCCGTTTATTCTGAAGCCCCCTTTGATATTCACATCGTCGCGGACCAGGAAATCCAAACCGATATTCATGTTGTCGGCATTCAGGGCGTAACCGTCACGGCCGTGCACGAATACGCCTCTGTCGAGTTCAAAGTTGTTCTCGATATGGGCTCCGACCAGTCTTAGGCCGCCGGAAGCGTAGAAGCCCCTGCCCACGCTGAAGCTACCGCTGATCCTGATCTTGTCGGCGGACAGGACGTTACGCCCCGCGCCGTCGCAAAGGGCGTCGTGCAGGAAGAGATTCCCGACTTTCGCGCCGAGCAGCCAGATCCTTCCCGAGATCCGGAGCTTGCCCCTGAACGTCATGTCCTGCTGGACCGTCAAGCCCTGGCCGGAGAACGCCTCATCGACCTCGGCGATCAAGCGCGCGCGGTCCAGTTGGAAGACGTCACCGATGGACGCCAGGCTGGCCTCGATCCCGCCCTCGACGATCGCGTCATTGAGATGGCAGGCGCCATCGATCGTGGCCCCTCTCAGATAGAGCCCATAGCTGCCCTTGGAGGATCGCAGTCGGACGAACCGGGCATTGAAATTGCCAGCGACCACGGCGCCGTTGAAGAGCAGCCGGCACAGATCGGATTGGTCCTCAGTCCAGGCGCGCGGCGCCGCCCCGGACTTGATATCGACCTTGTCGAGAGGCTGGGTCGCCGTCCCGTCGGTGACGCTCGCCGACAGTTCTTGCGCCCAACCCGGCTCGTCGACCGGAAAGACCTGGGCCTGCCAGTCGTTGAGGGGCTGGACGCCCGTGAGCCAGACATCGCCGTCGATCCGGCATGAGTCCGCGCGAAGCCGCGCGAACCTGGACCAGCTCAGGGACAGCGCGTTCAGTCGCGCGCCCGAGATGTCGATGACGCCCGCCTCGCCGTCGTGAATGAAGACGCAGTTGTCGAGGGCCAGGCGGGGCAATCCCTGCCCGCCCTCGCCCACGCAGTCGCTCAGATCCAGCGATCCCAGAATACGTGCGCCCTTGATCCGGATGCCGGGCGGAGCGACGAAGAACGGTGCGGTCGCTTCGCCGCCGACCGAAGAGGCCCTGTAGCGGGGAAAGCGGCCAGCCGGCGCGCGACGGGGGGCCCCGTTCTGCCGCAGCCCCAGCATCAGGACCCGGATGAAGCTCGCCTCGACCTCGCGCTCGTCGTCCGGCAGTCCGCTCAGGTCGGCCCATTCGCCGGCCGCGCAAGCCGCCACGATCCGGGCGTGCGTCGTGCTGATCGCCATCCTCGGTCCCCCTCGAGACCAAGCTTAGCCATGATCGGCCCGGCCGAGTCGACCTCTGATTTCAGAAACCGTACAGGTTCGCGTACTCCGGGTCCTTCGCGGCGATCTGGCGGGCGCAGTCGACCATCACCTTGGCCTGTTTCCAGGTGGCGTCGTCCTGCATCTTGCCGTCGATCATGGCTACGCCCGTACCGTCCGGCATGGCCTCCAGGATCTTCCTGGCGAAGGCCACCTCGGCGGGATCGGGGCTGAACACCGCCTTGGCGATGGCGATCTGGCTGGGGTGCAGGCTCCAGGCCCCGGCGCAGCCCATCAGGAAGGCGTTGCGGAACTGCTGCTCGCAGGCGACCGGGTCGTCGATCGCGCCGAACGGGCCGTAGAACGGCTTGATCCCATGGGCGGCGCAGGCGTCGACCATCTTGGCGAAGGTGTAGTGCCAGAGGTCCTGCTGCGCCGAGGCGCGGGGCGAGCCATCCGCATGCGGATCCTCGATGACGCGGTATCCCGGATGACCGCCGCCGACGCGGGTCGTCTTCATCGCCCGGCTGGCGGCCAGGTCGGCCGGCCCCAGAGAGACGCCCTGCATGCGCGGGCTGGCGCCGGCGATGGCCTCGACGTTCATCACCCCCTCGGCCGTCTCCAGGATGGCGTGCAGCAGGATCGGCCGGGTGACGCCATGCTTGGCCTCCAGCGAGGCCAGCAGCTGGTCCATGTAGAAGATGTCCCACGGTCCCTCGACCTTGGGGACCATGATCACGTCGATCTTGTCGCCGGCCTTCTCGACGATGGTCGACACCTCGTCGAGGTGCCAGGGCGAGTTCAGGCCATTGATCCGCGTCCAGAAGCCGACGCCCAGCGCCCTGAAGTCGACCTCGCGCGACATCGCCACCAGGCCGGCCAGGGCCGCGCCCTTGGCGTCGGCGGGGATGGCGTCCTCCAGATTGGCCAGGATGACGTCGACGGCGGGGGCGATCTCGGCGACCTTGGCGCGGACCTTGTCCAGGTGCGGCGGCACGAAGTGGATCATCCGCTCCACGCGGGCGGGCGGCTCGCGGTACGGCGTCGGGGCGCCGATCGCCAAGGGTTTGAAAAAGCCGCGCGGCGTCTTCATCCGCTCTCTCCCCGCTGTCCCTTGAAGGGATCATTTCGCACTTGCGAGAACCATGCGGCGGCGCGGAAGGGCCGTCAAGGTTATCGGCGTTCAGGCAGCGTCGGCGGCGGCGAGGCGGGCTTGGGCGCCTCCTCCGGATCCTCGCGCTCGAGGTCGGCGGCCGCGTCGTTGCTGGAGCCGGGCTTGACCGCCTTGGCCGCCCGCCGGCGACGCGAGGCGGGCTCCAGGCGCAGGCTGGTCAGGGCGTCCTCGCCCTCCTCGCCGAACAGGCCGCGCACGCGGATGTCGCGCTGCGGATACGGGATTTCGACGCCGGCCCCGCGCAGGGCGTCGTCGATCAGCCAGGTATAGGCCGCGAAGATCGCCGCCGGGCGCCGCACCGCCTCGACCGTCGGCCAGACGATCAGCTCGAACTTCAGGGCGTAGTCGCCGTAGCCGACCAGCCAGACCTGGGCCCGGCGGGTGGCGTCGTCGGGCGAAGTGAAGGGCGCGGCCTTGGCGGCCTTGAGCACCGCCTCGCGCACCGTCTCCTTGTCGGTCCCGAAGGCGGTGACGAACGGCACCCGGATGCGGCGGTTGGTGTTGCGCAGGGTCCAGTTGATCACCTGGTCGTTCACCAGCACCGAATTGGGCACGATGATGTCGGTGCTGTCGTTGGTGCGAAGGCGGGTGGCGCGCGGGCCGATCTCGTGCACCACGCCCCGGCCGCCATTGGGCAGCTCGACGAAGTCGCCCACCGCCACCAGCCGCTCGAACACCAGGCTGACCCCGGACGCGAAGTCCTTGATGATGCCCTGCAGGCCCAGGCCGACGCCGACGCCCAGGGCGCCGGCGAAGACGGTCAGCGAGGTCAGGTCGACGCCCATGGTCGAGAGGCCGGCCATGATCCCGATGACGACCAGGCCGTAGGTGGCCACCTTTTCGACGATGTACAGCGAGGCGGCGTTGCCGGCCGCCCTCTCGCGCAGCTTGCGCAACCCCGCGGAGGTCAGCCGCGCCGCGACGATGGCCGCCACGACGATCAGCACCCCGGCCGCCAGCCCGCCGACCGTCACCGACGCCTTGCCCAGCTTCAGGAGTTCGAAGGAGTCGAGCGTGCGAAGCGGGTTGCCGGTCATGGACCGAGTTTGGGGGGAGGATGCTTCCCTATTCAACCGTCATTCCCGCCCTCGTGGCGGGAACGACGATGGTTTGTGAAGCTACCGCACCCAGTTCACCGCCACCGCCGGCGTCACCGAAGCGGTCGTGTTGCGCCCAGCGGGGACGATCCGCGCGCCGACGATCACCCCGACGGTCGAGCTGAAATTGTACTCGACCGCCGGCGCCAGGATCAGCGCCTTGCTGACCGGATAGCGGCGCTCGAACGCCGCGCCGTCCAGCCGGCCGGTGACCTTGGTGGAGTCGTCGCGCTGCCAGCCGATGTCCATCGCCGCCACCCAGTTTCGGGTGAGACTGTACTCGAAGGCCAGATCGACCAGGATGCTGTCGCCTGGCTGGGCCTTGCCGGCGAAGCCCTTCGGCGTGCCGTAGACGCTGGCCCCGCGGACCTTGGCGGTGTCGGAACGGGTGTACTGGGCGTTCAGCCGGGTGCGGATGATCCGGCCGTTCGGCGCCCACCAGACGTACTGCGAGTTGATCCCGACCGTCGTGGCGTACGCACCGCCGCCGAAGCCGTCGTTGGGACGGTCGTCCAGCCGGTCGTGGCGGCCGATCGGCAGGTTCTCCTGGATCATCACCGACACCGTGGGCACGTGGCGGCCTTCTTCGTACTTCAGCAGGCGGTACTGGGCCTGGGCGGTCAGGTCGCCGATTCCCAGGCCCTGGCTCCAGCGCCCGCCCGCGCGCCGGTAGCCCAGGTGCGGGATGAAGCCGGCCGTCAGGGTGTCGGTCACGCCGTACAGCATGTAGGCTGAAGAGCCGAGGTTGTCGGCGTCCGGAGCGCTGCGTCGCCTGCCGTCGGCGTCGAAGCTTCCGTACGGCTTGGCGTCGTAGAGATAGGGTTCGAACAGGATGTGGCCCTTGGGCAGGGTCGAGGCGCCCGAGGCCAGCAGCGGCCCGGTCCACCAGGCGTCGTCCAGGCTCTGGCGCTGCGGCTCGGGCGTGGCGTGGGCGGCCGGCGCCAAGGCGCAGAAGGCCGTTACCGTCAGGGCGGCGCGGCGGATGATCGAGCTCATGGAATCCTCCCGGTGGCGTCGTCAGCGCCTTAGGCCGCGTTCGCTCGCGGCGCCGCCCGGAACTTGCGGCAGGAGGGTCCCGATTGTGTCAGCAGGCGCTGCGGGCCCGACGCGGACGCCGGGCTCGCGACGGCGTCAGCGCCCCACCATCGCCATGCCCGAGGCCGAGTAGCGCTCGCCCTCGATGGCCGTCTCGGGGACGGCGGCGGCGATGCGGGCCAGATCGTCAGCCGACAGGACGACGTCGACGGCGCCGACATTCTCCTCCAGGCGGGCGATCTTGGTGGTGCCCGGGATCGGGACGATGTCCGGGCCCTGGTGCAGGATCCAGGACAGCGCCAGCTGAGCGGGCGTGACGCCCTTCTCGCCAGCGATCTCCGTCAGGGCCTCGACCAGGCCCAGGTTCTTCCGCAGCGCCTCGCCCTGGAAGCGCGGCAGGCCACGGCGGAAGTCGTTGTCGGCCAACGGCGCGTCAGCCTTGAAGGCCCCGGTCAGGAAGCCGCGCCCCAGCGGGCTGTAGGGCACCAGGCCGATGCCCAGTTCGCGCAGGGTCGGCAGGATCTCGGCTTCCAGGTCGCGGAACCACAGGGAGTACTCGCTCTGCAGGGCCGCGACGGGCTGGACGGCGTGGGCCTTGCGGATGGTCGCCGCGCCGGCCTCCGACAAGCCGAAGTGCTTGACCTTGCCCTCGGCGATCAGGTCGCGAACGGTTCCCGCCACGTCCTCGATCGGCACGCTGGGATCGACCCTGTGCTGGTAGAAGAGATCGATGGTCTCGATCCCCAGGCGCTTCAGCGACGCCTCGGCGACCGCGCGAATGTGCTCGGGCCGGCTGTTGACGCCGCGCATGCGCGAGAAGCCTTCCCCCGTTCCTTCCGGGGCGATGTCGAAACCGAACTTGGTGGCGATCACGACCTTGTCGCGGAACGGCTTCAGGCCCGCGCCGACCAGTTCCTCGTTCAGATAGGGGCCGTAGACCTCGGCGGTGTCGAAGAAGGTGACGCCCAGGTCGACGGCCTTGGCCAGGACGTCGTGCGCGGCGCCCGTCTCCAGCGCCGTACCGTAGACCTGGCCCATACCCATGCAGCCGAGACCAATGGCCGAGACCGTCAGGCCGTCGCCGAGTTTGCGCGTCTTCATGGGAAGCTCCTCTGTCCGGATGGCGCGGCGATCCCTCTCGCCGGCGCTCTCGAAGATGGGCGCGCGGCCGATCCAGATAAGGCCGATCAACTCACCACTCTGCTGAGCTCAATTCAGCAATTGATCGCCGCGCGAAAATTTCGTCGACGATGTCGGGACGATGGCCGGCGATCCGTCCTAGGCTTACGACAACGGAGAAGACCCATGCCCAAGATCACCCCGTTCCTGTGGTTCGACGATCAGGCCGAGGACGCCGCCAAGCTGTACGTCTCGGTGTTCCCGAACTCGCGGATCACCGACGTCGCCTATTATCCCGGTGAGGCGCCCGGCGGCGGCAAGCCGGGCAAGGTGATGACCGTGGCCTTCGAGATCGACGGCCAGAAGATCACCGCCCTGAACGCCGGCCCGACCTTCAAGCTGGACGAGGCCTTCTCCTTCGTCATCGACTGCGACGGCCAGGCCGAGGTCGACCACTACTGGAACGCTCTCACCGCCGACGGCGGGCAGGAGAGCCAGTGCGGCTGGCTGAAGGACCGCTACGGCCTGTCGTGGCAGGTCACCCCGCGACAGCTGATCGAGGCGACGACCAGCCCCGACCGCGAGGCGGCCGGTCGCGCCTTCCAGGCCATGATGGGCATGCGGAAGATCGACGTGGCGCAGATCCAGGCCGCGTTCGAGGGGCGCGCCTAGACCGCGCTCTCGGCCTTCACCGGCGGGTTGGCGCGGTAGCGGAAGTCCGTCAGCCGCGCCTCTCCCGCCCCGGCGGCGTAGAGGCCGATCCGCAGGGCCAGGAACCCGCCGAACACGTTGTGGTGCAGGCCCGAAACCTCCATTCGCGTGCCGTGCCGCTTCCAGGTGCGGCCGTCGTCGTACGAGTAGTGGAAGGTCACGACGTTCTCGGCGTTGCCGATCCTCAAGCGGACCTTGCGAGCATCATGGGCGATGCGGGCCCACGGCAGCTCTTCGGAATATTCGAAGATCTTCAGGGCCGTGGGCGTGAAGCCGAGGCCGACGAAGGCCTTGTGATTGTAGAACAGCAGCAGGCCCGCCTCGGCGTCGCCCGAGAGCGCGATGGTGATTTCGGCCTCGTAGGACCGGTCGCCGACCAGGCAGACCAGCGGCGCGGAGTCGATGGGCGAGGTCCCCCGGCCCCTCAGGCGCAAGGCGCCGCCCTCCAGCGCCGCGCGGCTGGCCTCGTCGGGCTTGGGATCGTGGAAGCTCCACTGCACGCCGAAACGGTCCTTGGAGAAATCGTCCGACAGGCCCGGCGCCGCGGGTCCCGCCACACCGCCCCTCGGCTTGGGCAGCGGCTTGGAGAGATCCCCGCCCAGGGCGCGGAACCAGCCGTCGGCGGTCCATTCGATCGGCTCCAGCAGCGTCTGGCGGCCCAGGGTGCGGTAGCCGTTCTCGTAGCCGTGATAGACCATCCACCAGTCCTCGGCCGGCCCCTCGACCAGACTGGCGTGGCCGCGTGACCACCAGGGCTCCGCGGCGCTTTTCGTGCGGACCAGCGGGTTGTGCGGACAGTGCTCCCAAGGTCCGTGGACCGAGCGCGAGCGGGCGACGATGACCATGTGGCCGGTGGCCGGCCCGGCCGTGCCGCCCACGGCGGTGACCAGGTAGAACCAGCCGTCGCGCCGCAGCAGCTTGGGCCCCTCCGGCGCGAAGTTCTCGACCACCCAGTCGTCGGGATAGCGCCAGGGCTCGTAGGCCTTTTCCAGCACGCCGTCGGTCGCCAGGCCGTCGTCGGTCAGGCGGATCTTGCGCACGCCGTTGACGAACAGATAGCGCCGGCCGTCCTCGCCGACGACGTGGCCGGGATCGATGCAGCCGGAGATCTTCAGATCGACCGGGTCGCTCCACGGCCCCTCGATGCTGTCGGCTGAGATGACGAAGATCGACCAGCCCTGACCGGTCGGATCAGCCGGGATGTAGATGAAGTAGCGGCCGTCGTGCTTGACCAGGTCGACCGCCCAGATGACGCCCAGCGGCTTCTTCAGGGCCGGCCCCACGGGCGTCCAGTTCACCAGGTCGGTCGACTTCCAGATGACCAGGCCCGGGTACGAATAGAACGACGAGAAGGTCATGTAGTAGGTCCCGCCGTCCTTCAGGATGGTCGGGTCCGGGTGGTCGCCGCTGATGATCGGATTGCGGAACGTCCCGTCGCCCAGATCGGCCTTGCGCTGGCCTTCCGCGCCGCCTCCCCAGGCCGGCGCAGGAGTCCTTGGAACGCCCTTGGCGGGGGTCTTCGGCGCGGCGTCTGCGATCGCCGGCAGGGCGGCCCCCGCCAGCAGGCCCTTGAACAGGTGTCTACGCGGAAGGGCCATGCGGAGGTATCCTGATTGATAGCGCTATCAATCTCTCTAGGCGCCGCGCGCGGCGGCGTCCAGGGGCGCGCTCCTCTCGGCCAGAGAGGGGGCTCGTCTCACGCCTTCTTCACGAACTCCGTCCGCAGCACCAGGCCCTTCACCTTGTCGACATTGGCCTCGATCTCCTCGGGGTCGCCGGTCAGGCGGATCTTCTTGACCACCGTGCCGCGCTTGAGCGTCACGCCGCCCGAGCCCTTGACCTTGAGGTCCTTGATCAGGGTGACGGTGTCGCCGTCGGCCAGGACGTTGCCGTTGGAGTCGCGGGTTTCGTCGGACATGGAAAGACTCTCCGGATCGGGCGCTCATCGGCAAACCCACACACTTAGTGCGGGCTTTCCTAAGACTTTCACGGCTCAGGTCAACTCGGCGTCTTCTTTCTTCCCAGCGGATGCTTGGTCTGGACGACGTGGGCCAGGTGCTCGCCGGCCACGTGGGTGTAGATCTGGGTGGTCGCGATGTCGGCGTGACCCAGCAAGGTCTGGATGACCCTCAAATCGGCGCCGCCCTCCAGAAGGTGGGTGGCGAAGGCGTGGCGCAGGACGTGCGGGCTGACCTTGCTCCGGTCGATGCCGGCGGCGATGGCGGCGCCCTCCAGCAGTTGCGACACCCGCCGGGCGGTCAGACGGCCGGTCGCGCCGCGCGAGGGAAACAGCCAGGGGCTCTCCTTCATCCCCTTGGGCAGGAAGCTCGGCCGCTCGGCCAGATAGGCCTTCACCGCCATGCGGGCGGCGTCGTTCAGGGGCGCCAGCCGCTCCTTGCCGCCCTTGCCCTTGACGATCAGATAGGCCGGATCCCGCGCCAGGGCCGTCAGCGGCAGGGCCAGCAGCTCCGAGATGCGCAGGCCCGAGGCGTAGATCAGCTCGATGATGCAGGTCAGGCGCAGGCCTTGAGCCCCATCCTTGGCCGTGGCGGCCGCCAGCAGGCGCTCGATCTCCTCGCGCTCCAGAACCTTGGGCAGCGGACGGCCGGCCTTGGGGGCGGCGACGCGGCGCGAGGGATCGTCCCCTCGCCAGCCCTCGCCCAGCACGAAGCGGTAGAACTGGCGCAGCGACGAGCGGCGACGGGCGGCCGTGGCGGGCGAGAGGCCGCGCGCGCCCAGGTCCTGGAAATAGGCCTCGACAGTCTCGGCGTCGGCGTCGTCCAGGTCCTGGCCCGCGCCGGCCAGGAAGGCGCGGGCGTCATCCAGGTCCTTGCCATAGGCGGTCAGGGTGTTGCGGGCCGCCGCGCGTTCGACGGCCATCATCTCCAGGAAGGCGTCGACCCAGCCCGCGCCTTTCGGGCTCATTTCGCGAAAGCCAGGCCCAGCAGCCCCTCGACGACGATGGCGCGCGCGTCGGCGGCGAGGCCGGCCTGGTTGAGGGCGCGGGCGATGCGGGCGCGATCGACAGGCGCGGGACCGGCGGGGCCGCTGTCGACGGCGACCGACAGGGCCAGCAGGCCCGCCTCGCCCTTGCGCTTGGCGACGGCGGCGTCCTCCAGCACCTGCAGCCGCGCGGCCGACGCAGCGGGCTTGCCCAGGTCGAAGGCTGCAAACTGGGCGCGGGCCTCGGCGTCCAGACCGCCGCCCAGGCTGGACAGCAGGGCGGCAGCGGCCTGGGCGGGCGACACGCCGGTCTTCGGCGCGCCGCCGGACGCCCCGCGCGCCACCAGGTTGCTCAGCACCTGATTGTCGACCTTGCCCGAAGCAGCGGCGATCAGGGCGTCGAGAATGGCCAGGTCGGCGGCGCTGGCGCCGGGGATGCTGTCCTGCACCAGCCGGCCGCGGATGGCCTGGGCGCTGGCGACGTCGCCGGCCGCCAGGGCCGCGCGCGCCATCAGCACGGGGTCCTGCAGCGGCGCGCCGGCGGCCGCCAGAGCGGCGATCGAGGCGGCCGACGCGTGGGCGGCGTCCACGAAGGCGGGCAGCGTCTTGGCCTGGCGCAGGAAGGCCAGGTCCGAGGCTTCCTGCGCGGTCAGGTCGGCGCCGGGCGCGACGCCCGACAGGTCGCCGCTGGGCTTGATCAGCGGCTTCAGCGCCGGCGCGGCCGAAGCGACGGCGGCGGCCGACTGGATGTCCAGGTTCAGGCGACGCGACAAGGCGTAGTTGACGCCGTTCTTGAGATTGGCCGCGCCCGGCGGGGTTCCCGCCAGGGCCGCGCCCATCAGGCGGGCGTAGTCGGCGTCTTTCGTGGCGTTCTGGGCCAGCTGGAAGGTCAGCTGGGCGGGATCGTTCTGGCCGGCCTTGAGCTGGCAGAAGGCCCGCAGGCGCAGCCAGTAGGCCGTTCCGCGATCGACGGTCAGGGCGTCCTGGACCCGGCAGGCCTTGTCGTCGTCGCCGCTGATCAGGGCCGCCTCGGCCGTGGCCATGGAGAGCGCGCTGCTGCCCGGGGCGCCGGTCGCGCGGTCTAGGATCGTGTTCGCGCCCTTGGCCTCGCCCAGGGCGATCAGGGTCAGGGCCCGCTGGGCGCCCATGTCGATATTGTCGCCCACCCCGGCCGGCCCGTTGGCGCCGGTCGACAGCAGCCGGCGGGCCAGGCTGGCGAAGGCCGGCGACAGCGGCTTGGGCCCGGAGAGCTTGGGCAGCACGTCGCGCATGATGTCGGGCGAGGTCTCTTTCCACAGATCGCCCGGCAGGCCGGTGTCGGCGGCGGGACCCGAGAAGTAGTCGGGCGCGGCCAGGCTCTTGACCTTGACCTCCTCCTGGGCGGCGGCTTCCCGGGCGATGAAGGGGCCGGCGAAGCCGACGGCGAGAAGCAGCGCGAGGGCTTGCGAGAAACGCATCGAAGGGACCATGGAGCGGTTATGACGCATGACGGGGTTCTCGCAAACCTGGCGGTTGGAGCCTGTCCGTTTCAAATGGAATCATTCGAAACGGATAAACAGGCTCCAATTCAGACATTTAGAGCGTGACAGTCGCCGAAACCGGCTTCCACTTTCGGCTGTCACGCTCTAGGCCAAGCCTCGTGTAAATCCGCGACCGCATCATGACCGAGCCCGATCAAATCCCCGAACCCGCGCCGGCCTCCCCGAAGGCCGATCTCGCCCCGCTGCGCGAGAAGACCATCGTGCTGGTCGGGCTGATGGGCGTGGGGAAATCCAGCGTCGGGCGACGCCTGGCGGGGGTCCTGGACCTGCCGTTCCGCGACGCCGACAACGAGGTCGAGGCCGCCGCCGGCCGTTCGATCTCCGAGATCTTCGCCGAGCTGGGCGAGGCCGCCTTCCGCGACGGCGAGCGCCGGGTGATCAGCCGCCTGCTGGACGAGCCGCCGCACGTGCTGGCCACCGGCGGCGGCGCCTTCGTCAATCCCGAGACCCGCGCCCTGATCAACGAGAAGGCCGTCTCGGTCTGGCTGAAGGCGGACGTCGAGCTGCTGGCCCGGCGGGTCTCGCGCAAGGACAACCGGCCGCTGGTCAGGGGCAAGGACCCGGTCCAGGTGCTGACCCAGTTGGCGCAGGTTCGCAACCCGGCCTATGCCGAGGCCCAGGTGCACGTCCAGACCGGCGACACGCCGCACATGGTGGCCGTCGAGGCCATCCTGGCCGCGCTGCGGGCGCGCCCCATCCCCGCCAAGCCCGAGTAGGAGCACCGTCATGATCCGCACCGTCCCCGTGGGCCTGGGAGACCGCGCCTATGACGTCGTCATCGGTCCTGGCCTGATCGACAAGGCCGGCGAGCGGATCGCTCCCGTGCTGGGCAAGCGCAAGCGCGTGGCCATCGTCACCGACAGCAATGTCGGCGAGCATCACGGCGAACGCCTGGCCGTCTCGCTGGAGAAGGCCGGCATCGCGGTCGACGTCATCACCATCCCGCCCGGCGAGGAGAGCAAGAGCTTCGAGGGCCTGGCCGACCTCTCCGACCGCCTGCTGGCCCTGGGTCTGGAGCGCGGCGACCAGATCGTGGCCTTCGGCGGCGGCGTCGTGGGCGACCTGGCCGGCTTCGCCGCGGCGATCTACAAGCGCGGCGTCGACTTCGTGCAGATCCCCACCACCCTGCTGGCTCAGGTCGACAGCTCGGTCGGCGGCAAGACCGCCATCGACACGCCCCGCGGCAAGAACCTGATCGGCGCCTTCCACCAGCCGCGCCTGGTCCTGGCCGACCTGGACGTGCTGTGCACCCTGCCCGCCCGCGAGCTGGCCTGCGGCTATGCCGAGATCATCAAATATGGCCTGCTGGGCGACTTCGCCTTCTTCGAGTGGCTGGAGAAGAACGTCCACGCGGTGCTGGAGCGCGACGTCGACGCCCTGGTCCGCGCCGTCGGCCGCTCGGTGGAAATGAAGGCCGAGATCGTCGAGGAGGACGAGAAGGAAGCCGGTCGCCGCGCCCTGCTGAACCTGGGCCACACCTTCGGCCACGCGATCGAGGCCGAGATGGGCTTCGGCGACGCGCTCAAGCACGGCGAGGCCGTCGGCGTCGGCATGGCCCAGGCGTTCCGCTTCTCGGTCAAGCAGGGCCTGTGCCCCAGCCAGGACGCCGTCCGCGCCACCGCCGCCATCAAGGCCGCCGGCCTGCCGACGACGCTGGCGGACGTCCGTCGGGAGCCCTTCCACGCTGACGCCCTGGTCGCCCACTGCGGCCAGGACAAGAAGGCCGAGGGCGGCAAGCTGACCTTCGTCCTCGTCCGCGGCATCGGCGACGCCTTCGTCGCCAAGGAGGTGGACCGCGCGGCGCTGAAGGCGTTCCTGATCGAGGAAGGGGCGGTCTAGGTCAGCCGCCAAACCAGGAGTGAGAGATGGACGCCTGGCAGTCGGAACACATCGAGAAACTTTACCAAAAAGCGTCGACCAGTCCGTTGTGGGACGCCGCATATCAGCTTTGGCGCGAACGGGAATGGTTGAACGGGATGGAGCAGGTGGACGACGCCCCATTCTTCCCGCCGCTGCCAGACAAGCCCATCGCGGAACTCCTGCCAGAGGTCGCCCGACGCATCCGTCTGCAAAGCGCCGCTTGGCCTAGAGGATAGCGTCATGTTCACCGCCCTGCTGGGCCTCGCGCCCATCGTCATCGCCCTGCTGACCCTGTCGGCGCTGTTCTCGGCGGCCGAGACGTCGTTGACCGGAGCCAGCCGGGCGCGGATGCACCAGCTGGAGCGGGAGGGCGACCGTCCGGCCAAGCGGGTCAACACCCTGCTGTCCGACCAGGAAACGATGATCGGTGCGGTCCTCCTGGGCAACAACCTGATCAACATCCTGGCCTCGGCCCTGACGACCCAGGTGCTGACCACCCTGATCCCCGGACCGTGGGGCGTGGCCGTGGCGACGGCGGCGATGACCGTGCTGGTTCTGGTGTTCGCCGAGGTGCTGCCCAAGACCGTGGCCATCGTCCGCTCCGACGACGTGGCCCGGACGCTGTCGGGCCCCACATTGCTGGTGGTGCGGCTGTTCGGGCCGATCATCTACGCCATCCAGTGGATCGTCCGCCGGACCTTGCGGATCTTCGGCGTCAAGCTGGACATGGCCGTCGACGTGCTGGCCGCGCACGAGGAGATCCGCGGCGCGGTCGACTACCACCACTCCGAAGGCCTGGTGGAGGCCGGCGACCGGCGCATGCTGGGCGGGGTGCTGGACCTGTCGGACATGGACGTCTCGGAGATCATGGTCCATCGCAAGTCGATGGTGCTGCTGGACGCCAACCTGCCTGCCCGCGAGCTGGTCGAGGAAGTGCTGGAGGCCCAGCACACCCGCATCCCGCTCTATCGCGACGAGCCCGACAACATCGTCGGCGTGCTGCACGCCCGCGACCTGCTGAAGGCCCTGGCCGAGTGCCCGACCGGGGTCGAGGGCCTGGACATCGCCGCCATCCTGCGCGAGCCGTGGTTCATTCCCGACACGACGAACCTCAAGGACCAGCTGAACGCCTTCCTCAAGCGCAAGAGCCACTTCGCCCTCGTCGTCGACGAGTACGGCGCCCTGCAGGGCCTTGTGACGCTGGAGGACATCCTCGAGGAGATCGTCGGCGAGATCGAGGACGAGCACGACACCACCCTGGACGGCGTGCGCCGCCAGCAGGACGGCTCGGTCAATGTCGATGGCCACGTCACGGTGCGCGACCTGAACCGGGCCATGGACTGGCGGCTGCCCGAGGGCGAGGCCGTGACGATCGCCGGCCTGGTGATCCACGAGGCCCAGATGATTCCCGAGCCGGGGCAGACCTTCATCTTCCATCGCCACCGCTTCCAGGTGTTCCGTCGACAGAGGAACCAGATCACGGCCCTTCGCATCAGCGCCCCCCTGGACGACGACAACGAACTCTGAACGATTAGCGGAGAAGACTCCGGGGAACCGGATCTGAAAGCGCGCGTTTTGCGCTTTCACGGACTGGGGCGGTCCGTCTGGAGGGGCGCGTTGGCCAAGTTGGCTGAGACCGACATTCGCGAAGACGAAGAGACCGCTCTGCGTGCGCGCCTGGTCAAGCTCGAGGCCGCGCTCGCCGAAGAAAACCGCAGGTCCGAGACGCTGGCGCGGGTGACCGAGGCGGTCGCCTCCAGCACCGATGTCGACACCTGCGTGCAGGTGGTTATCGACGGCGCTCGCGAGATCAGCGGCGCGGCCTATGGCGCCTTCTTCTACAACGTCGTCGATCCGCACGGTGAGTTCTACACCCTGTATCGCCTGTCGGGCGCGCCGCCCGAGGCGTTCGAGGGCTTCCCCATGCCGCGCAAGACCGAGGTCTTCGCCCCGACCTTCGACGGGACGGGCGTGGTGCGGTCGGACGACGTCACGCGCGATCCGCGCTACGGCCGCAACGCGCCGCGCCGGGGCATGCCCGAGGGCCACCTGCCGGTGCGCAGCTACCTGGCCATCCCGGTCGCCAACCGGCGCGGCGAGGTGCTGGGCGGACTGTTCTTCGGTCATCCCGAGCCGGGCAAGTTCTCGGCCCGCGACGAGACCCTGCTGGTGGGGCTGGGCGCCCAGGTCGCGGCCACCGTCGACCTGATCAGGCTGAGCACCGGGGCCCTGACGGAGCTCGAGCATCGCCGCAAGGCCGAGGAGCGCCTGAAGTTCGCCCTCGACAGCGGCCGCATGGGCTCATGGGACCTGGACGTGGCCACCAGGGCCTACGAGGCCTCGGACCTGTGCAAGGTCAATTACGGCCGCCGGCCGGACGAGACCTTCACCTTCGCCGACCTGATCGCCACCATCCATCCGGAGGATCGCCCGCGCATCCTGGCGGCGATCGAGGCCGCCATCCGCGAGGGGGCCGACTACGATGTCGAATATCGCGTGGTGCATCCGAACGGCGACCTGCGCTGGCTGCACGCCCGCGGCCGCGCGGCCCAGACCGCCGACGACGGCGGCGTGCGGCGCCTGGCCGGCGTCTCGCTGGACATCACCGAGCGCAAGCGCGCCGAGGAGCGCCAGAAGCTGCTGGTCAACGAGCTGAATCACAGGGTGAAGAACAGCCTGGCCACGGTGCAGTCGATCGCCGCCCAGACCCTGCGCTCGGTGGCCGCGCCGGAATTCTTCCGCGACGCCTTCGAGACCCGCCTGATCGCCCTGTCCCAGACACACGACCTCCTGACCCGCGAGAGCTGGGCCGGCGCCAGCCTGCGCGAGGTGTTCGACGTCGAGCTGCACGCCATGGCCGGCGAGGACCGGGTCGGCTTCGACTATGACGCCGACGTGCGCCTGAACCCCAAGGCGGCCGTGGCCCTGGGCATGGGCATCCACGAGCTGGCGACCAACGCCGTCAAGTACGGCGCCCTGTCGGTTCCGGAAGGCCGGGTGGCCGTGGCCTGGTCTGTGGAGGACGGCGTCCTGCGCCTGACCTGGACCGAACGCGGCGGTCCGCCCGTCACGCCGCCGGCGCGTCGCGGGTTCGGCGCCCGACTTTTGGAACGCGGCCTCGCGGCCGAGCTATCCGGCGGGGTCGAGCTGACCTATGATGCGACCGGCCTTATTTGCGAAATGGCGTTGCCCGTGCGCGCGCTGGAGCCCTGACACATGAAGACTCTTTCGTCCCTCAAGGTCCTGGTCGTCGAAGACGAGGCGCTGGTCTCTATGCTGGTCGAGGACATGCTGACCGATCTGGGCTGCGCGATCGTCGGTCCCGCGGCCGAGATCGAGGAAGCCTTGCGCCTGGCCGGCTCGGCCGACATCGACGCGGCCCTGCTGGACGTCAATCTGGGCGGCCGCCCGATCTTTCCCGTCGCGGACGCCCTGAAGGCGCGCGGCGTGCCGTTCGCCTTCGCCAGCGGCTACGGCGAGGCGGGCCTGACCGAAGACCACAAGGGCGCCACGGTGCTGCAGAAGCCCTTCCGCGAGGCCGACCTGCGCCGCGTGCTGGAGAGCCTGGTCGGCCAGACGGCCTGATTCCCTTTCCCCCGGAAGACACGAAAAAGGGGCGGCCCCGCGAGGGACCGCCCCTTTCTCTTGGCGAGTCGCCGCTTCGGCGGACGAGCGACCGGGCGCTTTGGACGCCCGGTCGTCACGCTTAGAAGCGAGCGGTCAGGCCGAATTGGTAGTAACGGCCGACCAGGTCGTAGACGCCCGGCAGCGTGGTGCCCATCGGCGGCTCTTCGTCGAACAGGTTGCGGATGTTCAGGCGCGCCTTGAGCTTGTCCACGCCCAGACGGCCGCCGACCAGGTCGGTCAGGTCGTAGGACAGCGACAGGTGGTTCAGGTAGTAGTCGTTGACCCACAGGCGGTCGCGGGTTTCCGGCGTGAACGTCTTGTTGAAGTACGACTTGCCGATGAAGTTGGTCGCCAGCGTCACCGCCAGAGGGCCGCGCTTGTAGGTCGTGTCGAGGCTCCACTGGACGTCGGGGTTGCCGATCTCGCCCTTGTCGTCGTTCAGGTCGAAGCCCAGGCCGGTGACCGAGGTCTCCTGCTTGTTGACGTGATAGAGGTCGAAATTGAACGCCAGGTTGCCCAGGTCGGCCCCGTTGGCGGCCTTGTTGAGGAACGGCGCGTCGGCCAGTTCGAAGTTGTAGTCCACGCCCAGGGTGGCGCCCTGGAAGTTGGTGTAGCCGGCGTTGACGAAGCCCGCGGCCGGACCGGTGTAGCCCGTGGTCAGGTCGGCGGTGATGATCTGGCCGGCCCCGTCGCGACGGAAGCGCGAGCAGGCGTCGGCCGGCTTGCCTGGCGAGTCGTAGCAGACCTGCATGATCGAGGTGAGATCGAAGTTCACGATCGCATCCTTGATGTCGATGTTCACCCAGTCGAAGCTGACCGCCAGGCCCTTGATGAAGTGGGGCTGGTAGACGAAGCCGACCGACCATTCGTCAGCCAGTTCGTTGCGCAGGTTGCGGTTGCCCGAGGTGGTGCCTTGGACGGTCGAGGCCTGCACCTGCGAGGTCAGGTTGAAGTTCGCCGGCAGGCCCAGGGCGGCGAAGTCGGCGCGGCAGTTGGCGCCCCGCGTAGCCGGATTCGGGCCGCCGTTGATGTTCCGCGCGTCGCAGGGGTCGGTGGCGGTCATGAAGCTGACCGCGTTCGGCAGGAACAGCTCGGTGATCGCCGGCGCGCGGTACGAAGCGCTCTTGGTGTAGCGGATCATCAGATCCTCGAACGGCTTGTAGCGCAGGCCGTAGCTCCACACGTCGTTCTTGCCGGCCAGGGAGTTGTCCACCTTGCGGCGGGCGCCTTCCAGTTCCAGGCCGCGCAGGCCCGGGAACGAGAAGTCGCCGCCGAAGATCGGGATCAGGCCCTCGATGTAGACTTCCTTGGTGTCGTACGAACCGCTGATCGCCGAGATGGCGGCCGAGCGACCAACGCCCTGCATCTGCGGGGCGTTCGGCGTGAAGCGCGACTTCTCCTTGCGGTACTCGTAGCCGGCGTTGAAGCTGGCCCAGCCGGCCGGCAGCTTGATCAGGTCGCCGCCGAAGTTGGCTTCGTAGCTGGTCTGGACCAGGGCGTACTTGCTCTCGAACTGGACGTTCACATAGTCCAGGGCCGCCTTGCTGGGCGAGCCGACGCCGAACAGGTTCAGCGGGGCGCAGCCGGCGGCGCGCGCGGCGGCGCTGCGGCAGACGATGGCGCCGCTGCCGTCACGCACCGCGTCGATCGCCTCGACGAAGCGGGCCTGGTTGATGTTGGGCGACGAGAACTCGCCCCACGACTTGCCCATGTTGGCCGCCACGTTCCAGTAGAACTTGCGCTCGGCCAGCTCGAAGTCGCCTTCCAGGTTGAAGACGTTGCGGATCAGGTCGCCCTTGGTCCGGGTCTTGTTGTTGCCGATGTCGGCCGAGGCGCGGCTGAGGAAGAAGATGCCCTCGCCCGGGTTGGCCGTGTCGGCGGTCAGCGGCGTGGTCTGGCCCAGCAGGGTGGCGCGGGTGGCGGCCGGCAGGAACGGGTTGGCCGTCGACATGCGCAGCGCCACCGACAGGCCGCCGAACAGCGGCGCGTTGTAGATCGGCTGGTTGAACGGCTCGACCGAGCTCTGGTGGTTGTAGAACGTCTCGGTGTTGAACCGGATGTGATCGTTGATGTCGAAGCGCGAGAACAGCGTGGCGACGTGGCGCTTCACCGGCGAGATCAGCGAGGTCAGGTCGGCCAGGTTCAGGCCGTCGCCGCCCGTGGCGATGCTCGAGCTGTAGAACGTACCGGTGTTGTAGGGCACCAGCACGCCGCCGGGGCCGAACTGGGCGGCGATGCGCTGGCCCGGATTGTTCGGATCGGCCATCGTCAGGATGCCCGACAGGGGCGCGGTCCCGTTGCGGGTCGGCAGGCCGCCCAGGGTCACTTCCGGAATACGGCGGTTGAACTGCAGGATCGCGCCCGGGATGCCGTCGGTGCCCGTGCGGTTGGCCGGGTTGACGACGAACGCCAGCTGGCGGGCGGTCGCCGCGCGGTCGTTATAGGCCAGGGTGGTGGTCTGGTTGTACTCGTAGCTGCCCGAAACGTTCAGGCGGCCGTCCAGGAAGTTGTGACCGGCCGTGATGCGGCCGCGATAGGTCTCCGCGTCGCTCCGATCGGAGATGCCGAACTGGCCGTCGACCTCGACGCCCTCATAGTTCGACTTGGTGATGATGTTGATGACGCCCGCGACGGCGTCCGAGCCGTAGACGGCCGCGCCGCCGGCCTGGATGTTCTCGACTCGGTCGATCATGCCGGTCGGGATGCCGTTATAGTCGACCTGACCACCGGCGCCCGTGCCCGAGAACAGCGAGGCGACGTTGCTGCCGACGAAACGGCGGCCGTTCACCAGGGTCAGGGTGCGGTTGCTGCCCAGGTTGAACATGTTGACGTAGTTGCGGCCCACGCCGAACGAGCCCTGGTCGCCGATCGGGTTCACCGGGATACCGGCCGACGGCAGGTCGCTGAGGGCGTCGGCCACGTTGGTGTAGCCCTTGGAGTCCATCGACTCCGAGCTGATGACCTGGATCGGCTGGGCGGAAACCAGGTCCGGACGACGGATGCGCGACCCCGTGACGACGACGGCCTCGACTTCAGCGGTGTCTTCCTTGGGCGCGGCCGTTCCGCTTTGCGCGTAGGCGGTGGTGGCGCCGGCCAGCGCGATCAGCATGCTGGAACCGAGAAGAAGAGAACGACTGATCATGGAAAGGAACGAGCCCCCGGGGATTTTTTTGAACAACGGCTCGCCACGCGCCGTATCAGCCAAATGCGGGACGTCAGGGAGAGCCTTGCCGGGAAGCGTAAGGCGGTGCGCAGACGCGCGACACCTCAAATGAGACCAAAGGCGCGACGTCGTGTCCAAACCGTTACCTGCAGGACACATAAAAGCCATAGTGGCCAAGCTTAGACATAAAATATTACATTCGGGAAATTTAAAAACTTTCACCGGAATGTCGCGAATCTGCGATAGAATTCGCCTCGCAACCGCTGGAAGCGCGCCCACAAGGCAAATCATTTCACATACCAGCGAAATTCGACAAAACAGTTTGCCGCCGCGACGATGATGAATTTCCCGGCGCCGAAAGTCTGAAATTTTGACCAACTCGCCCGATTTGGGCCTTAGTCCAGGTCGCGCGGTCCGAAGGAATGAGGCAGCAGCGACCAGAAACCGACCCGCTCCGTCGCCGAGCCGCCTTGCACCGAGACGATCTCACAGGCCTCCGACGCGAACTCGGCGATGCGCTGGCGACAGCCGCCGCAGGGCTGGACGACGGCGCCGGTGCCGGCCGCGATCAGCACCTTGGCGATGCGGCGCGAGCCTCCGGCCGTGATCATCGCCCCGATCGCCGTCTGCTCGGCGCAAGTGCCCACGGGATAGGCCGCATTCTCGACATTGACGCCATAGTGGACCCTGCCCTCGTCGTCGATCACCGCCGCGGCCACCGTGAACTTGGAGTAGCGGGCGTACGACCGCGACAGCAGCTCGGGCAGCGCCCGGGCGGCCTGCTGTTCCAACTCGGAGAATGCGGTGACGTCGGCGCTCATGCTCAATCCTGCCTCCCGGCGGAGGATCGCGCCGGGGAGAGAGGCAATCAGCCGCAGCGGGCCAAATCAAGCGAAAAAGTAAGCGCCGTCTTACGCTTCGCCCGGCGCCGTGGCGACGATCGACAGGGCGTGGATCGGCCCCGCCAATTCATCGGCCAGCACCTTCATGACCATGCGCTGGCGCATCACCCGGGCCTTGCCGGCAAAGGCTTCGGCCTCGATGCGCAGGTTGAAGTGGCTCTCGCCCGAACCGCTGTGGCCGGCGTGGCCGCGATGGCGGTCGCTGTCGTCGGTCAGCTCCAGCCGGGTCGGCGAGAAGGCCGCGTTCAGCTTGTGGAGAACGGTGTCTGCGACGGCGCCCATGATGCGACTCTTGCTTGTCAATCCTTGAACGGAAATAGCGTGGGACTACTCTAGACGCCATGAACCGGCCGTTCGAGTACCGTCCCAAATTCACCGACATCCGGGTCCGGCCGCCCAAGAAGGGCGAGGACGACCCGGTGAACGACGTCCTGGGCCTCAAGCCCGGCGAAAAGCGTTGCGATCATCCCGACTGCCGCCTGGCCGGATCGACCAAGGCGCCGAAGTCGCGCGACCTGCCGAACCAGCACTACTGGTTCTGCCAGGCGCACGCGGCCGAATACAACAAGAACTGGAACTTCTACGCCGGCATGAGCGAGGCCCAGATCCGGGCCGCGCAGGAGACCGAGCGGATGACCGGCGGCCGCCCGACCTGGAGCTTCAAGGCCGACGCCAATTCGCGCGAGGCCGCCGCCGCGGCCGCGCGCGACGCGCGCGCCTTCGCCGACCCGTTCGGCATCTTCCGCGCCCAGCAGCGCCGCGCCGAGTCGCAGCGTTCGGCCGCCGAGCGCAGCCTGGGCAAGCTGGAGCGCCAGGCCCTGGCCGACCTCGACCTGGACGCCGGCGCCGACAGCGCGGCGATCAAGGCCAAGTACAAGGAGCTGCTCAAGCGCTGCCACCCCGACGCCAACGGCGGCGACCGCAGCGCCGAGCACAAGCTGCAGCGGGTCATCAAGGCTTACAAGCAGCTGCAGAAATCGGGGATGGTGAAGAGCTAGGCGTGTCCGCCACGCCTCGGCTCCCACGGCGACGGGGGCGACGCCCCGCCGGCAGCGGGGATCCTCACGCATGTGCGCGAATGACAGCCACGGGCTCGGCAGCTGAACGGCTGAACTTTCACTAAAGGGGCTAGCCGACTCTCCTCCCCCTCCGGGGGAGGTGGCCCAGTGGGCCGGAGGGGGCAGCGAGGCCTATGCCCAGATGCCCCCTCAGCCGCTCCGCGACAGCTCCCCCTGAGGGGGAGCAGAACTCCGACGCGTCCGCCAAGGGTGAAGGGGGCGTCCACAGATGGATTGCGGATCTTGGCGCTAGCCTGTTGAGCTATGGCGCTTCCCTCGCGCCCCTTGCCTAGCTTTTCCGCCCCAACCACAATCTTTTTACTCAAGCGGCTCGGGGCGGCTAGGCGATGGTGATCAAGGTGGCGGCGCTGCTGGCGTGGGTGGCGATGGCGGCTCGCCCGACGGCGGACCTGCCGCTGGACGTCCTGCTTAGGGACCCCGCCGCGGCCCGCACCTTCGACTACTGGCGCCTGCGGGAAGGGCGATCCTCCGAAGCCGTGAAGGCCCTGGATGCCGCCACCCGGGCCGACGACGACCGCAGGGGCTGCCGCACCACCGCCGAGTGGGAAGTGTTCGTCGGCCTGGAGACGGCCGCCGAGACCGCCTCCCACGCCCAATGGCTGGTCGACCGAACCGCTGGCGCCAACGCTTATCTGAGCTATCGCGCCGCTCGCGCGAATCTGCTGGCGGGCCGCAAGAGCGGGGCGGAAAACCTCGATGAGAAAATCCCGGGCTACCTGGCGGAGGTGAAGACAGGGCGTACGGCGCGCGGCGCCGAGGTCCTGCGCCGCATGGCGCTGGAGCAGATCCCAATGGAGTCGTGGTCGGGCCCCTGGGCGGACGGCCTCTCCGACGGCGGGCAGCGTAGGCTCTATGCGGCGCTGGAGCATGAGTCGTGCGGCAATACCGCCAACAACGCCACGTGGCTGAAGAAGCAACTGGCGCGCGGCGGCTGGTTCACGATCTCGCGCGAAGGCCCAAGGGTCGATAAGGCCGCTTGGCTGATCGTCCAGCACGCCGACCACGACCCGGCCTTCCAGCAGGCCGTGCTGGATCTCCTCACGCCGCTGGTCGCCAACGGCGAGACCAGCGCCGCCAACTATGCTTATCTCTATGACCGTGTCGCGGTGAACACCGGCCAGCCGCAGCGCTACGGCACACAGGGCGGCTGTTCAGGCGGCGAGTGGCGCGTAAAGCCGCTGGAGGACGAGCCCAACGTCGATCGCCGCCGCGCTGAGAGCGGCCTGCCGCCCCTGGCCGAATACAAGGCCATGTTCCGCTGCCGGCGTTGAGGCGGCTGAAATCTCCACCCTGATGTCCGCCAAGCGTGGCTAGCCGACGCTCCGCGACAGCTCCCCCTGAGGGGGAGCAGAGTTCCGACGCGTCCGCCAAGATTGCAACCCGACCTTGCCCCTCACCGCCCCACATCCTCCAGCTCGAACGGCGTCGTCTGGTAGATCTGGTTGATCCAGTTGGCGAACAGCAGGTGGGCGTGGCTGCGCCAGCGGTTCTTGGGCGCGCGGTCCGGGTCGCCGTCCGGGAAATAGTGGGCGGGGGGCGGGGTCGCCGGGTCCTTGGCGCGGTCGCGGACATATTCCTCGGCCAGCGTGCCGGCGTCATATTCCAGGTGGTTGAACATGTGCAGCGACCGGCGGGCCGGATCCTCGATCAGGCACAGGCCGGCCTCGTCCGACTCCAGCAGCACCTTCAGCCCCGCGCCGGCCGGCAGGTCCTGCGGCCGCACCTCGGTCCAGCGCGACACCGGCACGTCGATCTCGTCGGACATTCCGCGCAGATAGGGCGAGCCCGGGGCGACCACGCTGTGGGCGTAGACGCCCGAGCGCTTCTCCGGCAGCACGTGCTTGTCCACGCCGTGGAAGTGGCGCAGCGCCGCCTGGGCGCCCCAGCAGATGGTCAGGCCGCTGTGCACGTGGTCTTGAGTCCAATCCAGGATGCGGCGCAGCTCGTCCCAGTAGCCGACCGCCTCGAACGGCAGGGTCTCGACGGGCGCGCCCGTGATGATGAAGCCGTCGAAGCGCTCGTTCGCCACCTCGTCCCAGGTCCGGTAGAAGGCCGCCAGATGCTCGGCCGGCGTGTTGCGCGAGGTGTGGCTGGCCAGCTGGACCAGGGACAGCTCGACCTGCAGCGGCGTGGCGCCCAGGAGACGCGCAAACTGGGTCTCGGTCTTGGGCTTGTCCGGCATCAGGTTCAGCAGGCCGATCCGCAACGGTCGGATGTCCTGGCGCGCGGCGTCGGTCTCGCGCATCAGCACGACGCCCTCGGCCTCGAGCGTCGCGCGCGCCGGCAGGGTGTCGGGGATCTTGATCGGCATGGCTCGTCCTCGTTCACGGTTGGCGCGGGACGGAAGTCGGATCACCCGTTTCGTTGCCGCCTCGGCCACATCCTCCCGAAAGGGAGCGCCACCTTGCTCGGGGAGCAGGTTGGCGTCGGGCCAGGCCCGATCTCTTGATGCGCGGGCAGCTCTACAGGATGCCGCCGCCGGCCACAACTCGCGCCAACGCCATGCGCGCAAAGGTCGCCGCACTTGCGAAGCACGCACCGCCTGAGCCATCTTCGCCGCCGCACGGGTGAGGGACGCTTCTTCGATGACCGACAGCCAGCCGGATCCCGAATGGCGCGCGCCCAGCGCGCCGCCGACGCCGGTGACGCCGGTGCCGTTCGGAAAGCCATGGAGCATCTGGTTCTGGGGCGGGCTGATCTCGACCGCTGGCCTGGCCCTGGCGGTCGCGCCGCGCCCCGTGCTGCACCTGCTGAAGACCCAGGTCGAGACCGACTCCCTGCCCTGGGTGCGGTTCGCCGGCCTCGTCCTGCTGGCGTACGCCATGGGCTACCATGTCGCCGGCTGGACCGGGCAGCGCACCTATATGCGGGCCTCGGTGGTGCTGCGGGTGTTCTCGCTGGTGGTGATCGGCGCCTTCGTGCTGCTGGACTGGCTGCCCAAGGCCTGGCTGGCCCTGGGGCTGGTCGACTTCGCCGGCGCCGTATGGACCACGCTGGAGCTGCGCTGGCGGCCTAAGCCGAAAGCCTGAGCCGCCGCTGCACGAAGAACGCCGCCAGCCAGCAGGCCATGGCCCAGGCCGCGCCGACGCACCAGCCGGCCAGCACGTCGCTGGCCCAGTGGACGCCGAGATACACGCGGCTGAGGCCGACCAGCAAGCTGACCAGCACCGCCGCCCCGACCGCCAGCACCTTGACTCGCCGGCGGTCGGTGAAGCGCGCGGCCAGCACGCCCAGGGTCAGGAACACCACGGCCGACAGCATGGCGTGGCCGGACGGGAAGCTGGCGTTGACCGCCTCGACCGCCCGATAGGCCAGGTCAGGCCGCTCACGCTCGAAGACCCGCTTCAAGGTCTGGCTGATCGCCAGGCCGCCGCCCGCGCCCGCCACCAGCAGCAGCGCCTCGATCCAGCGGCGCAAGGACGCCAGCAGGGCGAAGGCCAGCAGGATCAGCAGGGTCAGAACCGCCACGGAGCCCAGGGCCGTGATGTCGACCGCGGCGACGTGCAGCCATGGGGGCCCGACCAGCTCGTGCGGCAGGCCGTCGACGCGCAGGGCCTGAAGAACCGAAAGGTCCAGCGCCCGCGTCTCGCCCTCGGCCACCTCGTCGGCGATCGACAGAAAGCCCCAGCCGCCGACGGCGACGATCAGCAGGGCGGCGGTCGCGCCCAGTTCGTTGCGAGCGGCCGTCAGCAGGCGGCGAAAGTCGATGCGGATCAAGCGGATAGAACCTCCCGGGCAAGCTTCTGGTTACAATATTTCCCTTTTGAAACATGAACTTAAGCCGACAAAGGCCGTTCAGGTTCCGACCACGTCGAATTTCGTAGGTTCGACGTCTCGTTCAAGGAGACCTGACATGAAACGCTTTCTGACCGCCTCCCTCGCCGTGCTGATGCTGGCCGGCGGCGCCGGCGCCGCCGCGGCCCAGGACTGGCGCCGCGACCACCACAACAACGGCCGCGACGACCAGCGCGACCCCGCCGACGAGCAAGGCCGCCGCGACCAGGCCCGCGCCGAGGACCGACGCGATCGCCGCGAGTACCGTCGCTGGGCCAAGGGCCAGCGCCTGGACCGCCAGTATCGCGACAACCGCTACTACGTGAGCGACTATCGCCGCTACGGCCTGCGCCAGCCGCCGCGCGGCTATCGCTGGCAGCGCGTCGACAACCAGTTCCTGCTGACGGCCGTCGCCACCGGCCTGATCGCCTCGGTGATCATCGCCAACCACTAAAAACACGGCCTCGAGGGGGCGTCGCCGTGCGGCGCCCCTTTCCCTCCCCCAAGAGCGCGACACGCCGCGCCCAGCGCCTGAATCCAGCCGGTTCAATTGGATTTCCAATTGAACCGGGGGGCGTGAAGGGGCTAATCGGGTGGCATGCCCGAGATCGCCGAAAACAGCTCCGCCAAAGACCCGCTGATCACCCTGGTTCCGGACAAGTGGGTGACGCTTCGCGACGCGTTCGGCGTCGACAGCGACATGAAGGTCCCGGCCTTCAGCCACCGCGACCCGCACGTGCCGGAAATCGACAGCGCCTACCGCTTCGACCCGCAGACGACCAAGGCCATCTGCGCCGGCTTCGCCAAGGATCGCCGCGTGATGGTCCAGGGCTATCACGGCACCGGCAAGTCGACCCACATCGAGCAGATCGCCGCGCGCCTGAACTGGCCGCTGGTTCGCGTGAACCTGGACAGCCACGTCTCGCGGATCGACCTGGTCGGCAAGGACGCCATCGTCCTGAAGGAAGGCAAGCAGGTCACCGAGTTCCGCGAAGGCATCCTGCCCTGGGCCCTGCAGCGCCCGATCGCCCTGGTGTTCGACGAATACGACGCCGGCCGTCCGGACGTGATGTTCGTCATCCAGCGCGTGCTGGAGGCCGGCGGCAAGCTGACCCTGCTGGACCAGAACCGCGTCATCCGCGCCAATCCGTATTTCCGGCTGTTCTCGACGACCAACACCATCGGTCTGGGCGACACCACCGGCCTCTATCACGGCACCCAGCAGATCAACCAGGGCCAGATGGACCGCTGGTCGATCGTCACGACGCTGAACTACCTGGAGCACGACGTCGAGGCCGCCATCGTGCTGGCCAAGAATCCGTCGTACGATACGGCCGAGGGCAAGCGGACCCTGGCCGCCATGGTCCGCGTCGCCGACATGACCCGCAACGCCTTCATGAACGGCGACATCTCGACCGTCATGAGCCCGCGCACGGTGATCACCTGGGCGCAGAACGCCGAGATCTTCGATCACGACGTGGCCCTGGCCTTCCGCCTGACCTTCCTGAACAAGTGCGACGAGCTCGAGCGCCCCACGGTGGCCGAGTTTTTCCAACGCGCCTTCGGGACGGACCTGCCGGAAAGCGCGGCGCGGGTGAAGGTGGCCTAGGAACTCCGCAGCGCCAGGCGGAACAGGTCGAGACCGACCGCCAAGCCGCCGATGATCACCGTCCAGCCGAGCACCACGGCGGTGAGCGGATTGCGCTGCCACCAGCGGGCTTCCAGCATCTGTGAGGGAGCGGCCTTGGCCATGCGCGGAACTCTAGCGTCTTGAACTCGCCGCGAGTGTGGGGCCCGACGCCGAGCGCCGGCAAGCCGGCGGCGAATATGCCGCAGGGGCGGGCGCCCAGGTCCACGCCGTCGACCTGCCCCCTTTTTTCCGCCGACGCCCGCGCTTGCGGACAAGACAGCGTCGTCGGAACCGCCTTTACTGGCGGCCCGTTCGTTTCACGACCCCCACGGAGAGCCCCATGACCGACATCACCTACACCATCGTCGAGCACGACGGCGGCTGGGCCTACAAGGTGGGCGACACCTTCTCCGAAACGTTCGGAAGCCACGACGCGGCCCTGGCGGCGGCCAAGCGCGCCGCGGCCGAGCAGGAGCTGCCCGGCGAGACCGAGGGCATCACCTACGAGGACAAGAACGCCGTCTGGCATGGCGAGGTCGCGTCCGGCGACGACCGTCCCACCACCCACGTGCGCGACGGCCAGTAGGTCCGCCGGGCTAAACGGTACGGCGCGGCCCGCAAATCGGCCCTGATCTTGCTGCACTCAGCGTCCAAAGGCCCATTTTGAGACAAGGTCGCCGCCGATGTTCGTGAAGAAGAAAGAAGCCCCCGCGCCGCTGGCCCTGACTCCGCTGGAACAACAGCCGCGCGCCGCCGCGCCCCAGGTCCAGCCGCAGCAGCCGCCGCCGGCGCCGGCGCCGCGCCCCAAGCCCGCTTCGCTGTTCTCGCAGGGCCTGACGGTGCGCGGCGATATCGTCGGCGATGTCGAGGTCCATGTGGACTGCACGGTGCTGGGCGACGTCAAGGTGGGCAAGCTGGTCGTCGGTCCGAACGCGCGTATCGAGGGCTCGGTAGTGGCCCAGGCGATCGAGGTCCACGGCCTGGTCATCGGCTCGATCACGGCCCAGGCCGTGCGGCTGTACGGCGCCTCGCGCGTCGACGGCGACATCACCCACGAGCAGCTGGCCATGGAGACGGGCGCCGACTTCCAGGGCCGCAGCCAAAAGTTCCGTCGCGCAGCCCCGCCGCAGCCCCAGCCTCAGCCCCAGCCCGCCCCGCAGGCCCAGACCCACGCGCCCGCGTCTCAAGCTCCGGCGTCCCACGCCTATGCGCCGCAGGCCCAGGCGCCCGCGCCGCAGCCTCATTACCCGCAGCCGCAACCGACGCCGTCCCCCGCGCCGCAGGCGGCTCCGGCCACGCCTTCGGCCTCGCAGACGCCCTACAGCCACACCTCGCACTGACCTGTTTTCGGGCGCCGCGCCGGCTTCTGTGGCGCGGCGGCCACGTCGTTCCGCTTTGACGAAAAACAGCGGAACGCTGACGCTAAGCCGGGCTTTGATAAGACATCGGCCGGCGCGACCGGCCCCTTATCGAGGAGCCCAGATCCATGGCCGGCAAGCCGTTGAAGATCGTGCCGCCCGTCCCGGGCGTGGCGGAAGTCTACGACCTGGGGCGCGGTCCCGAGACCACCGCCCAACGCGTGAAGCGCCTGCAGGAGGAAGCCCGCCTGCTGGCTCGCGAGGAGGTCGAACGCCTCGACCGCGACCTTCGCCGCCTGGCCGACCAGGCCAAGGCCATCGCCGACGGCGGCGACGCCTATCCAGCCGGCATCCGCGACCTGGCCAGCCGCATCAGCGTCGACACCGCTCAGCGCGCCGAAATCCTGAAGGCGCTGCTGGAGCGGTCGCACTAAGCCGCCTTCAGCCCCCGGCGTTGGCCATCTTGCGCAGGCGCCGGGCCAGGTCTTCGGGCCGATCGGCGATCTGGTCGAACAGCGCCTGCACCTCGGCTTCGCCGAAGCCCGCCGCGCGCAGGGTGCGCCAGGCGCCGGCCAGCACGGCTTCGGCGATGTCCAGCCGGTCATCGGTCAGGCCAAGGCCCGCGCCGAACGGATTGCGGGACGTCGAATAATGGGCGGCGAGTGACATGGCGGCCTCCTGCGGTCGTCAGTAATGTTCCTTTTTTGTTCCCATTCCGCAAGAGAGTCGAGTCCCCGTTTCGGGACTGGCGTCGGCGTGACCCAGGCGTGAAAAAGCCCCGAGGCGCAAAGGGGCGGCCTCGGGGCGGGGAAGCACCGTCGGGGCGGACGATGCGACATCTGGTCGCTGGCCCAGGCCAGCAACCCGATTCCAGGTCTTAGCGGCAGACGGTCCGCTCGCGATACACGCCGTTCCAGCGGTCGTAGTCGCGGGTCGTCCAGCACTCGCGGTCGCCGTAGTAGGGGCGCGGGGCGTAGCCATAGCCATAGCCGTAACGCGGCGGGGGCGGCGGGGCGTAGCGGCGGCCGTAGTAGCGGTCGTCATAGTAGCGACGGTCGCCGCGATCGTTGTCCGAAATCGCCGCGCCCACGGCCAGACCTACGATGCCAGCGGCGATTGCGGCGGCGGCGACGTCGCCGCCGCGGTCCCTGTGGTGGCGGTAGTAGCGCGGGTCGGCCGAAGCGGCGGTGGCGGTCACCAGGGACAGGGCCGCCGCGCCGGCGGCGATCTTGCCGATCGTGCTGAACAGGTTGCGGGCCATGACGACCTCCTCGTTTACTGGCTTCCCGGCGCGCGGCGCGTCGTCTCGAAGCGTCACGAAGGACAATCGGACTTCGCGCCTGAACGGCGCCTGAACGGATCATTCAACGAGCGGCGGAACCGGTTTGTTCACCTTTTCGCGCCACGGTGCTTGCGAACGGGGGTCCAAGCCGGCCCTCGCGCCCACGGAGACCGCCATGTCCAACCCCGTGTCGTACGCCCAAGGCCAGGCCCTGCAGGTCCTGTCGTTCGAGGTCGGCGCCCAGACCTATTGCGTTCCCGTCAGCGCCGTCCGCGAGATCCGCGGCGTCACCCCGCCGACCCCGCTGCCTGACGCGCCGCCCTATGTGCGGGGCGTCATCAATCTGCGCGGCCAGGTCATGCCGGTCATCGACCTGTCGTGGCGCCTGGGCAAGGGCGCGGCGCAGGATGGCGCCCGCCAGGTGATCATCGTGGTCGAGAACCACAACGACGTCGCCGGCCTGCTGGTCGACGCCGTCTGCGACAGCTTCACCGTCGAGGCCGAACAGATCAATCCGCCGCCGGCCATGGGCGACGGCGCCGACTCGCCGCTGGTCTCGGCCGTCATCACCTCGGGCGAAGGCGACATGACGGTCCTGCTGGCCGTCAGCCGCATCCTGCCGGAACGCCAGGAAGCCCTGGCGGCCTAGGCCCCCAGATCCGTGGCGGCGCTAGCCGCCCAGGAAGTCGTAGTACTCGATCGCGTCGAGGCCCACGCCCGCCAGCTTGACGACGTTCTGCAGGTGGCCGCCCTCGGCGTCGATCTCGCCGGCGAAGACGAACACATCGCCGCCGACCTTCACCGCCGTGAAGTTCATCCCCGCCTCGCCCGCGGCCAGCCGATCATAGGCCAGGCCCAGCGCCTCGCCATAGGTGGCGGCGGTCTTCTCGCTGTAGCTCCAGGCGAACGCGCCGGTCTTGAAGGTCAGGCGGTCGGTGACCTGGAAGCCCTGGATCACGTCCACGCCCGAGCCGTCGTCGGCCGCGACCGAGTCGCCGACCGCGAACTTGAAGGTGTTGCGGCCCGCGCCGCCCCACATCACGTCCTGGCCCTTCCCGCCGATCAGCACGTCGCCGTCGGCGCTGGCCGAGGCGTGCAGGATGTCGTTCCCCTCGCCGCCATCCAGAGTGTCGCCGCCGCCGACGGCGGTGAGCTCGTCATCGCCCGCGCCGCCAGACAGGCGGTTGGCCGAGGCGTCGCCCGCCAGCTTGTCGGCGAACGTACTGCCCACCAGGCTCTCGATCGAGATCAGCCTGTCGTTGCTGACGCCCGTCGCGATCGGGCCGTCAGCGGCCTTGGCCAGGTCGATCGTCACGCCCACACCCGAGTTTGCAGCGGAATAGTCGGCGGTGTCGGAGCCCTCGCCGCCGTCCAGGGTGTTGGCCCCATCGTCGCCGACCAGGACGTCGTCGCCGCCCATCCCCTTCAGCGTGTCGCCGCCGCCCAGACCGCGCAGGTAGTTCTTCCCGTCGTTCCCGATCAGGGTGTCGCCGCCGCTCATGTTGCCGATCACGCCCTCGATCGAGATCAGGCGATCCAGGCCGGCGCCGAAGCCGCCGCCGTTGGGCTCGGCGTTGTTCTGCGCCTCCTGACGCAGATCGATCGTCACCGTGCCGCTCATCTGGTAGCTGACGATGTCGAAGCCGTCGCCGCCGTCGATCACGTCATTGCCCGACTGGCCGTCGAAGATGTTGTCCTTGGCGTCGCCGATGAGTTGGTCGGCCCCGTTCGAGCCGCGGATGTTCTCGATATTCCGCGCATCGAGATAAAGCCGATCGGGGGCCACGGTCTGCCAACCGGCGACCCGCAGGTCGATGGTCAGCGGACCGGAATCCGGCGGCGTCAGGGTGAGGTCCAACCAGTCGGCGCCCTGCCCCCCGTCGACGATGTGGTAGCCGGCCTGGGTCAGGCTGATGACGTCGTCGCCCGCGCCGCCGTCGGCCGTCACGGCCGTGTCCTTGCCGCCGGCGCCGTACGAGACGTCGAGGCGGTCATTGCCCGCGCCGCCGAACATATCGTCGCCGCCGATCGTTGCCGACAGCACGTCATCGCCGTCGCCGCCGTCCAGGACGCCGCCGCCGCGTCCGATCAAGCGGTCATTGCCGCCGGCGCCATACAGATGGCTGCCTTCGTCGGCGTAGAGGGTGTCGTCATAGCTGGTGCCACGGACGCCCTCGATGGAAATGAAGGTGTCAGCGCCGTGAGCGTCGTTGCTCTGTTTGGCTTGGCGCAGGTCGACCGACACGCCGACAGCCACGCCATCGTTCTCGTAGCTGACCATGTCGAAGCCCGCGCCGCCGTCCAGCACGTCGTCGCCGGCCCCACCGGTCAGAACGTTGTCGTGAGCGTCGCCAGTCAGCTGGTCGTTCCCCGCGCCGCCCTGGACGTTCTCGACGCCCTGCACGTCCACCGACAGCCCCAGCGCCACGTCCTGCGGCCCGGCCTTGGAGAGGTCGAAGGTGACGCCCACTGTCCCGGTGAAACGGATCGTGTCCGAGCCCGCGCCGCCGTCCAGGGTCGTCAGGCCCTTGGTCCCGCCGATGGTCAGGATATCGTCGCCCGCCCCGCCGATCAGCATGTCGCCTTCGCCGTCGACGCTGGACTGCAGCAGGTCATTGCCCGCCCCGCCGTCCAGAGTGTCGTGGCCGCCGATGGCGACCAGGGTGTCGTTACCGCCGTTGCCGGCCAGGTAGTTCTCGGCCGCATTGCCGATGAAGGTGTCGCCGCTCGTCGAGCCCCACAGGGCCTCGATCGAGATCAGGCGGTCCTGGCCGTGGGCCTTGCTCAGGAACTCATGCTGGATCGGGATCCGCAGGTCGACATAGACGCCGCCCTCGATGCCGTCGTCGTAGCTGACGACGTCGAAACCGTCGCCGCCGTCGATGAAGTCGTCGCCCGCATCGCCTTGGAAATGGTCGTCTCCGCCCCGGCCGACCAGGGTGTCGGTCCCCGCGCCGCCGGTCAGGTAGTTGACGCCGTCGTCGCCCATCAGGACGTCGTTGGCCTTGGAGCCCAGCAGGTTCTCGATCCCGCCGAGGGTGTCGGTCCCGCCGCCGCCGGTGTTCTGGGCCGCGGTCAGCGCCAGGTCGACGCGCACGCCGCCAGCCGCGGCGTCCTCGTACGAGGCCCAGTCGGAACCCGCGCCGCCCTTGATCACGTCGTCGCCCAGGCCGCCGACCATGTAGTCGTCGCCGTCGCCGCCATCGAGCGTGTCGTTGCCGGCC
>CBIHOB010000034.1:0-50561 GCA_966211605.1 uncultured Caulobacter sp.
GCGAGATAGGCGCCGTCCTGACCGGTGATGCCGGTGATCAAAGCCGTCTTGGCCACGCTGTCGTCGACTCCAGTAAGAAAGAAGGGTCCTGACTACACTATTGGAGGCGATTGGAAAGCGGCGTCGGTCAGAATTCGACCTGCCATCGCCGCTTTCCGAAAAGCGTGAGAAATCAGGCCGTTGACCTACTCCTCGCGCATGGTCGTGCGCAGGGTGTCGCGCAGCGGCGAGAACAGGTACTGCAGGATGGTCCGCTCGCCCGTCGGCACGATCACCTGGGCCGGCATGCCGGCGGTGACCTTGGTGCGGAACTGCTTGGGCAACTGCTTTACGTCCACCCGGACGATCCCCAGGAAGTAGGCGGTCTTGTTTTCCGGATCGGCGATGCGGTCGCGTGACAACGATTCGATCTTGCCGTTCAGGATCGGGATCTCGCGCGAGTGGAAAGCCGGGAGGCGCACTTCCGTGACCATGCCGGGGTGGACATTGTCGACATCGGTCGGGGCGAAGTGGGCCTGGATGACGAAGGCCTCGTCGTCCGGCGCGATGTCGACCATCGGTTCGGCGGGGCGGACGACCGCGCCCTCGGTGAAGAAGCGCAGGTTCTGGGCCGTGCCGTTGACCGGCGAGACCACGTTGATGCGGCGCTGGGCGTCCGAGGCAACGACCTCCTTCTCGGTCACTTCCGCCAGCTTCACCCGCGTTTCGGTGATGCTCTGGCTGACCTCCTCGTAGAACTGCTGCTTGATCTGACGGATCTTCAGCTGGGTCTCAGCCATACCCTGGACGGCCTTGGCGCGGTCGGCAGTCAGGCGGCCGATCGACCCCGACAGCGAGGCCTGCTCGCGCTCCAGCGCCAGCAGACGCGGACGCGGCACCAGGCCCTTGTCGTAGATCTTGCGCAGGTCGGAGAGCTCGTCCTCGATATAGCCCAGCTGGTCCTTGAGGCCCTGGGTCTGGCGGTCGATGCCCTCGATCTCGCTCTGATACTGGTCGCGCTGGGCGTTCATCAGGTCGGTTTGGCCCTGCAGGGTCTGACGGCGTTCCAGGAACTGAGCCTCTTCGTCCGCGATCGCCCGGGCCACCATGGGATCGCTCCTCTGGCTGGTCAGGTCGGCCGGGAAGACGATCGACGGACGCTGGTCGCGCTCGGCCAGCAGCCGCGCTTCCATGGCCTTCAGCGCCACATACTGGTTCTTGGTGATGCCGGCCGCGGCGTTGGCCTGGGTCGGATCCAGCTCGAACAGGATCTGGCCAGCCTTCACCTTTTCGCCTTCGCGCACCAGGATCTTGCGGAGCATGCCGCCTTCCAGGTGCTGGATGGTCTTGCGGTTGCCTTCGGCCGAGATGACGCCGTTGGCGATCACGGCGCTGTCGAGCGGGGCGAACATCGCCCAGATCAGACCCACGAACATGATGCCGATGATGGCGTAGCCGATGCGGGCGACGCTTTTGTAGTTGTCCGTCGGACGCTGGATCTTGGGGGGCTTCATCTTGTTTTCAGCCTGATGGGCGCGCGCGAGGCGGCCTTAGAAAAAGGAGGCGAACGGACGGATCAGTTGGCGCGGATCGGCGTGGGGGCCTGAGGCGGCGCCGCTCCGGTCAGCTTGGCCAGCATCACGTCGCGCTCGCCGAAATCGGCGATGACACCCTGGTTGACGACCATGATGTAGTCCGCCTGGTTCAGAAGGTTCACCTTGTGGGTGGCGAAGATCACGGTGCGCTTGGCGGCCTTGAGCCGGTTCATCGCCTCCATCAGCGCGATCTCGCCCGTCTGGTCCAGGCTGGCGTTCGGCTCGTCCAGAACCAGCAGGGCCGGCATGCGGAACACCGAACGGGCCAGGGCCAGGCGCTGACGCTGGCCGCCGGACAGCGACGCGCCGCCCTCGCCGATCGGCGTATCGTAGCCCATCGGCAGGGCCTGGATCATCTCGTGCACGCCCGCCAGGGTCGCGGCCTCGATGACCTCCTGGGACTCGTACTCGGTGAAGCGGGCGATGTTCTGGGCGACGGTGCCCTGGAACAGCTCGATATCCTGCGGCAGGTAGCCGATGTGGCGGCCCAGCTTCTCGGGATCCCACTGCTTGATGTCGTAGCCATCCAGGCGGATCACCCCGGCGGCGCAGGGCCACACGCCGACGATGCCGCGCAGTAGCGACGACTTGCCGGCCGCGCTGGGACCGACGATGCCGACCGACGTCCCCGCATCGATCCGGAAGCTGGCCTGGCGCATGGTCGGAGTCTGGGCTCCGGGCGGCAGGATCGACGCGGCCTCGGCCGACAGCACGCCGCGCGGCTCTGGCAGCGGCATGTGGTCGTCGTCGCCCGTCTGATCGCGCAGGGTTGCCTGCAGACGATCCCAGGCGCTGCGGGCGCCGAGATAATTCTTCCACTGGCCGACAGCCCCCTCGATCGGCGCCAGGGCGCGGCCGACCAGGATCGAGCCGGCGATCATCGAACCGGCCGAGATCTTGCCCTGGATCGCCAGATAGGCGCCGCCGCCCAGGATCAGGGTCTGGACCACCTGACGGAACACCTTGATGCCCGACATCACCGCGCCGCCGGCGTCGCTGGCCCCTGCCTGCCAGGCCACCTGCTCGTCGCGACGCGTACGCCAGCGGGCCTGGAGGCCGCCCCACATGCCCATGGCCTTCATGACCTCGGCGTTGCGCAGGGTCGAGCTGGCGTCGTTCTGAGCGGCGATCGAGGCCATGGTGGCCATCTGCAGCGGGTTCTTGGTGGCGCGGTCATTCATCAGCGCCAGGCCGAAGATGATGAAGCAGCTGATGATCGCCAGGATCCCGAAATAGGGATGCAGCATCCACGAAACGACGATGAACACTGGCGTCCAGGGCGCATCGCAGAACGCGATCAGGCCGCCGGTCATGAACTCCCGCACCTGATCCATGTCGCGGAAAGACTGTCCCCCCGCGCCCTTACGGGTCAGGGTTGATTCCAGCACCGCCTTGAAGATCGGATCGCGCGCCTGACCGTCAAACTTCAGGCCGCCACGCACCAGCACCTGGGTGCGCAGCGCTTCCAGCAGGCCGTAGATGATGAACAGGAAAACGCAGATGACGGTCAGAACCACCAAGGTGGACACGTTCCGGCTGGACAGCACGCGGTCATAGACCTGCAGCATGTACATCGGGCTGACCAGGGCCAGGATGTTGATGAAGAAGCTGAAGACCAAGGCGGACATGACCGCCGGCTTCGCGACCTCGACAGCGCGGTCAAGGATGGTCGGCTTTTCGCCGGAGCGGGTGAAGAACATCGTGAGCCTTCAGGACGACACGCCGACGAAGGCGGTCATATACAGTAACAACTTAGGTCGCGTCTCGACCATGAAAATGTGGCCAAAACAAAGCCCTAAGGTGACGCCTAGACCACAGGCCGGACCAGCCCGCAAGAGCCCGCCTCCCGCGTCTCGTAGCAAAAACAAAAACGCCGCCTCGACCTAGGTCGAGGCGGCGCAGATGCTGTTTCCAGACCGCTGGTCGAGCAAGCCCGACCAGCGTGGAGGTAGATTACGAGATGTGGATGGCGTGAGCGCCGTCGACACCGCCCACCGAAGTGATGCCGGTGACGCCGGTCAGCTGGATGATGTCGGTGGTGACATCCGGGCCAGCGCCGTCGTCGACGAGCACGTAGGTGTTGTTACCCAGTTGGATAGCGCCCACATCGGCGGCGCCGTCGGTGTCGAGCAGCTCGAAGATGGCCTTGATTTCGCCGATGGTGTCGACGAGGCCAACGTCGGCGCCCGACAGGGTGATCACGCCGTTCTTCACGACAGCCGTCAGGTCGACAGCGCCGCCAACGGCGCCGATGACCGTGACACCGGCGTTGTCGCCGATCAGGGTGGTGGTGGCCAGGTTCAGGATGTCACCGCCGGTGCCGGTGGTGTAGTCCGTGACCTTTTCCGTGCCGGTGATACCCGCATCGCCCGAAGCGAAGTTGAAGGTATCGGTGCCAGCGCCACCCGTCAGGGTGTCGATGCCCGTTCCGCCCGTGATCGAGTCATTGCCGGCGCCGCCGACGATGACGTCCTTGGCCGACGCGCCGACCAGGGTGTCGTTACCAGCGCCACCGGTGATCGAGGTGGTGCTCGCACCGACGTAGGCCGAGGTGTAACCCACGCCCGAACCGTCGTTGGCGTCGCCGGTATGCGCGCTGGCGTCAAACGTCGTCACCAGGGTGGCCGTCGTGTTCGTCAGGTTGATACCGGTGTTGCCAGCCACGGTGATCTTCGTAGCGTCGGCGTCGTTGATCGTCAGCGTGTGCAGGTTAGCAGCGCTCGTATCGGTGTCGGTCGCGGTGACGTTGACGGTTTCAACGCCAGCCAGAGCGACGGTGCCAGCCGCCACCGAACCGGCGGCCGCGACCTTGACGTTGAACACGTCATTGGCCGAGAGGACGGCGTTCGTGATGTTGGCGTTCACGGTCGTGCTGGCCGCGTCGATGGTCAGCGTGCCGCCCGAGGTGTAGCCGTTGATCGTCACACCGGTGCCGGTGCGGGTCACAACGCTGTTCACGCCGTTGATACCGGCCAGGTTGATCGTGGTCGCAGCCGGGGTCGTGACGTCGAGGACTTCAAAACCGCTGAAGCTGTTGTTGAAGACCGCCGAACCGCTCGCCGCGGCCGCTTGAGCGCCCGTCATGACGATCGTGTCGGTGCCGTCGCCGGCCGCAACCGAACCGCCCGTGCCGGCAGCGCCAGCATAGGTCACCTTGTCGTCACCAGCGCCCAGCGTGATCGCCTTCGTGAAGGCGTTCGACAGGGTGATGGTGTCGGCGCCAGCGCCGCCAGCGAACGCCGTGCCGGCCGCCAGGGCGGTGCCCAGGGTCACGCCAGCCGTGTTCGTCGAGACGACCGAGGTCAGCGCGGCGAAGGTATCGGCCGTCAGGGTCAGCTTGGCGTCGCCCGAGATGTTCAGCGTGGTCACGCCGCTGGCCGTGAGGTTGCTGAAGGTCGAAGCCTTGGTCGACGACGCAATGTTCAGCGTCGTGATGTCGGCATCGATCGTCAGGTCGTTGTTGGCGGCGTTAGCGGCCTTGCTGACGGCGTTGACGTTCAGGGCCAGGGTGGTGACGGCGGCGGTCGTCAGCGAACCCGTGGTGACGCCCAGGTCACCGTTGGTGCCGCTGAGGTTCAGGGTCGTCAGAGCGCCCGAGTTGATCGTGCTGCCGGCGCCGAAGTTGGTCAGCGAAACAGTGGCGATCGTGCCGGCCTTGCTCGTGCTGGCGGCGTTGACGTCGGTGATCGTAACCGCACCGCCGGCAATACCCTTGGCCGAGGCGCCAGCGGCGACAGCGGCTTGCTCGACAACCGTGACCGACGTGGTCGTGGCGCCGCCCGTGATGCCGATGGCAGCCTGGGTGGTGGTGGTGTTGTTGGTCGCTTGGGTCGCGGCCGTGGTCACGTTGATCGCCGTGCCGCCGGTCACCGAGATGTTACCCTGGGTGAGGTTGCCGGTGCCGTTAACGGTGGCCTTCACGGTCACGACGCCAGCGGCGCCCGACGTAGTGACGGTGCCCGTGCTGGTCGTGGCGGTCGTGACGTTGACGGCCGAACCGCCCGTGACCGACACGGCGCTGGCGCCGAGGGTCGCGTCGCCGACGGTGACGTTGGTGGTGGTCGCGGCGGTGACGGTCTGAGCGCCCGTACCGATGACGCCCAGCGTGGTGAGGCCGGTCCAGGTCGACGTGTCGATCACGGTGCCCGAGGTGCCGGTCGTCAGGTTGACGACTTCGATGTTCGAGACCGTCGCGCCGACCGGCATCGCGAAGGCGCCCGTCTGCGTGATGTTCAGGGTGTCGACGCCAGCGCCGCCGTCGATCGCGTCACCAACGGTGAACACGGTCGCGCCAGCCACTTCAGCGGCGGTGTAGGTGTCGTTGCCCGTGGTGCCCACGAAGGCCGAACCGGTGTCAGCGCCCGTGGTCAGCACGAACGACTTGCCGGCGGCGCCCGACGAGGGATAGGCCGTGAAGATGTTCACGCCAGCGGCGTTGTCCGACGACAGGGTGCCGTCCGACAGGTCGTTGACCAGAGCGGTCGTGGCGGTCGCGTAGCCACCCAGGCCCGACACCGTAGCGGCGTTCAGGATTTCACCGATCAGGGCGGCCTTGACGGCCAGATCGATGTCGGCGGCGGCGGTCAGGCCGGTGTTCGCCTTCACGAAGTTCGTGAGGTAGGTGATGTTCTCGGCGCGGCTCAGATAGGCCACGGCGGCATTGACGTCGACGCCAGCGGCGGCGGCGACCGAGTTGCCGATGATCTTGTCATAGGCGGACGCAACGGTCTGGGCGTACGACACCGAGCCGTAGGCAGCGGCGAAAGCGGCGGCGCCTTCACCGGCGCCGGTGGCCAGGTTGATCGAGAAGTTGATGAAGCGGTTTTCCTGAGCGAACTTCGAATAGTACGTGTCGTTCAGGTCGTTGGCGTTGGTGGTCGAGTTGACCAGGTAGGTCAGACCAGCAGCCGACGGCGCGCGGCCCGTGAAGAACTGGTAGGTCTCGACGGCGACGGCCGTCGTGTTGTTGACCAGCTTCAGGGTGTTGGCCAGAGCGGTGGCGTCCGAGATGCCGCCGGTCTGCGATTGCGAGGCGTACGCGTCGAGCGTCAGGGTGGTGGCGGCGTCAGGCGCCTTGCCGAGGTTGGCGTTGGTGTACGCAGTCACCAACTGGGCCGTGGTATAGGCCATTTGGACAGTCTCCCAAAAAAATCCCACACCCCCCTGCGACCGAGTGGCGCGCATGGGAGCAGCGACGGCTATAGAGCAAACGTCATACGTCGACAATACCTGAAATCGCGCCGTACAGCATTTTTCTAACCGGTACAGCAAATTCCTATATAGCGTTCCTTGAACCCCCCTCGGGAACGCGGTATATAGAAGGCGATTTCATCGGGTGGATGAGCGAGCGCGCGCCCGCGCCCCTCGCGCCGGATGAAGCGCGAGGTCCTTGATTATGTATGGTAATCCACAACGCCGCAGCGCCTCGGAGGTTCAAGACCTCCGCCGCGAGGGCGGCCGCTGGCTCAAGGAGCGGCGCGAGGCCGCCGGACTCTCGCAGCGCCAGTTGGCGGCCAAGGTCGGCGCCGACTACTATACCTTCATCTCCCAGCTGGAGACCGGTCGAGGCCGCATTCCGCCTGATCGTTATCGCGACTGGGCTGTGGCGCTGGAGGTTCCGGAGAAGACTTTCGTCCGCGAACTGATGCGTTTCTACGATCCGATCACCTACGAAATCCTGTTCAGCGACGAGTCGTTCGGTTAGTGTGCGCCGCCGACGAAGGGGTCGGCGTTACGTCTTAAGCGTGGGGAAGCTTCCACCGCATGGCCGCTCAGGTCCTTTCGTTCTTCCAGCGCTCGCCGCGCTACGCGCCGAAACCGGCCGATTGGACCCAGCAGGAACTGGCTGAGTTCTATCGCGTCGAGAGCGCCCTGATCCGCGCCGGCATCCGCGTCGGCACCGACCGCGGCCTCAGCGACGAGAACGAACCCTGGTTCATCTTCTACCGCGCCGACGACGGCGAGGTGGTCATTCACTTCGCTCGTATCGATGGCGAATATCTGATCGCCGGCCCCGCCTATGAAGAGATCGCCCGCGGCTTCGACTTCTCGGCTCTGGTCCGCAACATGGTGGCGCGCCACCCGCTGATCCGCCGGTCGGAGAACAGCAGCAACCTGTCGATCCACCCCGCGGCCCTGCTGGTCGCCGTGGTCGGCACCGCCTTCTTCAAGACGGGCGAGGCGCGCGCGGCCGAGAGCGGCCAGAGCAACGCCGCGTCGGGCCATGCTCGCCCGGTGCTCCTGTCGTCCAGCTCGAACGCCGGCCTGAGCGGCGGCGCCGCGCCGATCGCATTCCAGCAAGCCGGGCACGACACGGTGCAGCTTCCGGTCAGTCAGGCCGTCCTGGTCCTGGCCGCGGCGATGTTCGCCTCGGACTATGGCGTCGACGCCGCCAGCCTGCAGCCGACCGCCCAGTCGGCGATCGCCGCGGCGGCCGCGTCGCTGGATTTCGGCCCGATCGGCGGTTCGACCTCTGGCGCGGACGTCACGGCGATCCTGCCGATCACGGCTCACGCCGTGACCGTCGACAGCACGCCGGCCCAAATGGTGTCGAGCGTGCTTTCGCTGGTCGCGGTCCTGTCGTCGCTGCCTCAGGCCAACGATACGTCGAACGCGGCCGGAAGCCTTTCCCCGATCGCCGCTGAAACGACGCATAACGATATCGCGCTGAACGCCATGCCGGCGCCGAACGAGTCCTCTAACTGGACCATTGACGTTCGCTTGGGCTTGGCGCTGAGCGGACTGCCATCGGTCGAGGCTGTTCAGCTGATCCGCGGCGCCATCGGCGAGGCCGGGGCTCAGAAGATTTCGGTTATTGAAGTCGCCAAGCTGCCCGATGTCCTGGCGGACATGATCGCCAAGGGTGAGCACTTCAACGTCGCGCCGGCGACGCCGCCGCAGACGCTGGAGCCGGTCGCCGAGACCCCGCCGCCGACGACGACGCCGACGACGCCGGAAACCACGCCGACCGAAAGCGGCTTGAGCCCGACTTCGCCGTCGACGCCCAGCCCGACGGAGGGCGGCTCGGATCAGTCGCCGCTGCCGTCACCGATCGAGCCTACGCCTAAGCCGGCCGTGCCGACCTCGGCCTTCGCCGATCCGGCGCTGGTCAAGGAATTCATCAGCTATTTCATCGCGCACACCAGCAGCGTCGAAATCATGGTGCAGGGCGCCACGATCGTCATGTTCGACGCCAGCATCCTGCACGACGCCAGCGCCGCGATCCACCTGACCAGCATGACCTTTGACTTCGCCGACGGCGGCGCGATCAGCCTGGTGGGCAATCATTCGGCCTTCCTGCACGACGGGATTCTGGTCTAGACGAAACGTCCGGAGCCTGGCGCTTCGGACGTTGCGAGATCAGAGGAGCGCGATCCGATGCGCGCCAAGCTCCGGGAAGGACTGACTTGAGGCCCGCACGCCTGGACCTGGCGATGAGTTCCGCCATGCGCGCTCCCGTCGCCGAGACGCCGAACGCTTCGCCCGCCCCCACCCCGGCCGGTCCGTCCCCTCGCCGCCGCTTCGGCCTGGCGCGGCGTCTGCTAGCGCCTGTGCTCGCGCCGGTCGCCAACTACGCGCGCCGCTATCTGCAGGCCAGCGTCGAGCACGAACTGCGCCAGGCCCAGAGCCATCTGCAGGTGTTGTCCGGCGAACTCCACGCCGCCCACGCGCGCCTGGACCACACTCAAACCCTGCTGCATCTCGTCTTGCAGCAACAGCAAGCCACCTCGGCCGCGATGCAGACGATGGCCGCCCAGTTGAGCCGGATCGAACCGTCGACCCAGCGCCTGGAAGCGCGGACCGAGCAAGCGCAACACGATTTGGCCCGCCTGCCCGGTCTGTTCGGCCCGCGTTTCGACGAGCTGGAGATCAAGGCCCGGCCGCTGATCCACTACGACGCCGAGTCGACCGCCATCCGCATGCGCGACGGCTATGTCCTGGCGCCGACGGCCCTGCCGACCTTCGTCACCATGCTGGCCAACGCCACCAGCAAGGGCCTGGAGCCGGGCACCGGCGACGTGCTGCGCCGCCTGGTCCAGCCCGGCATGGTCGTGGCCGATGTGGGCGCCAATATCGGCCTTCTGACCCTGGTCCTGGCCTGGGCCGCCGGTCCGACCGGCAAGGTCATCGCTTTCGAGCCCGAGGCCATTCCGCGCTCAAATCTCGAAAAGATGAAACACCTCAATGGCTTGGCGTGGGTTGAGGTGCGCGATCAGGCCGTGGGCGAAACGCCCGGCCGCCTGACCTTCCACGTCAGCGACATCATTGGTCACAGCTCGCTATACGCCCTGCCCGAGGCCGAGGCGGCCCGCACGGTCGAGGTCGAGGTGGTGCGCCTGGACGACGTCGCGCCCAAGGGCCGCTTGGACGTGGTCAAGATCGATGTCGAAGGCGCAGAGCTGGACGTGCTGGCCGGCATGAAGGGCGTGGTCGCCAAGAACCCCGACCTCGCCATCGTCGCCGAGTTCGGGCCAGAGCACCTCAAGCGTGTGGGCCAGACCCCGGCGCAGTGGTTCAAGGCCTTCGCTGACGCCGGCTTCAAAGCCTATCTCATCGACGAGGCGACCAGCGCGGCCGCACCGACCAGCGCCAAGGCGGCCGCCAAGGTGGTCTCGGCCAACATCGCCTTCGTGCGCGCCGGCGGCGACGCCGAGCGGCGGCTGCTGCAGCGCTAGGATCCCTCCCCATGAAGATCTGCTGGGTGACGCCCTTCGTCCTCCGCTCATCGATTGGTCGGGTCAGCGCCGAGGTCGCGAGGCGCCTGGCGGCGCGTGGCCATCAGGTCGAGATCCTGCGCTGCGAGGACCAGGACGATCCGGCGGAGCCGCTGCACCCGACCACCCTGCCCGTGCGTCATTGGCGGACCTATGATCTGCATCGCCTGCGGACCGAGTTCGACGTGGTGGTCGTCAATATCGGCGACAACTATCCCTTCCATGCCGGCGTATTCCACGTCCTGGACGCCGCCCCCTGCCTGGGGATCTTCCACGACTTCTATATCTACAACCTGTTCTCCGGGTGGCTGCACCATCACGGCCTGGACTATCGCCGGCACGACGCCGAGATCATCGCGACCTATGGCGAGGCCGCCCGGCCGCACGCCGTGGCCGTGCGCTCGGGCCAGATGCTGGACATGGGCGAGATCGCCCGGCATCTGCCGATGACGGAGTGGCTGGCCGGCCGTTGCGAGGCGGCCCTGGCCCACGCCCGGTTCTATGCGCCCAGGCTGGAGGCCGTCGTCCCCGGCCCGGTGGCGGTGACCCCGCTGTGCTGTCCCGACCGCGCGACGCCGCCGGGACCGCCCAAGGCCAAGGATCAGCTGACCCTGACCACGGTCGGCGTGATGAATCCCAACAAGCGCGTCGCCGACGTCATCCGCGCCATCGGCGGCTCCAACGCCCTGAAGGCCTGCGTCTACCGTCTGGTCGGTCCGATCTCGGACCAGGAGCGCGCCAGGCTGGAGGAGGTCGCCACCGAAGTCGGCTTCGCGAACCTGGTCATCGACGGCGCTGTCGATGATGAGACCCTGGACCGCCGACTGGACGAGGCGGACGTCATGGTCGCCTTGCGCAAGCCGGTGCTGGAGGGGGCCTCAGGCTCGGCTTGCGAGGGCATGCTCAGTGGTCGTCCCACCGTGGTGGCTCGCGCCGGCTTCTATGGCGAGCTGCCGGACGATCTCGTCTTCAAGATCGACGGCGAAATCGTGGTCGACGAACTGCGCCAGGTCCTTGAGCGCCTGATTTCCGACGCGGCGCTACGCCGCGAAACCGGCCAGGCCGCCCGCGCCTGGGCGCTCGAAAACCTGAACGCCGCGCGCTACGCTGAGGCCGTCGAAACGCTGGCGCAGGCGCAGGTCAGCAGCCGCCCCCTACTGGCCGTCGGCCAACGTCTGGGCGGCGAGCTGCGGGCCATGGGCCTGGCGGATGGCGATCCGGCTACCGCCCGGATCGGCGCGACGTTGCAGAGGCTGTTCGCGCCGCTCGAGCTCTAAGGTCGGCTTACATTTAGAGCGCGTTCTGACGGTTTAACTGCGTACACTTTAATCTAACGCGCTCTAGGCGCTCTTGCTCACCGGCGGCGCGCAATAGGCGTCCAGGAACGCCTGGTGCTGGGGCAGCCGCGTCACCATCCCGGCGATGTTGCGCTTCAGGTCGTCCAGCGCCTGTTTCAGCTGCTGCGGCGGCATCAGCCGGCCCATGTGGTGATAGGTCAGCGGCGTCACGCGCTGGCCAAGCAGGACCTGGAGCCAGGAGTCGACCTGGAACAGCTCGCCCGCCGCCTGGTAGACCTGGGCGCCCTCCCGGAACAGGGCGATGCGCTGGGCCAGGCTGTCGGGGATCGCCATCTCGCGCACATGGTCCCAGAACGGGCTGTCGGTCCGTTCGGTCGCCTTGTAGTGCAGAATGATGAAGTCGCGGATCTTCTCCAGCTCGTCGTCGGCCTGGCGATTGTAGTGGTCGATCGCCGCCTGGCTGATCCCGCCGAAGGGAAACAGCTTCATCAGCCGGGTCACACCGATCATGATCAGGTGGATCGAGGTCGATTCCAGCGGCTCCACGAAGCCGCTGGCCAAGCCCAGAGCGACCACGTTCTTGTCCCAGGTCTTGCGCCGACGACCCGTGCGGTACCGGATCAGTCGCGGTTCGATAAGGATCTCGCCCTCGATCTCGGCCAACAGTTGGGCGCGGGCGTCATCGTCCGAGAGATAGTCGTTGCAGTAGACGAGACCGTTGCCCACCCGGTGCTGCAGCGGAATCTTCCAGCGCCAGCCGGCCTGATGGGCGATGGCCCGGGTATAGGGCACGGCCGGCTCGGTCGAGCGGGTCTGTACGGCCAAGGCGCTGTTGGTGGGCAGCCAATGGCCCCAGTCCTCGAAGCCCGCCCTCAGCGTCTGCTCGATCAAGAGCCCCCGGAAGCCGGTGCAGTCGACGAAGAGGTCGCCGTCGACGACGTCGCCGTTCTCCATGACCAGGGCCTCGACGAAGCCGTCCTCGCCGCGCTGGCGGACGCCGGCGATCTTGCCCTCGACCCGGCGCACGCCGTCGCGCTCAGCCATGCCCCGCAAGAAGCGGCCGTAGAGACCGGCGTCCAGGTGATAGGCGTAGTTCAGCGGGCTGTTTTCGTCGGTAAAGAAGCGGTTTTGCTCGGCCGCCTTCAGCTCCAGGCAATAGTCGCCCAGGTCGCCGCCGAAGCCCTGCGCCTGGGCCTGCATCCAGAAATGGTGGAAGCCGCCCATCCAGGTGGATTTGCCGACCTGGCCGAACGAGTGGATGTAGCGGTCGCCGATCTCGCCCCAGTGCTCGAACGAGATGCCCAGCTTGAAGGTCGCCTGGGTGGCGCGCATGAACTCGGCCTCGTCGATGCCGAGCAGGGCGTTGAAGGTGCGGGCCGTGGGGATGGTCGACTCCCCTACCCCCACCGTGCCGATGTCCTCGGACTCGACCAGGGTGATGTCCAGCAACGGGCCAAGCTGCCGCGCCAGCGCCGCGGCGGCCATCCAGCCGGCCGTACCGCCGCCCGCGATCACCACCTTGCGGATCGTCTGCTGGGTCATGGCGTCTCTCCCCTTCCCTTTTATCGGTTCAGCCGGTCGAGCAGATAGGCGCGCAGCCGCCTGGCCTTCATCTCGTCCATCGGTCCCAGCGCCCCCCGCGCAGCCTCGGGCATGTGCGCCCCGGCGCGGTCGGCGGGACCGAAGACGTAGTAGTCGAACAGCGCCTTCCAGCCCTGCTTTTCGAAATCGGATCGATCGCGCAGGCTGAGCAGGCCGTGCAGCAAGGTGTTCATCGGCGTGTCGGCATGGGCCGGCGCGGTGTTCCACCAGTAGTTCACCAGCACGTTGAACGGCTCCAGCGCCTCGACCTGGTGCCACCACAGGGCCGGGTAGACCAGGACGTCGCCGGGCTCCATCTCGGCCACCTGGGCGCTGTCCAGCGCCTCACGGAAACCAGGATGCGCCTCGAAGTCGGGATTTTCGAAGTCGACCAGGCTGACCACCTGGCCGCCGGGCGTGGGCTCTAGCGGACCGGGATAGAGATTGGCGACCTGGTCGGGCGGGAACAGGGTGAAGCGCCGCCGGCCCACGGCGCAGACGGCGATATTGTTGGACATGTCCCAGTGGGCGGCGGCCGTCGTGCGGTTGCCGATCCAGATGCCGGCCATCGGCGGTTCCGGGCCGAACACCTCGGGGCCCAGGCCCAGGTCGTTGGCGGCTTTCAAGCTGGGGAAATAGGCGTCCAGATCGGCGGAGCCGACATAAACCGACGGCGCATCGTTGGCGCCTTCCACCGCCTCCAAGCGCTGGAGGAAGGTCTCGAGCGGCGCGCGCTCGGCCTTGAAGTTCATGGCGGTGCGGGCGTCGTCGTAGAAGAAACGGCCCTTGATGGACGGATCGCCCAGATAGCCGACCACCCGGCCGCCCCCGTCGTGGGCGCGGATGTAATCCCGGGCCGCCTGACTTGACTGGAGACCAGCCTGAACCAGCGGCCAATCGCGGGCCAGCCCCTTGAACAGCATCGGCGTCTGGCCGGCCAGCACCGCGTCGAATGGGATCTCATCCGGCGTCGCCACCGTGGTCTCCAGCGTCCGGCGGGCGACCAGGGCGCTCATGCCACGCCCGCTTGGCGGCGGCCCTTGCGGGCGATCAGCTCCTGGATGTTGCCCAGCGACGAGATGATCCAGTGCGCCGCGCGCAGCAGGCCCGACTGGTGCAGCCGCTCCAGGTTCTCGCCCGTCACGGCCGCCAGACGATCGGGCGCCAGGGTGAAGACATCGGGCAGGTCGTAGCTGGTCTGGTCGTCCAGCTTGATCTCTATGTCGATCGGCTCAATCAGGCCCAGGTCCTCGAAGAAGGCGAACATCGGCCCGGCGATCTCCAGGCCGTCGTGGATCTGGCCGAGGGCCTGGTTGACGCCCTGCAGATAGGGAGAGTTGCCGCCCGCCGGCAGGAACAGCCGCTCACCCTCATCGCGGCTGATCCGCGGGTGATCGAGGTCGACATGGATCATCGGGCGGGGCTCGCCGCCGCGATCGTCACGTTGCAAGGCGATCGAGAACGGGCCGCGTCTTTGGACGGCGGGGATATAGCGGGCGTTCCAGCCGGTCTCGTCCAGGAACAGGTTCTCGTCCCGGTCGAGGCCCAGCAGGGCCACGGCCTGATAGGCGCCTTGGGCGTCCTTGCGGATCAGGATGGGATATTCGCGCTGCACCGCCTCAAACTCGGTCGGCAGCACCAGGGTCTGATTGATCGCGTCGCCATACGCCGCGCCATGGCCAGCGATCACCCGCAGATCGGCGTGGTCGACATTGTTCAGAAGCACTCGGTTCATCGGGCTGCTCACGCTTTGGCACGCGTAGTTCAAAGGAAGAAAGGGGCCGCCGCAAGCGCGACGACCCCTGCCCCTCGCGTCTAGGAGACCAGTCCTAGAAGCGGTAACGGGCGCCGAGCAGGAAGCGGCGGTCGATTTCCTGAGCGAACCACAGCTCGTTTTCGTCGCGAGCGTAGGTGCGCAGGTGCTCCTTGGTCAGGTTGATGCCTTCCAGCGACACCGCCAGCTTCGGCGTGACGTCATAGCTGATGTTGAAGTCCAGCTGACCGAAGGGTTCGACATAGACCGGGTTCCGCGAACCACCGCGGTTGGTGGCTTGCAGGAACTTGTCCCGCCAGTTGTAGGCCAGGCGCGCCGAGATCCCATTCTTGTCGTAGATCAGGGTGGCGTTGGCCGTGTCCGACAGGCCCAGGAGAGCGAACTGGTCCTGACCCGGGTTGGCGCCGTTGTCGAACCCGACGTCGCCGCTCACCAGCGTATAGGCCCCCGAGACACCGAAGCCGGTGTCGCCGAAGAAGTGCTGGGCTGCGATCTCGAAGCCGTGGATCTTGCCGGTCCGGTTGTTGATCGGCTGCGAGATCTGGAAGTTGAACAGCGGATCGCTGCTGTTGGCCGTGATGTCGACGGCCGCCAGGATCGAGTCGACGAAGGCCTGGTTCAGGTCGCCGCCAGCGATGCGGTTGGCCTGGAACTGGGTCGTCGCCGCCGCCACCGAGCCCGTCTGCTGGATCAGGGCCGTCATGGTGAACAGGTTCACGTCGGTCTGGTTGGCGCCGATAGCCGTGAGGGCTGTCTTGGCGTCGCCCGAACGGCTGCCCGCCGCGCCGGAGCTCGGGTCACGCAGACCGAACAGGTTGCCGTTCTTGGTGCCCGTACCGACGAAGTTGTTCACCCGCTTCTCGAAGAAGCCGAGCGAAATGTAGCTGCTGGGCTTGTAGTACCACTCGACCGACACGTCGAAGTTGTCGGAAATCAGAGGATCCAGGTCCGGGTTGCCGCTGGTGCCCAGCGGGATGGCCCCGTTGGCGATCGGACGGTTCGGCGCCCCGGCCGTCTGGGCGGCGAACAGATTGCCGTACTCGGGCCGCGCGATGGTGCGGCTGAACGAGAAGCGACCCGTCAGATTGTCCCGGAGGTCGATGCGGAAGTCCATCGACGGCAACAGGTTGTTGTATTTGCCCTTGCCAGAAATCGGCTGATAGGTGCTGGACGTCTGGACCGTGAAGTCGTTGTCGGCCGTCCAGACGATGGCGCTGGGCGTGCGGACCAGTGACGTCGAGGTAACCTTGGTGGTCTCGTAACGGATACCGGTGACCAGTTCGGTCGGACGGCCCGCCAGTTCCGACTTCCAGGTGACCTGGCCATAGATGGCCGAGATGTCTTCCTTGACGCGGTTGTTGTCCTGGCCGGTCACGCCGATGGCGTTGCCCTTGGCGACGTAGGGGGCCGACAGGGCGTTATAGAGGTCGATCGCGTTGGCGCGGAAAGACACCAGGCCAGCGCCCGTCTGGTTCGGGTGGAACGAGTTGAACTGGCAAGCCAGGCAGAATTGCTTGACCAGGCTGCCGGCGTACTGCTGCACGTCGCGCGGGCTCGAAATGCCCCAGCTGCCCAGGTCCTGCTGGGTGTTGAGGCTGGTCTGGATCATGGTCGACGTGCGGTAGTCGGCCCCTAAGTCGAAGCGGCTGCCGTTGTCGTCCAGGTCCCAGTGGCCGTCCAGGCGGACTTCCTTGACCTTCTGCTGCTGGCGCTGCGCCGAGGTGCGGGCCACCTGGCTGCCCAGGTCGCCGACGTCCAGCACGCCATTGCCGTTGCCGCGCGGCGCGGCGTCGTTGATTGTGATGGTCTGCACCGGCACGGCGCCGCGATAATCGACGCCGTGGGCCGAGACGATCGGCGCGCCGATCGACACCGAGGTCATGCTGGTGCCGTTCGGGGCGTCCGGACGGCTGTCGGCCTTCGACACGTGTGCGTCCAGGGTCAGGCCGAACCGGTCGGTGACCTTCCAGTCGCCGTTGAAACCGACCGACTTCAGCGTGTCCTTGGTGGCGCGATACTGTTGCTCGAAGCCCATGTCCTTGGTGCCGGTCAGGGTCTCGGACAGCAGGACGGCGGTGGCGACGACAGGATTGTTGTCGAACGTCACCTTGTCGAACGGACGGTTGAACCAGTTGGTGCTGTCGTTACGGCGCTCGAACTGCTTGTTCTGGGCGTAGAGCCCGTCGACCGTGAAGGTCAGGTTCTCAACCGGACGGTACTGGACCGACATCTGGCCGTTGATGCGTTCACGCTCGCCTTGCGAGAAGTGGTAGCGGCTGTCGTTGGGGATCGCGACCAGGGTGTTCGGGTTGGACGGGGCGTTGGTGATCTGGGTAGCGCCGCCGTTGCGGACGAAGCCGTTGGCCGGATTGATGAAGTCCGAATAGGTGCGGATGTTCCAGTCGTTCGACGTCGCCGCGCGGCTGGTGAAGTCGCGCTTCTGGTAGCTCCCGAACAGCGAGACGCCGAACTTCTCACTGTCGTCGGCCCAGTTCACCAGGCCCGAGACTTCCGGCGTGAACTTATGGCCGAAATCGTCGACCTTCTTGTCCATGCTGGTGTCATAGACGCCCTTGACGCCGATGCTGCCCGTCAGGCCCGGCTTGCCGTCCAGGGGGCGGCGAGTCTTGACGTTGATGGTGGCGCCAATGCCGCCCGAGGGCACGGCCGCGCGGCCGGTCTTGTAGACCTCCAGCGTGGTCACGCCTTCCGACGCGAGGTTGGAGAAGTCGAACGAGCGGCTGGTGCCGGACGCGAAGTCTGCCGACTGGTCGCCGCCGACCGTGGCGACCTTGGCGGTGGGCATCGAGCGGCCGTTCAGAGTCACCAGGTTGAAGCTAGGACCAAAGCCCCGCACCGTGACCTGAGAGCCTTCGCCGTTCGTCCGGTCAATCGACACGCCGGTGATCCGCTGCAGGGATTCGGCCAGATTGGTGTCCGGGAACTTGCCCATGTCTTCGGCGGAGATCGCATCGACCACGCCGCTGTTGTTGCGCTTGATCTCGATCGACCGTTCGAGCGAAGCGCGGATGCCGGTGACGACGATCTCGTCGACGGCGTTGTTGTCTTGAGCCTGCTGGGCCAGCACCGGGCTGGCGAACATGGCCGCCGTGATGGCGACGCAAGAGGCAGACGCGTGCAAGCGACGAAGCCGCTTCATAGCCGTTCCCCCTAAAAAGGGCCCTCTGTGGGGCGATGTTTATTGTTACGAACCGGAAGCATTTCCGGCCCCTCTTCCCGTTCCCGCGGCTGGCGAACAACCAATGCACGAGAGACCAGTTAGCGGTAACATCGGTCATGAACCGCCGCAATGGCCAATTGACAGCGCTAGCAATCTTTTTTCAAGGCCATTTTTGCCTGATTTTTATTACAAATGGGGTCATTGGCGGGCGGTTTTTGCACTGCCGCAAAGGCGCCACTTTTCTGCATTCAGCCCTAAGTTGCGCTATATTTCGCGCCGGAAACCGGTTTCCGCGCATGGATAAGCGCGACGACGGCCAACTTCACGCTGACCGTCGCCTCTCATGCGTGCAGGGATTTTCTGTGTAGGATGTGCGGCGCGTCAGAACGCGTCAGCTCAGATCGAGATCGAGGCTCGCGCTCTTCAGGCCATCGGCGCTGGCGATCACCGTGGCCCGGCCCGACTGATTCCGCCGCGTGCGGACGATCGCCTGAGCCAAACCGTTGAAGGTCGTGCGCTGACGGGCGACGTCGGGTTCGTGACTGGTCGGATCGCCGTTGCCCACGCCGATCACGTCGGCCGCGCCCGAGATCTCGAAACGCACCAGGTTCGCGGCGCGCGGCGCCGGACGGCCCCTGCCGTCCAGCACCTCGACCTTGAGGATCGCCACATCCTGACCGTCGGCCGTCAGCTCGGCGCGGTCGGTCGTCAGGCGCAGGGCCGCGGGCGCGCCCGCCGTCTCGCGACGCGCGCGCAGGATGACCTTGCCGTTCTTGTAGCCATGGGCCTCGATGACGCCGGGGGCGTAGGGCACGGACCATTCGACGTGGCGGTTCGGCTTCACGTCGCGCATGCCCTGGCTCTTGCCGTTCAGGAACAGCTCGACCTTGTCGCAATTGCTATGGGCCCAGACCGCGACCGGCTGACCCTCGCGGCCTTCCCAGTTCCAGTGCGGCAGAAGGTGCAGCAGCGGCTCGGACCGCCACCAGGCGCGGTAGTAGTAATAGTTGTCCTTCGGGAAGCCGCAGGTGTCGAAGGCGCCGAAGTGCGAACTGATGCTGGGCCAGCGGTTGAAGGGCGTCGGCTCGCCGCGATAGTCGAACCCGGTCCAGATGAAGCCGCCCGCCATCCAGGGCCGCTCGGCGGCATGGCTCCACCACGTCTCGGCGGTTGTCGCCCACCAGGGGTGATCGGTGTCGTAGGCGGGGACGTAGCTCTTCGCCTCGTCGCGGACGTACTCGCCACGCGTGGTCACCACACTGGCGCTCTCGGTGCCGATGATCGGCACGGTCGGGAAACGCTCGTGGAAGGCGTCCATCTTCTCGTGCCGATAGTTGAAGCCCTGGACGTCGATGACCTTGCTGATCCCCTCGCCGAACCCGTTGTCCATGGCCGCGGTGACCAGGCGCGTGGGATCGAGGCGATTGACCAGACGCTTCATCGTGGTCGCGACCTTAGCGCCGCGCGCCGTGCCCTGCTGCGGCTCCTCGTTGCCGATGGACCACAGGATCACCGACGGGTGGTTGCGGTCACGGCGAACCAGACGCTCCAGCTCGTCCATCGAGGTGGGATCGCTGGACATCCGGCGGGTTTCGTCGATGACCAGGACGCCCAGGCGGTCACAGGCGTCCAGCAGCTCGGGCGTCGGCGGGTTGTGCGAGGCGCGATAGGCATTGTTGCCCATCGACTTCAGCTGCTCCAGCCGCCAGACCTGCAGGGCGTCGGGGATCGCCGCGCCGACGCCAGCGTGGTCCTGGTGATTGCAGCTGCCCTTCAGCTTCACCGGCTTTTCGTTGAGGAAAAAGCCGTTGGCCGGGTCGAAGCGGATCGAGCGGACGCCGAAGCGGGTGATGAAGCGATCGACCACCGATCCGCCCACCTTGGTCTCGGTGACCAGGGTGTAGAGGTGCGGCGTCTCGATCGACCACAGCACCGGATTGGCCAGCGTCACGGTCTGCGACAAGCTCTGGCGCTCCCAGGCGGGGAGGCGGCCCGCGGCGGGGGCGACGGCCAGCACCGGCTTTCCGGCCGCGTCCAGCACCGCGTGCGAAACCTCGAAGGCCTGGGCCGAGTCGCCCTCGTTGATCAGGTCGGTGTCGATCTGGACCGTGCCGTCGACGTTGGCGCGCACGAAGACGCCCCACTGGGGCACGTGCACCGGCGCGGTCTTGACTAGCCAGACATGGCGATACAGGCCCGCGCCCTCGTAGAACCAGCCCTCGCCCAGGCTGGCGTCGACGCGCACGGTGATCCAGTTTTCGTCGCCGACATTGGCGATGTCGGTGATGTCGACGCGGAAAGGGCTGTAGCCGCTGTCCTCGCGCTCCAGGATGTAGCCGTTGACGATGACCAGGGCGTCGCGAAAGGCGCCGTCGAACTCGATCGACAGGCGCTTGCCCGCATCGCTGGCCGGCAGGGTGAGGGCCTTGCGGTACCAGCCAACGCTGGTCTCGGGAAATTCGCGGCCCAGCGCCTTGTAGCCGTGGGCGGCGCGCAGGTCCTCGTCGTCCGGCTTACCCGAGGGCTTGTAGTCGGGGTTGTTGGCGAACGGCAGCTCGACGGCCCAGTCGTGCGGCAGCGTCACCGGTTTCCAGGCGCTGTCGTCGAAATCCTTCTGCGCCGCGGCGGCCACCCACCAGCTGGGCGCGTTGGCGCCCTGCTTGGCGTAGGTGCGCTGGTTGGCGCCGAACCCGAAATCCTTGGCCGGGTCCGAAGCGTGCCCCAGGGCGAAGCGCCAGTCGAAGTCCAGCGAGATGCGCTCGCGCGGCCCAAGGTCCACCCGCGCCACCGGCGCGACCCGGGCGTTCGCCGCAGCGGTTCTGGCCAGGAGGGCGGCGCCGGCCGCGGCCGCCAGCGCCTGGCGTCGGTTGATCTGGACCATGGATGTCCCTCACGAAAAAGAGGGAGGAAGCGCGATGGCTACCTCCCAGCGCAGAGTTTCGGACGTTAGACGGACTAGAACTTCAGCGTCACGTCGACCAGGTAACGTCGGCCGTAGGTGTCGTAGCGACCGATCCGGTTGGGATCGTTGTCGCGATACATCCGGAGCGCCTGGTTGGTCAGGTTGTTGGCCTGGAAGCGGACGCCGATGCGCTCGTTGATCTGGTAGGACGAGCTGAAGTCGAGGGTCTTCTCGCTCTCCAGGCTCTGCAGATCCGACCCGTTCCAGCCGTACATGACCGTCATCGGCGAGTGGTACTTCCAGCCCAGGCGCGCCTCGAATCCGCGATCGGAGTACCACAGGTCGACGGTGGCGGTGTTCTTGGCCAGGCCCGTCATCCGCAGCGGGTTGTTGGCGGGCGAGAACTCCTTCAGGTTCGATTCCACATAGGCGTAGTTCGAATAGACGCCGAACTTGCTGAGCGGGCCCGGCAGGAAGAAGAACGGCGTCTGGAACGTCAGCTCGACGCCCTGGATGTGGCCGCTGCCGCCGTTAGCCGGGCTCGCCACCGTGTAGGTCTGACCGCCGAACGTGGCCGGGGTCTGCTTCCAGCCGATATAGCTGTCGACGTCCTTGTAGTAGTACGACAGCGCCACCAGGGCTTCCGGACGGAAATAGTATTCGGCCGAGGCGTCGAACTGGATGGCCTCGAACGGCTTCAGCTTGGGGTTGCCGGCGCTGCCGGTCCACGGCGCCCAGTTGGCCAGGGTGCGGCTGGCGCGCAGTTCGTCCAGCGGCGGACGGGCGATGACCTTGGCCAGGCCCAACCGGATCAGCTTGCCGTCGCCGAAGTCCAGCTTGGCGTTCGCCGAGGGCAGCAGGTCGGTGTACTTGTTGTCGACCGTCACGGCCTTGAACGCGCTGGTGGCGTCCTGCTGCATGCCGTCGCTGCTGGTCTCGGTGTGGACCAGGCGGGCGCCGATATTGCCCGTGACCCACGAGCCGCCAACGCCGTCGCCGGCGAAGTTCAGCTTGGCGAAGCCTTCATAGACCTTCTCGTTGACCGCCCAGCGCGAAGCCAGATCCTCGGTCGCATTGGACAGGGCGAAGGCATTGGCGCCGTAGGCGACGGCCGCCACCTTGTCGATGTCGGCGGTCAGCAGGGCCGGAACATTGGCGCCGTCGCTGAGCTTGTAGGCGGTCAGCAGGCTGGTCGGGATGGTCGCGCCAGTGGCCGACGGAGCGAAGGTGAAGCGGGTGTGGTCCTTGGTGCGGTCCGACGCGCGGACGCCGAACTGAACGCCCTTGAAGACGCTGTCGCCGCCGAAGTCGCGGGCGAAGTCCAGGGCCGCGGCCTTCAGTTCGTCGTTCAGGCGCTCGGGACCGTCGTGCGAGCCCGCCAGGTCGGCCGTCTGGCTGAGCTTGATGCTCTCCTCGCTGGTCGTGATGGTCGGCGTCACGCCGGCCCGCCAGTCGAAGGTGGTCCAGGCCGGCCAGGCCTCAAAGCGCACGGCCTTCCAGATGTTCTTGCGCTTGGCCTTCGAGTACGAGACGTCGCCGGTGACGGTCCACTGGTCGCCGGTCCATTTGCCGTTCAGGCCGCCGGCGAACAGGTCCTTGTCCTCGGTGTACTTGGCCAGGACGGTCTGCACCGAACTGAACGGCAGGCGGGCGGCGACGACGGCGTTGTTGATCAGGGTGTAGGATGCGCCCGGCGCGTTGTAGACGCCGTCATTCCAGCCGACGTTCGACGCCGCGCCGGTGTTCCAGTTGCCCCAGTTGTTGGCGCCCCAGACGGTCTGGTCCTGGACCTCGGTGATCTTGATCTTCGAATAGAGAGCGTCGGCTTTCAGCTCGAAGTTCTGGCTGGGCTTGTACTGCAGGCCGCCGGAGATCCCGGTGCGCTTCTGGTCGATGCGGCTGGCCGACATCTGCGCGCCCCAGGGCGTGTAGTCGACCTTGCCGTCGTGATTGACGTCACTGCTGTAGTCGCTGGCCCCGGCCGGCGGACGGGCGTTGCTGTCATTGTAGCCCCAGCCCGTGAACGAGCCGTAGCCGTTCTTCTGGCGTTGGGCGGTGACGCCCAGGACGACGGCCAGGTCATCGTTCAGCTTGCGCACCCACGAGCCCGAGCCACGGTAGCCGGTCGTGCCGTAGTTCGGAATGTCCTTGCCGCCGTCATAGAACACCGGGCCGGCGCGCAGCACGAACTCGGGGCCGCGATAGTCCAGCGGATCGATGGTCGAGATGTTGATGGTGGCGGCCACGCCGCCGGCGATCAGGTCGGCCGACTGCGACTTGTAGACCTGCACGCCCGAGACGACTTCCGACGGATAGATCTCCCAGCGCACGTTGCGGTCGGGTTCGGACGAGGCGACTTCGCGGTTGTTGATCGTGCCCAGCACCAGTCGGGCGCCGAGGCCGCGCACGACGGCCTGGCTGTCGTTGCCGCGGTCGCGCGTGGCGTTGACGCCCGGCAGACGCGCGATCGACTCGGCGATGGTGACGTCGGGCAGGACACCGATGTCCTTGGCCGAGATGGCCTCGACCACCTTGTCGGAGCCCTGCTTCACCGCCAGAGCGTCGCGCAGGCTCTTGCGCACGCCGGTGACGACGACTTCCTCGACCTGCGAGCTTTCGGTGGTTTGGGCGCGGACCCCGGCGGCCGAGGCCAGAGCGATGCCGCTGACAGCGGCGAGCAGAATGGCATGACGAGTCATGTGATTTCCCCCTGTGAAGAACAGCGCCGCGCTTCTGGGATGGCGCGGCTGCCTTGATGGCGACGCGACAAGTCGCGTCAGGCGCTCCGACGAGCGCCACGCCCGCCATTTATCATATCAATCGCATAAGACAAGCGCTGTCATCGATGCGGTCAGTCTAATGGGACAACTGTGGCGCCTTTGCCGATGGTCGCGGTCAGGGCCGGCGCATCGCCAACCGCGGCCGCCTCGATCGCCGTGGCGGCGGTGACCGAGGCGCCGGGCATCAACCGGGTGCGGTACGTCCAGACGCCGTTTTCCAGCGCCATCGGACGCGGGCCGACGCCGCCCAGGAAGTCGCCGTCGATGAAGCGGGCGGCCTCGCCACCGGCGGCGGCGCGGAAGGTGACGTCCACCGGCATGACGTACGGCGTCTTCAGCCACTCGACGCCCTCCAGGGCTCTGCCCTGGAAGTCGAATAGGGCGGCGTTCTCCCAGTTGGAGCCGACGCCCCAGCGCGTCTTGCACCGGGTGGAGAGCCACGCGGGCTCCCAATAGACCACCCCGACGCCGCCGTTGGCGTAGACCAGTTGGGTCAGGTCGATGAGGTACTTCTTCTGCCCGGCCGGGGTGGCAGGGTAGCCGGCGATCAGCGAGTCCGCGCCCAGCAGGTTCGGCGAGCTATCGGCCCCGTCGGTCGTGAACGGATAGGCCGTCTCGACCACCAGCACGTCGGCCGCGTAGAGGTGGCGCAAGCGATTGATGGTCGCGCCCAGCTGCGCCATCGAGCGCTTGGACCACTTGCTGTAGTAGCTGATCCCGATCAGGTCGAAGTCGATGACGCCCGCCTTTTCCGCCGCTGCGAACCAGGACTCGACGTTCTCGGGCTGGGCGATGTGCAGCATGATCCGGGGCTGGGTCGCCGAGGCCGCGCCGGCGTCGCGCACGGCCTTGATACCAGCGTTGAACAGCAAGGCGTTGCGCTCCCAATTGATCGGCTCCTTCGCCTTGGCCAGGCTGGAAACGATCTCGCCGTTCGTCTCGTTTCCCACCTGCACGAGGTCGGGCATCAGGCCTTCCCGGTCCAGCTCGCCCAGAGCGGCGCGGGTGAAGGCGTACAGCGCCTTGGCCTGTTCCGGGGTCGACAGCCGGGCCCAGGCCTTGGGGGCGATCTGTTTTTCGCCGTCAGCCCAATCGTCGGAATAGTGGAAGTCGAGCAACACCTGCAGCCCCGCCTGGCGGGCCTTGCGGATGCTGCGCTTGACGTCCTTCAGGTTGGAATAGGGCGTCCAGTCCGGATCGTTCCAGATGCGGATCCGCGCCACGTTCGCGCCCGCCGACTTGAAGAAGGCATAGGCCTCGACCGCCTTACCGGCCGAGCGATAGACGGCTCCGCAATCCTCCATCTCGTTGGCGTACGAGATGTCGACGCCGAGATAGGTCTTGGACGCGCCTTGGGGAGCGGCGTGCGTGGGCGCGGCCAGCAGGGCGCTCAAGGACAGGGCGACCAGCGCGATGTGGGCGCTCGACATGCTTCCTCCGTCGCGACCGCATCGAAGGGGCGTCGCCGGCGAGCGACTATCATTTATCGTACAATTGATGCAAGGCGGCGATCAGGCCTTGGCCATGCGGCTCTGGGCGACCTCGGCCAGCAGGGCGTACAACGCCGCCACGTCCAGCGGCTTGCGCAGCACGCCGTCGGCGCCGTCCTGGAGGTAGCGGGCGACCTCATCGGGAAAAACGTTGGCGGTCAGCATCCAGATCGGCATCCGCGTTCCGGGCGGCTCGGCGCGACGGATCTCGCGCACCGCCTCGCGCCCGCCCAGCACCGGCATGTTTACGTCCATCAGGATCAGGTCGAAGGGGCGGGCGCGCCACAGGTCCAGGGCCCGTGCGCCGTCCTCGGCGAAGGTCAGGACAACCGGCGCGCTTTCCAGCGCCAGCGCTAGCACCTTGCGATTGGCGGCGTTGTCCTCGGCCGCCAGCACCCGGATGTCGTCACCCGCCGCCTTGTCGGCCGACGGTTGCGCGAGACGCGGGCAGTGGATCGGCGCGGCGAAGGCGAACCAGAACACCGCCCCGCCCTGCCCTGCCAGCGCCGCCACCGGCGGATCGACGGCGATCTCGCCACCCATCAGCGCCAGGTTCTGCGCGCAGATCTTAAGGCTCATGCCGGTGCCGCCCTGCAGACGGCCGCGCTCGGTCTGATCCCAGGCGTCGAAGACCTTCAGGCGCTCGTCCGGCGGGATCGGCGGGCCAGTGTCGGCGACCTCGACCAGCACCCGCAGGTTCTCGCCCTGCGCCACGCCCGCCAGGCGCAAGGTGACACGGCCGCCAGCCGAGACGGCGCCCAACGCATTGGAGACCAGGTTGACCAGGGTCTGCTCGACCCGAACCAGATCTGCGACCACCAGATACGATAGAGTGGGATCGGCGTCCTCCAAGGCCAGGGACACCCCGATAGCCCGGGCATGGCCGCTCCACACTCGCACTACCGACCGCGCCAGGGCCCGCAGGTCGACCGGCGCGATGTCCAGCTTGGCGCGCAGCGGATCGGCGCGAGCCAGGTCGAGAATTCCGCCCAGCAGCCGGGTCAGCTGTTCGCCGCTGTCCACCACGCCGTCGACCAGCTCGGTCTGGCGCGGCGACAAGGGCTCGGACCGCAGGGCGCGGGCGAAGCCGAGGATGGCGTTCAGTGGAGTTCGGATCTCATGGCTGGCCACGGCCAGCAGGTCGCTCTTGGCCCGATTGGCCGCCCGCGTTTCGTGCATGGCCTGGGTCAGGGCGACATGGTTGCGGGTCAGGTCGCGCATAGCCTTGGTCAGGGCCCGATCGGTCGCCTGCTGCCGCGCTGTCACCACCAGGACCGCGGCCACGAAGAGCGTCATGGCCAGGGTGTAGTGGTTGAGCTTGAAGGGATTGCTCCAATCGACCGCGATCCAGATCAGGGTCAGGGATGGCGGCACGACCCCGACCACATAGCTGACACGGGTCAGGTGGACCCGAAGGGCCACGAACAGCAGCACGCAGATCGCCAGCAACGCCGCCTCGACCTGCAGCTTCGGACCCTCGTACAACCGGATTTGCGCCGCGATCCAGCAGGCATTGGCGGCCAGCAGGAACATCAGGACGTCGGACCGCAGCGCCAGGCGCTTGTGCGCCCGTTCCGGATCCGGATCGCGCAAGGCCGCTTCCGTGGCCAGGAACAGCGCGAAGTACAGCCCCAGCTCCAGGATCCCCAAGCCGGCGATCCGCCAAGGGGTGAACATCATTAGCAGCACGACGAACACGGCCACTAGACCCAGGCGCGACAAGGCGACGCCACGCGAATAGCGCACCAGCCCGTCCAGCTGGGTGACGTCCGTCGGCCTCTTCAACATCGGGTCCCGCCAACCCTTCTTCCGTCAGGGAAGATGCGCCTGTCATAGGCCTACGATTCGCGCCTCAAGGATCGCCTTAAACGCGAGTGCGAATGAACATTTCGAAGTTATCCAAAGCAAAAAGAAAGGCGCCGTCCGGGAACGGCGCCTCCAGGGGGGAAGAAAGTCGTGAGGAAGACTATCCGCCGAACTTGTAGCGAAGGCTCAGGCCGTAGATCCGGCCGTTCATGAAGTACTGGCGCAGGATGTCGGTGTCATAGCCGTTGCCAGGCTCGCCGACGTAGCGGATCGGCGCCTTGTTGGTCAGGTTCGAGGCCGTGATCGACAGCGAGAGGTCATCACGCAGATTGACGTTCACCGAGGCGTCCAGCAGGCCGTAGCCCTTCAGGTAGCGACCGTCGATCGGATTGGCCGACACCCCGAACAGCACGTAGTCCGAGCGGTAGGTGTAGACCAGGCGCGCCGAGACGCGCTTGTTCTCATAGAGACCGGCCAGGCTCCAGTTGTTGTCCGACTGGAAGGGCTGGCGGACATTGACCTTGGTTCCCGCCAGCAGCAGCGGCAGCTCGGTCTTCACGTAGGTGTACGACCCCTGGACACCGAAGTTGCGCAGGAAGCCCGGCACGAAGTCGTAGTCGAAGAAGGTCTGGGCGGCCAGTTCGACGCCCTTGGCATAGCCGGGATCGGCGTTGACCGACTGGGTGACGCGGTATTGGCCGCCGGAGCAGTTGTTCGGCGTGGCGCCGGTATAGGCCGGTGCGGTCGCCACCGTCTGGCAGCTCTCGACACCCAGGGCGAAGCCGTTGATGTCCTTGTAGAACAGAGCCGCGGAGGCGTAGGCCGATTTGCTGAAGTACTTCTCCAGCGACAGGTCGTAGCTGGTGGCGCGCAACGGAGCCAGGTTGGGATTGCCCTGCGAGCCGGTGCCGTTGGTCACGTTGACCGAGACCGTCGGGTTGATGTCGCCGACGCCGGGACGGGTCAGACCCTTGCCGAAGCCGAAGCGCAGCAGCAGGTCGTCGGTGATATAGCCTGTGACGTTCAGGGTGGGCAGGACGTCAGTGTAATTGTTGCTCTTGCTGTTGGGCACGATCACCGGCGTGGCGCTGGTGGTGTCGGTGATCATCGCTTCGGCGTTCAGCTCGGTGCGCACGACGCGGACGCCGGCGTTGCCGCGGATGCGGTCGTTCAGGAAGGCGAAGTCGACGACGCCGTAGCCGGCATAGGTCTGCTCCACGGCCTTGCGGCGCGACAACAGCACTTCGGGGATCGAGTCCTCGTCCGGGATGCCCGCCAGCGGGAAGCGGTTGCGGACATTGTTGCCCAACAGGCTGTCGGGATTGAAGGTCAGGAAGCCGCCGCTGTAGCCGCCCTCCCCGTCGAACCAGTTGGTGTGCGAACCGGCGACCAAGTCCTGGACGCTGCTGGCCAGGATGCCGTTCGACTGGTTGGCCGCCAGGGCCAGGCCGTCGGTCGTCAGGTTCTTGCCGCTGTAGGAGTAGTTATAGAACCGCGACTTCTTGCGGTAGTAGCGCGCGCCGAACTTCACATCCTGGATGAAGCTGTCGTGGATGCGCAGCTTGCCGTCGAACTGGGCGGCGTAGCCGACATCGTCATAGATGTTCTCGGTGCCGTTGGCGTAGGTCGCCAGCACCCAGTTGGCCGGGTTCGACAGCGACGGGCCGCTGATCGCGACCTTCTGCGGCGGCCCCACAGTGCGCGTCACGTCCCAGGTCAGGCCCGCGCGCGGGTTCATCGCCACGGAGCGGTTGTCCTGCTCTTGGTCGGCCTTCACGTACGAGACGTCGAATTTCAGATCCAAGTCGTCGGAAGGCGACCACTTGGCCCCGCCGGCCAGGATGTAGGTCTCGTACAGGCGGTGCTCGTCGCCGCCGGTCGAGGTGAAGCTGGAGCCCAGGAACGTGCCGCGGGCGAAGCGCTGGCCGGCCAGGGAGACGTCCTCGCCGCCGTTGCGGTTGCGCTGGGTCAGCCCCTCGGTCGTGTTGAACGCCGAGGTTTGCAGGCCCTGGACGTAGCGGCTGTCGGCGCCGTTCAGGAACCGATAGCCCTGGTGGTAGAGATAGGAGTTGTAGTTGCCGTCGACATAGAACTCGAGGCCCGGACGCGGTTTCCACTGGAATGCGCCCGACACGCCCTTGCGGGTGCGCTGGATGTCTTCCTCGTTCACGTTGATCTGCACGCCGGCCATGTTCACCAGGCCCGCGCGCTGGGTAGCGGTCAGGGCCAACGGATCGGCGACGTCCGCCAGGAACGCCACGTCGCTGCGGCCGGCATAGGCCTGGTTGTAGGCGGCGTTGCCGATGTACTCGGCGCTGTCGGCGCGGACCACGCGGCGCAGATTGGCGCCGCCGGGACCGGGAGCGTTGTCCGAGCGGTTCCAGCTCTTCTGATAGTTGGCCGCCAGCAGCAGGCCCATTTCACCGGAGCCGACGTCCCACTTGTGCGAGACCAGACCGAAGTATTCCGGCTGCCACTGCTTGACCATGTCGTTGTAGCGGCCGGAGATCGCCGCGCTGCCCGAGAAGTCGGGCATGTCCAGCGGCTTGCGGGTGCGGATGTCGATCAGGCCGCCAATGCCGCCCTCGATGTGTTCGGCCGAGGGGTTCTTATAGACGTCCAGGCCTGCGATCATGCCGGGGATGGCGCCTTCGATGTTGAACTCGCTGCCGCCGGCGGTGAAGTACGAGCGGCCATCGACCTGCGAGGCCGTCTGGCCGGACAGGCCGCGAATGGTCAGGCCCGAGCCTACGCCGACGGGCGAGGCGCCCTCCCCGCCGTAGCGATAACCCTGCACGCCCGGAATCCGCGTCAGCGTCTCGGCGACGTTGGGATCGGGCAGCTTGCCGATGTCCTCAGCGCGGATGGAGTCGACCACCTCCATGGTGTTCTTCTTCATCTGCACGGCCGACTGCAGGCTCTGGCGGATGCCGGTGACAACGACCTCGGCGACAGCGCTCTCGTCGGCCGGCGCCTGAGCCTGCGCGCGAGCGCCGCCGGCGGCCAGCAGGGCGACGGCCGAGGCCGTCAACAACAGGCGATATTGGTTCTGTGTCTTCATGATGTCCCCTCCCAAAGACACGCGCCCGACTCTGTGGCCGGCGTCGAGTCTTCCGAATGCGTTTCGCCTTTCGGCGTGTGTTCTCAGTCGAAATCCAAGGCGCGGAGCCGCGCCGGTTTCACTCCCTGGCTGGCTAGGACGATGATCGGCCCGGTCCGCTCGATACGCACGGCTCTATCGGCCGCCCATTCTTGATATCGTTATCAACACTGGGCTGGCAAGAGCATTAGTCAGACAAATGGAGCGACTTGATATCGTTATCACAAACTTGTGAAAACGCCGCCGCGCGAGCGGGCCGACGAGGCTCACTTGAAGTTGACGGACTTGGTGTTGGGGCCGATCTCGACCAGATCGTGGTCCTTGGCCGTCAGCTTGCGGTCGCCGATCGTGACGTTCTCAAAGGTGACATTGCGCACCGGACGATCGGGTGACAGGCCGGCGACCGTCGACGGACTGGCCCAGCCGGCGCCCGAATAGCGGACGTCGCGGAAATGCACGCCGTCGATCAGCAAACCGGGGCTCGTGCTGTACTTGGCGTTGAAGACGGTGCGCAGGTTGAAGAGCTTGCCTTCCTCGATCCGCTCGACGCGGATGCGGCTGAACGTAACGTCGCGGACGGTGTTGCTGTCGCCGGCGCTGATCGCCATGACGCCCTGATACTCCGGATCGTCCTCGTCCAGGTTCAGCACGTCGATGTCGTCGAAAACGATGTCCTCCAGCGTGTTGGGCGTGGTGCTGTCGCCGTGAAGACCGACGAACATCGCGTGGGCGACGTCGGGCCAGAAGGTCGATCGGCTGACGCGAACGTGGCGCGTGTCGCCCACGCCGGACTTGCGCGTGGCATAGACCGCCACGCTGTCGTCCGAGGTTCGGATGAAGGCGCGCTCGACCGTCACGTCCTGACAGGCGAAGATGTTGACGCCGTCCGACCACTGGCCGTTGCTCACGGTCTTGATGTCCCTGAACGCCACCTGCCGCGACGAGGCGCAGGCGATCGTGCCGTGCACCGGCGTCAGGAAGGTCAGCCCCTCGACCGCGACGTTCTTCGAGTCCTGCACAACCAGCTGATTGGCCGGCCGGTCGATGATCCCGTGGCCGATGATGCGGACGTTCTCGACCTTGTCCGGCTTGAAGGTTCCCTGCAGCACCGCACCGCCGGCGACATAGATCGTCTGGCCCGACTTCACCGGGAAGAAGGCCTCGCCGTCAGGCGGCGTGTGCAACCCCGGCTCGAACACCACGACGTCGGGCCCCGGCGCCGGACGGGGAATCGGCGAGCCGGCGAAGATGTGCAGGTTGTGCAGCCGGTCGCCATCGAACTCGACCGACACATCCTGCGGCGTGTCGATCGTGAAGAGGACGATCCCGTTCTCGACCCTGGTCTTGATGGCGTTGGCGGCGGGCCGCACCTCGACGCGGCGGAAGTCGCCATTGTTCTTCTGGACGCCGATCTCGACGGCGCCGCCCTGGAAGTCGAACAGCGCCACCGAGACGTCGCTGGGTCCGTCCTGGTCCACCTTGGCCTTATACTCATAGAGGTCTCGCCAAACGCCGCCCGGCCGGCGCACCCTGACCGTGAAGTCGTCGTTGTGCAGCGCGTAGATCAGCTTGGCCGGCGGCGCGGCGTAGGTGAAAAGCCCATCCTCCGAGCTTTCCTGCGACCAGGCCGGGGCGGCGGAAGCGAGCAGCGCCAGCGACGCCGCGAGACGGGCGGATCGGTTCATGAGCGTTCTCTTCTCCCCGAGGCCTTATCGTCGGCCGTGTCGTTCTTGATATCGCTCGCCCCGCCGGCGGCGAAAAAGAGGGGGCGCCGGACCGGCCGACGCCCCGCCCGGCCCGTAAGCCGTCATGCAGGGGAGGTCCCAAAAGGACATTCACCTGATATCGATATCAACGACCATTTGCAAGCCATTACAAAAAGGGCGACGTAGAGAGGATTTTTGTTGGTATCGTTATCAGGTTGATCTATGGACGGAGAGCCGGATCGCCACAGAGCGTCGGCGAGGGAGGCGTCGGATCATGACCTTGAGGAAGAACTACGCGCTGCTCAGCGCCTTCCTGTTCCTCTATTTCTTCGCCCAGGCCATGAGCATCTCGCTGCTGGCCCTATGGCTGAAGCGGACCCTGGGGCTCTCGGGCGCTCAGACCGGCGTGGTCTTCGCCGCCAACTTCATCTTCGCCATGATCTCACAGCCGATCTACGGATTCGTCTCGGACAAGGTCGGCCTGCGCAAGACCATCCTGTGGACCGTCGGCGTGCTGGTGCTGCTGTCGGGGGCCTTCTTCGCCTTCGTCTACGGGCCACTGCTGAAGACCAATCTGCTGCTGGGCGCGAGCCTGGGCGGGGCGTATCTGGGCGTCACCTTCATCGCCGGCAGCTACGCGATCGAGTCCTATGTCGACCGCGTAGGCCGCAAGTACGGCTTCGAGTACAGCCGCGCGCGCCTGTGGGGCTCGCTGGGCTTCGCCTTCGCCGCCTTCTTCTCGGGCCGGTTGTTCAACATCGATCCGATGATCAACTTCGCCCTGGCCTCGGCCGCCGGCCTGCTGCTGCTGCCGCTGCTGGCCTTCGCCCGGATCGAGGCGAGCGACGACGAGCAGCAGAGCTCCGACGCCCTCAAGCCGCTGGACGCCCTGGCCATCCTGAAGCTGCCCAAGTTCTGGGGCTTCATGGTGCTGATCCTGGGCGTGACCAACCTGTATCTAGTCTACGACCAGCAGTTCCCCGCCTATTACGCCTCGCAGTTCGCCGACCCGAAGCAGGGCGCGGCGATGTTCGGCTACCTCAACTCGGCGCAGATCTTCGTCGAGGCTGGGATGCTGTTCGTGGCTCCGTTCATCGTCAATCGCACCGGCGCCAAGTACGGCCTGCTACTGGCCGCGGCGATCATGATCACCCGCATCACCGGCTCGGGCCTGGTCAGCGGCCCCTGGGCGATCTCCGCGATGAAGATGCTGCACGCGATCGAGCTGCCGATCCTGGCCGTGTCGATCTTCCGCTACATCGCCTTCCATTTCGAAGCCCGCCTGGCCTCGACGCTCTATCTGGTGGGCGTCAGCTTTGGCCACTCGCTGGGCCTGGCGGTGCTTTCGCCGATCGTCGGCAAGAGCTACGACCTGATCGGCTTCCCGCACACCTACCTGCTGATCGCCCTGGGCGCCGCGGCCTTCTGGCTGGTCTCCCTCTTCAGCCTCTCTTCCACGCCCCGGACCGCCGGCGCGCCAGCGCGGACTCCGCCGCTGGCCCAGGCGGATCTCGGTCCCGACGTCGCCAAGGTCAATTGAGCATGCCCGCCCAACATCGCGAGCCGATCGCCCGCGCCCAGGAAATCCTCGCCCGCCCTCGCCCCGATCGCGCGACCTTGGACACGATCCTGGCGGCGGTCCTGACGCGGATCGACGAGAACCTGGCGGTCTTCACAGACGCCTATCCCGCCCCCTCCAGCGAGGGCGGCGTCTACCCGGCCATGGACAACATCGAGTGGACCAACGGCTTCTGGACCGGGATGCTGTGGCTGGCCTTCGAGGCCAGCGGCCAGGCCCGCTACCGCGAGGCGGCCGAGCGGCAGGTGCGAAGCTTCAAGCACCGCATCGATCACCGGATCAATGTCGACCACCATGACCTGGGCTTCCTCTATTCGCTGTCGTGCGTCGCCGCCTGGAAGACGACCGGCGACACCTGCGCCCGCGACGCCGCGCTCCAGGCCGCGGACGCCCTTCTGGACCGCTTCCTGCCGACCGCGGGGATCATCCAGGCCTGGGGCGACCTCGCCAATCCCGCCGAAGCGGGCCGGATGATCATCGACTGCAACCTGAACCTTCCCCTGCTCTACTGGGCGGCCGAGGTCACGGGGGACCGCGAGTACGCTCGCGCCGCCGACCGCCACATCGGCCAGGCCGCACGCTATATCGTCCGCCCCGACGCCTCGACCTTCCACACCTACTTCATGGATCCGGTCACCGGCGCGCCGCTGCGCGGCACGACCCACCAGGGCTTCAGCGACAGCTCGTGCTGGGCGCGGGGCCAGGCCTGGGGGGTGTCAGGCTTCCCTCTGGTCCATCGCTACAACGGCGACCCGCACCTGATCGACGTCGCCGCCCGGCTGGCCAACTATTTCCTCAATCGCCTGCCGCGGGACCTGATCTGCTGCTGGGACCTCGTCTTCGTCGACGAGAGCCATCCGCGCGACAGCTCGGCGGCCGCCATCGCCGCCTGCGGCCTGCTGGAACTGGCCCGCGCCCTGCCGCTCACCGATCCCGACCGCGCGACCTACGAGGCCGCCGCCCTGGCCATCGTCGAGACCTTAGGCCGGCGCTACATGCTACCGTCAGGCCCGCCCGGAACCGGCGTACTGGCTCACGCGGTCTATCACATGCCCAAAGGCGTCGGCGTCGACGAAGCCTGCCTTTGGGGCGACTACTTCTTCCTCGAGGCGCTGGTGCGCCTGACCCGCGCCTGGGAGCCCTACTGGTGATCCAGATCGGCGTGGATTTCGGCGGCACCAAGGTCGAAGCCGCCGCCCTTGACGCATCCGGCCAAGTGCTGGCCAAGGCCCGGGCCCCCAACCCCGGCGCCTATGACGCGGCCTTGGCGCTGGTCCGTGACCTGGTCGAGGGCTTGGAACGGCGGTTGGGCCAGCGCGGGACGCTGGGCGTCGGCGCGCCGGGCTCGATCTCGCCCTTGACCGGCGTCATGCGCAACGCCAACTCGCTGTACCTGAACGGCCGACGGTTCCGCGAGGACCTCTCCGAGACCTTGGACCGTCCCGTGCGCCTGGCCAACGACGCCAACTGCCTGGCCCTGTCCGAAGCCGTCGACGGAGCCGCGACGGGGGCCAAGGTCTCGTTCGCCATCATCCTGGGCACCGGCTGCGGCGGCGGCCTGACGGTGGACGGCAGGCTGATCGAGGGCTTGAACGGCATCGCCGGCGAGTGGGGCCACATTCCCTTGCCCTGGCCCACGCCGGAGGAGCGCGAAGGGCCCGCCTGCTGGTGCGGCCAGCGCGGTTGCCTGGAGATGTGGATCTCGGGCACCGGCTTGCGCCACGATTTCCGGCAGGCCACGGGCGAGGACGCGTCGGGCGAGACGATCATCGAACGTTTCCGGGCCGGTGAGCCACGAGCCTCCGCGGCGTTCGAGCGTTTCCTGGACCGTCTGGGCCGGGCCGTGGCCGTGCTGTGCAACATCGCCGACCCGGACGTGATCGTGCTGGGTGGCGGCCTGTCGAACGTCGGCGAGATCTATGACCGCCTGCCCGGCCTGATCGCGCCGCGCGTCTTCTCCGACCACTGGAGCGCCAAGATCGCGCCGGCCGTCTGGGGCGACGCCTCGGGTGTGCGCGGCGCCGCGCGCTTGTGGTCGCTGGACGAGGTCAGGGCCCGGGAGTTGAGCGCCTAAGCAGGCGGTCCCGACGAGCCCCGCTCGATCAGGGTGAACTTCATCAGGTGATGGTTCGGGGCCGGATCGTCGCCGGCTTTGCGCGCGCGGATCTCCTCGGCGATCAGCGCCACGGCCGTGCGCCCCATGGCGGCGATCGGCTGGTGGATGGTGGTCAGCTCGGGCCAGACCATGGTCGCGGCCGCCGTGTCGTCGAAGCCGCAGACGGTGAGGTCGCGAGGCACCGCCACTTGGCGGCCATGGGCGACGGCCAGGGTGGCGGCGGCCATGTCGTCGTTGCTGGCGAAGATCGCCGTCGGTCGCGCCGGGCCGTCCAGCAATCGCTCCGCCGCCGCCAGCCCCGAGCGGTAGGTGAAGAGGCCGTCCGCCACCCAGTCGTCCCGCACCACGATCCCAGCCTCGGCCATGCCGGCCAGGAAGCCTTCGAAGCGGACCTCGGTCGGAGTATGCTGCGGGTCGCCCTTGATGAAGGCGATGTCGCGATGGCCCAGGGCGACCAGCCGCCGGGTCATGGCCAAGGCGCCCTGGAAATCGTCGATCCGCACGCACGAGACGTCATCCATCGGTCGCGCCGTGGCCAGGGCCAGCACGGTCACGCCTTCTTCCCGCAGCCGGTTGATGGTCGGCCGGGAGTCGCACAACGGCGGTGGCAGAATGACGCCGTCCACCCCGGCCGCCAGCAGCCGCTTAACAGCCGCCTGCTGCCCGGCCAGGCCTTCGCAGCGCTCTAGCAGCAGATGTCCGGCCAGCTTCGAGCTCTGCTCCAGGCCGCCGACCATGATCTCCGACAGGTACGAGGCCGACGGGTTCGAATACAGGATGCCGATCCGCGCCGCCGTGGATCGCGAGCGCGTGGCCCGGGCGGCGACATTGACTTGGTAATCGAGGGCGCGGACGGAGGCCTCGACCCGCTCGCGCATCGCCGCGCTGACATTGGCAGCTCCCCGCATCACCCGCGACACCGTCATCGACCCGACCCCGGCATGGCGCGCCACGTCGTGGATGGTGATCGACCGTGCGGGTTGGGCCTTGTTCTTGCGCGTTCCGGTCAAGCCGCCTCACGATTGTTTACGATAACAAAACGAGTTCTGAAGCAGCGCCGAAGAACCGGCAGCGCCGCCGCTTTAGGGTTGGATCCGGAAGTCCTCGACGTCCGCCCAGCCGATCCGGGTCGAGGTGTTCGACGGCGTGCCCGTCGGCGCCTGGGCGAACAGCCCCACCTGCGCGCCGACCCAGCGGCCGGGCTTGCTGACGAACGGCGCGCCCACCGGCTGGAAGGTCACGCCGTCCAGGCTGTAGCTGAAGGTCACCTTGGCTTGGATCGCGCGCAGCATCGAGGGCCAGTAGGGGGTGAATCCGGGCGGTGGCTCGGCCACCGTCACGGGCTCGGCCGACAGGCGCAGCCACACGGTGTCCGGCGCCTTGTCCAGCACAATCGTCTCGCGCTGCGCCTGGAAGGCGTCGGCGCCCAGGCGGTCCACCCGGACCAGCGACAGCCCGTCCTTGCCGTTGCGCAAGCCGATCCAGGCATAGTCGGCGCCGAACATCAGGAGGCCCGCCTGCTCACCCACCGCGCGAGGCGCCAAGGTCAGCCTGGTGGTGGCGGTGAAGCGCTCGGCCGGCAGCTTCTGGGTCAGCAGGGCGCCGGTCTCCCACAGGTTCTCCGAGCCCGAGATCGACTTGAGACGCAGCTTGCCGGGCGAGGCCTTCAGGTCGGCCCAATCGGCCTGGGCGTTGGAGTTCCACTGCCAGCCCAGGTTCAGCTTGCCCTCGAACGCGTCGCTGTCGACCGGAGCGGTGATCGCCGAGGCCACGCCGCTCCTGGGCTTCTTGTGGGTCAATACCGGTTCGCCGATGCCGTCGCCGTCCGCATCCGCGCCGATCACCGGCCAACCGCCCTTCCAGACCATCGGCTGCAGCCAGACGCGGCGGCCGTAGGAGTCGGTGTCCTGGAAGTGCAGGAACCAGTCCTCGCCGGTCGGGGTGGTCACCCAGGCCCCCTGGTGCGGGCCGTTGACCTCGGTCTTGCCCTGGTCCAGCACGTCGCGGCCTTCCCAGGGCCCGGTCAGCTTGCGCGCCCGGAACACGCCCTGCCAGCCGCCTTTCACGCTGCCGCTGGGAGCGAAGACATAGTACCAGCCGTCGCGCTTGTAGAGCTTGGGGCCCTCGGTGGTCATCCACGGGAACGGGCCGCGCGAGGTCTTCACCGGCGGCAGGTTATCAGGTTCGACGATCTTGATCCGCTCGCCCACGGCCTTGTCCCCGGCGGCGTTCAGTCGGCGCAGGCTGATGACGTTGGCGAAGCCGGCGCGCGAGCGGGCCCAGCCGTGGACCATCCAGCCTTGACCGTCGTCGTCCCAGAAGGGCGCGGGATCGATCATGCCCTTGGCGTCGTCGACCAGCACCGGTCTGGACCACGGCCCGGCGGGGTCCTTGGCCGTGACCAGGAACACGCCGAAATCGGGATCGGGATAGTAGATCATGAACTTGCCGCCGTGGTGGCGGATGGCCGGGGCCCAGACGCCGCCGCCGCGGCGCGGGGCCATGTGGTGGGCTACAGGCGGAATGTCGGTCAGGGCGTGACCGATCAGGGTCCAGTTCACGAGGTCGGTCGAGCGCAGGATCGGCAGGCCCGGCGTGTTCGTGAACGACGAGGCGGTCAGATAGTAGTACGAGCCCACCCGCACAACGTCGGGATCGGAGTAGTCGCCGGCCAGGACGGGATTGCGATAGGTCCCGTCGCCCAGGTCAGGCAGCCAGGCGCGCTGTGGTTCAGCCGCGAAGCCCGGCGAGGCGGCCAGCAAGGCCAGGGCCGCCAAGATTGATCGTCTGCTCATGTCCCCGCCCCGCTCCTACCGTCTTAAAGACCACGGCTTGGCCTTAGCCCGGCGTGCGGTCAAGGCCAGCAGGTTCAGACGCCCGCGCTGCTCGCCGCGATCCGCTCCCATCGCCTCTCCTGATCGGCCGTCGCCGCAGACAAAGTCAGCGCCGTTTGATAACGATATCAGATCGCAGTGCAAGCCGCTTGGCAAGCCGGCGCTTGGACATCGCCCCGATGAATTCGATACAGTGTCCGCGAGCGCGCCCCAGCCAGAGAGTCGCGCCGGCGTGCGAGGGCGATCTTTGAGCGGACAACGGCGGCAGACGCCTACCATCCACGACGTGGCGCGACACGCGGGGGTCTCGTCCATGACCGCCTCGCGGGTGGTCAACGATTATCCGCATGTCAGCGCCCAGGTCCGCGAGCGGGTCAACGCGGCGATCCAGGCGCTGGGCTACCGCCCCAACACCCTGGCCCGCGCCACGCGCACCGGCATCGCCCAGATCGGCCTGCTCTACTCGAACCCGAACTCGTCCAATCTCAGCAACTTCCTGATGGGCGCCTTCAAGGAGGCCAGCGCCAGCGGAAGCCAGCTGCTGATCGAGCCGGTCCCGGCCCATCCGACGCCCCTGGCCGCCGTGCGCAAGCTGGTCGAGGCCGGGGTCCGCGCCATCGTCCTGCCGCCGCCGCTGTGCGACGATCCGCAGATCTTCGGCTATCTGGAGGCCGAAGGCGTGCCGGCCGTCAGCTTCGCGACCGCCGCGCCGCGTCCGGACCGGGCCTCGGTCTTCGTCGACGACTACGAGGGCGCGCGGATGATGACCCGGCATCTTATCGCCTTGGGCCATGTCGACATCGGCTTTATCCGAGGCGACGCCAGCCACTCCACGGCGCGCCGCCGCGAGGAAGGCTTCCGCCAGACCATGGCCGAGGCGGGCCTGACGGTCGACGAGGCCTTCGTGGCCAATGGCGCCTTCACCTATCGCTCGGGGCTGAACGCCGCACGCCAGTTGCTGAGCGCGGATCGGCGTCCCACGGCGATCTTCGCGGCCAATGACGACATGGCCGCCGCGGTCAGCGCAGTGGCCCACGGCCTGGGCCTGGATGTGCCCAGCGAACTGAGCATCGGCGGCTTCGATGACACGCCGGTCGCCTCGACGGTCTGGCCGGAGCTGACCACCATTCGCCAGCCGATCGCCGACATGGCCGCGACCGCCGTGTCGATGGCCGCCGGCTTGGCGCGCCACGACGACGAGGCCTCGCGCCACGTCAACGCAACCCTGACCCTGATCCCCCGCGCCTCGACCGCTGCGCCCAGGTCCTGAGGCTGGAAACTAGAGCCTGGCTCGCAGGGTCGCCCGAATCGTGCGCGGCGCGCCGGGAAAGATCCAGACCGGGCTGTAGCTGCTCTGGGCGTAGTGCTCGTCCAGCAGATTGTCGACGTCCAGCCTCAGGTCGAGGTTAGAGGTCAGGCCGTATTCGGCCGCCGCCTTGACCTTCCAGTAGGCGGGCAGGCGCAGCCCGCCGCCGTCCAACGCCCCCGCCCGGTCGCCGACATAGGCCGCGCCCACCGTCAGGGACCAGGTCGTCCCTCGGTCCGTCGCGAATCTTCCGACCGCAAAGGCGCCGCCCTGGTGTTCGGGCGCGTCCAACACGTCACGCGTGGCGAAGGCGACGTCGTCGGCCCGCGCCCGGGTCCAGGCGTAGTTGACCACCACCTTCCAGCCGTCGGTGACCGCGAAGGCGCCGTCCAGCTCGACGCCCCGGCTGGTCAGCTGGCCCACCGGCGCCAGGAAACTGGCGTCGACCGGGTCGTTGGCCAGGATGTTGCGCTTGTCGATGTCGAAGGCGGTGATCGCCAGGTCGACGCCCCGCCAGGCGCCCGCGACGCCCAGCTCCCAGCCCTCGCCCCGCTCCGGCGCGAAGCCCTGGCCATCGCGGCCCGTGCCAGAGTTCAGCAGGAACGAGCGGCCGTAGCTGGCATGAGCGCTCCAGACGTCGGTCAGCCGATAGCGGGCCGCCAGCCGGTAGTCGACGGGCTGATCCCTGGTCTCGCCTACCGCCCCCGTACGGTTGTTGCGGATCTTCTGGCGATAAGCATCCGCGCGCACGCCTGCCAGCAGGCTCAGGCGATCGGAGACCGCCCACAGGTCCTGGACGTAGACCGTGGCCACCTCGCGGGTCTCGCGGTTGTTGGTGAACGGCAACAGCGGCAGGGCCTGGCCGCCATGGACCGGACTGTCGATGTCGATCGCGTAGGGCGCCGTGGCGCTGGGATTCCGTCGCAGCAGCTTCTCGCGATAGTCCATCGTGTAACCCTTGAGGCCGAAGCCCAGGCGGTGCGCGCCGACGCGGCCGTTCAGCTCGGCGCGGGCGGACAGGTCCTCGACCGCATAGTCGCGCTGCCGCCGCTGCCGCCACAAGGCGCGGTCGACCATCCGCGACTGGTCGCTGGAGAAGCCGTGCATCGCGCCCTCGCGCCAGGCCGCGCCGGCGGTCCAGGTCCAGTCGGCGCCCGACCGCCCCTCGACGGTCAACTGCTGGCGCTCGTTGCGGAAGCGCGTCGTCCCATCGCCGGGCTCGCCGTAGAAGCGAGCGCGGGGCAGGGCCAGGGCGTCGCCGTTCACGGCCGGCACGCCGCGGTCGAACGGCGCGTCGAAGGCGGTGAACTCGCCGACATAGGTCACCCGCAGGGCGTCGCTCGGCTTCCAGGTCAGGGACGGCGCGAGGGCGCGGCGATGCAGATCGACATGGTCGCGCCAGCCGTCGCTCCTCTCATCGGCCAAGACCAGGCGGCCGGCGATCGTCTCACCGAGAGGCCCGGTGATGTCGACCTCGCCACGGCGCAGGCCGAACGAGCCAATGCTGGCCGCCAGGCTGGCGGCGCGGGCGAATCGCGGCGTCTTGGAGACGATATTGACCCGGCCGGCCGGATCGATGTCGCCGAACAGGCCGCCGGCGGGCCCTTTGAGGATCTCGACCCGCTCGGCCGTGGCCGGATCGCGCGGCGGGGCCAGGCCCCGGTTCGCGAGGAAACCGTCGACATAGTATTCGGCCCCGCCGTCCGGCGTGCCCAGGAAGCCCCGGATCGCGAAGTTGTCCATGAAGCCGCCGCGGTTGTTCTGTTGGCTGACGCCGCTGGTCAGCTCCATCGCGTCGGCCAGGCGACCCGCGCCGACCGCGTCCAGCAGGTCGCGCTCGACCGAACGACTGGCAGGCGAAGTCGCCTGGGTCACCTCGCCCGCGCCCAGGGTCAGGTCCCGCGGCGCGCCCCGCCGCCCCAGGATGACGATCTCGCCGACCGCATGGGTCTCGGGCGGTTCGCCGGCGTCCGGGGCGACCAGAGCCAAAACGCATGCGCTCGCGCAGCTCCACGACAGGGGCAAGGGACAAACTCCGTTGTAATGTTATTTCATAACAGCTACGCAGTGGGCCATGTCGCTGTCAACCGTCGCTTCGCCCGCCAGCCGGATCCGCTCGATCGACACCCTGCGCGGTCTCGTCATGCTGCTGATGCTGGTCGACCACGTGCGCGAGTTCTTCTTCATTCACGCCCAGGTCTCCGACCCGATGGACGTCGAGGCGACGCCGCCTGCGCTGTTCTTCACCCGCCTGGCGGCCCACCTCTGCGCGCCGGTGTTCGTGGCCCTGACCGGCGTCGGCGCCTGGCTCTATGGCCAGAAGCAAGGCGGCGTCCGCGCGGCCTCGGGCTTCCTGCTCAAGCGCGGTCTGTTCCTGGTCGTCCTGGAGCTGACCCTGGTCACCTTCGCCTGGTCCTTCTCGCTGACGCCCAAGACGATCTATCTGCAGGTCATCTGGGCGATCGGCCTGTCCATGATCGCGCTCTCGGCCCTGGTCCGCCTGCCACGTCCCTGGCTGATCGCCGTCGGTCTGGCCATCGTGCTGGGCCACAACCTGCTGGACCCGATCACCATCCCGTCAGGCGCCGGTCATGCCCTGTGGGCGGTGCTGCACGATCGCGGCTTCATCGAGCTGCCCTGGGGCGTGAGGGCCCGAACCTCGTATCCGCTGCTGCCCTGGATCGGCGTCGCGGCCCTGGGCTATGCGATCGGTCCGTGGTTCGTTCGGACCTGGGAAGAGCGCCGTAAGCGCCTGCTGCTGAGCGGGCTCGCGATGCTGCTGCTTCTGTCGGCGTTGCGCAGCATGAACCTCTATGGCGAACCGCTCGCCTGGAGCGTCGGAGCCGGCCCTGTCCAGACCGTGATGAGCTGGCTGAATTTCACCAAGTATCCGCCGTCGGCCGACTTCCTGCTGCTGACCCTGGGCGTCGGGGCCCTGCTGCTGGCGGCGCTGGAGAAAGCGCCCGCGCGGCTGGTCAGCGCGCTCGCGGTGCTGGGCGGCGCGCCGCTGTTCTTCTACCTGATCCACCTCTACGGCCTTCACCTGCTGCAGCGTCTGCTCCTCGCGGCGTTCGGCCCCAACCAGGGAGACGCCTGGGCCCTGCCCGGCGTCGGCGCGATCTGGCTGCTGGCGGCGCTGGCGGCGATTCCGTGCTGGCTGGCCTGTCGCTGGTTCGGCCCGATCAAGCGCGCCAGCCCCTGGCCATGGATGCGCTATTTCTGACGCGCCGGTCGCCCAGATAATGCGAATGAGATTGACTCGCATAATCAAGCCAAAGTAAGCGCCCTCGCATAGGTTTTGTGTCGGGGGTTATCGATGAAGCGGATGTTGCTGGCGGCCAGCGCGCTGGGGATCTTTTCGGCGCAGAGCGCCCGGGCGGCCGAGACCCCGGCGATCGACGACCAGGCCACCGCCGTCGAGGCCGTGGTCATCACCGGCGAGAAGGCCAATCGCAGCCTGCAGCAGACTGTCACCAGCGTCGCGGTGACCACCGCCGCCAAGATCGAGCGCGAGAACATCCGGAACTTCTACGACGTGGTCGCCAGCACGGCGAACATGAGCGAGACCTACGGCAAGACCGGCTTCACGATCCGCGGCGTCAGCAACATGAACGTCTCGGGCGGCGGGACCGGCGGCCTGGCCACCATCTATGTCGACGGCGCGGCTCTGCCGATGGAGGCCACCTACGGCGGCCCGCTCGAGATGTGGGATATCGGCCAGGTCGAGGTGCTGCGGGGCCCGCAATCGACCCTGCAAGGCCGCAACTCCCTAGCCGGCGCAGTGATCATCACCTCGGCCAACCCGACCTACACGCCCCAGGTCCGGGCCCGCGTCGGCTATGCCAGCGGCGACGAGCGCACCTACGCCCTGGCCGCCGGCGGCCCGATCGTCGCCGATCAGCTGGCCTTCCGCATGGCCGTCGAGAAGAAGGACAGCGACGGCTTCATCTACAATCCGACGCTGAAGCGCGACATCGACGCCGTCGACAACCTGTATGTCCGCGGCAAGCTGCTGTTCACGCCCAGCGCCGCGCCGGGCCTGCGGGCGATGCTGACCTACGCCCACAACGACCGGGACTCCGGCTACCAGTTCACCTACGCCCGGATCGACACGCCCGACTATTACAAGCACCGTGTCGACCTGTCGGGCGACCCGACCCGCACCAAGACCAAGACCGACATCCTCACGGCCGACGTCGCCTACGCGCTGAGCGATAAGCTGACCCTGAACGCCATCGCCTCGCTCAACACGGTCAAGACCGACGCCACCTACGACATCGACTTCCTGCCGGCCCGCATCTCGTACGGCGCGCGCGGCCAGAACACCGACACCACTTCGCTGGAGCTGCGGCTGAACTACGAGGGTCAGCGGCTGAAGGGTCTGGTCGGCCTGTGGCGCTCCAAGCGCGACGCCCAGGACCTGACCACCAGCCAGATCAACGTCGCCTTCCCGCGCGCCACCCTGGTCAACGTGCTGACCTCGACCCTGCTGGCTGGCGTTCCCTCGCCCACGCCCGCCCAGCAGGCCGCCGCGTCGGCCCAGGCCAATGGCTTCGCCAACCTCTACATCGCCGCCCTGCCGGTGATCCCTGTCAGCTATGCCGGCGACCAGCCGCAGGTGATCGAAACCAGCGCCATCTTCGCCGACGCCAGCTTCGCCCTGACCGACAAGTTCTCGCTGCTGGGCGGCTTCCGCTACGACCACGAGGAAAACACCAGCAGCACCGTCCAGAGCGCGCGGTTCACCGGGACCTATCCCAACCCCGCCGCCTTCGGCGCCTTCGCGCCCTATGTGACCCAGGTGAACGCCTTCGTGGCCAGCATGGTGGCCCAGGCCGCGTCGTCGGCGCCCGAAGGTACGCGCACATTCGACGCCTTCCTGCCCAAGGTCGGCGTGAAGTACGAATGGACGCCCGCCATCAATACCAGCTTCACCGCCCAGCGCGGCTACCGCTCAGGCGGCTCGACGGTGAACATCGCCCGCTCGACGGTGGTGGCCTACGACCCCGAATACACCTGGAACTACGAGGCTGCGCTGCGCACCGCCTGGCTGGGCGGAACCCTGACGATCAACGCCAACGCCTTCTATGTCGACTGGAAGGACCAGCAGGTCGTCGTCAACCTGGGCCTCAACAGCTACGACTACGAGGTCCGCAACGCCGGCAAGTCGCACCTGTACGGCTTCGAGGTCGAGGTCGCCCAGCGCCTGACGCGGCGACTGTCCTGGTACGGCTCGCTGGGCCATACCAAGACCAAGTTCGACGACTTCGTCGTCACCTCGGGCGTCGACACGCGCAACCTGGCCGGTTCGGAATTCCCCTACGCTCCGCACTGGACCGTGGCCGCGGGAGCCGACTACCGCTGGGACAGCGGCGTGGTCGCCCATCTGGACGCCAACTATCGCGCCAAGAGCTTCTCCCAGGCCGGGCTCCAGCAAGTCCAGGACAGCACGGTGAAGTCGCGCCTGCTGGTCAACGCCCGCTTTGGGTACGAGCGCGCGCACTGGGGCGCCTATGTGTTCGGCAAGAACCTGCTGAACCAGACCTACAGCCAATACACCCGCGACGACGTCGGCGTAGCTCTGCTGGGCGAGCCGCGCATCATTGGCGCGACCTTGGAGACCCGCTGGTGAGCGCGGCCTTCGACAGCGCCCTATGGGGCCTGATCCTGGCGCCCTTGCCGCTGGCGGGCGCCGTTCTGCTCAAGCGGGCGTGGGACGGCGCCGGCTCGAACCGCCCGAGGCATATCCTGAGCGGTTGGGGCCTGCTGATCCTGGCCCTCGCCGCCTCGGTACCGCTGATGGGCCCGGCGCGGGGCCCCTTCGCCATGCTGGCGATGGCCTCGATCGTCGCCCTGGCCCTGGTCGCCGCCGGCGTCGAGCGCCGCAACGCCAGGAAGAAGGCTCCGCGCGAGCTGGCGCCCGAGCCGTCCGATCGCCGCCGCGTCGTCTGGCGCGGCTGGCTGCGCGGCTTTCTGGCCGGTCCGCTGGCCGGGATCGCGGCCTTGGGGTGCGGCCTAGCCGTGGCCATCTGCGCCCCCGGCCAGATCCAGAGCCGTATGGTCGTCGGCGGGCTGATGGTGCCGTTCCTATGGGCCGGCGGCATGGCCTGGACCCTGTCGGACGACAAGATCCTGCGCGCCTTCGCGGTGCTGGCCGGCGTCTCGATCGCCACCCTGGGCGCGGCCTTCCTGAAGGGAGCGCTCTAGATGGATGGCTCGACCACCGCGCCCGCCAAAAACAGGTCGGCCGTCAAGCCGATCTGGCCCAAGGTCCCCGCCGAGTTCGTCCGGTCCATGCTGGCCGGCCATTCGGCCCTGGGCCTGGCCTTCGCGGCCTTGATCTATCTGGTCTGCTTCTCGGGCTCGATCGCGGTCTTCACCTACGAGTACGGTCGCTGGGAGCAACCGGCCGGGCCCGTGCTGCACGAGATCAGCCCGCAAGCCGCCGACGCCGCGTTCCGCGCGGTTCTGGCCAAGAACCCCAAGGCCCACGACCTGTTCTTGCGATTGCCCGAGCCTGCTTCCCCCCGCCTTTCCGTCCATGGCGACGACACTCGGGGCGAGGAGCATACCTGGTTCGCCGACGCTTCGGGCCGTATCGTCGCCGAGCAGAGGACGCCGTGGAGCGAGTTCCAGGCCGAGCTGCACACCGTGCTGCACCTGCCCCGCGCCTGGGGCGGCTTCATCGTCGGCCTGACGGGCGTGGCCCTGCTGTCCTCGCTGATCTCGGGCGTGCTGTCGCACCCGCGCGTGTTCAAGGATGCCTTCGCCTTTCGCTGGGGCGGCTCCAAGCGCCTGCAGGAGGCCGACCTGCACAACCGGATCTCGGTCTGGGGCCTGCCCTTCCACCTGGTCGTTTCGCTGACCGGCGCCTTTCTGGGCCTGACGGTCATCATCGTCGGGGTCCTGGCCCTGGCCACCTTCAAGGGCGACACCAGCAAGGCCTACGCCCTGTTCCGGGGGCCCCAGGTCAAGGACGATCCGCGCCCGGCCGCCAAGGTCCTCGACGTCGCCGCGGCGCTCAGCACCCTGAAGACGAGATATCCCGAGGCCCGCCCGACCTACATCTTCATCGAGCACCCGGGCGAGACCGGCCAACATGCCGGCGTCAACCTGGTCACCGAAGGCCGGCTGTCACGCGGCGAGACCGTGGTCGTCGACGGCGCCGGCCAGATCCTGGGCGAGGTTGGCTACGAGAGCGGTTCGGTCGGCCTGCGCGTGCTGTCGACCATGACGCCGCTGCATTTCGGCTGGTTCGGCGGCTGGCCGGTCAAGGTGGCCTATCTGTTGCTGGGCCTGGGCCTGACGGCGGTGACCTCCAGCGGGGTCGCCATCTGGCTGGCCCGCCGCCGCGACAAGGGCCGTCCCGCGCCGCGTTGGGAGCGCGTCTGGATCGCCTTCGTCTGGAGCCAGCCGGTCGCCTACGCCTTCTCGGCCCTGGTGGCCCTGCTCTCGCCCGCGATTCCAGTCGTGGCGGTCTGGGGTCTGGCCACCCTGGCGGCCTGCGCCTCGGCGATCATCGGAACGCCGGCCGGAATCTCGCTGGCCCTGCGCCGGACCGGCGCTGGCCTGATCGCCTTCGTGGCCATGGTCCACATCGGCTTGCACGCCCGCCAGATGGCCGACCCGGTAGGCTGGATCATCGACGCAGCCCTGTTGCTGACCGCCGCCTTGCTGGCCGCCTCGACGCTGAAGGCATTCCAGCGCGCCGAGACGTAAGGACCGAAGGCGGAGCGATCGAAGGCGCGTTCCTCCCCTACCCCCGCGCTGAGCAAGGGCCTATGTGGGGGCTGGGAAGGAACGCCGCCGCGCTTCGAGTTGCATGACTGTGATTGATCGCTTGCCAGCCGCCGCCCTGACTTCCCCGCCCCGGAACGAGACCGCGCGGAGATGGTGAGGCTGCGCCGGCGCGGCCTGGCGTCGATCAATTCCGAGATCCGCGACGGCATCGTCCCCGCCGCCGACGGCGTCGCCGTCTCGCCCGGAGCCCCGGCCACGGAGGCGACCAAGGGTCGCGACTATCGCATCGTGGCGATGATCATCGCCTGCGCCCTCTTCATGGAGCAGATGGACGCCACGGTGCTGGCGACGGCCCTGCCGACCATGGCGCGCGACTTCGGCGTTCCGGCCCCCAGCCTCAGCTCGGCCCTGACCGCCTATCTGCTGGCCCTGGCGATCTTCATTCCGGCCAGCGGCCGGCTCGCCGACCGCTTCGGGGCCAAGACCGTCTTCCGCCTGGCGATCGTAGTCTTCATGGCCGGCTCGGTGCTATGCGGCCAGGCGACCAACCTGCCGTTCCTGATCCTCGCGCGCTTCCTGCAGGGCGTCGGCGGGGCGATGATGATCCCGATCGGGCGCCTGGTTTTGCTGCGCTCGGTCGCCAAGCAGGACATGGTCTCGGCCACCTCCTGGCTGATCATGCCGGCCCTGATCGGGCCGATCATCGGCCCGCCGATCGGCGGCTTCATCGTCACCTATCTGGACTGGCGGTGGATCTTCTATCTGAACATCCCGATCGGGCTCCTGGGCCTGGCGCTCGTCACCCTGTTCATCGACGAGGTGCGCGGCGATAGGCCCGCCCGCGCCGACGTCCCCGGCTTCCTGCTGTCGGGCGTCTCACTGGGCTGTCTGCTGTTCGGCTTCGAGATGACCAGCCGCAGCGGCGAGCTGCCGAACGCTCTCGTCGTGATCGCCGTCGGCCTGGTCGCCGGCGCGCTCTACATCCGTCACGCCCGACGGTGCGAGGCGCCGATCCTGGACCTGAGCCTGATGCGCGTGACCTCGTTCCGGCTGTCGGTGATCGGCGGGTCTCTGACCCGGATCACCCAAGGCGCCCAGCCTTTCCTGCTGCCGCTGATGCTGCAACTGGGCTTCGGCATGAGCGCGGCGGTCAGCGGGACGATCACCATCGCCGGAGCCATCGGCTCTCTGGCCATGAAGAGTCTGGCCCCGCGCCTGCTGCGCCGCTTCGGCTTCCGCGACAGCATGGTGGCGGCGGGCCTGGCCGCCTCGGCCGGCTACGCCTTCTGCGGCTTCCTTCGGCCGGGCTGGCCGACGCCGCTGATCTTCCTGACTCTGATGGCCAGCGGCTTCTGCATGTCGTTCCAGTTCACCGCCTACAACACCATCGCCTATGACGAGATCCCGCCCCAGCGGATGAGCGCGGCGACCAGTTTCTACGCCACCTTCCAGCAGCTGATGCTGTCGCTGGGCGTCTGCGCCGGAGCGCTGGCGCTGCATGTGGGCATGCTGGCCGGCGGCCACGCCACGCCCCGGCTGACGGACTTCACGATCGCCTTCCTGGTCGTCACGGCGATCTCGGCCTCGGCGACGATCTGGAACCTGCGCTTCGACAAGGACGCCGGGGCGGAGTTGAGCGGCCACCGCTAGCTGGCGGCCGCTCTTCCAGGCTCACTGCACGGTCGTCGCCTGGGCGTGGACGGCCTTGTCCGGCGTCGTGCCCTCGCCATCGAACGGCTCCAGGCGGAAGGCGACGCGGATCGGCTCCAGCTTGGTGCGATACTTCATGTGCGGCTGGCCGACATGGTTCCAGGCAGTGTCGCCGCCGACACCCCATTGGGCGCCGTCGACCAGCAGGGTGACCTCGTCATGCGGGACGATGTCGGTCGACTTCCAGGTTCCCTCGGGGCGGCGATAGAGATCGGCGTACGGGAACGCCAGCACGTTCATCATCAGCGGCGTCTCGCCGCGCACTCGCAGCCCCTTGCCGTCGCCCACGACCTCCATCCAGCGGACGTCGACCTTGTTGCCGGTGTCCTGGGGCCGCATGTAGTCGTGGTTCTGCTCGGCGATCGCGCCGCGCCACAGGCCGATCGGCGCGCTGGTCTTGCGGTCGACATAGCTCTCGTGCGGACCGCGACCGTACCACTCCACCGTCTTGACGCTGGTCGGCAGGGTGAACCACAGGCCCACCCGCACCGGCGGCGGCAGGTCGTCCTTCAGCGGCGTCAACTGCCCGGCCACGTCCACCGAGCCGTCGCCGTTCATCGTGTAGGTCGTGACGAATTTCGCCGCGCCGGCGCCCAGCTCGTGATCGACGCTGACCCGGCCGGCCTTGGCGTCGACGGTGATCGCCCGCGTCTGGCGCACCCTGGTCATCGTCTTCCAGGGCGTCTGCTGGCCGACCGTGCCCGTCAAGGTGTCGTTGTCGGTCTCGGCCCGGAAGAAGTTGGGCTGGCCGCCCTTCAGCGTCGCACCGCCGGCCTTGCCGTAGCTGGTGACGAGGCCCGTCTTGCGATCCAGCGTCAGGGTCGTGTCGCCGGCCGACAGGGTGACGACATCGGCGGCCTCCCTTAGCGCCACCGCACCCGCAACGGCCTTTGCCGGCGGCGCGACGGGCTGGGTGAGGGCGAACTGCTCCCAGCCGACGACATAGCCCTCCGGCGTCAGCGGCGCCGAGCCCGCCTTGGCCTTGGCGCGGATCGTGACGAAGTACTCCGCGCCTGGCTTGCGGACGACGCCGGCGATCGGCAGCGTGATCGTCTGCGTCGCCCGCGCCTGGGTCGCCAGGTCCGGCAATGCGCCCGATACAACGCTCACGCCGTCCTCCAGCAGCGCCCACTCGAAGCTGAAACCCGACAGGTCGCGGAAGTCATACCGGTTACGCACCGTTACCCGCCCTGTCGCAGGATCGAAGCTTTCGAACTGGATCGGCGAGAGCACCTTCTGCACCTCGTAGAGATGCGGATTGGGCGTGCGGTCGGGCTGGTTCAAGCCGTCGCCGAACTCGACGTCGCCGCCGGGGTTGGGCCCGTACTCGCCGCCATCGCCCCAATAGCGGCGACCGTCCTTGGTGTAGC
>CBIHOB010000035.1:0-48873 GCA_966211605.1 uncultured Caulobacter sp.
CCGCGGCGGGGGGCGCCGGCGCCGGCCGGGACCAGGCGCGGGCGGCCCCGCGGGGCGTCGGCCGCGGCGCGCGCCGAGGCCACCGCGCCTCGGTTGCGGTCGAACAGCGGCAAGGGCAGCGAGAGGCCGGCCACGGCGGCCGTGGCGTCGTCGCCGGCCAGCCGGCGCAGGCCGAAGCTGACGGTCACGTCCGGGGTGGCGCGACGGCGCTCCAGGTCCAGCCTGCGGGCGGCCGTTCGCTGCTCGGCCTCGGCGACGGCGATCGCGGGCGCCTGTCCGGTCGGGGCGACGACCGGCCAGGCATGATCCAGCACGCCCGGCGTCACGGCGGTGAAGGTCCGCTCGCCGCCAGTCAGGGCCGCCAGCCGCGCCAGGGCTGCGCCCTGCTCGGCCTCGGCGCGCGCGACTTCGGCCTGGGCCGCCGACACCGCCGCCCGCGCCTGCAGAGCGCGCAGTTCTGCCTCCTTGCCGTTGTCGACCAGCAGCCGCGCGGCGCGGGCGTCGGCCTCGGCCAGATCGGCGCCGTCCTTGGCGACGGTCAGCCGTTCTCCCGCCGCCTCGGCGAGAGCGTAGGCCACGACCAGGTCGCGGGCGAAGGCGACGCGGTTCAGGTCGGCGCGCGACTTCGTGGCGTCGACCTCGGCTCGCGCCGTGGCGACGCGCGCGGCGCGTTTGCCGCCCAGTTCCAGGGTCTGGCCGACCGAAAGGGTGGTCTCGGCGCTCTGGAAATCGCGATAGGGCCCCTCGCCCCCGACGTTCTCGACCTGCAGGTCCAAGGTGGGATTGGGACGGGCGCGGGCCTGGAGCGCGCGCCCCTCGGCGGCGCGGGTTTCGGCCTCGCCGACGATCAGGCGGGGCGCGGTCGCCTCGCGCAACAGGGTTTCCAGGGGCGGCGCGGTCTGGGCGGCGGCCGCGCCGGCGAACGCGCTGCAGGCGGCGGACGCCAAGGCCGCACGGAGCGGCCATCGGTTCGATGACATGAAGTATTCCTCGCGATGACGGGACAAGGCGCGCGAAGAGCGCGCGGGCCGTCAGGCGCGAGGCGGTCGGTCGAGGGCGGACGGGGGGCGCGAGGCCAGGACGCGGCTAGCCGTTACGGCGTGCTCCGCCATCTCTGGCGTGGGCGCGTCGACGGTCGCTGCGGGCGCCGCGAGCGCCGAGCCGGCGTGATGGCAATGACCGCCGATGCAGCAGGCCGCCTTGCACGGCGCGCTCTCCTCGTGCCGGTCGGACTGGATCGCCTGGACGGCGCTGGCCTGAACCACGGTGTCATCGGCGCAGAGACAGGCGGCCAGGCTGGTCGTCGGCGCCGCGACGAGCAACGCCAGGACGCAGGCGGCCCAAAGGCCTCCCAAGTTCCGCAGCCATGCCGTCATCCGTAGCATGGCCGCTGTCATAGCCGCGAGCGGCCCAATTGAGAACGCGTTACATAATCACATCGCGACATTGCTCCCTAGCGCACCGTGAAGACCAGCACGCGCGCGGGTTCCAGCGGGCTGAAATTGTCGTCCGAAAACAGCACCAGGGTCCGCCGCCCCGCAAGCGGCCGTCCCCAGGCCATGGCCTCGAGATTGGCCCCAGCGCCCGGCAAGCGATCGAAATTGACCAGCAGCCGCTTGGCCAGGACGCGCGGCGCGGCGCCCTCGACCAGGCTGGATCGCCCCGCGACATTCTCGGCCCCTTGGACGTCGGCCAGGTAGAGCCGGCAGTGATAGGCGAAGCGTCCCTGGCCATCCTCGATGCCGGACCGCTCCAGCACCAGCAGCCGATGCCTGTCCAGCGCCAGGATTTCGCTGATGCCGTTGTCGCCCCGCCGGGCCGGCGCGGCCTGGATCGGGTCCAGGCGATAGGCGTATTGCGCATGCACGCCGCCGTCCCGATCCAGCAGGGAGATCCGTGTCAGCCCCCCCTCGGAGACGCGGCTGACCGGCCCGTCCTGGACCCTGGGCGCCTCCATCGCCAGCCACAGCCCCTGACCATCCGGAGAAAAGCTCAGGCCTTCGAAGGTCAGGTTGGGTCGCGCCCCGGCGGGCGTGAAGCGAAAGGCCGGCGGCGTCGGAACAGCGCCTTTGGCCGCGCCGTCACGGCCCATGCGGCGAACGGCCGGATCGAAGCCGCGGGGCGCGTCGCCCTCCGTCGCCCAGACGAGATCCCCGGTGCGAGGATCGATCCGCAGAGCCTCTGCGTCGGGGCGCTCGCCCGCCGCCGCCGAGAAGGTCGCGCCATCCGTGCGCCGCAGCGGGACCTGGCCCACGAGCCGCAGCCCCCTCACCCCACCCGCGTCATAGTCCAGCCGTCCAACGAAGAAACGCGCCGGCGCCTTGTCCGATCGATCGTCCGAGATCATCAGCCACGCGCCGGTGCGGCGGTCATAATCGACGCCGGAGACTCCCCCGAACGGTGCGCCATCGACGGTCAGATTCTTGGGCAGGTCCAGGGTCCCGACCAGCTTCAGCGCCAGCGCCAGGCCCAGGGCGGCGGCGAGGGTCACGTCAGGACGCGCACGGACTCGCGCTCGACCAGCTCGACGTTGAACACGATCCGCCGGCGCGGCTCGCCGCGCGCGCCCATGCGCCGGATCAGGGTCTCCACGGCGGCGGCGGCCATGTCCTCGACCGGCATGTCGATCGTGGTCAGGGCCGGCGTGTGCAACTGGGCCCAAGGGATGTCGTCGAAGCCGACCACCGAGACGTCGCCGGGCACGGACTGCCCCATCGACCGGATGTGGCGCATGGCGCCGATGGCGATGAGATCAGCGCCGGCGATCACCGCCGTGGCCGTCCGGCGCTCCAGCGCCTGGGCGACGGCCGGCTCGAGGTCCAGAGAGAAGGCGTTGTGGACGTGCCAGGTCAGGCTGGCGCGCTCGCGGATCGCGGCGATGGCGCCTTCGGCCCGCTGGCGGGCGCTGGAGGCGGCGTGCGGACCGGAGATGACCCCGATATTCACATGACCGGCGGCGATCAGGTGCTCGGCGGCCAGGCGCCCACCCTCGGCGTAGTCGGCCTGGATGACGTCATAGCCGGGCAGGTTGCGGTCCAGCACCACGGTCGGCACGCCCTCGATCAGTTTGCCCACCGGACCGTCGTCGGCGATCGGGAACCAGATCACCCCATCGACGCCGTGATCGACCAGCAGGCTGACGGCGCGCTGTTCGGCCTCGGCCGAACCTTCGGTGTCGGTCAGGAAGACGCTGTAGCCGTGGGCCCGCGCGGCCTGGATCACCACCTGGGCCAGGCTGGGGAAGAATGGATTGGTCAGGTCCGGCAGGATCAGGCCAATGGCCCCTGTCTTGCCGGTCTTCATGGCCTTGGCGCTCTGGTTGGGCCGATAGCCCAGCTCGGCGGCGACCTTGAGGATGTGCTCGCGCGTGGCCTCGCCGACCGAGCCCGCGCCGTTGATGGCGTAGGAGGCGCTGGCCAGCGACACCCCGGCGGCCTTGGCGACCTCCTTGAGGGTGGCCCGCTTTCCCATTGAAGACCTGGGCGGGGGATCGGACGGCGGGTCGGACTTGGCCATGCGGGGATTCCGTTGCTCGCCCTGGAGGTGAAAGCTTTCAGGGCGAGCGTCAAGAACGGGTTCTAGAACCGCGCCCGCACCGAGAAGGTGTAGGTGCGCGGCATGCCGACGAAGTAGCGGTCCAGGGTGCGGTTGTTCGGCGTCGCGGCGGTGTAGCCGAACTCCGGCTGGGTGGCGGTCGAGCCGCTGACCGCGCCGATGTAGTCTTCATCGAACAGGTTATCGACGTTGAACTGGAACCGCAGGTCCGGCCCGCTGGCGCGCTTCCAGTCATAGGTCGCCGTCAAGCCCACCAGGGTATAACCATCGATCATCTCGACGCCGATCTCCTGGAAGGTGGTCGGGGCGACGATGTGACCGCCGACACGATCGCCGACATAGCGGACGTTGGCGTCGATCTTCAGTCCCGCCAGCGGCTTCCAGCCGACCTGGCCGAAGACGCTGTTCCTGGGGATATCGCGCACCCCCGCCCCGCCGATCACGGCCACGGCGGCCAGGGCCCGGCGCGCAGCGCTGCCGACCGCCGGATCGTCATGCTTGGCGTCCTGGCGCGAGTAGGAGCCATAGAGATCGAAGGTCCCGAAGTCGTAGTAGCCGGTCAGCTCCACGCCCCGCGTCCTGATCCCGGCGATGTTCACTGCCTTGGTCGCGACATTCCCCCTGACGACTTCATCCGGATCGAGGGCGGCCGTCGGGTCGCGCGGCACGATGCCGACGTTGTTCTTCAGGTCGACGTCATAGGCCTGGATCGAGAAGGCCAGGTTCGGCTTCACATAGCGCAGGCCCAGGTCGAGGTTCGTGGTCTCGACCGGATCCAGGTCCTTGGGACTGATCACCGCCGTCGAGCCCAGGAAGGCGTCCTCGGGAATGCCGGCGAAGTTCCGGGCGTAGCCGCCGAACAGCTCCAGCGCCTCGGCCACCTGGTAGGTCGCGCCGATTTTCGGATTGATGTCCGAGTGCTGCGAGAACTTGACGTTGGCCCGGTACTCCAGCGGGGACTTGGCGTCGTACTTCACGTCGTACCAGGTCAGGCCCAGGTTGACCTTCAGCCGGTCATTCAGGGCCCGGAACTCGTCCTGGGCGTAAAGCATGGTCGTCTCGACCGAGGCCGAGCGCTGGTACTCGACATAGTTCAGCCTGGCGCGATCGTAGGCGATGCCCTGGGCCGAGTTGATGATCGGATAGAAGTTGCGCCTCTCGGTGGAGTCGCCGCCTTCCCACCAGCCGCCGAGCCGCAGGCTGTGGCCGCCGAAGCGGGCCTTCAGCTCGCCGGTCACACCGTAGCGATCGCGGTCGCGCGGCGTCACCCGCATGTCGGCCGGCCCGCCGACGACATTGCTGTTGCGCAGGGTGGTCAGGGTCGGCCGCACCGCGCCGCCGTTGGCGTTGTATCCGGTCACCGCGCGCGGGTCGCCGCCCGTCAGGATGCGCTGGCGGTCCTGGTAGCGGAACGACTCGCCGTCCAGCGACTGGTAGTACGGATTGACGTCCAGGCTCAGCGTGTCGCTCAGCACGACGTGGCTGTTGACATAGGCCAGCCAATCCTTGCGCCAGCCGCCAAGGGCTCCGCCGAAGTCGACGTCCCGCGCGGGGATCCCCGTGATGGCGTCCAAGGCCCGGTCGCTGCGCGGCGACGCCTCGAATTCGCCCTTGGTGACGATGTTGAAGTCATTGTCGGTCTGGTCGTTGTACGAGACGCGGGCCTTGACGAACGCGCCGTTGTCGAAGGCCTTCACGACCTTCAGCTCGTAGTGGTCGCGCTCGCTGTCCCGGCTTCTTCGGCCCGCCCAGATGTCGTTCTCCTGGTGGGAGTAGGTCAGGTAGCCCGACAGGCCCGGCGCGATCTCGCCGCTGTCGATACGGCCGTAGATCCGGCGGAAGTCGAACGAGCCGACGCCGGCCTCAACCGTGGCGCCAAAGTCCTTGCGCGGCGCGTCGGTGACGAAGTCGATGAAGCCGCCCAGGGCGAAGCGCGACGGCGCGCCGATGTCGCCCGCGCTCTGCGATACGGTGATCTTGCCGATATTGCTGCTCTCGATGAAGCGCTGCGGCGGCGAACCGCCGTTGAAGCGACTGTCGCCGGTCGGGATCCCGTCCAGGGTCAGGCCGATCTGCTCGTCGCCCAAGCCGCGCATGTAGATCTCGAACGAGAAACTCCCGCCCCGCGCGTCGCCGGTCGAGACCTGAACGCCCGGCACCTTGACCAGGGCCTGGGTGATCTCCGCGCCCAGAGGCCGCTCCTGGATGTCCTCGGCGCCGATGGTGAACGTCGCGCGGGTCAGGCCCGAGCCGAAACGTTCGGCCGTGACCACCACCTCGTCGATCGTATCGGCGGCCGGCACGGCTGGCGCCGTGGCCTGCTGGGCCATGGCGGGCGCGGCCAGGACCAGGCACAGCGCGCTCGAAGCCAGCCAGATGGACGTCTTCATGTTCAAAGCCCCCTTAGGCGACCCGCCGTGGCCAGGTCCGTACTATTTAGTGAAACGTTTCATATCCAAGTTCAATGACAATTTGATCACAGGTCACCGTGATCGGGCCGACGCTCAATCCGAAGGCATGCTTTGCAATTCATGGGATTTTCCGGGCAATCCCGTGAAGTGCGCATGATCGCCGACGAAAGCGGCGCCGCATTCGATTTGAGGCTTCGGCGCTATTTCTTTGAAACGTTTCACTCTATAGAGTCGATCCAAGCGTCGTCGGAGGGGACATGCCGGACAACGAGACCGCGAGAGCGCTGCTGGGCGTCGTCGTGTTCCTGGGACTGGGCTGGCTGCTGTCGGAGAACCGCCGCGCCCTGCCCTGGCGACCGGTGCTGGTCGGCCTCGCCTGCCAGGTCGCCCTGGCCCTGCTGCTGACCAAGATCCCGGCCGTCACCGCCGCCTTCGCCGCCGCCACCCACGCGGTCGACGCCCTGCAGGCCGCGTCCAGGGCCGGATCCAGCTTCATGTTCGGCTATCTGGGCGGCGGCCGCGCGCCGTTCAGCATGGCCGATCCCGGCGCCGCCTTCATCTTCGCCTTCCAGGCCCTGCCGGCCATCCTGCTGGTCGGGGCGCTGTCGGCCCTGCTGTGGCACTGGAAGGTGCTGATCTGGATCGTCCGCGCCGCGGCCTGGGCGTTCGGCAAGCTGTTCGGGGTGAGCGGCCCGGTCGGGGTCTCGACCTCGGCCTGCGTGTTCCTGGGCATGGTCGAGGCGCCGCTGCTGGTGAAGCCGTTCCTGCCGCGCCTGACCCGGGCCGAGATCTTCATCATCATGGTCGACGGCCTGTCGGTGATCGGCGGCTCGATGATGATCGTGCTGGGCTCGCTGATCGCCGCCAAGGTGCCCAACGCTTTCAGCCACCTCTTGATCGCCTCGCTGATCAGCACGCCGATGGCGATCGGCATGGCCCGGCTGATCATTCCGGGCGAGGCCAGCCAGGCGCACGCCCCGATCGTCCTGGCCAGTCCCTACCGCAGCAGCCTGGAAGCCCTCACCTTCGGCACGCTGGACGCGGTGAAGATGGTGCTGAACATCGCCGGCCTGCTGATCGTCTTCGTCGGCCTGATCGCCCTGATCAACATGGGCTTGTCGGCCGCTTCCCCATTCCTTTGGCCGCACGCCGGCGCGCCCCTGACGCTGGGCGCGATACTGGGCTGGCTGCTGACCCCGATCGTGTGGCTGACGGGCGCGCCGCTCTCGGATCTGCAGACCGTCGGCGCCATCCTGGGGACCAAGGTCGCCGCCAACGAGGTGGTCGCCTACAGCGACATGATGGCCTTGCCGCCCGGCGCGCTCAGCGCCAAGAGCCTGCTGATCCTGACCTACGCCCTGGGCAGTTTCGGCAATGTCGGCAGTGTGGCGATCCTGATCGGCAGCCTGTCCTCCATGGCCCCCGACAAGGTCGGCGAGGTCGTCGAGCTGGGCTTCAAGGCCCTGGCGGCGGCGTTCCTTACGACATGCCTGACAGCGACGATCATGGGGCTGATCGGCGCCTAGGATGATTGACCTAGACAGTTTGGGTCAATCGTCCTAATGGAACTCCTGCAGTGTGCGGGAGGCATCGGAATGGGCGCGAGCGACACGCGGCGACAGATCGTCGACGCGGCTGACCAGCTGTTCTACGAGCATGGCTTCGAAGCCACCTCCTTCGCCGACATCGCCCAGGCCGTCGGCCTGTCGCGTGGCAATTTCTATTATCATTTCAAGACGAAGGATCAGATTCTCGACGCCGTGATCGCCGCGCGGATCGACGCGACCCGCGGCATGCTAGAGGCCTGGGAGACCGCAACGCCGTCGGCGGTCGACCGCATCCGCGGCTTCATCGAGATCCTGATCATCAACCAGACCAAGATCATGGCCTACGGCTGCCCGGTCGGCACATTGTGCAACGAGCTGGCCAAGCTGAACCACGTCGCCAAGGACGCGGCGGCCGGACTCTTCACCCTGTTTCGCGCCTGGCTGGCGCGACAGTTCGCGGCCCTGGGCCGGGAGGCCGACGCCGACGCCCTGGCTCTGCATGTCCTGATGCGCAGTCAGGGCGTGGCGACCCTGGCCACGGCCTTCCGGGACGAGGCCTTCGTCCGTCGCGAGGTCGACGACATGACCGCCTGGCTGGCGGCGCAACACCTTCAAACCCGCACCGCCTGAGGAGGCCGCATGTTCGTCATCACCCTGCGTTTCGTGGAAAGGGCCAAGGCTGCGCCGCTCATGGACGCCCACAACGCCTGGATCAGGCAGGGTTTCGACGACGGCGTCTTCCTGCTGGTCGGCGGGCTGCAGCCCAGCGCGGGCGGGGCGATCGTCGCCCACGGGGTCTCGCGCGCCGAGATCCAGGCGCGGGTCCGGGCGGATCCGTTCGTCGCCGAGGGCGTGGTCACCGTCGAGATTCTGGAGATCGCTCCCGGCCGCACGGACGAGCGCCTGGCGTTCCTGACGGCGGCTTAAGCGCGCCGCCCCGACAGCAGCGCCCCCGCCGCCTTGATCCCCGCCAGCGCCGCCGCGCGCGCCGCGCCGCCGTCGATCAGGACCGCCAGGGCCGCGCCAGCGAAGGTGTCGCCCGCGCCGGTGGCGTCGTCGACGGTCAGCGGCGCAACCGGCAGATCGAAAGCCTCGCCCGCCGCCTCAACCCGAACGCCGTCCGCGCCGCGAGTCTCGAACAGCAGCTGATCGGCTGGAGCCGGCCCATCGCGTCCCGCCTCCAGCCAGGCGCGCTCGCCGGCATTGCAGAACACGACGTCGGCCCGGCGTCCGAGCGCCGCGGCAAGGTCTGGCGGGAAGCAGGCTGGATCGTCCTTGGCGATCCAGGCCAGCCGGGTCATGGGCGGGATCGCCTCCAGCAGCGCGCGGCCGATATCCGGCGGCCCGGCGGCGATGACCAGCCACGGAGCCTTGGCGACCAGACGCCTCTGGCCTTCCGTGAGCGCGGCGGGTCCCGGCCGCAGCAGGCAGCCATAGCTTCCGTCGGCGTTGTAGATCAGCAGGCAGCGGGTCGACGGCGATCCAGGCATGACAGCCACCGCGTCCAGCATCACCCCGGCCGCGCCGCAAGCTTCCCGATAGACCTCGCCGTCCGCATCGTCGCCGATCCAGGTCAGCGGCGCGACCTCGACCCCGGCGCGCGCCAGGGCAGAGCCGGCGAACAGGGCCGCGCCGCCGGCGCGCGGCCAGGCGTCCGCCGCCCCCTGCCGCATCATCAGCGTGCCGCGCCCAGCAAAATCGCCCTCCACCCGGGCGACATAGTCGATCGTCGCGAACCCCGCCACCGCCACAGCCGTCATTGTCACCCTCGTCGCTCAAGCCTATTGACTGAAACGTTTCACTATCTAGTTTGCAAGGATATTTCGAGCCTGGATCACCTCATGCAGCCGCCTGTTTTCATCGCTTTCACCGGCGTCGACCGCCCCGACCTGCTGCCGGACCTGCGGCGGCTTTCCGAGCGTTATCCGATCGAGTGGGGCGTGCTGGTCGATCCGGACCAGGAGGACAAGCTTCTGTTTCCGGACGCCCGGACGCGCGGCGCTCTGCTGGCGGCCCGCGACCTGCGCTGGGCGGCCCATGTCTGCGGTGCGGCGGCGCGGGCGATCGTCGCCGATCCGCTGACCGCGCCCTTGCCGCCCGCCGGTGTCCAGCGCGTGCAGGTCAATCACGGCTTCCAGGGCAGCGACGCGGCGCAGATCGCCGCCGCCCGCGACTACGGTCGCCGCCTGGGCGTGCGGACGGTGCTGCAATGCCAGGGCGACTTCCCGGCGGAGGCGGGCGTCGACTGGCTGTTCGACGTCTCGTTCGGAACCGGCGTCCGTCCCGATCGCTGGCCCGCCCCGCCGACCGCCGTCGATCCGTTCGGCGGCTATTCCGGCGGCATCGGCCCCGACACCGTCGGCGAGATCCTGGCCCGCATCGCCGCGCCCCCTGGCGCGCTCTACTGGATCGACATGGAGTCCGGCGTACGCACCGACGGCGCCTTCGACCTGGCCAAGTGCGAAGCGGTGTGTCGCGCGGTCTACGGATGAGCGCGCCGTCCCGGCTGGTGATCCTGGACACCGATCCCGGGGTCGACGACGCCCTGGCCCTGCTCTATCTGCGCGCCCGTCCCGACCTGACACTGCTGGCGATCACCACCGTATTCGGCAACGCCGACGTCGAGACCACGACCCGCAACGCCCTGTGGCTGCGCGCGCGCCTGGGCCTCTCGGCGCCCGTCCATCGCGGCGCGGCGCAGCCGCTGAGCCGGCCGCGCGGTCCTCCCCCCGTCCATGTGCATGGCGAGAACGGCCTGGGCGGCGTCGATCTCTCCGGTCCGCCTCTGCCGCCGGCCGCCCCCGGCGCGGCCCACGACCGGATCGTGGAGATCATCCGCGCCCATCCGGGGGCGGTGACCCTGGTCGCGATCGGACCGCTGACCAACCTGGCCCTGGCCCTGCGCGCGGCGCCCGACATCGCCGGCCTGGTCGCCGGCGTGACGGTCATGGGCGGCGGCTTCGCGCGGGGCAATGTCACGCCCTATGCCGAGGCCAACGTTCACAATGATCCGGAAGCCGCCGCCCAGGTGCTGACTGCCCCGTGGCCGGTCACCCTGGTCCCGCTGGACGCAACCCTGCCATGCGTGCTGTCGACCGCCGAAGCCAGGGCCGCTGGCGACTTCGTCGAGGCGGTCACCCGCGGGTACGCAGCCGCCTACGCCCGCTACGAGGGCCTGGACGGCTGCGTGCTGCACGACGTCGCCGCCCTGGTCAGCCTGACAAGACCGGAGCTGTTCGACGCGCGCCTGGCCCCGGTGTCCGTGGCCACGGACGGCGAGCGGGTCGGCCAGACCGCCTGGGTCTCGGCGGGTCCGCCGGTCAGGACATTGCTCCACACCGACGGTCCAGGCCTGACGGCGCACTTCCTGCGAACGATCGCCGAAGCCTAGCCAATGGCTACGCCTATCGTGGCGATAGGAACAATCAATTGTACCTATGACCCGTTGAGCGCACTGATGGGTCCGTCGGGGGTCGGCGCTGGGTGGAAGCCAAAGCGGAGGAACACAACGATGGATGCCAAGGTCGAGGACAGCGTTCAGGGCCAATGCCCGATGGGACGCGGTCGTGGCGGCAGGACCAATCGTGATTGGTGGCCGGAAAATCTGCGCCTGGAAGGGCTGAATCAACATTCGCCGCGCTCCAATCCGATGGGCGAGGCGTTCGACTATGCCGAGGAATTCAAGACCCTCGACCTGAACGCGGTGATCGCCGACCTGCACGCCCTGATGACGGACAGCCAGGACTGGTGGCCGGCCGACTTCGGGCACTATGGCGGCCTGTTCATCCGCCTGGCCTGGCACAGCGCCGGCACCTATCGCACGTCGGACGGCCGCGGCGGCGCGGGCGGCGGGCAACAGCGTTTCGCTCCCCTGAACAGCTGGCCGGACAACGCCAACCTGGACAAGGCCCGCCGTCTGCTGTGGCCGATCAAGCAGAAGTACGGCCGCAAGATCTCGTGGGCCGACCTCTACGTGCTGGTCGGCAACGTCGCCCTGGAGTCGATGGGTTTCAAGACCTTCGGCTTCGCCGGCGGTCGCGCCGACACCTGGGAGCCGGAAGAGCTATATTGGGGTCCCGAAGGCTCGTGGCTGGGCGACGAGCGCTACAGCGGCGAGCGCCAGCTGCATCCGGCGCTGGGCGCGGTGCAGATGGGCCTGATCTACGTCAATCCCGAAGGCCCGAACGGCAACCCCGACCCCAAGGCGGCGGCGCATGACATTCGCGCCACCTTCGCCCGCATGGCCATGAACGACGAGGAGACCGTCGCCCTGATCGCTGGCGGCCACACCTTCGGCAAGACCCACGGCGCGGGCGATCCGTCGTTCGTCGGTCCCGAACCGGAAGCCGGCCAGATCGAGGCCGGCGGCCTGGGCTGGGCCAGCAAGCACGGTACGGGCCTGGGCGCCGACGCCATCACGTCGGGGCTGGAAGTCACCTGGACCCAGACGCCGACCCGATGGAGCAACCACTTCTTCGAAAACCTCTTCAAGCACGAGTGGGAGCTGACCAAGAGCCCCGGCGGCGCTCAACAGTGGGAAGCCAAGGACGCCGAGGCGGACATCCCGAACGCCTTCGATCCTTCGAAGAAACAGCGTCCGCGCATGCTGACCACGGACCTGGCCCTGCGGTTCGACCCGGAATACGAGAAGATCTCGCGCCGGTTCCTCGAGAACCCCGACCAGTTCGCCGACGCCTTCGCTCGCGCCTGGTTCAAGCTGACCCATCGCGACATGGGCCCGAAGCAGCGCTATCTGGGCCCGCTGGTCCCGCAGGAGACGCTGATCTGGCAGGATCCGATCCCGGCCGTGGACCACCCGCTGGTCGACGCCGCCGACGTCAAGGCGCTGAAGGACAAGATCCTGGCGTCGGGCTTGTCGGTCTCGGAGCTGGTCAAGGCGGCCTGGGCCTCGGCCTCGACCTACCGCAAGTCGGACAAGCGCGGCGGCGCCAACGGCGCCCGCGTCCGCCTGGCTCCACAGAAGGATTGGGCGGTCAACGACCCGCCGGTGCTGGCCAAGGTGCTCTCGGCCCTGGAAGCCATCCAGAAGGACTTCAACGCCTCGGCCTCGGGCGGCAAGAAGGTCTCGCTGGCCGATCTGATCGTGCTGGCCGGCTCGGCCGCGGTCGAGAAGGCCGCCAAGGACGCTGGCGCGCCCATCGAGGTCCCGTTCGCGCCGGGCCGCACCGACGCCTCGGCCGAGCAGACCGACGCCGAGTCGTTCGAGCCGCTGGAGCCCATCTCCGACGGCTTCCGCAACTACCGCCGCGAGGGGACCCAGTTCATGGCCCCCGAGGAGGCGCTGATCGACCGGGCGCAACTGCTGGGCCTGTCTGGGCCCGAACTGACGGTGCTGGTCGGCGGCCTGCGGGTGCTGGGCGCCAACACCGGCGACTCCAGGGCCGGGGTCTTCACCGACCGTCCGGGGGTGCTGACGACGGACTTCTTCGTCAACCTGCTCAGCATGGGCACGACCTGGAGCCCGACGGCCGTCAACGCCTTCGCCGGCCACGACCGCAAGAGCAGCGAGCCGCGCTGGATGGCCACCCGTGTCGACCTGATCTTCGGCTCCCATGCCGAACTGCGGGCTTTCGCCGAGGTCTATGGCTGCGCGGACTCGCAAGACAAGTTCGTGAAGGACTTCGTGGCGGCCTGGACCAAGGTGATGAACGCCGACCGTCTGGATCTGAACTAAACGCCTAAGGGGGCGGCCGCCTCACGCGGTCGCCCCGCCCTTAAGGGCGAACACATCGCCCTCGATCAAAGACAGTCACTGCGGTTTGGGCTAAAGCCGCCGACGTGACCCGTCCGACCGCCCTCGCCAGACAGTTTGTCCGCGACGCCTTCCTGGTGCTCGCGACCCTGGCCATTGCGCTGAAGGTCATGATCCCCGCCGGCTTCATGCCCAGCCTGGATCCGCGGGACGGCGCCGTCGCCCTGGTGCTGTGCGCCAGCGACGGCGTGAAGGTGGTCGATCAGCCGCTGGGTTCGCACCAGACCGATGAGCACGGCGGCAAGGCCGCCCACGACGCCCCCTGCCCGTTCGCGGCCCAGGGCGCCGCCACGCCGCCGCCGGCCATGGTCGCGGTCGCCCAGGCCCAAAACGTCGCCTATGTCGCCCCGTTGGCGCCGATCGCGCGGACGGTCATCCCTGGCCGAGGCCTCGCGGCTCCGCCGCCGCCGCCCACCGGTCCCCCTGTCGCTTTGATCTGACGCCGGCCGCCTCGCGGCCAGACGGCGCAGGCGCGCGTCTTCGCGGTTTGCCTTGAGGCAACGACGAAGGCCCCGCCGTGCGTCCCAATCCGCTCGATCAAATCGACAAGGCCTGTCCCATGCCCTTCCGCTTCGTCCTCCTGACGACGTCCGCCCTGCTCCTGGCCAGCCCCGCCCTGGCGGCCGACAATCCGCAGCCCGCGCCCGCCCAGCCCGTCAGCGCCGCAGTGGACGGCGGCGTCGCCTTTACGGTCGGGGCGGTCGTCATCACCGCCCCCGGCGCGGCCGGGTCGGCCAAGTCGCTGCTGACCTCAGTCGACCGCCTGGGCGGAGACGTCGCCCAGGCGGCCAATGTCGACTACGCCTGGGAACTCATCGGCAAGATGCCCGGCGTGCTCGTCACCGACTTCAACCAGGGGACCACCAGCGGCAAGTTCTCGTTCCGGGGTTTCAACGGCGAGGGCGAGATCAACGCGGTCAAGCTGCTGGTCGACGGCGCGCCGTCCAACGGCAACGACGGCAACATGCCCTATCTGGACATGGTCTTCCCGCTGGACATCGCCGGCGTCGAGATCGTGCGCGGGTCCAGCGATCCGCGCTACGGCCTGCACGCCATCGCCGGCTCGGCCAATATCCTGACCCGGATCGGCGGAACCTATCTGGACGCCAAGGCCCTGACGGGCTCTTACGCCACCTACGAAGGCCAGGTGTCGGCGGGCTACGAGACGGGCGACGTCAGCCAGAACTATCTCGTCGCCTACCGTCAGGCCGACGGCTATCGCGACCACGCCGCGCTGGATCGCCTGAGCCTGGCCGGCAAGTGGTTCTATCGCCCCAGCGACAGCCTGCGGGCCGGGATCATCGCCCGCTACTACAAGGGCTCGGCCGACGAGCCCGGCTATCTGACCGCCGCCCAGGCCACCGCCGCGCCGCGCTCGACCAACGCCTACAACCGCACCGACGGCGACGACCGCAAGATGGGGCAGTACAGCCTGCATCTGGACTGGACGCCGGCCAACGCGCTGTCCTGGTCGAACACGGTCTATCTGAACACCCTGCGCGACGACCGCTATGTGAAGTTCTCGGCGACCACCAGCCAGCAGCGCCGGTACGCCAACGAGGACCACTGGGGCGCCATGAGCGTGCTGCGCTACGAGCCAAAGATCCAGGCGCTGTCGCGGCTGGTCTTCGAGATCGGCGGCGACATCCAGCGGCAGGACAACATCTCGCTGCGCTACAACACCCTGGAGCGGAAGGTGGTCACTCAGACCCGCGACCAGAAATTCGCCCTGACCGTAGGCGGGATCTACGTCCAGAGCGTGATCGAGCCGACGGACTGGCTGACCCTGACGCCGGCGTGGCGGATCGACTGGGTCGACGGCCGTTTCGTGAACCGCCTGGCCGGGACCAGCGCGCCTGTCAACGACTACGGCGCCATCCAGCAGCCCAAGTTCAGCCTGGCCCTGCGCCCGGCTCAAGGGATCACGGTCTATGGCAACTGGGGCAAGAGCTTTCAGATCGGAGCCGGCTCGGGCGCCTATCTGATTCCGCCGCGTGTCACCGACCTCGATCCCTCGATCAACGAAGGCTGGGAGACCGGTGTGCGCTATGCCCCGACCGAACGCCTGACCGCGCGCCTGGCGATCTGGCGCCAGACCGCGACCGGCGAACTGAAGCGCAAGCTGAACGACCCCACCGGCGACTTCGACAATCTGGGCGCCACCAAGCGCGAGGGCGTGGACTTGCAGGTCGACGCCAAGCTGAATGATCGGCTCAGCGTCTGGGGCGCGGCGGCCTGGCAGCGCGCCCGGATCAAGACCCCCGATCCCGCCACGCCCGCCCTGGCCGGTAAGGCGATCGACCACGTGCCCGCGCGCCTGTTCTCGGGCGGCGTCGACTTCAACGCCACCGATCGCCTGACCCTCTCAGGCTCGGCGTCGGGCCAGAGCGCATATGAGCTGACCACCACCAACGATCACGGCCGCTTCGGCGACTACGTGGCCTTCGACCTCGACGCGGCCTATCGTGTCAGCCAGCATCTGGAGCTGCGGCTGCAAGTGAAGAACCTGACCGGCGCGAACCGGGAATATGTCTGGTGGGACGGCGCTCAGACGCTGCACAGCCCCGGCGAGGGCCGCTCGGCCTTCGTCTCGGCCCGCGTTCGGTACTAGGCGTGGCGCCAGGGCCCAAGAAGATCGCGTGGCGCGCTCTGGCGCGACAGCTCCACCTGTGGCTGGGCCTGTCGCTGGGCGTGCTGATGGCCGTGATCGGGCTGACCGGCTCGATCCTGGTCTTCTACACCGACATCGACGACGCGCTGCACCCCGAGATCACCCTATCCGGCGGCGCGCCGCCGCCGTCATGGGAACGCGTCTACCAGACAGCGCGCGCGACCTATCCGGACAAGGCTGGTCCCTGGCGGTTCGAGATCACCGGACGCGGCGGCGACATCCCGGCCCGTTACTATGATCCGCCCGAACGCGCCGGCCGCGACTTCGCGCCGATGATGGTCTGGTTCTCGGCCGACGGGAGCCACGTGCTGCGCCGCGACTACTGGGGCGAATATGCGATGACCTGGGTCTACAACCTGCATCATCGCCTGCTGCTGCAAGGGACCGGGGCCAAGATTCTGGGCTGGTCCGGGATCGCCATGCTGCTGATGATGGGCGTGGGCCTCGCCGCCTGGTGGCCGCGCCCGGGCACGGTGATCAAGGCCTTGCGCATGAAGCCGGGCGCCCTGCCCATCCGCCGCCTCTACGACTGGCACAAGGTCGTGGGCCTGGGATCGCTGGGCTTTCTGGTTCTGCTCACCGTCACCGGCGTGCTGCTGGCCATGCCCAAAGAATCCGAAGCGGTCCTGACGCCGTCGCTGGGCGCGGCCGCGAGGTCGCCAGCCGTCGACAGGACCGCCCCGTTCCCGCCCGCCACCCGCATCAGCGTCGATCAGGCCGTCGCGGCGGCCGAACGGGCACTACCCGCCGCCCGCCTGGTCTGGATCGAGACACCGGCCGCCGACCACGGGGTCTATCGGCTGCGTCTGCAAGCCCCCGGCGATCCCAGCGCCCGGTTTCCGCACAGCTTCGTGTGGATCTCGCCCGCCTCCGGAAAGGTGGAGGCCATCACCGACGCGCGCGGCGCCGGGCCGCACGACCAAGTCCTGAACTGGATCCACCCGCTGCACGACGGCTCGGCCTGCGGTCTGTTCGGCCGCTGTCTCTGCGCGTTGATGGGCCTGACGCCGCTGGCGCTGCTGGTGCTGGGCGGGATGCGGTGGCGGTTGCGGCGGCTCCGGACCCGCTAGCTGCCGCTGCCCAGGTACTCGCGCACCTGCTCCACGCGGTCGCCGGCGGCCGCGACCGCCTCGCGCAGCACCGCTTCCGAGGCGCCGAGTTCACGGGTCCAATAGCGGACCTCGCGCACGTCGCTCAGGTCGACGCGCGCGGGATCGCGGGGCGAGGCTTCCGGCCCCGCCATCGGTCAGCGCGGCTCGCGCAGATAGACGGTCTTGGTCGAACGCCCGCGCAGCAGCAGACCCAGCACCACGCCGATCCCGGCGGCGACGCCCAGCGCCTGGGCGGGTCGCAGCTGGACCCAGGCCTGCAAGTCGTCATAGCGGCGCTCCACGCCGTCGGTGGCTTGAGCCGCCACGTCCCGCAAACGCTCGCGGGCCTCGCCCACGGCCGAGACAGCGACGTCCTTCAGGCTGTCATAGGCCTCGTGGGCCGAGGCGGCGGCGGCCTTGAGCTTGGGCTCGGCGCGGCGGGCGGCGGTGTCGGCGGCGTTGGCGACATAGTCGGTCATGGCGGTTCCCCAGGGGTGGATGGCTCGTCTCAAACCCGGAAGGACGCGTCCGCGTTCCTCGCCTTAACCTTGACGCTCGCCTTTCTTCGCCGAGCGCGCCTTCCACAACGCCTTGGCCTCGCCGGGCCGCCCCTTGACGAGGGCGCCGGCCGCCATGCCGGCGAGGAAGGCGGCGGTCGGATGGGCGCGCAAGGCTTCGAGGATGCGCGCGTCCAGCGGCGGCTGCCGGTTCCGCTCGCGGGTCTGGCGCTGGACCAGCGACCAGACGGCGACGGTCAGCCCCGCGACGCTGGCCACGACCACATAGGCCCAGGCCGGACCCATGTGCGGCGCGCAGAAGGCGTAGAGCGCCATGGCCGAGGTTACGGCCGCGATCGCGGCGGCCATGATCAGGCCCGCACCGGCCATCAGACGCGAAATGATGTTGTCCAGAACGTGGTCCAGCATGGTCCCTCTCCCATCCGTCTGGGCGCTGAACGCCTCGGACGCGCTGGGGCTCCAGGGACCGGATCAGGTTTGAAGTCTACGCGGCGACTTCGACTGCAGGCTTTGCAGCAGGCTGATCACGATGGCGGCCGTGAACGGCTTTTCCAGGCGCGGAACGTCGGCGAACTGCTTCGGAATGATCTCCGGATCATAGCCGGTCGCGAACAGGAAGGGCGTGTTTCGCTCGCGCAGCAGGTCCGCCACGGGGAAGACCCGATCGCCGACCAGATCGATGTCCAGGATCGCCAGATCGACCGTCTCGCCGGCCTCGATCAGCCGCAGCGCCTCCTCGACCCGGCCGAATGGGCCCATCACCCTGGCCCCGATGCTCGCCAGGGCCGAAGCCAGGTCGTCGGCGAGATAGAACTCGTCCTCGACGATCAGCACCACCCGCCCTCGCAGAGAATCCGCCATGCAACGCCCCACAACCGACAGGCGCAGGGATAGGAGAGCCGCCGCTCGGGCCAAATAACTTATGTTATTCGCTACGAACTCTGGTCCGAAGCCGCCTCCAGGCCCGGACGATCCAGCAGCGTCATCTGAGCGCCGCGCATGTCGATCAGCCGTTCACGGCGCATCTGTTGGAGGGTGCGGTTGACGTGCACCAGGCTCAGACCCAGGGCGTCGGCCAGGATCTCCTGCTTGACCGGCAAGTGGAAGCTCTCGCCGCGGGTTTCTCCGATCTCGGACAAACGGCCATGCAGCTCCAGCAGCAGGTGGGCCATCCGCTCATAGGCAGTCTGGCGGCCAAGCCGCACCATCTGGTCGATCAGACGCCCCTGCTGGGCGGCGGCGGTTCCGGCGAAGGCTCGCCCCAGGCGCTCGGAGCCGACGTTGAAACCGGGCTGGGCGTAACGCACCCGCAGCGGCGTCAAGGCGACGGCCTCCACGGCGCGCTGCGACCGGGTCAGCAGGTCGAAGCCGACGCCATCGCCAGGCAACAGAAAAGCCAGGATCTGCCGTCGGCCGTCGCGCAGGGAATGGGCCAGGCAGGCCCAGCCCGACAGCAGGAACATCGGCGGCGCGCCGGCCAGTTCCAAGTCCTTGCCCGCCGGATAGGCCTCGACGCGGCCCAGGCTGGCCTCCAGCATCGCGATGTCTTCGTCGTGAAGCGCACAGTAGCGCTTCAGTCTGCGGACATAGGCTTTGTCGATCGCCCGCTGTGGCGCGGCGCCTAACATGAGGCGCCCGCCCCGCTCGTATCTGGCCGTACCGTGAATATTTTCATCGCTCGCTCCGTCCCTAGCAGCGAGCCTCAGCCCGGTCTTTATCATCTGATAGGCTCGTAGCCCCGTCGAGGGTGAAACGCGCTTTGAGGCAGGATGTTCGGTTCGACGTGGCGATTTCCCGAGCTTCGCGTTATCGCCTCTAGGAGGGGCGTTGGTTACGTCGACCTCCCGACGCAACGGCGCTGGAAAGGAAGCCATGCAGAAACCGAACGGCGAACGGGCCTCGGCCGGCATGGCGCAGCGCATTCGCTCGTTTCCTTGGCGCGACACGACATTGGGGGAAACCACCGCCTGGCCGCAGAGCCTGAAGACCGCCGCCGACATGATGCTGGGCTGCGGCTTTCCCGCGCTGCTCTGGGCGGGCCCCGATGCGGTCACCCTCTACAACGACGCCTACGACACTCTGCTGGAGGGGCGAGACGACCTGGGCCGGACGGGCCTGGCCTCTCTGGACGCCGCGCGCGAGACCTTGACGCCGGCGCTGGAACGCGTCTGGCGCGGCGCGACGATCACCTTCGAGGACCATCCCCTGCCCTTCCGGCGTGACGGCGCGATCGAGGATGGCTGCTTCACCCTGTCCTGCTCGCCGGTGCGCGACGAAGCGGGGAACGTCTCCGGCGTCTTCCTGATCCTGATCGAGACCACCGAGCGTATCCGCGCCGGCCAGGCCCGCAACCTGATGGTCGCCGAGCTGCAGCACCGGGTGCGCAACATCCTGGCGGTGATCCGCTCGATCGTCAGCCGCACCGCCGAGACCAGCCAGACGGTCGAGGATCTGTCGGCGCACCTGGACGGCCGCCTCGCCGCCCTGGCCCGCACCCAGGTCCTGCTGACCCGCAGCCCCGGCGCCGGCGTCGACCTGGAAAGCCTGGTCCGCGACGAGCTGCTGGCCCAGGTCGCCGACGAGGAACGCATCGTCATCGCCGGTCCCGAGATCCTGCTGCCGCCCAAGGCCGCCGAGGTCATGACCCTGGCCGTGCACGAACTGGCGACCAACGCGACCAAGTACGGGGCCCTGGCCGACAGCCACGGCCGCATCGAGATCCACTGGACGGTCGCGTCGCGCGACGGCACGGACTGGATCCGGTTCCAGTGGCGCGAGAGCGGCGTCAAGGTGGCCGTCGCCGCGCCGCGCCGCACCGGCTTCGGCGCTGTGCTGATCGAACAGCGAGTGCCCTACGAACTGATGGGCGCCGGCGCCCTGACCTTCGCGCCTGGCGGCGTGCAGTGCGAGATCGCTTTCCCCCTGTTGCCGATCCGCAGCGTGCTGCAGACCGACGCCGGCTGACGCGCCTTGCCCGGGCGCCGGCGGATCAGCCCCGGACCGGCTCCAGTTCGATCAGCACGATGTCGTTGGCCCGCATCGGCAGGTCAACGGCCGCCTGGCCCTTCACGTGGATGACCTTCTCGATCTCCGGACGGTCGGTGGTCAGGGCTTGCAGCCGCCCCAGCTGCTCCGCCGTCAGGGTCTTGGGCAGGCCCATGTCGATATAGGCGCTGTAGGCGTCGTTGGCGCGATAGCCCGTGCGGCGCACGCGCAGGCGATACGCCCCCGCCTTCAGACCGGCCACCGTCAGCTTCAGAGGCTCGACGTCGAAGGTGGGGTGCAGCCGCTGGTAGTAGGGTCGGTTGCTGACCTTCTGGTCGGGCTGGCGCCAGGCATAGGCCAGCACCGCCACCTTGCCGCCGTCGCGGGCGGCGAAGACCTGGCCGTCGGTGGTCGCCAGGGCCTGGCCCTTGATGGCGTTCAGGTACTTGTAGGCGAACCAGGCGGGCTTGCGGATCCCTTGCGGGTTCATCAGCCCGAACCCGCCCTCGAACGGCTTGGTCGGCGGCCCCGGCTCCTCGAAGAGGTCGGTGTAGGTCCAATAGCTGATGCCCTGGACCAGGCCCTGGGTGCGCCGCAGCTTCTCGACGATGTAGGCGGCGCTGACATAGCTGTCGTGGACGCTGTCACGCGGCGTGTAGCTGGTGCTCCATTCGGTGAAGTACAGCGGCAGGTTCGGGAAGGCCGAGGCCTGGATCTGTTCGCGCACGCGCCGCACGTCGCCGACGATGGCGTCGGGCGACGGCGACAGCTTGGTGTCCTGCACGCCCTTCTCGTCCAGGAAGCCGCCGTCCACGCCATAGGTGTGGGTCGTGACGAAGTCGACGGCCGCGCCGCTCTGCTTCACGTGGGCGAGGAATTCCGGGACCCAGGCCGCGCCGGCGGTCGAGGGTCCGCCCACCCGCAGGGCCGGATCAATCGCCTTGATGGCCCGGGCGGTGACGTCATAGAGCTCGAAATACGCCGCCTGGTCGGCCTTTTCCCAGAAGCCGTCCAGGTTGGGCTCGTTCCACACTTCGAAGAACCAGCTGCGCACCTCCTCGACGCCGTAGCGCTGGCGGACGTGCCGGACGAAAGCGTCGATCAGGTCGCGCCACGGCTCCAGCTTCGGATGCGAGGTGTTGCCCTTCCAGTAGAAGATCGTCAGGTCCGAGGTCTTCATGGCCTCGGGCGTGAAGCCCAGCTCGACGAACGGCTTGATCCCCTTGGCCAGCAGGGCGTCGTACAGCTTGTCCAGCTTGGTCCAGTCGTAGACGATCTTGCCGTCTTGGACCTTCACCGTGCCCAGCACGTCATGGAAGATCGCGTGGAAGCGGATGTAGCGGAACCCCAGCTCGTCGACGGTGGTCTTCAGCTGAGCCTGGCTGTCGTCGCGGATCAGGGTGCCCGGATAGTCCGACCCGATCGACAGGTCGAAGAAGCGATCGACCGCCCCCGTGGTCTTGGCCGCGTCCAGGGCGATCAAGCGGGGCGGCGTCGCCGCCTGGGCGGCGCGCCCGATCATCGGCAGGCTGGAGATGGCGGCCAGCAAGGCGCGGCGCGACAGACACATGTTGTTCCCTCCCTCGTCTTTGAAAGAAGGGCTACACGGCGATGATAGCGCTATCAATGCCTATTGTAGGATAATTTTCACCGACGCAGGGCGAAGCCGACATAGACCGTCCGCGGCGCCGAAAAGCTGGTGATCCCGTCGGCGGTCTGGCCGACGGCGAGGTGGGCGTCCAGAGCATTGTCGGCGGCCAGATAGATCTCGGAGGTCGGCGACAGCGCCCAGCCGGCGCGCAGGTCCAGGCTTGCTCCGGCCTTCAGCGTCCGCAGATTGAGGTCATCCTCATAGCGCTTGCTCTCGTAGCGCAGGTCGGCGTCGAGGCTGAGGCGATCGAGCGGTTTCCAGCGCGCCCCGGCGGTCACGGTCAGGGCCGGCGCCTGGGCCGGGCGTTTGCCGGTCAGCTGGGCGGCGGTCCTTCCGCCATCGACGCGGGCATGGGTCGCCGAGAAGGCCGCGCGGACCGTCCACGCCGACGACAGGTCGGCGGCGACATCGCCCTCCAGGCCATAGGCGTTGACCTCTCCCGCGTTCTGGCGCTGGCGCAGCACGCCGCCCGCCGGGATGAAGCCGGCGATCGGGAAGGTTCCCGGGCCGACGCCGACCGTGACGTTGGTGATCGGATCGCGGACCTGATTGTAGAACAGGCTCAGGTTCCACCTCACCGCTCCATCGCCCGACACGCCCGTCTCGACGCCGTACAGGGTCTCGGGTTTCAAGGCGCCGTTGGCCTCGGTGACGTCGTTGCCCACGCGGAACGGACGGTGCAGCTCGTTCAGGGTCGGGGGACGGAACCCGGCATAGGCGGCCGCCCGCAGCCAGGTTTCGCCGGACAGGCGCTGGCGCACGCCGACCCGCGCGGTCGGGGTCGTTCCCGAAGCATTGGCCGGGGGCGCCTCCAGAATCAGAGCGCCCGTGGCCGCGTCCCGCTCGCGCCGGACGCCGTCATAGGATCGCCAGCCGTCCAGCCGCGCCCCGGCGGCCAGGATGAAGTCCGGCCGGCTCCAGGCGGTCTCGGCATAGACGCCCCCAACCAGGGTCCGGCCGCCGGCCGTGCGCTGGCGCGTGAAGGCGCCGTTCATGAAGCGGAACAGCTCGTGGGTCCGCCCCTCGGTCGCCCGGACATCACCGCCCAGCTCCCACGTCCATTCGCCCAGCGCTCCTTGCCAGGCGGCGTTGAGACCATAGCCGCTGGCCGGGGTCGAATACTGCGCATTGGCCGGTGTCGCGCCGATCCGTCCGGGGGCGACCGCGACGGAGGCGTTCTCCAGGTCGCTGGATCGCGCCCAGGCCTGCAGCCGCCACGTTTCTGAAACCAGCGTAACGGACAGCGAGCCGCCCGTAGCGTTGGACTTGGCGCCGAACAATCCCGCGCCGCGCTTTTCCTGGAACGCTCCGACGCGCGCGGCCCAGCGCACGCCGCCGACTTGGCCCTGCACCCGGGCGGCGATCGAGCCGTCCTCCAGGGTCGTGGGCGCATCGGCCGCGCCCGCCGCCGCGCCGCGCACCGGCCGATAGCCGTCGGTGCGCGAACCGCTGGCGGTCAGCAGCAGATTATCGGTCCCGAAGACCCCCGCCGCGCGCCAGCCGCCGCGTTCACGGGCCTCGGCGGTGAAGCGGGTGAGGCCGCCGCCGGTCGCTTGCTCGCGCAGGGCCACGACGCCGGTCAAAGCGCCCGCGCCATAGGGGCCCGCCCCCGCGCCGCGCACGATGGTCGCGCCGGCCAGACCCTCGCCCGGCAAGGCGGTCCAGATCACCCAGCCGCCGAACGGATCGTTCTGCGGCGCGCCGTCGAGCGTGACCAAGGCCCGGCCTGCGCCGGACGGGGCGATGGCCCGCAGGGACAGGCCCTGGATCGTCGGATTGGCCGCGTCGCTGCCGGTGCGCCGAAAAAGCGACACGCCTGGCGTGATCTTCAAGGCCTCGTCCAGCCGCGCCCGGCCGCCTAGCTGAGCCGCGTCATAGGTCGTGATGGAAAAGGCGTCCTGCCCGGGCAGGGGCAGCAGCTGCGGCGCCTCGACGACGACGGCGGCGACCGGGGACGGCGGGACGTCGAGCGGCACGGGAAACCTCTACGCGGACAATGGCTACGGTTTAGCCAAAGCCGCGAGACGCGCCTACCGTTCCCAGCCCCCTCCCAGGGCCAGAAAAAGGTTCACCTGGTCCGCGGCCACCTGGCTGTCGGACGCCGCCAGGGCGCTCTCGGCGCCGGCCAGGGTGCGCTGAGCATCCAGGCCGGCCAGGTACGGACTCTTGCCGGCGCGATAGAGGCGCTGGGCCTGGCTTTCGGCGAGCCGGGCCTGATCGCGCGCGGCCTTCAACGCGGCCTGGCGCTGCAGGTCATGGGCATAGGCGTCCAGGGCGGTTTCGGTCTCGCGCAAGGCGGTCAGCACTACGCCGTCGAATTTGGCCAGGGCCGCGTCGGCGCCGGCTTCGGCCTGGCGGATTCGCGCCCGCTCGCCTTCGCCCGGCAAGGTCCAGCTGATCAGCGAGGTCAGGCCCCACCGGTTGGTCGGCGCCTGGCCGATGTCGGCGAGCAGGCCGGTCGAGCCCGCGCCGGCGCCCAGGGTGATGCTGGGGTAGAGCGCGGCGGTGGCCACGCCGATCCGCGCAGTAGCGCCGGCCAGAGTCCGCTCGGCCTGGCGGACGTCCGGACGACGCTTCAGCAGGGCCGCGCCGTCGCCGACCGGGACGGGCCGGGTCAGGGTCGGCAGCGTCACGCAGGCTTCGACCGCCTTGGGGAACTCCGCCGGAGGCTTCCCGGTGAGCGTGGCCAGCTTGTACAGCGCGGCCCGGCGGCGGCTCTGGAAGGTCGGCAGGCTGGCGCGCGACAGATCCACCTGGGCTTGAGCGCGGGCGATATCGACGGCGGTCCCACGGCCGGCCTTCACCAACGTCCGAGTGACCCCCAGGCTACGGATCTGGAGATCCAGGGTTTGCTGCGCCACCGTCAGTTCGTGACCATTGGCGCAGGCCTCGACATAGGCGCGAGCGACGTCGGCGGCGACGCTGACCCGCGCCAGGTCGAGCGCGGCCTGACTGGCGTCGGCGTCGGCATGGGCGGCCTCGGCGGCGCGCTTGATCCGGCCAACCAGGTCGACCTGGTACGAGACCTTCACCCCGACATCGGCCAGGTTCTCGACCGCCAGGGGCTCGGGCAACAGGAACTGTTCGCCGGACTCGCGCGCGTGCATGGCGGCGGCCGAGGCGCCGACCTTGAAGCCGCCGGCGTCATCCGCCTCGCCCGCGACCGCTCGGGCGCGCGCCAGGTTGGCGGCGGCGACGCGCAGGTCGGTATTGGCCTTCAAGGCCTCCTCGACCAGGCCGTTCAGGTCCGGATCATCATAGAGCTTCCACCAGCCGGCCGGGACCGGATCCTGACTGACGGCCGATGACGCCGCGCCCATGAACGGACCTTGCGCCGTCGGCGCATTGATCCTGGCTTCCGCCGGCAGCTTGTAGTTCGGTCCGACGGTCGTGCAGGCGGCCAGGGCCAGCAGCGAGCTGGCGATCGCCAGGTTGCGAAGCGCGCTCATCGGCCGGCCCCCACCACAGCGACCGTGGCTGTGCGGCCGGCGATCAGACGCAGGTCGTGCGGCGCCTGATCCAGGGCCACCCGCACTGGCACCCGCTGGGCCAGGCGCACCCAGCTGAAGGTCGGGTTGACGTTGGGCAGCAGGTTGCCGCTGGCGGCGCGGTCGCGATCCTCGATGCCGGCGGCGATCGACTGGATGTGCCCCTTCAGCGGCCGATCCTCCCCCATCACCTTGACCGACACCGGCTGCCCGATGCGCAGGCCCGACAGCTTGGTCTCCTCGAAATAGCCCTCGACCCGGAACGAGCGGCTGTCGATCAGGGCCAGCACCGGCTTGCCGGCGGTGACATAGTCGCCGGCGCGCAGGGTCAGGTCGGACAGGAAGCCGTCGGTCGGAGCCAGCACCACGGTGCGCTTCAGGTTCAGGGCGGCCAGGTCGCGGGCCGCCTGGGCCTGGGACAGCGCCGCCTGGCTCTGCTCGACCTTGGAGAGGCTCTGCTCGGTGACCTCGGCCGCCACCAGGTCGCCCAGGGCGTGGTTGCGGGAGAGTTCTCGGCGCGCCTGGATGAGGGCCGCCCGCTGGGCCTCGACGGCGGCGTCCGCCTGGCGCAGGGCCAGGGCGTAGCGCTCGCGGTCGACATAGAACAGCGGCTGGCCGGCCTTGACCGTCTGGTCATTGGCGGCCTCGACGCGCGTGACCAGGCCCGAAACGTCGGACGCCACCTGCACCACGTCGGCGCGAACGCGGCCGTCGCGTGTCCAGGGATCGACCTGATAGTGGGTCCACAGCGCCTTCCCGCCGACCAGGGCGGCGATCACGACGGCGCCGGTGACGGCGACGCGGGCGGAGTACGTCAGAACGGTTTTCAGCGGGGGCATGGGATCAGAACCGCGGTCAGAATTTCAGGGGCGAAGGGACCGTCACGACGGCGGCCCAGAGGATGACGAACAGGGCTGTGTCGAACAGCGCCGGGTGCCAGACGAAGCGATAGGCGCCGACCTTGGACAGCGCGCGGCGCAGCACGAACGAGGCGGCCAGGGCGATCAGGGCCGAGACCAGGACGGACGACAGGAAGACCCCGTCGATATCGAGTTCACCGGTCATCGGACGATCTCCGGAACGAAGGCGGGAGCCTCGGGAAACAGGTTGCGGCGCAGGCCCACCAGGCCTGAGACGCCTTGGACGGCCGAGGCGGCCGGGGCGACGGAAAGGCCGCGCAGGGCTGCGTCGATGCGAGCCAGCAACGCCTCGCCGGGAGGGCGCGGCTTGCCTGCGGCCAGGGCGGCGAAGTGGTCGCCGACGCCGTCGAGCGCGGCGTCCAGCCGGGCCCGGCCCTCGGGCGACAGATCCGGACGCGCGGTCTGGACCGAGACCAGGTTCATGCCGACCCGCAGATCGCGCAGGGCGTCGACTCCGACGAAATCGTCGCCTTGGCCGGCCTGGGCCAGCTTGGGCGTCAGGATGCCCAGGCGATCGACCAGGATGGCGGCGAAGGCGGCCGGCTCGGGAGCCTGGCGGGCGCGAGACAGGCGCGACAACCCTTTCCAGGTGCGGACCAGCAGCCGCCGGGCGCTGACATCCGCGCTCATCGAGCGCAGTCCGGCCGTGACCATGATCGCGAACAGCACGCCGACGTACTGGCCGAGATTGACGTTTAGAAAGCCGGCGAAATCGGCGCTGAAGGTCTCCTGCAAGGCCAGGGCGTTGCAGAAGCCCATCAGCACCGCCAGCGCCGAGCCCATCGTCGCGGGGTTGGGCATATACAGGCCCAGCGCCAGCAGCGGCGGGGCCATGACCAGCAGCAGCATGGGGAAGCCGTCGATGCCGGGCAGGACGGCGAACATGTAGACCGCCGCCAGAGGCAGGGAGAGCAGCGAGAACACGCCGAAGTTCTTGATGGCCGGCACGGGGTCGTCCATCGCCGCAAAGAAGCAGCAGAACACGGCGGCCATGATCGGCGCCGCGGCCCCGTCGCCCCAACCGGCCAGGATCCAGGTGGCGCAGGACAGCAGGATGGCGATGGCCGCCGCGCCGCCGGACAATAAGGCCAACGGCAGGTCGGCGTGCATGCCGCGGACGCTCTTGGCGCGGGCCGCAGCGTTCAGCCCAGGCGACAGCGGCGCATCGGGGTCGGACAGGCGGATCATCAGGGCATGGGCCTCGCCCAGCGCCCGGACGGTGTCGGCCAACCGGACCAGCAGGCTCTCGACCAGCAGGCTGGACCAGGTCGCGTCGCGGCGATGGGCGGCGAGGGTCTCGAGGCGTTCGATCAGCTCCAGCGCCTGATCGCGGGGCGCGCCCGCCTCGATCCAGGCGACGACGGTGTTGAGGGCGGCGCGGACGCGGTTGTCGCGCACCTCGCGCAGGGCTTCCATGCGATCGGCCAGGCCCGAAAGCAGCGGGATCAGCAGCAGCATCCGCTCGTGCAGCGCAAGGACCACGCCGGTGGTCTCGCGCAGGCGCGAGGTGTCGAACGGCAGATGGACGGCCATCATCCGGATGTCGCTGGCGGCGGCGGCCAGGTGGCGGCGATCGCGGGCGATGGCCTCGGCGTCCTCGCCGCGCAGGACGTCGAGCGCCCAGCGGTCGGCCTCGCCCAGCCAGGTCTTGAGGCGGTAGCGCAGCACGGCGCCGACCGGACGCGGGAACACCAGGCTGTGGACCAGGGTGGCGCAGATGATGCCCAGGCCGATCTCGATCACCCGCGAGACGGCGACGTCGAAGATCGCGCCCGGCTGACCAACGCTGGGAAAGCCGATGATAGCGGCCGTGTAGCCGGCCAGCATCAAAACGTAGCTGCGCGGGGTGCGGTCCAGCAGCGAAATGGCCAGGCAGCCGCCGACCCACAGCGCCAGGGCCAGCGACAGCAGCCACGGCGCGTTGACCAGATTCGGGACCAGGGCCACGGCCGCCAGGGCGCCGAGAATGGTGCCGAGCACGCGATAGACGGCCTTGGATCGCACGGCGCCGGCCAGGGGCTGGCTGACGATATAGGCCGTGGTCATTGCCCAGTACGGACGCGGCAGGCCCAGGGCGAAACCAATATAGAGGGCGAGCATCGCCGCCGCGAAGCTGTTCGCCGAGAACAGCAGCGTATGCCGATCGAACTTGGGAAGCATGGGGGCCGCTCAGCTCCCCTGCCCGGCCGCGGCGTCCAGGGCCGCCTCGAAGGCGACGAAGGTCCGGATGGCGGCGGCCAGATCCTCGTCGCCGACGGCGGCCAGCATCTGGGCGCGCACCACCTGCACCGCATCCTCGACGACGGCGGCCAGGGCCTGGCCGTCAGCGGTCAGGTGCAGGGTCTTGGCCCGCTTGTCGGTGGGATCGTCGCGCCGCTCGACCAAGCCCGCCTGGCACAGCTGGTCCAGAATCCGGACCAGCGAAGGCCCCTCCACGCCGATCTCCTCGGCTAGCGCCCCCTGGCGAAGGCCGTCGCCTGCGCGGGCGATCTGCAGCACAGGCATGGCCTTGGCGTCCGAGATGCCGTGTGCGGCCAAGGCCCGATTGACTTCGCGCCGGTACACCCGCGCCAGACGCAGCAGCGATTGAGCGAAGATGCGTTCGTTGAGAATGCGAGCAGAGGTCATGGAACAACGATCAATTAGATAGGTAGCTTCCTATCTAAAATTAGATAGCATCCTACCTATTTGATCGCAAGGGCGTAGCCGGGGAAATTTGGACCGGCCCCGGAAAGCCTCCTGGACCATAGGACTTGACCCGGTCCCTGGGGTCGGTCCCATAGATCCGACGGTCAGCAACAGCGAGACGAGTCGTGCGCGCTTCCGTCGATATCCTCAGTCCATCCGAAGCGGCCCGCCGCCTTGGCATTTCGGCCAAGGCGCTGCGCATCTACGAGGAGCGCGGCCTCCTCCGTCCCGCCAGGACCGCCACGGGCTGGCGCGCTTACGGCCCGGACGAAATCCGACGCGCCGCCGAGATCGTCACTCTGCGCTCGCTGGGCTTCAGTCTTGGGCAGATAGAACATGTGCTGGGCGGCTCAGCCGATGGCCTGGAGCCCGCGCTCGGGTCGCTGCAAGTCCGCCTGGAATCGGAGTTCGAACAGCTCCGACGACGACTTGAGAAGATCAACACCCTGAGGGACGCCCTGGCGCGCGGCGAGACGCCCTCCCTACCGGACCTGACAAGCCTGGCGGCGGCGCCCACCGCCGCGCTCGCGAGCTTCGATCTCCCTTGGCCCTGGGGCGGAGAGCGGTTCGAAGTGCGCGGCGTCCGGGCGCTCAACTATATCGTCGGCCCGCTCGGCAGCGGGAAGACGCAGCTGGCGCGAATGCTGGCCCAGCATCTGCCCGGCGGCATCTTCATAGGGCTAGATCGCCTAGAGCGCCCCGAGGAAATGCAACGGGCCATGGCCGTCGATTCCGGGCTGCGCGCACGCGTAGAAACGTCGCTTGCCTGGTTGGCGGAGGATGGGGCGACGGAGTCCGACGCCCTGCTCGCGCTCCTGATCGCCCTGGAACAGGGGCGATCGAGCATGCTCGTCATCGACATGATCGAGCAGGGATTGGACGAAGGCACGCAGCAGGCGGTGATCTCCGATCTGCGGCGACGCGGACATGAACGCCCGCCGCTGTTCATGCTGACGCGCTCGTCAGCGATCCTCGATCCGCCAAGCGCCACCGCGAACGAGGCCGTGATCTTCTGCCCTGCCAATCACGCGCCGCCCTTCTCGGTCCCGATCCGTCCGGACGCGCCGGGCTACGACGCGATGACCAGTTGCCTTGGTTCGCCCGAAGTCCGGGCCAGAACGGAGGGAATGATCGCGCTGATGCCGCGGTGCGAGAACCGCTGAAGGCGACGCCGGACCTACCCCAGCGCCTTCTTGTACAGCGCCAGCAATTCGCCCCAGGCCTTCTCCGCGGAAGCTTCGTTGTAGGCCTGGCTGCCCGGGACGGTCCAACCATGGTTGGCGCCGGCATAGACCTCGACCGTGGCGGGCCGCTGGGCTTCGGCGAAGGCGGCCTTCAGCTTGTCCTTGGAGGCCGGATCGCGCTGATCGTCGTTGTCGGCGATCGCGACCAGGTAGCTGGCCTTGGTCTTCGGAATCAACAGATGGGGGCTGTCGGGGCCATCGGCCGTCAGGCCGCCGCCATGGAAGCTGGCCACGGCGCCGACGCGCTCGGGATTGGCGCCCGCCGTGCGGAACGCCAGCGGACCGCCCATGCAGTAGCCCTGTGTCCCCACCGGCTTGGCCCTGCTGGTCTGGGGCTGGGCGTCGAGGAAGGCGACGAACGCCTTGGCGTCCAGCACCGCCGTCGTGGGCGTGACGGTCTTGGCCAGGCCCATGATCGTCTCGCGGTCCTTGGGGTCGGCGAAGTTCATCGCGCCCGCCATCACGGGCGCCTTCTTGGTCCGGTAGTAGAGATTGGGCACAAGCACAACATACCCCGATGCGGCCAGGCGACGGCCCATTTGGCGGAACACGGGCCGCAGGCTCCAGATGTCGGGCCACACCAGCACCGCCGGCCACTTGCCCTTGCCTTTCGGATAGAACAGCGCCGCGTCGGCGACGCCGTCGGCGGTCTTGATCTCGACATCCTTCTCTTCGACCGCGTCGTCGGCATGGGCCACGGTCGCGACCCCGGTCAGGGCCGCGGTCAGCAGACCGAACCTGCGGCGGGAAAGAGTCGGATCCTGTATGAGGCCGGGGTGGATCTCATCATCGCACATGGCGGTCTCCTCCTGGTCGTCGCTGAACTCGAGGCGCGCACGCTATAACCGCGTTCTCCGTTCGCCTATCCACTTTAGGACGCGGTTCGATAGGTGGCCTTCCCCGGCAGCAGCAGATCCTGTTTTCGCGCGTCGCACAGGGCGTAGCTGAACCCCGACTGGATCGCCCAGGCTCCGACCTCGCCGGCCTTGTTGATGGCGAGGAACCCGACCTGGATGTCCTTGGCCTGGGGCTTCTTCTTGAGAATCCGCTCGACCGCCTCCCGGCAAGCGGCCTCGGGCGAGCGTCCCTGGCGCATCAGCTCCACGACCAGGAAGCTGCCGACATTGCGGATCACCTCCTCGCCGACGCCCGTCGAGGTGGCGCCGCCGACCTCGTTGTCGACATAGAGGCCCGCCCCGATGATCGGGCTGTCGCCGACCCGGCCTCGCATCTTCCAGGCCATGCCGCTGGTGGTGCAGGCGCCGGCGATGTTCCCCCTGGCGTCGATGGCCAGCATGCCGATGGTGTCGTGATTGCTGGCCCCGCCCGGCGTGCCCAGCTGGCCCGTGGTCTTGCCATAGTCGCCGACCTCGCTGTTGGCTCTGGGCTGATACTTGGCGTCCTTCTTCCAGGCCTCCCAGGCGGCTTTGGACTCCGGCGTCAGCAGCTCCTCGCGCGGGAAGCCCTGCTCAAGGGCGAACTGCAGCGCGCCGGCCCCGACCAGCATCACGTGCGGCGTCTTCTCCATGACCTTGCGCGCCACCGAGATCGGATGGGCGATATGCTCCAGCGCGGCCACGGAACCGCAATTGCCCAGTTCGTCCATGATGCAGGCGTCCAGCGAGACATGGCCGTCGCGATCCGGATATCCCGCCCGGCCGACGCTGTGGTTCCTGAGATCCTGCTCGGGCACGCGGGCGCCGGCCTCGACCGCGTCCAGCGCCCTGCCGCCCTTAGCCAGCACCGCCCAGGCGGCCTGGTTGGCCGCGACGCCGAAGTCCCAGGTCGAGATCACGCACGCCCCTTCCAGCTTCACGCTTCCCTCCTCCGCGGCGGCTCGCGCGCCGATCATGGCCGATCCGGCCAGGGTGGCGCCGATCAGGCCCCTACGATTCATCATCTTCATGTGCTCCAAGAGGGCCGCGCGAATCCGTAACACGAGTGCAGAGAAGACCATGACCGCCGTCGCCGATCTCGTGAAAGACCGCGTCCTCCTGGAAGTCTGTGTCGATACGCCCGCCGGATTGGCGGCGGCGATCGCCGGCGGAGCCGATCGGATCGAACTTTGCGCGGCGCTGGGCCTGCAGGGTTTGACCCCCGCCCCCGGCCTGATGGCCCAGGCCGCCGGCGCGCCGATTCCCATCTATCCGATCATCCGCCCCCGCAACGGCGACTTCTGCTACGACGATCGCGACCTGGACGCCATGCGCCACGACATCGACGCCGTACGCCGCCATGGCCTGGCCGGCGTCTCGATCGGCGCGAACCGGCCGGACGGCGAGCTGGATCTGGACGTGCTGGAAAAGCTGGTCGAGCACGCTCGCGGCCTGGGCATGACCCTGCACCGCTCGTTCGACTTCGTGACCGATCAGACCGCGGCGCTGGAGGCCGCGGTTGCCCTGGGCTTCGAGCGGGTCCTGACCTCGGGCGGCGCCCTCACCGCCCTGGCGGGCGCCGAGCGGCTGGTCGAGCTTGTCGCCCAGGCCGACGGCCGCATCCGCATCCTGGCGGGGGCTGGCGTGCGCGCCAACAACGTGGCCGAGCTGGTGCGACGGACAGGCGTGCGCGAGGTCCACGGCTCATTCGCCGGCCCGCTGCCGGGCGCCGATCCGAACTCGCGCCTGGTCACCATGGGCTTCCTGCCGGCCGAGATGCGCGACACCGACCAGCAGGCGGTGGCCGAGGTCGCGCGGATCCTGCGCGACCTCTAGACGCCCTAGGTCGCGGGGTGGCTCTTGGCCCAGCCGCTCTCGTAGAGACGGATCACCTTGGACGGCTGCATCCCGTACCAGGAATAGCCGTCGCGGCGCTCCCGCGACAGCTCGTTGACGTTGTCGCGCAAGGTCTTGTCGCGTTCGCCAAACACCGGCTTGCCCTCGAGGCTGTAATAGCGTGACCAGATCGGGCCGGCGCCGGGCTTCTCGACCAGGTGACGGCCGTCGGGGTCGCCCTTGCCGGTCCACTCCCAGCCGACGATCGCGGCCTTCTTCATCCAGGCGATGCCGGCGTGGACGGCGGCGACCTCGGCCGGGGTCGGGTCGGGCAGCTGCATCAGATAGAACAGCAGGTCGGCGCTCTCGCCCGTCGACAATGCCGGCGGCTCGAAGTTGCGGCCGGCGACCGGGGCCAGGGTGAACGGGTCGGCCTGCTGGCCCCAGATGGTCGGCTTGCCGTTCACACGGATCTGCGAGGCGACGATGACCTCGCGCCCCTTCCTGGCTGCAGCGCCGGCCTTGGCGCGCAGGTCGGCCGGCACGAAGGCGAAGTCCGGCCTGGCCTCCGACACTTCCGTGAGCAGGTAGGCGGCCTCTGAGACGGCGTTGTCGTTGTAGGTGATGGCGTCGTGATAGCCGCCTTCCAGCGGCCAGACCTGCGGCCAGCCGCCATTCGGGAACTGGGCGGCCAGCAGGTAGCGCACGCCCTTCAGGAAGCTCCGGCGATAGGCGTCACCGTCCGCGCCCGGCGTCTGACGCGAGACCTTGGCCAGGAAGCGCAGCTCGGTGATGGTGGCGTTGTTGTCCAGCGTGCCGACATAGCCCCACTTGGGGTCGCGGGCGGCGTCGAAGTCGTTCTCGCTGAGATGCTTGGAATTGTTGTCGGAGGCGTAGGGCTGTCCCGGCAGGCGCAGGGCGCCGGTGCGATCCTGGTTCTTGCTCCACCCGCCGGCGGGGGTCTGGAAACTGACGATGACGTCGGCGACGTGACGCGCCTCGGGCGAGCCATACCAGGCCGCATCCTTGTCCAGCGGCATGCCGCCATCGCCGTGACCCGGCGGCGGCGGCGGCGGGGCGGCCTCACCCGGCTTCAGCTCGGCGGCCAGAACGGCGCGGTCGGCCTTCTCCTGGGCGATCGAGCGCTCGAGATACGCCTTCCAGGCCGGCTGTTGGGCGGCGGGCAGCTGGGCGATGCGCTCGGCGGTGATCGGCTGGGCCGGGACATTCGTCCCGATCACGCCGGCGAAGGCGGACGTGGCCAACAGGCTGGCGGACAGAGCAAGGCCGAGGGCGGTCTGGCGGGTCATCTGGACGTCTCTCCCCGAAGGCGTCGTTGGCGTTGGACGTCCTCTTCTCACGGGAATGATACCGGTTTCCTACCGAGTTGAAACAGACGGACGCTCACCCCTCGATGATATGCGGCACGAACCGCGAGCGGTCGCGGGTCACCCTGCCCCGGTCCTCGCGAACACCGATGCCGGCCGGCTGGTCGCCGATGACCCAGGAGCCGACCACCGGATAGTTCACGCCGAACTTGGGCGGCGGTTTCAGCGCCTGGCGGATCCAGCCTTCCTCGCCATAGCCCTGGTCCAGCACCCGCCCCTTGCGGCCGTCCTTCCAGAGTTCGACGTTCGCGCCCTCGCGGCTGAACAGCGGCTTGCGGGCGTAGCTGGACCCCAGGCGCCCGACCTTGGGATCGTCGTCGAAATAGGTCTCCAGCAGGTTCGGGTGGCCGGGATGGCGCTCCCACAGCATCGGCAGCAGAGCCTTGTTCGACAGCACCGCCTTCCACGGCGGCTCCAGGAACAGGGTCTTCGAGGCCGCAATATGCGCCGCATAGGGCTCGCGCAGCATCTCTTCCCAAGGGTGCAGCTTGAAGATCGCGCCGATGATGTAGTTGTCCTGGTCGACGAAGCGGCCGTCGGCGTCGAGTCCGATCGCCTGGATCGGCACGAACTTGGGCTCCAGCCCCGCCAGGCTCGCCATATCCTCAAGGAACCGCACGGTCTGGCGGTCCTCGACGAAGTCGGGATCGCTGGCGAAATGGACGAAGCCGCCGTTCGGGAAGATCGCCTTGAACCGCTCGGCCAGCTGGTCGTGCAGGCTGTTGAACTGGTCGGTGGTCTCGGGCAGAGCGCCCTGCTGGATCAGGTCTTCCAGCCACAGCCACTGGAACACACCGGCCTCATAGATGCTGGTCGGGGTGTCGGCGTTGTACTCGTAGAGCTTGGGCGGCCCCGCCCCGTCGTAGAAGAAGTCGAAGCGGCCGTAGAGCGAGGGATCCTTGGCCTTCCACGAGGCGGCGACCACGTCGCGCGAGGCTTCGGGGATCCGGAGGCGCGCCATCAGGGCGTCGCTCTTAACGGCGTCCTCCACCAGTTCCAGGCACAGCCTGTGCAGCGCCTCGGTCGCGGGCTCGATGTGGCCCTCGATCTGGTCGAGCGTGAAGGCGTAGGCCGCCCGCTCGTCCCAGTAGCGGCGGCCGTCGGCGTGATGCCAGGTGAAGCCGACCGCCTCGGCCTTGGACTTCCAGTCCGGCCGAGGCGTCAGGGTGAGACGGCGCATCAGGCGTCCGAGCCGTCCCGGTTGACCTTCTGCTTGTCCTCGATGGCCAGCAGCGGCGAGGGCAGAGCCTCGTCCTTCGGGGCCATCAGGCGGGCCAGCACGTCCTCCGCGCCGCCCCCGCCCGGCAGGATGCCCGCAGCGGCCAGCTTGGCGTCGAGATCGGCGCCGGTCTTGCGCTCCTCGGCCTCGCTATGCAGGCGGAACTGCTCCTCGCGGACCGACTGGCGTTCCTTGATGCGCTTCAAGCTGTCGGCGGCCGAGCCTACGACGCCGCTGGCCGAGCCCGACCGCGAAATCACGGCGGCCTGGGCCTTCTGGACACTCTCGTTGACCTTCACGATCTCGATTTCACGGCGCAGGGCTTCGACCTTGGTGTCGGTCTGGGCGATGATCGTGCGCAGCTTGTCCTCGGCGGCGCGCAGCTCGTTCATCTGCGTCGCCTTCTGGCCGGCGTCCTTCTCCAGGTCGGCGATCCGCTGGGCGACTTCCAGGGCCAGGGCCTGATCGCCCTTGTTCATCGCCGCGCGGGCCGACGACTCGTACTTGCGCGACTGGTCGGTCAGCTGGGCGACCTCGGTCTCCAGGGCGCGGCGGCGGGCGACCAGCTTGGCCAGTTCGTCCCGGGCCTTGCCCTGAGCGCTGTCGGCGTCGCGGATTTCCTGGTCCAGGATCCGCAGGGCGTTGGCGTCCACCACCGTCTGCGCCCCATCGTGGGCCGCGCCGCGGAAGAGAGCGGAGAGCTTGCTCCAGATCGACATCGATAGTTCTCCAGATCTCTAGCTTAGGCGGCCGCGACGCGGCTCTTTTCGAAGGACTCACGCAGGTCGCTGGCGGCGGCGATGGCGTTCTCGGCCAGGGTGCGCAGCTCGATAACCAGCGTCTGCAGAGTGGTCTTGGACGAGATCTCGCCCATCAGTTCGTAATAGTCGCGGCCGTCCACCGTGGTGATGCCGAAGTTCGACAGCGGCACGATCTTCTGGGCCTTGAGCAGGAACTCGTTGAAGGCCGCGCGGTCGTTCTGCTCGTCGCACGGCCACAGGATGGTCGAGACCACCAGCTGCAAGGCCCCGCCGCTGACATAGACCGGCAGGTCGCCGTACTCGTGCATCACGACCAGCAGCACCGGCTCGACGCCCTCAACCACCGTCGCGGTCAGTTCGTCGGGCCGCACCAGCGCGCTTTCCGCCAGCGCGTCGCGCAGGCTGTGGATCGTCCAGGCGGTGTCGATAACGGAGTCCATGTGTCTGACGCCCTTGGGAGGATGGGGGTTGGTCTTCAGCGTGGGCCCGCGAACCGACTCGACGACGATCGACTGGACGGCCGAAAGGATGTCGGGCTTGCAGGCCGCCGGCGCCCAGACCTCGATCTTCACGAAGCCGGCGTTCCGGCGGGCTTCACGCCACGCGCGGGTTCTTTCAGCGGCCTGGGCGCTTCTCGTCGGTTTGGCAGGCATGCGTTACATGTACGCATAACATGTACGCTTGACAAGACGTCGTTCGGCGGCATCCTGCGGCCGACTTCTCCTCAGGGCAAGCACGCCCTGGGACAGAGCCGGCGCCACCGCTCACATAGGTGTGCCGGCCCGCTATTTGAGGGCTCGCGCGGCGCGATGTTCGGAAAACTTTTCGGCAGAAAAGAGGGCGACCGCCCTGCCCTGCCCGTCATCCGCAACGTGACGATCGGCCGGACGGTAGTGCTGGATCCGCTGGCCTGGCGGCGCTTCAGCGGCGAGACCAGGTTCGCCCTCGACCGCGACACGCTGGAGATCACCGCCCAGGGCCTGATCCAGCTGAATGACGGCGCTTTCGTGCACCGCTTCTACACGGACGACGAGATCCTGTTCCAGGTGGTCTCGGACGACCGCGATGGCCAGAAGGCCAACGACTTCACCGTCTTCATCCCGTGGGCCAGCGAGTACCCGGCCGACCGCGCCGACCGCGAGCTGTGGGCCCAGCGCCTGCGCGCCCGCACCTTCCAACCCGAGGGCCTGCCCGCCTACACGCGCCTGTGGTTCGGCGACGAGGCCGATCAGCAGGATCCCGTGACGCTGTGGGAAGACGTCTATTACGACCGTGAGGGCTCGCGGCCAGACCGCCGCCTGTTCCAGACCACCATGCTGTTCCATCGCGACCTGGCCGGCGGCGAGGGCCGTGAGCTGTTGCTGGCCCTGACGCTGGAGCCCGAGGACAGCAAGGACGTCAGCCATGAGACCATGATCGGCCTGCCGCTGTCGGTGGGTGAATTCCGAGCTTGATGAGGGGCGAGAACCAGATGTTCGACTTCAGCGCATTCCAGGACGGCGCGACGGCGTTCCTGCTGGCCTTCGTCGTGGCCGGCCTGTTCACCATCGCCTTCAAGTACATCTATCAGTGGGTCACGCCCTACAACGAGAAGGCGCTGATCCGGGCCGGCAACACCTCGGCCGCCATCGCCCTGGCCGGGGCGCTGATCGGCTACGTCCTGCCGCTGGCCTCGGCCCTGAGCCATACGGTCAGCCTGCTGGAATTCGTCGCCTGGGCCAGCTTGGCCGGCGTTGTCCAGATCGCCGCCTTCACCGGCGTACGCCTGCTGGCCCTGCCCGACGTCAAGGCGCGAGTCGAGAACAACGAGATCTCGATCGGCGTCTATCTGGCCGGCATCTCGATCGCGGTCGGCGTGCTGAACGCCGCCTGCATGACCTCGTGAGGGCCGCGGCCATGCGCAAGCGCTCCAACTCGCTGAAGCTGACCACCATGCTGGCCGGCGCGACAGCTCTGACCCTATCCGGCTGCGACGATCCGGGCGCCCAAGCCAGCTGGGACCCCAACCGCGGCGAACAGGTCGAGGCCTTCAGCTACAAGACCCTGCAGGAATGCAAGGACGCCAACGAAGTCTCTGACCAGCAGTGCGATACCTCCTACGCCGCCGCCCAGAAAGACGACGACAAGAACGCCCCGCGCTACGAGGCCCGCGCCAGCTGCGAAGAGGTCTATGGCGTCGGCAACTGCGTGCCGCGCACGGCGTCGGACGGCCATAGCGTCTTCGGCCCTTTGCTGGCGGGCTTCGTGATCGGCCGCATGCTGGATAACGCCGGCGGCGGCTACTACCGCGGCACCGGTCTCTATCGCCGCGACGATGAATACGGCGGCGGCTACTACTCGACCTGGGGCGGACGCCTGGGCCGCGACTATGGCACCGGTCGCACGGTCATCACCAAGACCAGCATCGACCCGCCCGACGCGATCCGCCAGGCCCCGCCCAAGATCCAGACCCGCACTTCGGTCGTCTCGCGCGGGGGCTTCGGCGGCGGTCGCAGCTATGCCTCCAGCGGCGGGTTCAAGGGCGGCTTCGGCGGCTGATCCGAGCGCGTAATTTTTGCGATTGACTCGCAAGTTCACGTCGCGTTTAGTTGCGAGGTGTTCGCAAGAACGCGTCGGGCCGCTTACCGAAGTCGGTTCGCCAGGGCGGGTGTCGGCCCCCTGCCGGGCGAGGAGATTTCCGGTTTGCGGCCCGACCATTTCCCCGATCCCTTCGTCGACGCCCACCTCGACCATTGCGGCCCCGTCGGCCTAGCCAAGGGCGAGCGCATCCTGCTGTGGATGCTGCGCCAGTGGGTCACCGCGCGGGTCCTGGGCGAGGAGCCCGGCGCGCGACTGGCCAAGAAGGTCGGCGGCCTGGTCTCGCCCCGCGTGGCCAGCGCCTTCACCCTGATGATGAGCGCCATCGAGGGCCAGGTCCGCCGGCCGCTTTGCGTCTCCGCGCCCTGTTTCGGCGGCTATGCCGAGGACGAGCAGCGCCTGATCACCGCCTGCGGCGTCTGCCCCGCCTCGCCGGAGATCGCCGGCCGCCTGATCGAGGGCATGGTCGTCACGCCCGAGGCGGTGACCGTCATGGCGCGGTTCCTGAACACGGCGCTGGCCAATGACGGCAAGGCCCTGCCGATGCGGTTCGACGAGCCGGAGGTCGTCGTGACGCGGGGCCAGCGACCGACCTTCCACTAACCTATCGCCAACCCTCGTCGACCAACCGCCGCGCCAGCGCCTGAGCCCCCAGCACGACGTCGGTCCAGGTGACCTCGAAACCGATGTCGTCACCGTAATAGGGATCAGCCACCGCCCTGCCCTCGTGGCCGGGAACCAGATCCAGCAGAAGCCCCACTTCCGCCGTCGCATCGCGTGGCGCGACCGCCATCAGGCCATCCAGGTTGTCGTGGTCCAGGGCGTAGATGTGGGTAAAGGTGCGGAAGTCGTCCTTGGCCACCTTGCGCGCCCGCTGTCCGCTGATGTCGACGCCATTGCGGCGCGCCACGGCGATCGAGCGCGGATCCGGCGGTTCGCCCGCGTGCCAGCCGCCTGTGCCGGCGCTGTCGACCACGACGTCCAGCCCCAGCCGCTCAGCTTCGGCCCGAAACGCGCCCTCGGCCAGGGGCGAGCGACAGATGTTGCCCATGCAGACGAACAATATGCTGGCCCTGGCCATCAGGCGTCTCCCCAACCGCCGCCGCCCGGCGTCTCAATGACGATGGCGTCGCCGGCGGCGACCTGCACGAGATCGGTGGCGGCCATCGCCTGTACGGTTCCGTCGGCGCGCTCGACCCAAGCCTTGCCGACCTGCCCTGGCCCACCGCCCGCCAGCCCGAACGGCGGCACGCGGCGGCGGTTGGACAGCAAGGTCGCAGTCATCGGCTCGCGAAAGCCGATCTTGCGCACCACGCCGTCGCCGCCTCGGCGCTCACCGCGCCCGCCCGAGCCGCGTCGGATCGAGAAGGCTTCGACCAGCACCGGATAGCGGGTCTCCAGCACCTCCGGGTCGGTCAGACGGCTGTTGGTCATGTGGGTCTGGACCGCGTCGGTCCCGTCGAAGTCCGGCCCCGCGCCCGAGCCGCCGCAGATGGTCTCGTAGTACTGCCGCCGGTCGTCGCCGAAGGTGAAGTTGTTCATCGTGCCCTGGGCCGCCGCCATGACGCCCAGCGCGCCGTAGAGGGCGTCCACGACCACCTGGCTGGTCTCGACATTGCCGGCCACCACCGCCGCCGGATAGCGCGGCCGCAGCATCGAGCCCTCGGGGATGACCAGTTCGACCGGCCGCAAGCAGCCGTCGTTCATCGGGATCTCGTCGTCGACCAGGGTGCGGAAGACATACAGCGCCGCCGCGCGGCAGATGGAGGCGGGCGCGTTGAAGTTGGTCGTGACCTGGTCGCTTGTTCCGGTGAAGTCGACGCGCGCGGTGCGGGCCTGCTGATCGACCGTGATCGCGACCTTCACCACCGAGCCGTCGTCCAGTTCGTAGGCGAACGACCCGCCCTTCATCGTCGCCAGCACGCGGCGAACGGCCTCCTCGGCATTGTCCTGGACATGGGCCATGTAGGCCTCGACGACGTCCTGGCCGAACTCGGCGACCAGGCCGGTCAGCGCCTCGGCGCCGCGCGCGCAGGCGGCGATCTGGGCCTTGAGATCGCCGATGTTCTGGTCGGGGTTGCGGGCCGGCCACCGGCCGGAGGCCAGCAGGGCGCGGGTCTCGGCCTCGCGAAACCGACCGCCCTCGACCAGCAGGAAGTTCTCGATCAGAACCCCCTCCTCCTCGACCGTCCGGCTGGTCGGCGGCATCGAGCCCGGCGTGATCCCGCCAATGTCGCCCTGGTGCCCGCGCGCGGCGACGTAGAAGAGCAAGGAGCCGGCCGCGTCGAAAACCGGCATCACCACCGTCACGTCCGGCAGATGGGTGCCGCCGTTGTAGGGCGCGTTCAGCATGTAGACGTCGCCGGCCTTCATGCCGCGCCCGTCGTGCTCGCGGGCGTCACGGATGGCCCGCACGCTATCGCCCATAGAGCCCAGGTGCACGGGCATGTGCGGAGCGTTGGCGATCAGGTTTCCGTCGCGGTCGAACAGCGCGCAGGAGAAGTCCAGCCGCTCCTTGATGTTGACCGAATAGGCGGTGTTCTGCAGCGCGAAGCCCATCTCCTCGGCCACAGCCATGAAGAGGTTGTTGAACACCTCCAGCATCACCGGATCGGCTTCGGTTCCGATGGCCTTGCGGGCCGGCAGGGCGACGACGCGGTCGAGGATCAGATTCAGGCCAAGGTCCACGGTCGCGCGCCAGCCAGGCTCGACGATGGTGGTGCCGGTGGCCTCGCGGATGATGGCGGGGCCCAGGATCTCGCCCCCAACGGCCAGGCCTTCTCGGTCGAAGACCGGAGTCGCATGGCTCGCCCCCGCCATGCGGGTTTCGACGGTCGCGAGCGGCGCGGGCTCCTCCTTGGACGCGCCGGACTCAAAATCCGGTTCGGAACCCGCGTCCGAATGCCCGATCGCCTCGACCGAAAGCGTCTCGACCACCAACGGCGTCGCCGGCGAGGTAAAGCCGAAGCGGCGCTGGTGCAGATCCTCGAACGCTTCGCGCACCCGGTCCCCGAACGGCACGACCAGCGGCGTGTCCGTACCGGCGTACTTGACGCGCAAGCTGGCGACGGTCTCGACCGAGGCCATTGGCACCTCCTGCGCCCGCAGCGCCGCTTCCGCCTCACCGGCCAGCACCGTCGCCCGCCCAGCCAGATCCCCCGTCGCATCCAGCCGTCGCTCAACCGTCTCCTCACGGATCAGGCGCAGGTCGGCCAGGCCCATGCCATAGGCGCTGAGCACCCCGGCGAACGGGTGAATCATCACCTTGGTCATGCCCAGGGCGTCGGCCACCAGGCAGGCATGCTGCCCGCCCGCCCCGCCGAAACACGCCAGCACGTAGCGGGTGACGTCGTAGCCGCGCTGGATCGAGATCTGCCGCACGGCCTTGGCCATGTTCTCGACGGCGATGGTGACGAAGCCCTCGGCCACCTCCTGCGGGGTCATGGCCTTACCGGTCGCCGCCGCGATCTCGCTGGCCACCGCTTCGAAGCCGCGCGCAACCGCCTCAGCGTCCAGCGGCTGGTCGGCGTTCGGCCCGAACACCTTTGGGAAGAACTCCGGCCGCAGCTTGCCCAGCATGACGTTGCAGTCGGTGACCGTCAGCGGCCCGCCCCGGCGATAGGCCGCGGGTCCCGGAACCGCGCCGGCCGAGGCCGGCCCCACGCGCAGCCGCGCGCCGTCGAACGAACAGATCGAGCCGCCGCCCGCGGCCACAGTATGGATGTTCATCATCGGCGCGCGCATCCGCACGCCGGCCACCACCGTCTCGAAGGCCCGCTCGTACTGGCCGGCATAGTGGCAGACGTCGGTCGAGGTGCCGCCCATGTCGAAGCCGATCACCCGCTCGAAGCCGGCCTGACGCGCCGTCCGCGCCATGCCGACCACGCCGCCGGCCGGGCCGGACAGGATGGCGTCCTTGCCCCGGAACGCCCGCGCGTCGGTGAGGCCGCCGTTCGACTGCATGAAGAGCAGCCGCGTGTCATGGCCCAACGCGGCAGCGACCTGATCGACATAGCGGCGCAGGATCGGCGACAGGTAAGCATCGACCACCGTGGTGTCGCCCCGCCCGACCAGCTTCATCAGCGGGCTGACCTCGTGGCTGGCCGAGACCTGGGTGAAGCCGATCTCGCGAGCGATCCCCGCGACCCGCGCCTCATGGTCGGTGAAGCGGAAGCCGTGCAGCAGCACGATGGCCACGGCCCGGAAGCCGGCGTCGAACGCGGCTTGCAGGCCCGCCCGTGCGGCGGCTTCATCCAGCGGCCGCAGCACCTGCCCTTCGACGCTGACCCGCTCGTCGATCTCGAGGACGCGATCGTAAAGCGCTTCCGGCTTGACGATCTGGCGCTCGAACAGCCTGGGCCGCGCCTGGTAGCCGATCCGCAGCGCGTCGGCGTGACCGCTGGTGACCGCCAGCACCGTCGGCTCGCCCTTGCGCTCGAGCAGCGCATTGGTGGCGACGGTGGTGCCCATTTTCACTGCGTCGATGGTCGCCCCCTGCGGCGACAGGGCCCGAACGCCCGCGACGGCGGCGTCGGCGTAGTGCTCGGGATTTTCCGACAGCAGCTTGTGCGTGACCAGCGAACCGTCCGGACGGCGCGCGACGATGTCGGTGAACGTGCCGCCCCGATCGATCCAGAATTCCCAGCCGCGGGAGTGCTCAGTCATGAGGGGCGGAACTCCTTGCTCCGCCCCCTCATAGCGGCTGAAGCCCCTACTTCAACAGCCCCGTCAGCTCGGCGACCTGCCACAGGCCCAGCAGGAGGAAGATCAGCGCCGCGCCCATGCGGACGTACTTCAGCGGCACGATCTTGGTAGCGGCTTCGCCCAGGTACACGGCCGGGACATTGGCCAGCATCATGCCCAAGGTGGTGCCGGCGGCGACCCAGGCGATGGCGTGGAACTTGGCGCCCAGAGCCACGGTGGCGATCTGAGTCTTGTCGCCCATCTCGACCAGGAAGAAGGCGATGGTCGTGGTCAGGAAGACGCCGTAGCGGCCGGCGCTGGGCGCGTCGTCATCATCGGCCTTGTCGGGGATCAGGGCCCAGGCGGCCATGGCGATGAAAGAGACGGCGATGGCCCACCGGAACCACACGCCGCTCAGCAAGTCCGACACCCAGTAGCCGGCCGTGGCGGCCAGGGCGTGATTGGCCAAGGTGGCGGCCAGGATGCCCAAGATGATCGGCACAGGCTTCTTGAAGCGTGTGGCCAGGATGATGGCCAGCAGCTGGGTCTTGTCGCCGATCTCGGCGATGGCCACGACCAGGGTCGAGACGAGCAGGGCTTCCACTTGAAACAGTCCTCCGGGCCGGGCGCATGCCAATAGCGTCGACACCCCGCCCGGCCCGGACGGAGATCGGCGCCATTGGTCTCGCCAAGGAAGCTGAAAGCCCGCTTCCCTTCCCCGCGCCATGCTCCCGAAGAAGCAAGTGTGTTGACGGCGGGGCCCGCTGATCGATGCGGGCGGCTACTCCCCAAAGGTGAGCGGCGTGTAGCGGAGGGCGTCCCAAGGGTCAAGCAAACGAATTTCCTCCCCTCCTGGGAGAGGCGAATTTAGACCGCGGCGGGCGCGTCGAACTTCAGGACGTGGATCGCCACCCGCACCTTGCCGGCGGTGAAGTTGCCGCCGACCGCCGTCAGCAGCACGGGCGTGTCAGCATAGTAGGCCGTCGGGCCTATCACGCCGATGTTGCTGGAATTCCTGGCGACGCCCAGCGAACCGCCGAACTTGCTGGTGTCGCCGGAGACGCCGCAGTTGTAGGCGGTCGCTCCTGTTACCGCGACTGTAGTGCGGGTCGAGACGGCCAGCACGATCGCCCGGTTCGGTATGGTGATCGTCGTCGCCGTCGAGGCGCCCGACACCGTCACCTCCTGCTCCAGGATCTCCAGACGGGTGTTGGCCAGGTTCGGCGTCTGGGCGGCCGTCAGGCTGCGAAAGGTCGCCGACAGCGGAATCCAGGCCGCGCCGTCGAACGCGACCATCTGGTTCTCGTCCTTGACCCAGGCCAGCACGCCTTCGGCGGGGGCCAGGGCGTCCCATGCGCCGGCCTCGAAACGCATCAGCGTTCCGGCCGCTTGCCCGGCCCAGGCCCCGCCCGTGGCGCCAGCCGGCAGTATCCAAACGCCGCCGCTGGCGGGACTGGCGGGCTGGGCCGTGACCGCACGGCTCTCGACGGCCAGCTGCACCAGGCCGTCCAGGCGGGCGAGGCTCTCGTTGATCGGGATGTGCTTCTGAGCCTGGGCGGCGACCACATAGGGCAGGCCGAGGCGAGGTGTGACGTCGTCGAACATGTTGGCGGCTCCGGGAGCGGTTGAAGTCGCTCCCAGCATCCGGCCGTCGCCAAGAGCGGGGACAGACGACGTCCTGTCCCCGCGCCCTGCCCGTCTATTCGGCGGCGAAAGCCAAATGATTTCCGGAAGTCAGCGCCGTCTTGGCCGCCAGTTCGGCCTTGGCTTGCTCGTACTCCGCCGAGAACTTGGCGATGAGTTCGGCGGCCGGCAGCACGTCCTTGATCGCGCCGATGCCCTGTCCCGAGCCCCAGATGTCGCGCCAGGCCTTGGCTTCCTGGTTGCCGCCCGAGCCGAAGCTCATCTTGGATGGATCGCTGACCGGCAGATTATCGGGATCCAGGCCCGCCGCGACGATCGACGAGCGCAGGTAGTTGCCATGCACGCCGGTGAACAGGTTCGAATAGACAATGCCGTCGGCCTGCCCCTCGACGATGGCGCGCTTGTAGCCTTCGACCGCATTGGCCTCCTCGGTCGCGATGAAGGCCGAGCCGATATAGGCCAGGTCCGCGCCCATGGCCTGGGCCGCCAGGATCGAACGGCCCGAGGCGATCGAGCCCGACAGCGCCACCGGCCCGTCGAACCACTGACGGATCTCCTGGATCAGGGCGAACGGCGACAGCGTACCGGCGTGGCCGCCCGCGCCGGCCGCGACCGGGATCAGGCCGTCAGCGCCCTTCTCGATGGCCTTGCGGGCGAAACGGTCGGTGATGACGTCATGCAGGGTGATGCCGCCGTAGGCGTGGATCGCCTGGTTCAGGTCCTCGCGGGCGCCCAGCGAGGTGATGACCACGGGGACCTTGTGCTTCACGCACAGCGCGATGTCCTCTTCGAGACGGTTGTTGGTCTTGTGGACGATCTGGTTGACCGCGAACGGGGCCGAGGGCGCCTCTGGATGGGCCTTGTCGTGGGCCGCCAGCTCCTCGGTGATGCGGTGCAGCCACTCGTCCAGCTGCGAGATGGGGCGAGCATTCAGCGACGGGAACGAACCGACGATCCCAGCCTTGCACTGGGCGATCACCAGGTCAGGATTGCTGATGATGAACAGCGGCGAAGCGATGACCGGCAGACGAAGACGGTCGCGCAGGATCGGCGGCAGAGCCATGGACGGGGTTCCCCTTTGCGGCCGGCTTGCAACGCCGACCTATATGATCGCCGTTCAGATTAAACGCGCGTTTGGCCCATGCGCAAGACGCGGTGCAAGGCTTGACGGCCCTAAGGGCAGGAGCGCATCACGATCGAAAAGACAAAAAATGCTGCACCGCAGGAGAGAGACGCTTTGACCGTGGCGACGAAGCCCCTGGCCGAGGAATTTGGCGCCCAAGGTGATGCGGCCACCCGCGCCCGCTGGATGGCGCTGGTCGAGAAGTCCCTCAAGGGGCAGAGCTTCGAGGAGGCCCTGACCGTCAGGACGCCTGACGGCCTGACGATCCAGCCGCTCTACACCGCCGAGAATGGCGTCGCCGTGGCCCGCGACCTGCGCGCGCGCGATCCTGAACGGCCTTGGGACCTGCGCGTCCGCGCCGCCCATCCCGATCCGGCCCGTGCGGCCAAGGATATCCTGGCCGATCTGGAGAACGGCGCGGCGTCCGTGCTGCTGCAGATAGATCCGACCGGCGTGAACGGCGTCGCGGTGGGGTCGGCCGGAGACCTGTCCACGGCGCTGTCGGGCGTGCTGCTGGACCTGGCCCCTATCGCCCTGGACGCCGGCTTCCTGGCCCCCAAGGCCGCCGATTGGCTGGGCGCCCTGGCCAAGGCCGCGCCGAACGCGCCTCTGGCCTTCCACCTGGATCCCCTCACCACCTTCGCTCAAGCCGGCGTGAGCCCTGGCCCGATCGAGAGCCACATCTTCAACGCGGCAACCGTCGCCTCTCGCCTGGCCGCGACGTACGCCAAGGCCAGCCTGTTCCTGGCGACGGGCCGCGCCGCCCACGAGGCCGGAGGCTCGAACACCGAGGAGCTGGCCGTGATGACCGCCAGCGCCCTGGCCTATGCCAAGGCCCTGGTGCGCTCCGGCCTTTCGATGGAAGACGCTTTCGGTCGCATCGTCCTGGGCGTCAGCCTGGACGGGGAATATTTCACCGGCGTCGCCAAGGTGCGCGCGGCCAAGGCGATGTGGGCGCGGTTGACGCAGGCTTGCGGCGTCACCGTCGGCCCGACCATAGAGGTCCGCTCCTCGCGCCGCATGCTGGCCAAGGCCGACGCCTGGACCAATCTGCTGCGCCTGACCTCGGCCGGATTCGCCGGCGCGGTCGGCGGGGCGGACGCCATCGTGCTGGACGCCTTCACCGACGCCATTGGCCTGCCCACCGCCTTCGCCCGCCGCCAGGCCCGCAACACCCAGCTCGTTCTGATGGAAGAGAGCAACCTGGGCCGCGTCGCCGATCCGGCCGGCGGGGCCTGGTACCTGGACAGCCTGACCGACCAGCTGGCCCGGGCCGCCTGGGGCGGCTTCCAGGCCATTGAAGCGGCCGGCGGCCTCGTCAAGGCGCTGGAAGGCGGCCTTGTCGCCGACGCCGTCGCCAAGACCCGGGCGGCGCAGGAAGCCGCCTTCGCCGACAAGCGCCGCAAGATCCTGGGCGTCACCGTCTTTCCCAACGCCGACGACAAGCCGCCGGAGGTCGAGACGCCTGACGCGGCCGCCTTCGCCGTCGCAGGCCCCGACATCCGCCTGCCCGGCCCCGACAGCCGCTGCCCGGCCCTGACGCCGGTGCGCTTCGCCGCCGCCTTCGAGGGCGCTTGAGGCCATGAGCAAGTTTCCCGACTTCACCGCCATCGACTTCGCCGAGGTCGCCTCGCCCCCCGCTCCCGAGGGCGAGGCCTGGAATACGCCCGAGGGCGTCATTGTCCCCCCGGCCTTCGACGCCGAGGACGTCGCGGGCCTGGACTTCACCGGCGGCTTCCCCGGCGTGGCGCCATTCGTGCGCGGCCCCTATCCGACCATGTACGTGACCAATCCGTGGACGGTGCGACAGTACGCGGGTTTCTCGACCGCCGAGGACAGCAACGCCTTCTATCGCCGCAACCTGGCCGCCGGTCAGATGGGCCTGTCGGTGGCCTTCGACCTGGCCACCCACCGCGGTTACGACAGCGATCACGAGCGGGTGAAAGGCGATGTCGGCATGGCCGGCGTGGCCATCGACTCGATCCTGGACATGCGCACGCTGTTCAGCGGCATCCCGCTCGACAAGATGAGCGTGTCGATGACCATGAACGGTGCGGTGCTGCCGATCCTGGCGCTCTACATCGTCGCGGCCGAGGAGCAAGGCGTCTCGCCCGACAAGCTGTCGGGGACGATCCAGAACGACATCCTCAAAGAGTTCATGGTGCGGAACACCTACATCTATCCGCCCGCGCCCTCGATGCGGATCATCTCGGACATCTTCGCCT
>CBIHOB010000036.1:0-48416 GCA_966211605.1 uncultured Caulobacter sp.
CGAACAGGATGTCGGCGCGGCGGCGCAGCGGGGCGGCCGCGCCCGAGGCCGACACGGCGCCGGCGTCGCCGACCGCGACCCGGTCGATCTCGACCTTGTTGAAGCCGACCTTTGCCAGGGCCGAGGTCACCGTTTCCGCCCGTCGACGCGAAAGGATCAGGTTGGCCTCGGACGCGCCGACCGCGTCGGCCAGGCCGATCACCCGCACGGACGTCACGGCGCAGCCGCGCGCCTGGGCCTGGGCCGCCGACAGCGCCATCCGCGCCTCCTTGGTCAGGGCGGCGCTGTCCTGTTCGAAATAGACCGACGACTGGAAATCCGCGCAGCTGGGGGCGGCGGCCGCGACGGGCTTACGCAAGGTGCGCCACGGGCCCTGCGTCTCAGCGCAGCCGGCCAGAGCCAGCATCGCGCCGCTCAGGGCGATGAGCTTCGTCGTCGTGATCTTCATCCGAACCCTCCTCCGTTTTCGACGACCGACGCAAGAAAGGCGACCGGCCGGGCCGATCGCCTTTGCTGGGCGTCGTCGCTGACCGCCGATTAATAGCGGGAGCTGCCGTCTTCCCAATAGTAGCGACCGCTGCGGGAGTCGTAATAGTAGTAACGGCCCGCGCGCTCGTCATAGTACTGGCGGCGATTGACGCTGCTCGCGCCGCAGCCGCCGTCCTCGCGGCAACCCTTCACGGCGCCCACGGTGCCGCCAAGGGCCGCGCCGACCGCCGCGCCGGTGCTGGCGCTGCCGCCGCCCACATTGTTGCCGATCACTGCGCCGGCCAACGCGCCCAGGGCGGCGCCGCCAGCGGCGTTGCGTTCGACATTGCCGGTCGAGGTGCACGCCGAGGCGATCACACCCACGCCCATCAGGGCGATCATGGTCATCTTCATCTTGGCTCTCCGATCCGAGCTTCCTGTCCCCTGCCCCTGCAAACGGTCGCCGGCTATGGCGGTTCCGTTTCGAAGCGGAACCATGGTCCGCTTCGGGCCGTTGCGTCCCGCGAGTTTCGAACGGAAGGGGCGCGCGTGAAGCGCATCGACGTCGTCGCCAATATCGCCTCGGGGTCCGTCGGGCCCACGGCCCCCGAGACCGCCGAACGGCTGCTCTCCGAGTACGGCGTCTCCGGCGTCGTTCACGCCCCGACCACCGCCGAACTGACCGATTGCCTGCGCACGGTGATCGACAGCGCGCCGGACGCGGTTCTGGTGCTGGCCGGCGACGGCACGGCGCGGGCGGCGGCCGAGATGGCCGGCCCCGACGGCCCGCTGATCGCACCCTTGCCCGGCGGCACCATGAACATGCTGCCCCGCGCTCTCTACGGCGACCGCGACTGGCCGACGGCCATGGCCGCCTGCCTCCAGGGCGGCGAGGCCAGGATGATCTCGGGCGGCGAGGTCGGCGGCCGGCTGTTCTTCGTCGCGGCCATCCTGGGCAGTCCGGCCCTGTGGGCTACGGCCCGCGAGGCGGCGCGCGAGGGCCGCTTCGACCTCGCCATCGCCCGCGCCCGCCGCGCCTTGCGCCGCGCCTTCTCGGGCCGGCTGCGCTTTTCCCTGGATGGCCGACCGGAGATCAAGGCCGAGGCCCTGACCCTGATGTGCCCCCTGGTCTCGACCGCCCTCGACGCCGAGGCGCGGGCGCTGGAGGCCGCGGCCCTGGATCCGTCTAGCGCGCTGGACGTCTTCCGCCTGGGCTTCAACGCCGCGCGCGGCCAGTGGCGCGACGACCCGTCAGTCTCGGCCGGCCGTTGCCGCATCGGCAAGGTGCGGGCGCGCGGCCGAATTCCGGCGATCTTCGACGGCGAGCCCGCGCGCCTGGATCCCGAGGTCTCGATCCGCTTCCGGCCCAAGGCCTTCCGCGCCCTGGTTCCTCCCGACGAGCTGATCCCATGAAGCTGGTGCAGGTCTCGGACATCCATTTCGGCGGCGAGAACAAGGAAGCCGTCGAGGCCGCCACGGCCTGGATCGTCGAGGCCAGGCCCGACCTCGTCGTCGCCGCCGGCGACCTGACCTTGGACGGCAAGGTCCACGAGTTCGACGCGGCGGCGGCCTGGCTGAAGCGCCTGCCCGATCCGAAGGTCGTGGCGCCCGGCAATCACGACACGCCCTTCGTCGGTCCGGGCGAGCTGTGGGCGCGGTTCACGCGTGGCTGGGGCCGGTTCAAGGATCGCTTCGGCGAGGAGGACGGAGCCGCCTGGCGCGGGTCGGGCGTCACCGTCGCCTCGCTCAACAGCGCGCGCGTCGCCCAGATCCGCTGGAACTGGTCGAAGGGCGCGGTGTCCCACGGCCAGGTCCGCCGCGTCGTCCGCGAGCTGGAGGCGGCTCCCGCCGGCGACCTGAAGGTGGTGGTCTGCCATCATCCGCTGATGGAGATCCTGGGAGGACCGATGACCGCCAAGGTCCGGGGCGGGGTCGACGCCGCCAACCGCTTCGTCCAGGCCGGAGCGGACGTCATCCTGTCGGGCCATATCCACCTGCCGTTCGTCACCGCCATTCCGTTCGGCGACGGCAAGACCCAGGCGGTCGGCTCAGGCACCCTGTCGCACCGCGAGCGCGGCGCCGCGCCCGGCTTCAACGTCATCGAGGTCGAGCCCGGCTGCGTGCGGGTGGCGGCCATGGCCTACGAGCGGGGCAAGTTCGACGTCTGGCGCACCTGGGCCTTCGACCGCAGAAGCTGAAAAGCAAAACGGCGCGACCCGAAGGCCGCGCCGTTCCGTATTGAAGTCTCGTCCTGCGTCTAGCGTGGCGCGCCGCGGCCTCGGAAGGCGTGGCTGGCCAGCGACACCACGAACAGGATCAGGAAGACGAAGAACAGGATCTTGGCGATCCCCATCGCCGTCCCCGCGATGCTGGTGAAGCCCAGCAGGGCGGCGATCAGGGCGATCACCAGAAAGGTCACGGCCCAGTTCAGCATGGATCTCTCCGGGTTGGCCCTCGGCTGAGCCGGGAGCGGTTGTTTCGCCGGAGGCTCAAGGCCTCGCTTGCAAACAACGCACCCGACTCGCCGGGCGTTCCGGAGAAGGGCCGACCTTAGACCGGAGCCGGATAGGCCCAGCCCTGGGCGCCCGACTTGGCCGCCGCGTACTGGCTGTCGGCCAGGGTCCAGTTCAGCACATTCTCGAACACGGCTTCCAGGAAGCCCTTACGCAGGTTCTGGTAGTCCAGATAGTAGGCGTGCTCCCAGACGTCCGCGACGGCCAGGGCGGTCAGGCCTTGGGTGACCGGGCTCTCGGCGTCGTGGGTCGAGATGACCTTCAGGGCGCCCGAGGCGTCCGACACCAGCCACACCCAGCCCGAGCCGAAGTGGCCGATGCCCTCGGCGACGAACTTCTCCTTCAGGGCGTCCAGGCCGCCGAAGGTGGAATCGATGGCGGCGGCCAGTTCGGCGCCCGGGGCCGTCTTGGTCGGAGACAGGCCGTCCCAGAAGAAGGCGTGGTTCCAGGCCTGGGCGGCGTTGTTGAACACCTTGCCGGGGCCGGCGGTCCTGATGACGTTCTCCAACGAGCCCTTGTCGTCGCCATTCAGCAGGCCGTTCAGGGCCGTGACATACGCGGCGTGGTGCTTGTCGTGGTGGAAGCGCAGCGTGTTGGCGGAGATGGTCGGCTCCAGCGCCTCGTAGGCGTAGGGCAGGTCCGGCAGCGTGTACGTCATGTTCACTCCATGGGAAGGCGTTCCCATGGAGAGGAAGGGAACGCGCGGAAGGCATCTAGACCGCGCCAGGCCAAAGCGTAAGCTTCTAAAGCGGCTCGGCGCGCTCAACTTTAGTTGAGAAATTCCCTTTGAAACTTGGGGTTTCCCCAAAATCTAAAGGCTGGAAAATCCGAACACGTGAAAACGCCGCCGAGCCAGGCCCGGCGGCGGAGTCGACGGTGTCGATAACGCCTCAACGGCGAACAAGGTCAGCGCTGAGGCGGTTTGGGGTCCAGGAAGGCCTTGGCCACGGCCGCGGTCAGGGTCGGGTTCTTCAGGGCGAAGATCCCGGCGGCCAGGCCGACGCCGATCGACAGGATCGGGCGGTCGCGGACGATCTCGACGATCTTGCCGGTCATGTCGAAGCCGCCGGGCGGCGGCGCGGCGTGCTGGCGGTCGCGATGACCCTCGACCTTGCGGGCGGCGATCATGCCGGCGATGGCGACGATCAGCGCCGCGACGGCGGCGACGATCGCAGCCGCGCCCGCGGCGGTGACCAGCGGAACCAGCACCGCATAGAGCGCGAAGGCGGCGGATACGACGCTGACGGCGGCGGCGGCGGCGATCGCCGCGGCCGCGGCCAGCGTCATCAGGGTCTTTTCGAAGATCACCGGTTGTTGCTGCGGCCGCCGGAGATCAGCAGGCCGATCAACACGCCCACGCCCAGGCCGGCCAGGGTGGCGGTGATCGGACGCTCACGGATGCGCTCCGAGGCGTAGCGCTGGGCGTCTTCCAGCTGCTGGCCGGCGGTGTCGGTGTAGGCGCGGCTCTGGGCGCGAAGGGTCTCGAAACCCTCGCTCACCGACTTCTCGACGCGCTTGGCGGCTTCGGTCAGCTGCACGCGCGCGGTCTCGGCGGCCTGGGCGAAGCTGCGTTCGGCATGCTCCACGGCTTCCAGGGTCGCGCTCTTGGCCTTGGCGGCTTCCTTGGCGGCGGGGTTCAGGGAATTGGCGGGCATGGTCATCTCCTGTGCGCGACCGACGGATCTGAACGAAAGAGTCTGAAAGGGACTTGCTTGGAAAAGGGACTTGGGGCGCGGAAGCTGCGCCCCGTCAACGCCGAGCTTAGCGCTGCGGTTCCAAGATACTCAAGGTCGCCAAGCTTCACCACCGGTGATTCCCCTTACGGTGCCCTGCAAACCCGCTCGCGCCAAACGCGAAGGGGGGCTAAGGTCGAATCATGGAGGACGCCCCCATCGTCAGCGACGACCGCCAGGAAGCCGCCCGTCGCGAAGCCGATCGTCTCAGCGCCCTGAGGGCCTTGGACATCTTGGACGGCGCGACCAACGAGCCGCAGTTCCTGCGCTTCGCGCGCCTCGCAGCCAAGCTGTTCGACGCGCCCAAGGCGGCGCTGACGCTGGTCGACGAGCGGCGGGTGTGGCGCAAGGCCTATGTCGGCTATGCCGGCCCCGAAGCCCCGCGTGAGGGCGACCTGGCCGCACAGGTGGTCGCCGCCAACGGTCCGGTCGGCCTGGCGGTCCCGATCCGCGACGCCCAGGGCCACGCGTTGGGCGCGCTGGTCGTCGAGGGCCCCGGCATGAGCGGTCCGGCCTCCCACGAGGACCTGCAGGCCCTGGAAGACCTCGCCGACCTGGCCGCGCTGAGCCTGTCGGCCAAGCCGTGCGCGGCCCGCAGTCTCGAAAGCGAACGCCTGGACCTGGCGATCGCCGCCGCCAGCCTCGGCGAGTTCGAATGGGACATCAAACGCGACGTCTTCAAGATCAGCCCGCGCCTGGCCAAGATCTCCGACATCCCGCCGGGCGAGATCCCCGGCGAGGACGGCCAGGCTCTGTATCGCTACCTGCATCCCGACGACCAGGCTTGGCTGAAGGAATCGATCGATCGCCAATTGGCCGAAACCGATCGCTACGAGGCCGAGTATCGCCGGCCCAACGGCCCCGACGGCCGCGAGATCTGGAACCACGGCTCGGGGGTGATCCTTCGTGACGCGAACGGCGAGCCCGTCTATCTGATCGGCGTCGTCCAGGACATCACCGAGCGCCGCGCCGAGGAAGAGCAGCGCGAGAACCTGGTCGCCGAGCTGGACCACCGCATCAAGAACCTGCTGGCCGTCGTCCAGTCGGTGGCCGCCCAGTCGGCGCGCAAGTCGGCGTCGCTGGACGTGTTCCTCAAGACCTTCGCCGGACGGCTGAAGTCGATGAGCTCGGCCCACGACCTGCTCACCGCCGCCCGGTGGCGCGGCGCAACCCTGGCGCGGATCGCCGCCGCCGAGCTCGGAGGCCTGGCCCCGACCCAGACCCGCTGGGACGGGCCAGAGCTGTTCCTGACCCCGCGCGCGGCCTCGGCCCTGTCTCTGGCGCTGCACGAACTGGCCGTGAACGCCGTGCGCTACGGCTCGCTGTCGACCGAGAACGGCAAGGTCGAGGTGGTCTGGCGGCGCACGCCCGAGGGCGGCTTCGCCCTGGAATGGCTGGAGACCGGCGGGCCGCCCGCCACGGCGCCCACGACCAAGGGCTTCGGCGCGACCCTGATCGAGGACGTCGCCGGCCGCGAACTGGGCGGCTCGGCCAAGATCAACTACAAGCCCAGCGGCGTCACCGCGATGATCCAGGGCGCGGCCGAGGCCCTGGCCGACGCCCCGCCGCTCGAACCGGCCGAGGCCGCGCCCGAGCGCATCGTCGAGACGGTGGTCGCCGCCGACGAGACCGTTCGCCCGGGCGCCATCGCCGGCCTGAAGGTGCTGATCGTCGAGGATTCCCTGCTGCTGGCCCTCGAGCTGGAAGCCGGGCTGGAAGACGCCGGCGTCGAGGTGGTCGGCTGCGCGGCCGAACTCAGCGAGGCGCTGTCGATGGTCGAGCTGGACTTCGACGTCGCCGTGCTGGACGCCGACCTCAACGGCCAGTCGGTGGCGCCGGTCGCCGAGATCCTGCGGACCATCGGCCGCCCGTTCGTCTTCGCCACCGGCTACGCCGACAAGGCCGCCCCGATGGGCTTCGACGCGCCGATCGTGCGCAAGCCCTACAACGTGCACCAGATCGCCCGGGCGGTGGCGGGGGTCACGGGTAGGGCCTGAATCGTCAGCGGGACCGAACCCCGCCGAAAGTAGTCCTCACCCTGAGCCTGTCGAAGGGCGAGGACGGCCCCTCAGACCACGCCCTTCGCCCGCAGCTTGCTCACCGTCTCCACGTCCATCCCCACCACGTCGGCCAGCACCGCGTCCGTGTGCTCGCCCAGGGTCGGCCCCGGCCAGCGCACGCCGCCGGGCGTTTCGGTCAGTTTGGGAAAGGCGTTCTGCATCTTGATCTGGCCGAACACCGGGTGGGCCACGGTCACGATCGACTCGCGCGCGGCGAACTGCGGGTCCTTCAGCATGTCGGGCGCGCGGTAGATGCGGCCGGTGGCCAGGCCCGCCGCCTCCAGCCTGGGCAGCAGGTCGTCGATGTCCTGGTCGGCCGTCCAGGCCGCGATGCGGGCGTCCAGCTCGTTCTGGTGAACGCCGCGGGCGGCGTGGTCGCGATAGCGGACGTCCTCGGCCAGGTCCGGCCGGCCCATCAGGTCGCACAGGCGCTTGAACAGGGTGTCCTGGTTGGCGCCGATCAGGACGAGCTCGCCCGACCTGGTCGGATAGACGTTCGACGGGGCGATGCCGGGCAGCACCGCCCCCGAGCGCTCGCGGACATAGCCGGTCAGATCGTACTCGGTGATCAGGTTCTCCATCACCGTCAGCACGCTTTCGTAGATGGCCGCATCGACCACCTGGCCCTTGCCGGTGCGCTGGCGCGCGTGCAGGGCCATCATCACCCCGAGGGCGGCGTTCAGGCCCGACAGACTGTCGCCGATCGAGACGCCCGCCCGGGCAGGGGGCCGATCGGGCTCCCCGGTGATATGGCGCAGGCCGCCCATGGCCTCGCCGACCAGGGCGTAGCCGGCGCGCTTCGAATACGGCCCCGTCTGGCCGAAGCCCGAGACCCGCGCCATGACCAGGCCCGGATTGGTCGCGGCCAGGTCGTCATAGCCCATGCCCCACTTCTCCAGCGTGCCGGGACGAAAGTTCTCGACCACCACGTCGGCCTTGGCGATCAGGGCGCGGGCGATGTCACGGCCTTCGCCGGTGCGCAGGTCGACGGTGACCGACTTCTTATTGCGGCCGATCACCGGCCACCAGGGCGACAGCCCCTTGGGCTTGGAGCGCCCCCATTGGCGCATCGGGTCGCCGACCTTGGGGTCCTCCAGCTTGATCACCTCGGCGCCGAAGTCGCCCAAGACCTGGCCGCAGAAGGGTCCGGCGATCAGCGAGCCCATCTCGACCACGCGCAGTCCGGCGAGGGGGCCAGAAGTCGATGCCTGTTGTGTCATTTGTTATTCGCCCCCTTCGAACGGAACCGTTCACGGGCCCGTGATGTTTTGTTGAGCACGACGGCGAACCGCGGCGCCGCCTCCCTCCCTCTCTAAAAAAAGAACCCAGGGAAAGACAGAGCCATGACCCGTCACCTGATGATCGTCGGCGCCGCCGTCGCCGCGCTGAGCCTGGCCGCTTGCGGTCAGAAGACCGATGAGACCAAGGGCGCCGCCACGCCGGCCGAGCAGGCCGCCACGCCGGACGCCAATCCGGCCGCGACCGTCCCGACCCCGTCGGACGAGACCAAGGCCGACGTGTTCGTCGCCAAGGCCGCCGCCAGCGACATGTTCGAGATCGAGGCCGCCAAGCTGGCCGGCAAGCGCTCGACCAATCCGTCGGTGAAGAAGTTCGCCGCCGAGATGGAAAAGGCCCATACCAAGACCACGGAAGAGCTGAAGGCCGCCATCGCCGCCTCGGGCGCTTCGATCACGCCGCCGACCGCCCTGCCGGAAGACCTGCAAGGCAAGCTTGACGACCTGAACAAGGCCGACGCCAAGGACTTCGACAAGAAGTACGCCGACAGCCAGGTCGACGCTCACCAGGCGGCCCTGAACCTGCTGCAGCGCTATGCCCAGGACGGCGACACCGCCGCCATCAAGGCCTTCGCCGCCGCCACGGCTCCGAAGGTCCAGGAGCACCTGAACATGGCCGAGGGCCTGAAGAAGGGCTTCGACACCGGCGAGGACGTGGCCGAGGACAAGGCCAAGCACTAGACGCCGCGCCTCTCCGAACGAACGACCCGCCGCCCTTCCAGGACGGCGGGTCTTTCATGTCAGTTGCCGACCGCAACCGTATTGTCGTCGCCGTTACGGTCGATCACCGTGTTGTAGGGGTCGATCCCCGCGAACCTCGGAGCCTTGGCCACGGTGAAGGTGAAGGTCTGGACGCCCGAGCGGATGGGCCGGCGCTCGTAGGCGACGACGGACCTGGCGTCGAAGCCCTTGTCGCCCGGCTTGGCGGTGAAGAGGCCGATCTCCATGGTCTCGTTCAGCGCCGCATTGGTCTCCTTGCCCTTGCCGTCTGCGTATTTCTTCTGGGCGTCGACCGTGACCGTGACATCGAACCGACCGTCGGCGCGCTTCTTCACCGCCGCCGACTTGGTCTTCAGGTCATAGAGGGTGATCTTCTCGAACAGGTCGGTGATCAGGGCCTGCTTGTCGGCCGGCGCCTCGGCGCGGAGGAGGGTCAGGAAGTCCGTGGTGATCGCATAGGGCGCGCCCTTGAAGGCGTACTGGGCGATCAGCTTGCGCAGGGCGCGATTGACTGTCTCCTCGCCCAGCTCGTTCTGCAGTCGGTACATGACCAGCGAGCCCTTGCGGTAATAGACATAGGGCTGGGTCTCGACCTTGTAGAGCGGCTGCTCGTCCAGCACGTCGCCGCCCCGCGCGCGCAGATAGCTGTCCAGCTCGAACTTCAGGAACCGGCGGATCTGATCCTCGCCGTAGGTGTGCTTCATCACCATCAGGGCCGAATACTGGGCGAAGGTCTCTGACAGCATAGCCCCGCCCTGCTGGTCGGCGCCGATCACCTGGTGGGCCCACCACTGGTGGCCGATCTCGTGGGCGCCGACATAGGTGACCATGTCGATCTTGGTCGGGTCGCGATAGTCGGAGATGAAGAACATCCCCTCCGACCATGGAATGGTGTTGGCGAACGACTGGGCGAACTGCTCGTAGTCCGGGAATTCCTGGAAGCGCAGCTGGCGGAACTGGTAGGGGCTGAAATTGGCGCTCATGTAGTCGAGCGACCGCTTCATCGACTGCTTCATCCGGTCGATGTTCCAGGTGTGCTGCGCGTCGTAATAGACCGCCAGCTCGACGCCCTTGTAGGTCTCCTTGGCCTCCTGGTAGCGGGCCGACTGGATCGAGACAAACGGCATGATCGGCGCCTCGGTGACGAAGCGGGCCACGCGGCGGCCGTTCTTTACCGTGTCCGAGACCTTGTAGCCCGGCGCGATCGGCGTCTGGTCGGCTTCGGTGGCGACGGTGATGTCCGAGGTGACGAAGTCGGCGTCCTTGCGCAGGCCGTTGAACTGGCGGGAGGCCACGTCGCCCAGCTTGGCCATGCGCCGCTCGGGCGGCAGGCCGTACTTGCGGCGCTTGGCGCGGTCCTGCAGCAGGCCGTCGCGCGACATGCCCAGGATCGGCGCGATCTCCAGATTGTTGATGAAGGTCCCGTTGTCGACGATCCGGTGCTCTTGATCGCTGTTGGGGAAGCCTAGCTGGCCGCGGTCGGTGATGAAGCTCATCTTGCGCCGCTCGCCCGGCTGCATCGGGGTGTCGAAGGCGAAGATGCGGTAGTTGAACTTCTCGAAGGTCTTCTTGGGCCGCGCGCCCTCGATCGACAGGCCCTTGACCTTGAGGTCGCGGTCGAAGCGGACGTGGATCTCCTTCAGCGCCGCGCCGGTGCGGTTCTCGATGACATACGAGCCCTTGGTCTCGACGCTGGGATTGTGGGGCTTGAGATCGACGTCCAGGGTCATGGACACGATCTTGGGCTGGGGCGTGTTCTCGAACGGCAGCAGGGTCTTTTCGTAGTCGGCCTGCCACTTCTCGTTGTCGATCTTGGTCCGGTAGTCGTTCCAGACGTTGGTGTTCACATAGATGAAGCCGCCGAGGGCCACGAAGGCGACCAGGGACGCGCCGGCCAGGATCCCCGCCCCGCCGCGCAGACGCGCCGGCAGGCGACGCAGCCGCGGCAGCAGCCGGCTCTCGGTCCCGCGCCGCCACAGGCCATAGGCCAGGACCAGGAGGATCAAGGCGCAGGCCGTCCAATAGGCGCGCAGCCACCAGGCGCCGATCCAGAACTTGCCCAGGCCGTTCATGTCCGAGAACGGCGTGTCGGTGACCGCGCCGTAGTTGTAGAGCTTGTGCTCGAAACCCAGGTTCACGAACGTCAGGGTGGTGACGATGTAGATCACCATCAGGCCCCAGCCGATGAACTTGTGCGGGCTGATCGCCTGCAGGAACACGGCCAGCACGGCCAGCAGGATCCAGTCGACGGCCTGGGGCAGCACGTACCACAGCAGGTATTTGCCGAGCTCGAAGTTGAAATAGCCGTGGAAGACCTGGCTGAGGATGGCGGCGATCACGCTGACCAGCAGGGTCGAGACCAGGACGAGGCTGATGGCCAGGGTCTTGGGCGCCACGAAGGCCCAGTCGGGCACGGGGGTGGCGTCGATGATCTCGTGGGTCTTCTTCTCGCGCTCGCGCCAGACCAGCTCGCCCGAATAGTAGATGGCGATGATCATCGGGATCAGGCCGAACGAGCCCAGCAGGGGCTGCAGCAGCACGCGGGTCACCGGATAGACGACACCGCCGTAGCGGCCGGCGTCGGTGGCGAACCACAGCGCGCCCATGGCGTTGGCCAGGCCCAGGGCCAGCAGCACGAAATAGGCCGGGCTCTTGAACACCTGGCCCATGTCCAGGCGCGTGCGGACGACCAGCTGGGCCCAGGCGGTCGCGCGGTCGAACGCCGGCCGCGGCAGCGGACCGGCCACCGTGGCGGGCGCGGCCTCGACCTCGGCCGCCTTGCCGGTCCTGACCTTGCGCTGGCCCGACAGGTCCGCCGCCTGGAAGCGGAACAGGCCATAGGCCAGGGCCAGGAAGCCGGCCGAGACGGCCACGACGAAGGCGCGGTTGAACAGCAGGGCACCGGCCAGGGGCGGGGTGACGCCATTGCGCTCGCTGGCGGTCCAGTACTTGGTGACCAGGCCGTACGCGGCCGTGCCCATCGGCTCCCAGTAGGCGGCGACCTTCTCGAATTCCGGCTTGTCGAGAGCGATGTTGGCGATGATCCAGAGGACCATGAAGGCGACCACGCCGACATAGGTCCACATCATCGAGCGCGTGATGGTGGCCAGGGCGAAGAAGATCGCCGAGGTCAGCAGGATCGAGGGCAAGGCCAGGGCGAAGTACGAGAAGAGATAGGCGTGCAGGTCGTTGGGCCCGAGGCGCTCGGGATCGATCCACGGCATGAACGAGCCGACCCAGATCGCCAGCGGCACGACCAGGAACGAGATCGCCGCGGCCAGGAACGCGCCCGTGAAGCGACCGTACAGGTAGTCGAACTTCCTGACCCGCGTGGAGCGCAGGATCGGCCCGAAACCGGTCTCGTCGTCGCGCACCACCACATTGGCCACGAAGGCCGTGGTCACGAACATGTAGAAGATCGACAGGATCAGGTGGGTCTGGGCGATCGCGAACGGGGCGTTCTTGTGGATGTTGCCGCCGCCGCCGATGCGAATCTGGTCGATCGTCGCCGCCCCGAAGGTCAGCAGGAAGAAGATGGTCGCCACCACCCAAAACACCGGCGACTTCAGCTGGTAGCGGAGCTCGAAGCCCGCGATCTTGGCAAACATCGCGCCGCTCCTCGTCAGGCCGCCCGCCGGGTGGTCGAGAGGGTGGAGAAGTAGACGTCCTCCAGCCCGCCTTCCACGGCCGTGAAGCCGTCGCCGGGATGGTCGTCGGACTCGACGTGGATGACCGTGCGGCCCGCCAGCAGACGGGTGGAGATGACCTTGTACTGCTGCTTGGCGGCGTCCAGCTCGGCCTTGTCGATGATCTTCTTCCAGATCCGGCCCTTGAGCCTGGCCACCAGGTCGGCCGGGGCGCCCTCGCTGACGATGCGGCCGTCGCAGATGATGGCCATGGCCGGGCACAGGTCCGAGACATCCTCGACGATGTGGGTCGAGAGAATCACCACCACGTTCTCGCCGATCTCGGCCAGCAGGTTCAGGAAGCGGTTGCGCTCCTCGGGGTCGAGGCCCGCCGTGGGCTCGTCGACGATGATCAGGCGCGGGTCGCCGATCAGGGCCTGGGCGATGCCGAAGCGCTGGCGCATGCCGCCCGAAAAGCCGGCGATGGCCTTCTTGCGGACATTCCACAGGTTCACCTGGTTCAGCAGGTGCTCGACCGTGGCCTTGCGGTCCTTGGCGTTGGAGACGCCCTTCAGCACCGCCATGTGATCCAGCATGTCGTAGGCAGAGACGCGCGGATAGACGCCGAAGTCCTGGGGCAGGTAGCCCAGGGTCTTGCGCAGCGCCTCCGGGTTCTTGAGGACGTCGATGTCGCCGAAGCGGATATGGCCCGACGTCGGGGCCTGCAGGGTGGCGATGGTCCGCATCAGGGTCGACTTGCCGGCGCCGTTCGGACCCAGCAGGCCGTACATGCCGCGCGGAATCGTCAGGCTGACCTCATCCAGGGCGCGGGTGCCGTTGCCATAGACGTGGGTCAGATTCTCGATGATCAGCATGCGCGGCCCCGATTGAAGCACCCTTATCCCCGATATCGACATGACGCGACGTCGCGCGCGGGGGCAAGTGAAAGAACGTTTAGGCCGCCCCTTCAACCGTAGGATTTCTGAACGGCGACCACTTTGCGGCCTCGGACGGCTTCACCGCGCGGCAGGCGTCCGCCAGGGGTTTTGGCGCGCGGATTTTGGGTCTACAGGAGGCGCCATGACGACCTACGCCTTTGCCCCGCACGCCATTCCGACGGTTCCGGTGGAAGGATCCGACACGGTCTTCCCGGTGCGCCGGATCCTGTGCGTAGGCCGCAACTACGCCGCCCACGCGCGCGAGATGGGCGCTGACGAGCGCGACCCGCCGTTCTTCTTTTCCAAGCCCGCCGACGCGATCGTCCCGCTGGCCGGCCAGGTTCCCTATCCACCCGCGACCCAGGACCTGCACCACGAGATCGAGCTGGTGGTGGCGCTGAAGAGCGGCGGCGCGAACCTGACGCCGGAGGCGGCCCTCGCGGCCGTGTTCGGCTACGCCGTCGGCGTCGACCTGACCCGCCGCGACCTGCAAGGCGCGGCCAAGGCCAAGGGCCAGCCTTGGGAAGCGGGCAAGGCCTTCGACGCCAGCGCTCCGATCACCGCCATCAAGGTCATGGACCAGCCTGCCCCCGACGCGGCCGTCACCCTGTCGGTCAACGGCGTCGAGCGCCAGCGCGGCCAGGTGGGCGACATGATCTGGAACCTCGGCGAAGTCGTCGCCAAGGCCAGCGAGCTCTGGACCCTGGCCGCCGGCGACCTGATCTTCACCGGCACACCCGAGGGCGTCGGCGCCATTGTCCGCGGCGACACCGTCGTGGGCGAGGTGGAAGGCGTCGGGCGTCTTGAATTCACCCTGGTCTAGGAGCGCGCGGTGAAGCTCGTCCTGCACAGCGCCAAGCGCGCCAGCGCGCCCTATCGGGTGCGGATCGGCCTGAACCTGAAGGGTCTGGCCTTCGAGCTGCGGCCCGTGGACCTGGTCGCCAACGCGCATCAGGGCGACGACTATCGCGCCCTCAACGCCCAGGCCCTGGTCCCGACCCTGGAGGTCGACGGCCGGCCGCTGACCCAGAGCCTGGCCATCCTGGAGTGGCTGGACGAGGTGGTTCCCGAGCCCCGCCTGCTGCCGACCGCTCCGTTCGAGCGGGCCATCGTGCGCGGCATGGCCGAGATCATCGCCTGCGACATCCACCCGCTGAACAACCTGCGGGTCCTGCGCCAGCTGACGGCCCTGGAGATCGGCGAGACCGACCGCAACGGCTGGGTCGCCCGCTGGATCAGCGACGGCTTCCGGGCGCTGGAGCCGATGGTGGCCAAGCACTCGGGCGGCTTCGCGTACGGCGATGCGCCGGGCCTGGTCGACTGTCTGCTCGTGCCGCAGGTGTTCAACGCCGGTCGCTTCAATGTCGACCTGTCCCCCTTTCCGGCGATCCAGGCCGCCGCCGCCCGCGCGGCCAAACACCCGGCCATCGCCGCCGCCCATCCCGACCACCATCCGGAGCGCTAGATGCTTGAGGACCTGAAAGCCAACAATGCCGCCTGGTCGAAGAGCAAGACCGAGGTCGATCCCGAGTTCTTCAAGCGCCTGGAAGGCCAGCAGAGCCCGGAATATCTGTGGATCGGCTGCAGCGACAGCCGCGTGCCGGCCAACGAGATCGTCGGCCTGGATCCGGGCGAGCTGTTCGTCCACCGCAACGTCGCCAACCTGGCCCCGCCACAGGACGCCAACTACCTATCGGTGCTCCAGTTCGCCGTCGACGTGCTGAAGGTCAAGCACATCATGGTCGTCGGCCACTATGGCTGCGGCGGCGTGGCTGCGGCCATCGACGGCCAGCGCCGGGGCCTGGTCGACCACTGGCTGCACCCGATCCGCGAGGTCCACGCCGAGCACAAGCACGCGCTGGAGCAGATCCCGGAAAAGCGTCAGATGCTGGACCGCCTGACCGAGCTGAACGTCGCCCGCCAGGTCCGCAACGTCGCCGCCGACGTCTTTGTTCAGGACGCCTGGGCGCGCGGCCAGTCGCTGTCGGTGCACGGCTGGGTCTATTCGCTGCACGATGGCCTGGTGAACGACCTGAACATCGGCATCAGCAGCCGTGAGGACTACGAGCGGGTGGTCGCCGAGACGGTGGTCCAGGACCGTCCGTTCTGGAAGCGGGACGAGGGCTGAGGAAGTGCCTCTGCTCCCCCTCTGGGGCGCTGTCGCGGAGCGACTGAGGGGGCCATCTCGGCATAGGCCGCGCGGCCCCCTCCGGCCCTCTGGGCCACCTCCCCAGAGGGGAGGAGAGATATCTACTCTCCCTTGATCCGCACCCTGGCGCTGACCCGCCGCCCCTGGGCGTCCACCACCGCCAGCTTGTAGAAGCCCGGCGCGGCCGGCTTCCAGATCGCGCGGCCGCTGACCGGATCCGGGTCCAGCGGCTGGCCTTCCACGTACCAGGTCAGGCCCTCGCCCTCGGCGGCGAGCACGAGGCCGCGCGCCTTGGGGCCCAGGGCGTCGACCTGCACGGCCGCGCCGTCGGGCGGGAAGATCAGGCGCGGGCCGGCGGTGTCGGCCTGCAGCTTCTGCAGCGCCAAGGGCGCGGCCTTGGGCGCGATCGGGCGGGGAGCCGAGGTCGGGGCGCCGACCGCATCGGCGACGTCGAACAGCAGCGGCAGGGCCGCGTCGCGCCCCGTCAGGCCGCCGCGCGCGCCGCCGTCGGCCCGGCCCGTCCAGACCAGCATCGCATAGCCGCCGACCACCCCCGCCGCCACAGCGTCGCGGAAGCCGTACGAGGTGCCGGTCTTGAAGGCCATCGACGGCCCGCCGCGGGTCAGGGCCGAGGGCGCGCGACCGCGCGGGGCCGGAGCCTCGCGCAGGATGTCCAGCACCTGCCGCGCCGCCTCGGGGCGGACCAGCCGCGCGCCCGCAGCGCGCTCGCGCGTCCTGGCCTCGTCCTCGGTCCAGGCCAGGGGCTTGGCGACGCCGTCGTCGCCCAGGGCCGCGTACAACATGACGAGGTCGCGCCAGGTGATCCCCTCCCCGCCCAGGGCGAGGGCCAGGCCCGCGTCCTTCAGCTGCGCCTTCGGCCGGGCCAGGTGCGCGCCGGCGGCCTCGATGCGGCCGGCGAAGGCTTCGGGCCCCAGCTTCTCCAGGGTCGCGACGGCCGGGACGTTCAGGGAATGGGCCAGGGCCTCCCGCACCGTGACCTTGTCGTGGAAGACCCGGTCGAAGTTCTCGGGCTGATAGTCGGCGAAGCGGGTGGCGTTGTCCTGCAGCTGGGTGTCGGCGGCGACCAGGCCGTCGTCCATGGCCATGGCGTAGATGAACGGCTTCAGGGCCGAGCCCGGCGAGCGCAGGGCGCGGGTCATGTCGACCCAGCCGCCGGCCCGGTCGCGGCCCGCCGAACCGACGGCGGCGCGGACGGCCCGGGTCTTGATCTCGACCACCAGGATGGCGGCGGTCGCATCGGGCCCCTGGGCGGCCGCGACGGCGGCGGCCATCGGTTCCAGCCGGGCCTGCAGGTCGGCGTCGATCGTCGAGACCACGCTGGCCTGGCCGGCGGAGGCGTTGCGAGCCAGTTCGCCGGCGACGTGCCAGGCCAGGGCCGGGAACGGCGTGCGGCGGGGCAATGGCTCGTTCTCGGCTTCGTAGGCGGCGGCCTGGCTGATCGCCCGGGCGCGGACCAGCTTGTCCAGCACCGCGCGCCGAGCGGCCTTGGCGGCCTCCGGATGGCGGTCCGGGCGGCGCGCCTCGGGCGACTGCGGCAGGGCGATCAGCATCGCCTGTTCGCCGTCGGTCAGGCTGGAGGGTTCGTGGCCGAAATAGCTGAGACTGGCCGCCCGCGCGCCTTCCAGATTGCCGCCGTAGGGGGCCAGGGTCAGGTACAGGGCCAGGATCTCACGCTTGGACAGGCGCGACTCCAGCTGCACGGCGCGGACCATCTCGATCAGCTTGGCGCCGACCGTGCGCGGACGCGGTTCCAGCAGGCGGGCCGTCTGCATGCTCAGGGTCGAGGCCCCGGACGTCACCCGGCCATGCACGACCGCCGAACCGATGGCGCGGGCCAGCGAGATCGGATCGACGCCCAGATGCCAAAAGAACCGCGCGTCCTCGACCTTGATCAGGCGCTTCTGGAAGGTGGGGTCGGTGCGCTGGAGATCGGCGCGGATCCGCCACCGCCCGTCCTCGACCGGCAGGGCGCGCAGCCACGCCCCGCGCCGATCCAGGGTGACCGGCGAGGAATGCCTGGCCCGGGTCATGTCCGGCGGGAAGACCGCGCTCAAGGCGAACAGCGCGGTCTCGACGGCGAGCAAGGCGACGAGGGCCTGGGTCAGGCGAAGAACGCGCCCCTCCGCCTTCCCCCTCCGGGGGAGGAGGATGCGCAGCATCCGGAGGGGGCGAGTATGCCACACCCCCTCGCGAGCGAACTCACTCACATGCCCCCTCCGCGCCTACGGCGCTCCTCCCCCGGAGAGGGAAGACGGGTTGCAACACGATCACGCCCCTCATTGCCCCGGCGCGATCGTGGCGCGCGAGGCGTCCGAACGGCCGACCACCGCCGGGCGGTACATGTCCTTGGCCACTGCGCCGGGCAGGAAGAACGAGCCCGGCGTCACCGCCCGGGCCACATAGGCCAGGGCGAAGGACTTGTTGCCTTCCAGATCGAGCGCCGCGATGAAGCGGTCGTCGCGGCTTTCCTGGACGTCGGCGGCGGTCAGGGTTCCCAGGAACTTGAACGGCCCGTTCTGGGCGTCGTCAGCGCCCAGGGTCGTCTCGATCTCGAAACCGGCCGGCAGGGCGTCGTCGACCACCAGGGCGGTCGAGCGGGCCTGCTGGTTGCTGCCCGACAGCAGCACGATCACCCGGTCGCCCTGGCGAATCGAGGCCGGGTCGATGGCGCCGCCGCCCATCGACAGCAGACGCTTGCTGACGGACAGGCCCCTGGCCTCCGCCGGCGGGGCCGAGGTCGGGGTGCCGCGCACGCTGACCGTGCGCCACAAGGTTCCCTTGCCCGTATTGACGAAGCGGGCGTCGGCCAGCTTGCCCACCGCCCAGCGCGGCGCGCCGCCGGCCGGCGGCAGGGCGTTGGCGCCCTTGGCGTCGATCGAGATCGGGCCCGAAGCCTGGATCAGGGCGTTGGCCGCATGCAGCAGCGCCGCCTGTTCCTGGGTGTTCAGGCTGTCCGGATCCTTGCTGACGTTCTCCAGGCGGCCCTGCATCTGGCGGGCGATGTCCATCATGTTGGACTCAGCCGCCAGGGCCGTGACCACGGCGGTGTCGCGCAGCGTCGACTGGTACCAGTCCTGTTCGTCCTTGTAGCCGAGGCTGGCCACCGCCTGGCGCATGGCCGAGCGGGCGCGGGCGTTGTCGCCCATGCGGGCCAGGCCGGCGGCGACATAGGCCTTGGCCACCGGTTGGCTCTCGTCCTTCATCTGGACGTCGTGCCACCAGCGCAGGCGGGCCAGATCCCCCTTGCCGGCCTTGGCCATCACATAGAGGGCGTAGGCCGAAGCCCGGCGGCGCATGCGCTCGGTCGCCTTCTTGGAGGCGTCCTCGTTCGACGCCCACCAGCCCGGATATTCCATGCGGTAGGCGACCGAAGCCCAACCCTCCGGCCGGCTGACCTGGCGCATCGCGCTCACCGCCTTGTCGATGGCGGCGTCCGGTACGGCCACGCCCTGGGCGCGGGCCTCCAGCAGGAAGTCGACGACATAGGCGCCCAGCCAGGGATCGGCCTCGCCGTCGCCCACCCGCCACAGGCCGAAGGCGCCGTCCAGGGTCTGGCGGTCCAGCAGCTTGCCCACCGCGCCCGCGAGGGCGGCCGGGGTGCGCTTCAGCTTCGGATCGTTCGAGAAGGTCTGGGCGTACAGCAGCGGATAGGCCGTCGAGACCAGCTGCTCGGTGCAGCCGTAGGGATAGCGTTGCAGCGCCACCGCGATCGCCGAGGGGTCGAAACCCCGGATCGGCGAATAGCTGACCTGCATCGTCACGTCGCCGGCCGCCAGGCCCGACAGCAGCTGGTACGACGGTGTGAAGGCCTCGCCGGGACGCTGGATCTCGGTGGTCGTGCGCACCACGTCGCCCCAGCCCAGCCGCGTCTGGATCGGGTAGTCCTTCGACGTCTGGAAGCCGGGGCCGGCGACCTTGAAGCCGATCTTGCCGATCCCCGTCACATCGGGCGCCAGGAAGGGAATCTTCTCGGCGATGCGCTGGCCCAGGATCAGCTGGAACACCTTCTTGAAGGCGACCTTCAAGCCATTGGTCGAGAAGGCCTCGGCCGTATAGGCGCCCGGCTTGCCCTCGACATTGTGCAGCTCCAGCGTGGCGTAGGCCTGGTCGCCCGGGGCCAGGAAGCGGGGCAGGTTGAGGTCGGCCACCACCGGCTGGCGCACGGTCAGGGGCTTGCTGGCCGAGCCGACGGCGGTGTCGGTCCAGGCCACCGCCTGGATGCGCAGCTCGCCATTGAAATCGGCCGCCGGCAGCTTGATCACCGCCTTGCCGTCCAGCCCGGTCTCGACCACGCCCGACCAAAGGGCCACGGTCTTGATCGGGGTGACCGTCAGGCCCTCGCCGCCGACCTCGTCGCCGCCGAAGTTGACATTGGCTGGCGCGCCCAGGTTCGGATCCAGCAGACGGCCGTAGTCGTCACGATAGTTCAGGGTCAGGGCCCGCTTGCCGAAGTACCACTTCACCGGGTCGGGGCTGTCCTGGTGGGTCAGGCGCAGGATGCCCTCGTCCACCGCCGCGATGGTGACGCGGGCCTTCTGGCCGAAGCCCATGCCCGACACCTTCACCGGGATCTCGACCGGCGCCTTGCTGTCGATCTTGGTCGGGGCCCCCAGGTCGACGGTCAGCTTGCGGCCCTTGGGGTCGAGGGGGACATAGACTAGGCCCAGGGCCCGACGGGGCTTGGGCGAGGCGACCGGGTCGCGCGGCTGGATGACGCTGACCATGACATAGGCCCCGCCGCCCCAGGCGGCCGAGGTCTTCAGGCGCACGGTGGTCCCGTTCTCGCCGACATGGACCGTCTTCAGGTCGATCAGCCGGTCGGTGGCGACGGCCACCTGGGCTTCGCCGGCATAGGGCGGCTTCAGGGTGATCTCGACCGTGTCGCCTTGGCTGTAGGTCTTGGTTCCGGCGGACACGCGGACCACGTCCGGCGCCTCGCCCTCGCGGGCGGGAGCGCCCCAGCCGGCCGAGAAGCGGGTCACGGTCTTGGCCCCGTCCGCGCCTTCGACCTCGAGGCGATAGTCGCCCCAGCCCAGGCGGCGGGTGAACCTGGCCGGCGAACCGGCGCCGATATTGACCTGCGCCTTGGCCACGATCGCGTCGCGGCTGCTTCGGCGCCACTGCCAGCGGCCGTTCTGCTGGAACCAGTCGTAGTCCCAGCGCTCGGCGACCAGGGTGTAGGTGGCGGTCGCGCCGATCCGCTGGCCGGCGGCGTTGACCGCGATCATGTCGAGGCTGACGGGCGGATCGCCCTTGCCGGCCTCGCCCTGGTCGACCTTGACGCCGTAGTAGACCGATTTCGGCCGCACCTTCAGCTCCAGCCCCTCGCGGACCGGACGGCCGCCCGGCTCAAACACCGAGGCGGTGACCGAGGCCACCAGCGGCTGGGCGGTGTCGCCCGCGTCCGTCGTACCGACCGACAGGATCGCCCGGCCTTCGCCGTCGGTGACGGTCGAGCCCAGGTCGATGAACTTCTCGTCGAAGACCTTGGACTGGTCGCCCCATTCGAAGCCTTTGTAGGCGGGGAAGGGATCGCTGTCGGCGCGCAGGCGGGCCTCGCCTTGCGTCTGCAGACCCGCGCCGGGCGCGCCGTAGAGGAAGCGGGCCGAGACGTCGACCTTGCGGGTCTCGCCGGCGCCGACCGGGACGGCTTCCTGGCCCGTGGCCGTCACCGCCAGGCGCTGCGGGGCGAAGTCCTCGACCGAGAACGACAGGCTGCCGGTCTCGTCCTCGATGCCCTCGATATGCAGCTCCGCGGTCCACCGGCCGCGCGGGGCCGAGCGGGGCAGGGCGATGTCGGCCAGGACCGCGCCGGCGTTGGCCTGGCTGAACGGATAGCGCTTGAATTCGACGCCCGACGGCCGCTTGACGATGATCTCGCCCTTGCGGTCGGTCACGGCCTTGGCCATGCGGTCGCGGACCATGGCGGTCAGGTGGACCGTCTCGCCGGGGCGATAGATGCCGCGGTCGGCATAGAGATAGCCGTCGATGTCGGCCGCCACGCTGCGCCCGTCGACGCCGCCCTCGGTGCGGCCGCCCACACCCTGCTTGGACAGGTCGACCGGCGAACGGTCCAGGTCCAGCAGGGCCAGATCGCCTTGCGGCCCATAGGCCATGACCATCTTGGCGCGCTCGGCGCCCTGGCCCTTCAGCAGCGGACGCAGGAAGCGCACGCGGCCGTCGGCGTCGCTGCTGGCCTCGGCCAAGGACTCGCCGTCGGCGGCCACCAGGGCCACGCGCACGCCCGACAGCGTCTTGGCGCTCTTCAGCGAGCGGACCACCACGTCCAGGCTTTCCGAGCCGTCGTAGCCCAGCAGAGCCATGTCGGTGAACACGATCCAGCGGCGGGCCTGGGCCGGGTTGTTGTCGCCGCCCTCGGCGTCCGGATCGCGGCCGCCCGAGGCGTCGCGCGCCTTGATGACGAAGGCCCCGGCCTTCATGTCCTTCAGCACCGCGCCCAGCGGGAAGACGGTGGTGGCCTTCTGGCCGGTCGCGCCGCCGGTGACCGGCACCACGCCCTTCCAGACGCGGCGGCCGTCGTCGCCCACGGCGTCGTCGCCATAGTCGCCGGCCCAATCGCCTTCGCCCGTGGGATCGGGAGCCGAGATCGACTTGCGGACCAGGTTGCGGTCCGGCACGCGCCAGACCTCGACGGCCAGGCTCTGGACGTTGATCGTCTCGATGGCGACGCCGTCCGACTCCTCGCGCGGCAGGATCACCCCGTCACCGGCGAAGCCGACATAGGGGGGCTTTTCACCGAAGGTGAAGTCGACATCGGCATTGGCCGTGAGCGTATCGCCGCCCTTGGCGGGCAGCCCCTTCAGCAGGGTGATGCGATGATCGGTGAAGCCGATGCCGCCCAGGCACAGCTCGTCGCCCTTCACGCGGACCGAGGGCTGGCGGCCCAGGTCCGGCGAGACCAGCACGAAGTCGGCATAGGCCTTGGACGGATCCAGATCCTTGCTCATGCGGATGCAGGCCAGCGGGTCGGGACCGCTGCTGTCGACGCGGGTCTGCCAGACCGCGAAACCGTCGGGCTTGGGAACGCCACGGCGCGGGGCGTTGGCGCCGCGCGGCTTGCCGAACAGCGACCAGGCCTCGCCCTTGACGGATTCCGCGCCCGCCGGCTTGCCGCCGCCGCCGAAGAACCAGCCGCCCTTCCCGGCCGCGAAGCCGCCGCCGAAACCGACGGCCAGCGAAGCGGCCACGGCGATCGCCACCGGGCCTTTCAGAGCATCAGGCCAGCGTTCGGAGACCGTCCGGCGCAACGAACTCCAGCGCGTCAGCCAGGGATTTTGGGTGTCGCGACCACCTTCCGGCGGCGTCTCGTCCGTCGACATCCCGTACGTCCCCTGATTTGCGCAGATTCAAGGCGAATTGAACCTAAGCGCGACCAGGGGTCAACGGCAGTCGAGTGACAGCGTTACACTCCAATACTCAAGCTTGGCGGCGCCTGGTCAGGCGTCGAAGCTCACGACGCCCGTCGCCAGGTCATAGCAGGCCGAAACGACCTTCAGGCGACCCTCCTCGATCCGCTCGGCCAGGACGCCGTCGGCGACCTTCAAGCGGCCGGCGATGTCGCGGACGTTGCGGCGGATGGCGGCGTCCTGCAGGTCGGCGGGATGGGCCTCGTCGGCCTCCAGCACGGCGGGGATGATCGGCAGCACCATTTCATGCAGGGCGCCATGCAGCTCGGAATGCTTCTTGGCGACGTCCACGGCTGCGCCGACGGCGCCGCACTTGGTGTGGCCCAGCACGACGATCAGCGGCGCGCCCAGGTGCTCGACGGCATAGACGATGGAGCCCAGGCCCTCGCGGCTGACGGTCGAGCCGGCGACGCGGATCACGAACAGTTCGCCCAGATTGCAGTCGAAGACCAGTTCGGGCGCGGTGCGGCTGTCGGCGCAGCCGATCACCACCGCGAACGGCGCCTGGCCCTTCGACAGTTCGGCCACCCGGGCCGTCGTCGGCAGGATCAGATTGGCTCCGCCGCGCGAGAAGATGGCGTTGCCGTGCTTGAGGCGACCCAGGGCCTCGTCGGGCGAGACCGCCTGGGCCGGAGCGGCGGCGGCCGGGCCATGGGCGGGTTCCGCCTCCATCGGCTTGACGCTGGCCATGGCCTTGTCCAGCGCGGCCTTGTCGCCCGCCTGGTGGCTGAGCGCCGAGCGCGTGCGGCGCCCCTTCCTGGTCAGCACACTGGGCGTGGCGACCCCGTCGCCCTCTGCGAACGCCAAGGCCGGCGCGGCCAGGCCCGCCAGCGCTCCCAGCAGGATCCGTCTCGAAACCATCTCGTCCCCCGACGCGGTCTAATGTCGGGCGGAAGACTAAGGGTTGAACGGCTCAAGAAGGGTTAATCACGCCTTCACAGCGGCAATTCGGCGCGCTTTACGACAGTCCGCATCGCGATGCTGCTGCTGACGCGGACCACGCCGGGGATGCGGGTCAGCTCCTGGGCGTGGACCCGCTCCAGGTCGTCGACGTCGCGCACCACCAGCCGCAGCAGATAGTCCGAGCCGCCGGTCATCAGGTAGCACTCGGCCACCTCGCGCACGTTCGCGATCGCCTTCTCGAAGGCGCTGAGCGCGGTCTCGGCCTGGGACGACAGGGTCACGGTGACGAAGACGCTGAGCGGCAGGCCCACCGCCCGCTCGTCGATCACGGCGGCGTAGCGCCCGATGACCCCGGCGTCCTCCAGAGCCCGCACGCGGCGAAGACAGGCGGATTCGGAAAGATTCACCGCCTCGGCCATTTCCACATAGCTGGCCCGGCCTCGCCGCTGCAGCAGGTGCAGGAGCTTCCGGTCGAAACTGTCGAGGTCAACGGCGGCTTTCTTCATCTGATCTGCATAGCACGCAGGAATCCTGCATGACAGAGGTCACTCGACACGAAATCACCAGGGAAACTGCGTGTCCTTGAGCGCACAGTCCCGGTCAAAGCGCTTTTGGAGGAAGCATCATGCGCGTTGGCGTCCCTTCCGAGATCAAACCGGGCGAACACCGGGTCGGCCTCACCCCCACGGCGGTTCGTGAATATGTCGGTCACGGCCACACCGTCCTCGTGCAGTCGGGCGCGGGCCTTGGCGCCGGCTATGCCGACGAGGTCTACGTCAAGGCGGGCGCAACCATCGCCCCGGACGCCGCCGCCGTCTTCGCCGGCGCGGACATGATCGTGAAGGTCAAGGAACCGCAGAAGGTCGAGTGGGAAAAGCTCGAGCCGCGCCACATCCTGTTCACCTACCTCCACCTCGCGCCCGATCCCGCCCAGACCGAGGGCCTGTTGAAGAGCGGCGCGGCCGCCATCGCCTACGAGACCGTCACCGATGCGCGCGGCGGCCTGCCGCTGCTGGCCCCGATGTCGGAAGTGGCCGGCCGGATCGCCGTGTTCTCGGCGGCCGAGACCCTGCTGAAGCACAACGGCGGCATGGGCCTGCTGCTGAGCGGCGTGCCCGGCGTGCCCCCGGCGCGCGTGGCCGTGCTGGGCGGCGGGGTGGTGGGCAGCAACGCCGCCCGCATGGCCGCCGGCCTGGGCGCAGAGGTGGTGGTGCTGGAGCGCTCGATCCCGCGCATGCGCGAGCTGGACGATCTGTATCAAGGCCGCATCCTCACCCGCTACTCGACCTTCGCCGCCGTCGAGGACGAGATCCTCAAGGCCGACGTCGTGATCGGCGCGGTGCTGACCGCCGGCGCGGCCGCCCCCAAGCTGGTCCGCCGCGAACACCTGAAGCAGATGAAGCCAGGGTCGGTCCTCGTGGACGTCTCGATCGACCAGGGCGGCTGCTTCGAGACCAGCAAGCCGACCACCCACGCCGAGCCGACCTATACGGTCGACGGCGTCGTCCACTACTGCGTGGCCAACATGCCGGGCGCGGCCCCGCGCACCTCGTCCGAAGCCCTGGGCAACGCCACCCTGCCGTTCGGCCTGGCGCTGGCCGACAAGGGCCTGGACGCGCTGAAGACCAACGTCCACTTGGCGCGCGGCCTCAACGTGCTGAAGGGCGAACTGACCCACCCGGCCGTGGCCGAGGCCCTGGGCAAGACGTCGGCGGATCCGTACGGGGCCTGGAAGTAGGCGGACAGCAGAAGGCCGCCGCACGGATCCGCACGGCGCCCTTCTTGATATCCGGAACTCGGAGATCAGGCCGCGAAGCGACCGATGTCCTGGTGGCTCTCGACCAGGTCCAGCACATCGCCCATGCGGAAGTCCGGATCGACCGGATGCAGGGCGTCATAGATCGAGCGGGCGAAGGCCAGGTCGGCGGCGGTCTTGACCCGCCAGTCCAGCTTGGACCAGTCGCGCGGCGCCTTCAGGTGAGCGTGGCTCCAGCGCTGCGGCCGGTTGCGGATGGCGGCGGTCGGCGAGATGCGGGCCTGCGGGTCGCGCTCCTCGGCGGCGGCCTCGCGCAGGACGCTGGCCTTGATCACCTCGACCTCAAGGCCGACCGGGAAGGTGCGCTGCACGCGGTTGGAGGTGTAGTCGGCGCCGCTGGCCAGGGCCATGCGCACAGCGTCGTCGATGATGCCCGGATCCATGAACGGCGCGTCGCCCTTCAGGCGGACCACGTGGCTGACCGCACTGATCGCCTCGGCGCAGCGGGCGATGCGCGCGAGAATGTCGGCGCCCGCCCCGCGGTGGACGGTGTGGCCGCGCGAGACCAGGAACCCGGCCAGGGCGTCATCGGCCGGATCGGTGCTGGTGGCCACGACGATCTTCGAGAGGCAGCGCGCGCCGCGCAGGCGCTCCAGCTGGCGCACGATCATCGGCTCGCCTTGCAGCGTGGCCATCGACTTGCCCGGCAGCCGGGACGAACCCATGCGGGCCTGCAGGACGGCGAGGATCATGACACGGTCTCCCTCTTTTGGGACCAAGCTAGAGCAGATTCATAAAATCCAGGTGAATCAGAAGCTTACAAGACATGAATCGATCGGCGCGGACGCTTGGGGCGCCGCGTGGCCGTACAGCCGACAAGCAGTGTCGAGCTTGATTCTAGGGGTTGGTCAGGCGACCCAACGTCGCGGGTCGAGCGCGACCGGATCGTCGATGGCCATCTCGTCCCAGTCGAGGTCCGGCGGCGGGCTCGAGGCGGCGGCGACCACGGCCGACAGTTCGGCGGCCGAGTTGCAGCCCACCAGCACGGCCGAGCCTTCCGGGCGCGACAGAGCAAAGCCCAGGGCGGCCTGAAGCGGATCCGAGCGGCCCTCGGCGATCATTCGGCGCACGCGCGACAGACGGCCCGAGGCGCCCTTCAGCTGGGCCGGGACGCGATCGGGCGGCAGGAACAGCAGGCCGTTCAGGAAGATCGAGCGCAGGTGCACCTCGACACCCATGCCGGCGATGCGCTGCAGCGAACCGTCGGCCAGCAGACGCTGATCGAGCAGCGAGGCCGGAGCCTGCAGGATGTCGGGCTTGAAGCGCCTGGCGACGCCGACCGGGTCGTCGGTGGCGTGGGCCGCGACGCCGATCTTGGCGAACAGGCCCTGGTCCTTCAGGCGCTGCAGGCGGTCCCACAGGGCCGCGCCATGCGGGCCGAACAGCTCCGAGGGCGAATGGACGATGATCGAATCAGCACGCTCAACGCCGATGCGGCGCAGCGTGGCGCGGGCCTCGGCCTCGACATAGTCGGGGCCGCGATCGGCGCGGGCGGTCGCCAGCGTTATGCGGAAGGGCGTCGGCCGCGGAATCAGGTCGCCCAGCAGGGTCTCGGCGCGGCCGAACAGGCCCGATGCGTCCAGCACCGACAGGCGGGCGCGGGCGGCGATGTTCAGCATGTCGCGCGTTTCGGCTTCGGGCGAACGGCCGCGCGGCGCCGACGAGCTTCCGCCGTCGAGACCGAACTGGGCCGCAGCCAAACCGAGTTTTGAGACCGAAATGGACATCGCCATCCGCGCTGACAAAACACCAACAGACACGAACGGTACGCGCCAAGGTTTGAACATCCGGTTTCTGGAAACTTGCCGAGGCGTTAACATCGCCCCGATGACCGACGACCGTTCAGGCGACGCCGCCGCCTCCTCCTGGCCCATGCACGGCATGGCCGACGACGCCCGTCCCGCCTTGGCCGCGGCGCTTTCAAGGGGTCCCGCCGCCCTGGCCACCATCGTCGCCCTGGGCGGCGGCGGACCGCGTCCGGTCGGGACCCAGATGGTGTTCGGCGAAAAACTTTCTTCCGGCTTCCTGTCCGGCGGCTGCATCGAGGCCGATGTCGAGACGCACGCCCGCGCTTGCCTGCAGGATGGCCAGCCGCGCCGGCTGGTCTATGGCGAGGGCAGTCCGTGGCCAGACATCCGCCTGCTATGCGGCGCGCGGATCGAGATCCTCGTCGAGAAGATCGAATCCGACGATCCGGCCGCGAGGACCCTGCTGGACCTGGCCGCCGCCCGCGCCCCGGCTTTCTGGGTCACTGATGGCGATACGCGCCTGTGCGTCGAGGAGCCGCAGGCCCTGTGGCCCGGCGCCTTCGAGCGCGCCTACGACCCCGTCCCGCGCCTGATCGTCCTGGGCGGCGATCCGACGGCCCTGGCGGTGGCCAGCCTGGGCGCGCAGTCGGGCTTCGAGACCTTTCTGATCCGCCCCAAGGGGCCGGAGACGCCGCCGCCCCTGCCGGACGTCGCCTACCGCCGCGACGGCGCCGCCGAAGCCTTGGCTGCGATCGGCCTGGATTCCTGGACCGCCGTCGCCGTCTGCGGTCACGACCTGGAACTGGATCACGAAGCCCTGCTGGCGGCCCTGCCCTCGCCCGCGCCCTATGTCGGCCTGCTGGGGGCGCGCCGCCGGCTGGCCGAGCGGCTGGCGCGGCTGAAGGCGGCGGGCCTGACCGACCGCGACCTCACCAAGCTGCGCGCCCCGATCGGCCTCGATCTCGGCGGCAAGGCGCCGTTCGAGGTGGCGGTGGCGGTGATCGGCGAGATCATGGCGACCCGTCACGGTCAGCCGGCGCTGGAGCGCCGGGCGGTCGAGGCTTGAGGGCCAATCCTCGCCCTTCGACAAGCTCAGGGTGAGGACGACTTTCGGCCTGCCAGTAGAAACCTCATCCTGAGCCTGTCGAAGGACGAGGTTTCGGTCCTCCTGCCTAGGCCGGAGCGCGCTCTGCCCCGAATGCGGCGATGTCCTCCAGCAGCGCGTTCGCCGCCATGTCGACCAGCTCGCCGCCCTTCTCAGGCGTGGCCTGGGCCGGGTCCGAGCCCATGCGGCCGTCGGCGTAACGGGCGCGGAAGTCGAGGGCTTCGCGGATCGGGCCCGTCGGGGCGATCTGGGGCGCATAGGCTGTCGTCTTGATCGTCTCGGGATAGGCCCATTGCGTCACGGCGATCTCGGACGGGGTCGCGTGGCTGCCGTGGCCCGTGGGGAATTGGCGGTTGGCCAGGGCGTTGACGCCGGCCAGGTCCCACCAGTTCTTCAGTTTCAGGGCGAACGGCGCCCGCTGCTGGCGGAAGCTGTAGTCGGCGTAGATCTCCGAGAACGCCGCCTCGATCGAGGCGACGTTGCCGCCGTGGCCGTTCAGGAAATAGATCCGCGTAAAGCCGTGGGCCGAGAGCGAGCGCACCCAGTCGCCGATCGCGGCGATGAAGGTCGAGGGACGCAGGAAGATGGTGCCCGGGAAGGCCAGGTGATGCTGGGCCATGCCGATGTTGAACGTCGGCGCCACCAGGATCCTGTCGCCGGCCCGCTTGCTGGCCTCGTGGGCGATGATCTCGGGACACAGCCAGTCGGTGCCCAGGAGGCCTGTCGGGCCGTGCTGCTCGTTCGAGCCGATCGGCACCACCACCGCCTGGCTGGTCTTCAGGCGTTGTTCGATCTCGGACCAGGTGGAGAGGGCGAGCAGCATGGGAAAACTCCTGGGAACGTCGCGCCGGTTTACCGCCAAACCGCCGTCGCGACACCGTAAAACACCGGACTTGCGTCCCGGCGCGCCGCGGCGTCATGCTGCCGGCCTGGACGGAAGAGACTCCGCCGCGGAGGAAACGCTATGGCCGAACCGGGCCATGCCGAAAGGGTTCTGGCGGTGCTGAACGACGGCGCGGCGACGCCGCTGGCCGCCTCCTGGCGCCGCTGCCTGACCCAGCACCATCTCGACCCCGAGAACCGCAAGCCGCCCGAGACGCTGTCGGGCGCCGAGCTACGCACGGCCCAGGACCGGATGGGTCCGCTGCTGGCCGCCGCGCAGGACAATCTGGACGCCCTGTTCCAGGCCGTGGGCGACGGCGGCTGCTGCGTGCTGCTGACCAACGCTGAAGGCGTGCCGGTCGACCGCCGGGGCGTGGCGGCCGACGATCCTGTCTTTCGCCGCTGGGGCCTGTGGAACGGCGCGGTCTGGAGCGAGGCGCGCGAGGGCACCAACGGCATCGGCACCTGCATCGCCGAGCAGCGGGTGCTGACCATCCATCGCGACCAGCACTTCCATACGCGCAACATCGGACTGTCCTGCACCGTCGCGCCGCTGTTCGATCCGACGGGCCGGCTGGCCGGGGCGCTCGACGTCTCCTCCTGCCGTTCGGGCCTGGAGGGGCTGACGGGCCTGGTCGAGCGCGCCGTCACCGACGCCGCCCGCCGCATCGAGGCCCGCGCCTTCCGCGAGGCCTTCCCCGGCGCCCGCATCGTGCTGCTGCCGGAGACGAGCGCCGACCGGGCCTCGGTCCCGATGCTGGCGGTCGACGGCGACGACGTGGTCATCGGCGCCTCCCGCGCCGCGCGCCTGGCCCTGAAGCTGACCGATGAGATCCTGAAGCGGGGCGTCTCCTCGCCCGATCGTTCGCCCGATCTCGACGAGGCCGAGCGCGCCGCCGTCCGCCGGGCCCTGACCCAGGCCGGCGGTAACGTCTCGGCCGCCGCGGGCCTCCTGGGCTTGTCGCGGGCCACCCTGAATCGCAAGCTCAAGCGTCTGGACCTGACGCGCGGTCGCGAGTTCCACTGAAGTTGTTTCAGATCTGAGACACCTGCGGTCCCCGGCTTCGGCGCCCCAGTCCCGCCGCGCCGCGGCCGCGCCAATCTGGCTTCCAATGACGCCGATCACGGCGACCAAGACGCCGTCAGGCGCATGGAGAGGAAGCCCATGACCAAGCCCGAATTCATCGACTCGCTGTCGCGTCCGCCCTTCAAGGCCCGCTACGACAACTTCATCGGCGGCCAGTGGGTCGCTCCCGTCGACGGCCGCTACTTCGACAACAGCTCGCCGATCCACGGCCGCAAGATCTGTGAGATCGCCCGCTCGCAGGCGATCGACGTCGAGCGCGCCCTGGACGCCGCCCACGCCGCCAAGGCCGCCTGGGGCAGGACCAGCGCCGCCGATCGCTCGCGCATCCTGCTGCGCATCGCCGACCGCATGGAGGAGAACCTCGAGGCCCTGGCCACCGCCGAGACCTGGGACAACGGCAAGCCGATCCGCGAGACCCTGGCCGCCGACATTCCGCTGGCCATCGATCACTTCCGCTATTTCGCAGGATGCCTGCGCAGCCAGGAAGGCTCGATCTCGGAGATCGACCACGACACCATCGCCTATCACTTCCACGAGCCGCTGGGCGTGGTCGGCCAGATCATCCCGTGGAACTTCCCGCTGCTGATGGCCTGCTGGAAGCTGGCTCCCGCCCTGGCGGCCGGCAACTGCGTGGTGCTGAAGCCCGCCGAGCAGACTCCCGCCTCGATCATGGTCTGGGCCGAGCTGATCGGCGATCTCCTGCCCCCCGGCGTCATCAATATCGTCAACGGCTTCGGCGTCGAGGCCGGCAAGCCGCTGGCGTCGAGCCCCCGCATCGCCAAGATCGCCTTCACCGGCGAGACCTCGACCGGCCGGCTGATCATGCAGTACGCCAGCCAGAACCTGATCCCGGTGACCCTGGAGCTGGGCGGCAAGTCGCCGAACATCTTCTTCGATGACGTGGCCCGCGAGGACGACGACTTCCTGGACAAGGCCCTGGAGGGCTTCACCATGTTCGCCCTGAACCAGGGCGAGGTCTGCACGTGTCCCAGCCGTGCGCTGGTCCAGGAGTCGATCTACGAGCGGTTCATGGAAAGGGCGCTGAAGCGCGTGAACGCCGTGGTCCAGGGCAGTCCGCTGGATCCCGCCACCATGATCGGCGCCCAGGCCTCAGAGGAGCAGCTGAACAAGATCCTCGGCTACATGGACATCGGCCGCAACGAGGGCGCCAAGCTGTTGGCCGGCGGCCAGCGCAAGATCCTGCCCGGCCAGCTGGCGGACGGCTACTACGTCGAGCCGACCGTGTTCGAGGGCCACAACAAGATGCGGATCTTCCAGGAGGAGATCTTCGGCCCGGTCCTGGCGGTGACGACCTTCAAGACCGAGGAGGAGGCGCTGGCCATCGCCAACGACACCGCCTTCGGCCTGGGCGCCGGGGTGTGGAGTCGCGACGCCAACCGCTGCTACCGCTTCGGCCGGGGCATCGAGGCCGGCCGCGTCTGGACCAACTGCTACCACGCCTATCCGGCCCACGCGGCCTTCGGCGGCTACAAGCAGTCGGGCGTGGGTCGCGAGACCCACAAGATGATGCTGGATCACTATCAGCAGACCAAGAACATGCTGGTCAGTTACAGCCCCAAGGCCCTCGGCTTCTTCTGATCGCCATCAACTAAACAATCGCCAGCGGTCAAGGGTGCGAGAAACCACAATGGTCTTCTTGCGCCGGGCCGCTGGCTTCGCCTATTCCGGCGGCCAACAAGACAGAGGGAGTACGGCTGGTGAGCGACGGACAGGTTTTCCCGGTTCCCCAAGAGCTGGCGCGGGCGGCGCATATCGACGCCGCCGCCTATGAGGCCGCCGTGGCGCGGGTCGAGGCCGATCCCGAGGGCTATTGGCGCGACGTCGCCGCCCGCCTGGACTGGATCAAGGCTCCCACCAAGATCAAGGACGTCTCCTACGCCAAGGAAGACTTCCACATCCGCTGGTACGAGGACGGCGTCCTCAACGTCTCGGCCAACTGCCTGGACCGCCACCTGCCGGCCAAGAAGGACGACGTCGCCCTGGTCTTCGAGGGCGACGAGCCGGGGACGTCCAGCACCCTGACCTACGGCCAGCTGCACGAGGAAGTCTGCCGCATGGCCAACGTCCTCAAGGCGCAGGGCGTCCAGAAAGGCGACCGGGTCACGATCTACCTGCCGATGGTGCCGGTCGCGGCCGTCGCCATGCTGGCCTGCGCCCGCATCGGTGCGGTGCACTCGGTGGTGTTCGGCGGCTTCTCGCCCGAAAGCATCGCCGGCCGCATCCAGGACTGCGCCTCGCACTTCGTGATCACCGCCGACGAAGGCCGTCGCGGCGGCCGGCGCGTGCCGCTGAAGGCCAATATGGACGAGGCCCTGAACCACTGTCCGTGGGTCGGCAAGGTGCTGATGATCCGCTGGACCGGCGCCGATGTGCCGCTGAAGCACGGCCGCGACATCGTCTGGCAGGACGTGCGCGACACCGTCACGGCCGACTGTCCGCCCGAGCCGATGAACGCCGAGGACCCGCTGTTCATCCTCTACACCTCGGGTTCGACGGGGAAGCCCAAGGGCGTGCTGCACACCACCGGCGGCTACCTGGCCTGGGCGTCGTGGACCTTCTGGGCGGTGTTCGACTACAAGCCCGGCGAGGTGTTCTGGTGCACGGCCGACGTGGGCTGGGTCACCGGCCACAGCTACGTCGTCTACGGCCCGCTGGCCAACGGCGGGACCAGCCTGATCTTCGAAGGCGTGCCGAACTATCCGACCCCCAGCCGCTTCTGGGAGGTGATCGACAAGCACAAGGTCGAGATCTTCTACACCGCCCCGACGGCCCTGCGCGCCCTGATGCGCGAGGGCGACGAGCATGTGACCAAGAACGACCTGTCCAGCTTGCGCGTGCTGGGCAGCGTCGGCGAACCGATCAATCCGGAGGCCTGGCTCTGGTACCACCGCGTGGTCGGCAAGGAGAAACTACCGATCGTCGACACCTGGTGGCAGACCGAGACGGGCGGCATGCTGATCACCCCGCTGCCGGGCGCCACCGACCTGAAGCCGGGTTCCGCCTCAAAGCCGCTGCCGGGCGTCAAGCCGCAGCTGGTCGACGCCGAGGGCAAGGTCCTGGACGGCGCGACCGAGGGCAACCTCGTCATCACCGACAGCTGGCCGGGCCAGATGCGCACGGTCTATGGCGACCACCAGCGCTTCTTCGACACCTATTTCTCGACCTATCCCGGCAAGTACTTCACGGGCGACGGCTGCCGCCGCGACGCCGATGGCTACTACTGGATCACGGGCCGGGTGGACGACGTGATCAACGTCTCGGGCCACCGCCTGGGCACGGCCGAGATCGAGAGCGCCCTGGTGGCCCACGAGGCGGTCGCAGAGGCGGCCGTGGTCGGCTATCCGCACGACATCAAGGGCCAGGGCGTCTACGCCTATGTCACCCTGAAGGCCGGCGTCGAGGCGACGGACCCGTTGCGCAAGGACCTCGTCCTGTGGGTCCGCCGCGAGATCGGTCCGTTCGCCGCGCCGGATGTGCTGCAGTGGGCGCCCGGCCTGCCCAAGACCCGCTCCGGCAAGATCATGCGCCGCATCCTGCGCAAGATCGCCGAGAACGAACTGGGCAGCCTGGGCGACACCTCGACACTGGCCGATCCGTCGGTGGTCGATGATCTGGTGAAAAATCGCGCCGGCGCGTAACGAACGAGGGACCGGCCGCGTTAACTTCAGCATGATGCGCCGGCCCGTTCTTCTCCTTGCCCTGCTCGCTCTGGCCGGCCCCGCCCGCGCGGCGATCGCGCGGGACCTGGGCGCGGACGGCATAGCGGTCGAGGCCCATGCCGACGACCACGGCCGGGGCGTCGTGCGGGCCAGCGTCGACATCGCCGCTCCGCCGGCCGTGGTCTTCGACGTCATCCTGGACTGCGCCCGCGCCGCCCGCATGAGTCCGGGCGTCAAGAGCTGCCGCGTCGTCTCGCGCGCGCCCGACGGCAGCGAAATCCGCGAGCACACGGTCAAGTGGGGCTTCTTCTGGCCGACCCTGCGCTCGACCTCGCGGGTGACCCTGACGCCCGATCGCGAGATCCGCTTCACCTGCATCGGCGGCGACATCCGGGCCTGCGAGGGCTTCTGGCGCCTGGAGCCGCTGGAGGGCGGCCAGCGCACCCGCGTCATCTATGACCTTTGGGCCACGGCGCCGGTCGCCGTGCCCGCCGGGCTGGTCAGCGCCATGATGCGCCGCGACGTGCCCAGCTCGCTGAAGGCCCTGCGGCGCGAGTGCGAGGGGCGATGAGCGACGCCGATCGCCTGACTCCCGACGGCCTGATGCTGTTCGACGGCGTCTGCCACCTGTGCGACGGGACGGTGCGGACGGTGATGGCGTGGGACCGCGACGCCGTGATCCGCTTCACGCCGATCCAGTCGCCGTACGGGCGCCGCCTGGCCCAGGCTCACGGCCTGGATCCCGACGTCCCCGCGAGCTTCCTGTTTTTCGAGAACGGCCAGCCTCGCGCTAGAACCGCCGGCTTCGCCGCCTTGCTGCGCCGCCTGCCGGCGCCGTGGCGGTGGCTGTCGGTCATCGACCGTGCGCCCAGGCGCTTGGCTGACGCGGTCTATGACTGGGTCGCGACCAACCGCTACGGACTGTTCGGCCGCCGCGACCGCTGCAGGGTTCCGACGGCGGAGCAACGGGCGCGGTTCGTCCTGGAATGAGGCCCCGGACGCCTTAAGGTGGAACGCGAAAGAAAACAAACCTCAGAGTAAATTTAGACCAATCCAGATATTACTCCAAATTGATCCATATCAATTATTGAACACAATATAGTAAGTCTTATTGACGCATCAAGTATTATTCAATCGTTATTTATTTCGAGGGAATTCTCTTTGCGGGCCAAGCTGGTAGAGGGAGCACTCCACTTCCTCGCCAAGCGGGCGAACAAAACCGCAAAGGAGGACATGATGAGTGGCGAACTGCCTCTCCTCGCCCGAAACGATCCCCGCTGGCGGGATGTCGCGACCGGGCGCATAGGCCGCCCGTGGAACACCCTGGCGATGAAGATCATGATGACGCGAATTCTCAGAGAGACGAGCGCGGATCCTTCAACAACGAACATCGCGAAATGTTCTGACGAAATCTACGCCTTCTTCGAGAAAAACCACAAGATCGCCCAAGCTGATCTTGCCCTGATCTGCAGGTAGACGCGGGAGCCACGATCATGTCCAATACCATGCTGTTGACTCCGGCCGAAGCCGCGCGCCTGATCGAGGCCGGCCGCACCCTTCTCCTGGCGGGAGACGAGACCCTGCTCGCTGGCCTGCCGAAAGGCGCCTGGATCGGCGGAACCTCGGCCAACTTCATCACGGCCGATGGCGGAACCACGGACCAGACCCACGTCCAGGTCACGGACATCACCGACCACGCCGCCTCGATCGTCATCAAGGTCTACGACGAGGCGTCATTGCCCAGCCTGGGCGCCGACTACGCCGACAACGGCTTCTCGGTGATCATCCTGCCCGGGCTCAGCGACATCCAGACGGCCTTCGCCCGGCATGTCCAGACCTACGAAGGGATCTTCAACTCGCCCCTGATCGGCTGGGTCGCCGGCGTTCACCTGTCGGAGGTCGGCGTCCGGGCGCCCAAGTGCTTCGGCGGCGACGGGATCGCGCGAAGCAACCAGGCCGTGGTCATGCACGTGACCCTGGCCGAAGGGCTCTCGGCGCATCTGGATATCGTCAACCTGTTCAAGCCCGGCGCGGGCGCCAGGATCGAATTCGACGAGGAGGGCTTCGAGTCCAGCGGGCTGTGCCGGATCGATGGTGAAGCCGCGAACCTTGCCGACTATGTCGCCGCCCGCGGGATCGACACCAAGCTGCCGCTGGTCGCCGATTTCAACGGCGCGATGATCAATGTCTCGATCCAGTCGGTCGACACCGGGGCCAGGCGGGTCAAGTTCTACGCCCCGGTCTTCAAGGGCGTGGTCTATCGCTTCGCCGAGCCGGTCGCCGACTATGTCGAGACGTTCGCGCGCCAGGCCGGGGAGAAGAGCGAACAGAGCACCATCTTCTCGTGCAACTGCATCCTGAACTACGAATATGCCGGTCTCGAGGGCAAGCGGACCGGCGACTTCGTCGGGCCGGTGACGTTCGGCGAGATCGCCTACATGCTGCTCAACCAGACCTTGGCCTATCTGGCGATCGACAAGGCCTGATCCGTCCGACCGGGAGAGCGCGAGGCGGAACAACGACCGTCCCGGGCTCTTCCGCCCCTCCTAGAACAGCGCCGCCACGCTCTCGGCGCTGTAGGGCTTCTGCAGCACCGGCGTCTCCTTGAACCGGTTCGGGAAGGCGGCGCTGTCGCCGAAGCCGGTGCCGAAGGCGAACGGGACGCCGGCGGCTTGCAGGACCTCGGCGATCGGGAAGCTGGTTTCCTGGCCCAGATTGACGTCCAGGATCGCGAACGGCGGCAGGCCCTCGGCCAGGGCGTCCATCGCCTGGGCGACGCTGGACGCCACGGTGACCTGCTTGACGCCCAGGCGGGTGAGCATGTCCTCCAGGTCCAGGGCGATGATCATGTTGTCTTCCAGCACCAGCATCCGCTCGGGCGCGCGCACGGGCGCGTCGGTGCGTCGGGGCTGGGTCACGGCGGCGATGATCCCGTCGGTGGTGACATAGCGGCCGGGGATGCGGATGCGGGCCTGGAAGCCTTCTGGCCGGTAATCCAGGCTGACCTCGCCGTTCAGGTCGTGCGGGATCGAGTGCTCGATGATGGTCGAACCGAAGCCCCGACGGGTGGGCGGCTTGACCGGCGGACCGTCCTGCTCGCGCCAGTCGATGACCAGGTCGCCCTTGGCGTCGCGAGCCCAGTCGATCGACACCAGGCCGCGCTGGTCGCACAGGGCGCCGTACTTGGCCGAGTTGGTCATCAGTTCGTGGATGACCAGGGAAAGGATCGAGAACGCCTCGGGCGCCAGGGCGGTCGGTTCGCCGGTCAGCTTGACCCGCTGCGCCTTGGCCGAAAGATAAGCCTCGGCTTCGGCCGTGATCAGGTCGCTGAGGGCGCCCGGCCCCCACTGGTGACGGGTGATCTGATCGTGGGCGCGGGCCAGCGCCTGGACCCGGCCGCCGACCACCTCGGCAAACTCCTCGACGGTGGAGACGCCCGAGCGGCTCTGGCTGATCAGGCCGCGGATCAGGCCCAGGATGTTTCGCACCCGGTGGTTCAGTTCCGCGATCAGCAGTTCCTGGCGCTGGTTGGCGCGCTGACGCTCCTCGTCGGCCAGGTCGGTCAGACGGAAGACGATCTCCAGCAGGCTGGCGCGCATGCTCTCGGCCAAGGTGCGTTCGGTCAGCGTCCACGGCCGGCTCTGGCCGCGCACGGTCTCTTCCCAGGCCTCGAAGCTCTTGCGCGGCGTCAGGCGGTCGCCCAGCGGACCGACCTGGACCAGCTTGGCCGGCTGGCCCGCCCAGACCACCGTCTGGGCCTCTTCCTTGCGGAAAAAGATCAGGTAGTCGCGCGGCGCCCGCGACAGCGGCACGGCCATCATGCCCGCCGCCTTGCCGGTCCAGGCCGCCGCCGAGGGCAGCAGGGCGCTGATCTCGTTGGTGGCGAACACCGAGTGGGTGTCCTTGTCGCGCAGTACGCGGATCAGGGTATGGACGTCGCTGGCGTCCGGCGTGGAGTCGCGCAGGGTCAGCCGGCCTTCCAGCCACAGCGCCAGGCCGTCGCAGTGCACCAGCCGGCACAGGTCGTCGAGATAGGGGCTGAGGCTGTCGGCGCCGGCGCTGGCCTTGACCACCGCGTTCATCATGCGGTCGTGCAGGTTGCGCGCCTCGCCCATCTTGCGGGTCTCGATCTCGCGCTCGCGGCTCTCCAGCGTCAGGGAGAACAGCTGGCCGAACAGTTCGGCGGCCGTGCGGCGCTCGTAGCTGATGTGCTTGGGCGCATAGTGGTGGCAGGCGAAAAGGCCCCACAGCTTGCCATCGCGCAGGATGGAAATCGACAACGAGGCGGCGACGCCCATGTTGCGCAGGTACTCGATGTGGATCGGCGACACCGCGCGCAGCATGCTCATCGACAGGTCGACGGGCTCGCCCGAGGGGCTGACCTCGGGAATGATCGGCGACACCTCGGCGTTGATGTCGGCGATGATCCTTAGCCAGTTGCGCTCGTAGAGAGCGCGGGCCTGGACGGGAATGTCCTGGGCCGGATAGCGCTGGCCCAGGAACGAGCCAATGCCCGGCCGCACAGACTCGGCGATCACCTCGCCAGCGCCGTCATGGGCGAAGCGATAGACCATCACGCGATCGAATTCGGTCAGGGCGCGCACCTGGCGGGCGGCCTCGTGGCAGAACTCCTCGAAGGTCGGGCGCGCGGCGATGCGTGTTGTCATCGAGCGCACGGCCGAGGCGGCCTCGATCAGGGTGTCGGGATGGCTGGGTTCGCCCTCGATGATCAGCAGGCGGCCGGAATAGTGCAGGGCCAGGTCGAAGTCCTCGCCACCGTCGACCAGGGGCTGGCCGAACATCCGCTCGACCGCGTCGGCTCCGCGCATGATCTGCAAGCGACCGCGGATATTGTGAATGGCGTGGCCGCTCATCACCTGGGTCAGCGGCTTGCCCAGCAGGTCGGCGGGGGCGGCGCCCAGATAGCGCAGCGTCGTGGTCGAGGCATGGACCACCACCCAGTCGGAGTTGACCGCCAGCAGAAATCCGAATGGCTGCACCGAGCCGAGAATGTGGATCGGCTCCCGGTCGCAGTTGGTCAGATCGACTTCAAACCCGGACATGGACGCCGGCTCGGACATTCAGGGCTCCAGACGGGGCGAAACTCTCGAAAGCGTCCGAGAAATACTGGAACCCATATCGCGCCCCCGCCTCGGCGGCGTCTGTCCGAAACCCGACTTTGGGTATGGCGTCCAGCCAAGTCAGGAACGATCGCCACAGATCCTGGCTCTCGCCGTGGGTCAGATAGGCCAGGGGCAAGCCCGCATCGGCGGCCCGAACCTGGCGGGAGAGGAACCGCGCGCCCAGCCGCGAGCCCTCAAGCACATAGATCAGGCCGGCCCCGAACGCGGGCGAGGCGACCTCGGCCGGCGCGTAGATCGGAGCGCTCAAACCCAAGGCGGCGAGATCTTGCGCCAAGGCCGCGCGGCGGGCGCGAATGGGCCAATCGGGCAGCCAGTCGGCGACTCCGGCCCGTTCCAGGGCGTGCTCCAGCGGCGAAAGGGCGGCCGCGGACGCCGACAGGAACGCGCCGTAGCCCGTGGCGGTCTGCAGGCGCCAACCGGAAACGTTGGCGTCCAAGGCGGCGTGGCTGTCGGTGGTGGCGACGCGCAGACGGTCGCGAAGCGGAATATCGGACAAGCTTCCCCCATTACGCACCGGACGCTGTGATGCGAGAGGGCGAGACGACCAACTGTAACACGGACGGCGCCAATCCGTTCCACCCTCAAATGAACTGTCGGTAACGTTTACCCGCGTTCCGGTGGTGCTAGGGTCGCGGCGAACTTATCCGGAGACCTTCGCGCATGATCCGCACCGCCAAGCTGGCCCTCGTCGCCGCGGCCCTCTCGACCACGGCGTTGTCGCCGCTGGCGATGGCGGCCACCCGGGCCAAGGCCAAGCCCGCGCCGGCCGCCGCCGCGCCCAGGGCCTCGGCCATTGCGGTCCCGCCGATCGTCTACCAGCAACGCGTCCTGCCCAACGGCTTGAAGGTGCTGACCTCGCGCGACGCCACGACCCCGAACGTCTCCGTGCAGGTCTGGTACGGCGTCGGCTCCAAGGACGACCCGCGTGGACGGTCGGGCTTCGCGCACCTGTTCGAACACCTGATGTTCAAGGCCACGCGCAACATGCCCAACGAGACGCTGGACCGGCTGACCGAGGACGTCGGCGGCTTCAACAACGCCTCCACCTGGGACGACTTCACCAACTATTACGAGGTGGCGCCAGCCAACCACCTGGAGCGCCTGATCTGGGCCGAGGCCGATCGCCTGAAGTCCCTGGTCATCGATGAACCGGTCTTCGCCTCGGAGCGCGACGTCGTGAAGGAGGAGCTGCGCCAGCGTGTGCTCGCCGATCCCTACGGCCGCTTCTTCGCCCTCTCGATCCCGCAGCAGTCCTATACGACCCATCCCTATCAGCGCCCGGGCATCGGCTCGATCGAGGAACTGGACGCGGCCACGGTGGACGACGTCCGCGCCTTCCACCGCACCTACTACCGCCCGGACAACGCGGCCCTGATCATCGTCGGCAATTTCGACCAGGCCAAGCTGGACGCGATGATCGACCAGTACTTCGGCCCGATCGCCAAGCCGGCGGGCGAGATTCCCAAGGTGACGACGGTCGAGCCGGCCCGCACGGGGCCGAAGACCGTCAATACCTACGGCCCGAACGTGCCGCTGCCGGCCCTGGCGATCACCTGGCTGGCGCCGGCCGCCGCCGACAAGGACGTCCCGGCGCTGACCGTGCTGGACGCGGTGCTGTCGGCCGGCAAGTCCTCACGGCTCTATGACAGCCTGGTCTACGAGCAGAAGATCGCCCAGTCGGTGTTCTCCAGCGCCCCCAACAACGCCCAGCCGGGCCTGTTCTATGTCGGCGCGGTGATGGCCGGCGGCAAGACGGTGGCCCAGGGCGAGGCCGCGCTGCGCGCTCAGGTCGCCCGGGTCCGCGACGGCCTGGTCACCCCCGCCGAACTGGCCGAGGCCAAGGCCGGGCTGCTGGCCGACGCCGTGCGCCGCCGCGAGGAGATCGACGGCCGCGGCTTCGCCCTCGGCTACGCCCTGGAGACCGAGGGTGACGCCGCCGTGGCCAACACCAGCCTGGCCAAGCTGCAGGCCGTCACCGCCGCCGACATCCAGCGCGTCGCGAAAAAGTATCTGGCCGACGACCGCCGCACGGTGATCCGCTACCTGCCGGAAAAGGACCGGCCGGCCGGCGAGAAGGACGCCACGCCGCCGATCCCCAAGGTCGCCTCGGTCAAGTACGATGGCCCGGTCACCACCCTGGCTCCCGAGGGCGAGCGCGAGAAGATCCCGGCCGTCGCCCCGCCGGTCGCCGCCGCGCTGCCGGCGCCCGCCGAGAAGACCCTGGCCAACGGCCTGCGGGTCATCGTCGCCAAGTCCAGCGACCTGCCGCTGATCACCGCCGACCTGACCGTGAAGGGCGGCGCCAGCTCGGATCCCGCGGGCCTCGCCGGCACGTCCAGCCTGACCTCCGAACTGCTGACCGAGGGCACGACCAGCCGGTCGGCCACCCAGGTGGCGCGCGAGACCGAGGCCCTGGGCGCCAATCTGGAGGCCGGCTCGGGCTGGGAGGCCGCCTCGCTGACTCTCAGCGTCACGGCCAACAACGCCGCTCCCGCCATGGCGATCATGGCCGATGTCGCCCAGCATCCGGCCTTCGCGGAGGCGGAGCTGGATCGCGTCCGCACCGAGACCCTGGACGGCCTGTCGGTCTCGTTCCAGCGCCCCGGCAGCCTGGCCGGCTTCGCGACCGCGCCGGTGCTGTACGCGGGCTCGGCCTATGGCCACGTGGCCAACGGCACGCCCGGCTCGCTGCCCAAGATCAAGCGGGCGGATCTGGCCAAGACCCACGCCGCCTACTGGCGTCCGGACAACGCGGTGCTGGTGCTGACGGGCAACCTGACGCCCGAGGCCGGTTTCGCCCTGGCCGAGAAGGCGTTCGGGACCTGGAAGAAGCCCGCCGCCCCGCCGCCGCCGGCCCCGGCCGCCCCCGCCGGCTACCAGCCGCGCAACGTCATCATCGACCTGCCCGGCACCGGCCAAGCGGCCGTGGTGCTGGCCAAGCCGGCCATCACCCGCGCCGACCCCAGCTACTACCAGGGCGTCGTCGCCAACACGGTGCTGGGCGTCGGCTATTCGTCGCGCCTGAACCAGGAGATCCGCATCAAGCGGGGCCTGTCGTACGGAGCCGGATCCAGCCTGACGCCGCAGGGGCGCTTCGGCGGCTTCTCGGCCCGGGTGCAGACCAAGAACCCGTCTGCCGGCGAGGTCATCACCCTGACCCGCGCCGAGCTGGCCCGCCTAGGCGCCGAACCGGCCTCCGTCGGCGAGCTGGCCGCCCGCAAGTCGGTTCTGGTCGGCGGCTTCGGCCGAGACCTGGGCACCTCGGAGGGCCTCGCCAACATCCTGGGCAACCTGGCCGTCTACGGCGTGCCCCTGGCCGAGATCCAGAGCTACGCCGCCAAGGTCGAGGCCGTGACCCCCGAGCAGATCCAGGCCTTCGCCAGGGACAAGCTGGATCCGGCCCAGATGAGCGTCATCGTCGCCGGCGACGCCAAGGCCATGGGCGAGGACCTGACCAAGGCCGCGCCGAACGCCAAGGTGATCTCGGCCGACAAGCTTGACCTGGACAGTCCCTCGCTGACCAAGTGATCTCACGTCACCGACGGAACCGACGTCCGGGAGGGCGATTGAGCGATCATGCATGAGGTCGACATCGCCATCGTGGGCGCCGGCGCCGCCGGTCTGGCCGCCGCCGAAGCCGTATCCCTAAGCCAGGCTTCGGGCGTCCTGCTGGAGGCTCGCGATCGCCTCGGCGGGCGGGCCCACACCATCGGCTCGCCCGTCGGCCCGCTGGACCTGGGCTGCGAGTGGCTGCACTCGGCCGACAGCAACCCCCTGGTCGCGCGCTTCCGGAGCCAGGGGCTGAAGATCGACGAAACGCCGCCGCCCTGGGCCAATGTCGCCGACAGCCCGGCCTTCAGCCGCCAGGAACGCGCCGAGTTCGGAGAAGCCTTCCTGGCCCTGGATGCGCGGCTGGAGATCGCCGCCAACGATGGCGGGCCCGACCGGCCGGCGTCCGAGCTGCTGGATCCCACCTGCCGCTGGAATCCGCTGCTGAACGCCTTCAGCGCCTACTACAACGGGGCGGAGTTCACCGAGGTCTCGCTGCACGACTATGCCGCCTACGAGGACAGCGACGTCAACTGGCGGGTCGTCGGCGGCTATGGCGCGGCGATCACCCGCCAGGCGCCGACCTTGCCGGTGCTGCTGAACTGCCCCGTCGAGACGATCCGCCACGATGGGCCGCGCCTGGTGCTGGAGACCTCGCGCGGGTCGATCACCGCGCGGGCGGCGATCGTCTGCGTTCCGACCGCCATCCTGGCCTCGGGCGTCCTGCGCTTCGCCCCGGACCTCCCCGACAAGACCGACGCAGCGACTGGCCTGCCCCTGGGCCTGGCCGACAAGGTGTTCCTGCGGGTGGACGAGCCCGAGGCCTTTCCGATCGAGGCCCAGGTCTACGGCGATCCCGGCCGCACGGACACCGGCGCCTATCAGCTGCGCTCTCTGGGCCGGCCGATCATCGAGGCGTTCCTGGGCGGCGCCCATGCTCGGTCGCTGGAAGGCCAGGGGCCGGGCGCGGCGGCGGCCTTCGCCATCGAGGAACTGGTCGGCGTCTATGGCAGCGGCATCCGCTCGCGCATCCACGTGCTGGCCGAGACCGCCTGGGCGTCCGACCCCTTCGCCGGCGGCTCGTATTCACACGCTCTGCCCGGCCGAGCCGGCGATCGCGCGCGCCTGGCCGCATCGGTCGACCAGCGCCTGTTCTTCGCGGGCGAAGCCTGCAGCGCCCACGCCTTCTCGACCGCCCACGGCGCCTGGCTGAGCGGCCAGGCGGCGGCGGCCGAGGCGATCGCGGCCCTTACCTAGGCTTCGCCAGCAGGTCGCGGATCTCGGTCAGCAGCTTCTCTTCCGGCGTCGGAGCCGGCGGCGCGGAGGGCGCGGGCTCCTCGGCGTCGGCGCGGCGGATGCCGTTGACGACCTTGACCAGCAGGAAGACCACAGCCGCGACGATGAAGAACTGGATCAGGGTGTTGATGAAGGCGCCATACTGCACCGAGACCTTCTCGACCGCCTCCGTCGCGGGGTTCTCGGGCCGCAGCACCCACTCCAGCTTGGAGAAGTCGAGCCCGCCGGTCAGCAGACCGATCGGCGGCATGATCACCTGGTCGACCAGGCTCTTGACGATGCCGTTGAAGGCCGCGCCGATGATCACGCCGACGGCCAGGTCGATGACGTTGCCGCGCGCGATGAACTCGCGGAATTCCTTGACGACGCTCATGGCAGGTCCCTCGCCACCTCAAACCAGGCGACGAAGCTGAAGGCGTTCGCGTCCCTGGGTCAAGCCTGGGGGATCAAGCCCGCGGTGGGATTGCCTTTATTCGTCGCCGTCGGCGTTCAGGCGAGCGCGCAGTTCCTTGCCGCTCTTGAAGAACGGCACATGCTTGGCGCGGACCTCGACGGCCTCGCCGGTGCGCGGATTGCGGCCGGTGCGGGCGGGGCGCGAACGGACCGACAGGGCCCCGAAACCGCGCAGTTCCACGCGACCGCCGTCCTCCAGGGCGCCGATCATGCGCTCCAGGATCACGCCGACTACCCGTTCGACGTCTTTCTGCGTCAGGTGCGGATTTTCATTCGCGAGCCTGGCGATGAGTTCAGACTTGATCATCGATATCCCCGGAACGCCCTTGGAGGAGAAAGGCGCGAGCGGACCTTTGCCCAACGACGGCTGAGTCTTCAAGGGGTTGCGTGTAATTCTCGAACGAGGTTCGGTTAATGCGTAATGCGTGACAGCGGAAAGCGCGGACGATTTCGGCGCCCGCGGCGTCCTTCCGACGCGCCCTCACAAACCCTTCGGCGCGCGGACGATCTCGGCGTCGCCCGCCAGCCGGCGCGCCGTCCGATTGGCCTCGTCGGCCTCGGCGAAGGGCAGTTCCCGGCCAAGGCTGCGGCTGGATTGGGTGAACCTGGCGACGCCGTCCTTCAGCCCGGCCGTCCGGGTCATCTCGCTGTTGGCCACCTTGCCGGACCAACTCACGTCCTTGACCGAGAATCCTTCGCCCTTGTTGGGCAGGACGATCTCGACGACCCCGGACATGTAGGTCGGGAACGGGGTCACATAGGGCGCGTCGGCGTTCGGGCCGGGCTCGCGGCGCGGGAACGTCGAGGCCTTGCCCGAGCCCGAGCCCGGATAGCGATATTCGCGCGCGCCGATGTCGTCGTTCATCCGCCAATCCATCTCGGCGGCGCCGCTCAGCACCACCTTGCCGACGCCGTCGGACGAGAAGTCGAAATCCACCTTCTCGAGGGTCAGCCAGCCGTAGCCGGCCGAGAACTGCTGCTTGAGCGTACGCTCGACGTCGGCGCGCGGGGCCATGCGCAGCGCCCGGCCCATGCCCACGGCTTGCTCGCCGCGGAAGATCATCGTCACCGTGGTCGGGGCGGGCTTGTCGAGGCCGCCCGAGGCGTCGATGCGGATCACGCCCTCGGTTTCGGGCCTGTCCAGCGGCGCCTGGACGATCTCCTCGAGGGTCGCCCCGCCTGCCCGCAGCGGCAGGGCCCAGCGAAACGGCGGCGGGCGCAGGGCGTCGAGGCCAGCCAGGTCGCCCGATCGGGTGCCGTCCAGCCAGTAGCTCTTGCCGCCGAGCCGGGCGCGGACGATCACGTGATCGAACAGGGCCGCCGAGGGCGTGCGCTCGTTCAACCCGTCGCCGCCGGTGGTCGAGACCAGCACCGGCTCGGCCTCCACGCCAAGCTCGCGCAGGACGACCAGCAGCAGCACCGTCTTACCCTTGCAGTCGCCGAAGCGCCGCGCCCAGGTCTCGTCGACCGAGGCGGGCTTGTAGCCGCCGTCGTTCATGCCGAGGAACAGATAGCGGGTCTTGTCTTCGACCAGTTGCAGGGCCTTGAACGCGCGGACCTTGGGATCGGTGCTGGCCGCCGCGATCTGGGCGATCTCGGCCCGCAGCGGCGAGTCGGCCGACAATTCGGAGGCCCTGGCGTACAGCGGGGCCATGCGGCGCGAGACGTCGTCCCAGCCGGTATAGGTCGTGGCTTCCAGCATGCCCAGGCGCTGGAAGCGAGCGGGCGCGCCGACCGGCGGCTTGGGGGACTTGGCGTTGGTCACGTCGACCAGCAGTTCGTTGGTCTTGCCGACCTTGCCGACCTTGGGCTGCGGGAACGCGGTCGCGGCGCGCCAGGTCAGCGGCGTGCCCTCCGGCCACAGCAGGCGAACGCGATAGCGGCCGGCCACCCCCGACCAGCCCATCCGCTCGAAGTCGTTGGTGCGGCCGCCGATCAGACTGTCGTGACGCTCGTTGGTATAGGACCAGTCGACGATGTCGCCGACCTGCAGGTCCTTGATCTGGATCGTGGCGCTCATGCGCCCGTCCAGCATGGCGCGTTCCAGGTTCTTCTCGCGGCGCAGGACCAGGACATCCTCGCCGTTCTTCAGAAGATCGATGCGCTGGCCGTTACGGATGATGGCCAGGGCATGCAGCGTGACTTTTTCTCGGGCCGGGTCCCAGGTGACGCCGCGCGCGCCGCCCTGCAGTCCTTCGGGCTTCAACACCTTGACGACGCGGCGGTTGTAGTAGGCCGAGCCGCCGTTGTCGTGCTGGGACTGATTGTCGTCCAGCAGCAGCTGAACCGCCGGGGCCTGGTCGTCGACGGGCGGCGCGGGAATGTCGGCGATCTGCACCCACTTGGCCGGTGGAGCATAGATCGGCTTGTCATCAGCCCGAGCCGCCCCGGCCAGCGCCCCAGTCAGAACCGAAGCCGACATCGCGGCGAACGCCGCCGTCCTGAAAACCCGCACGAACCCCTCCAGAACTCAACCTTGGGAGTTGTGGCAGGGTTTCGCGCAAAAGAAAACGGCGGCGGGATCGCTCCCGCCGCCGCTGCCTTCAACTCCAATGGAGCGAAGACTATTCCTTCGAGGCGCGCTCGCGGAGAGCGGCGCCCAGGATGTCGCCCAGCGAAGCGCCGGAGTCCGACGAGCCGAACTGCTCGATGGCTTCCTTCTCTTCGGCCATTTCCAGCGACTTGATCGACAGCGAGACGCGGCGAGCGGCCTTGTCCACGTTGGTGATCTGAGCGTCGACGCGGTCACCCACGGCGAAGCGTTCCGGACGCTGCTCCTGACGATCGCGCGACAGGTCCGACTTGCGGATGAAGGCGGTCATCGGGGCGTCGTCCTCACCGAAGCGGACTTCGATGCCGCCCGAGGTGACTTCCGTGACGGTGACGGTCACGGTCTGGTTCTTGCGGAAGGTGTCGCCCGACATCGGGTCGCCGGCCAGCTGCTTGATGCCCAGCGAGATGCGTTCCTTCTCGACGTCGACGTCGAGAACCTTCGCCTTGACCACGTCGCCCTTCTTGTAGCGGGCCATGGCTTCTTCGCCCGGGGCGCTCCAGTCGATGTCCGACAGGTGCACCATGCCGTCGATGTCGTTGTCGAGGCCGATGAACAGACCGAATTCGGTCGCGTTCTTGACTTCGCCTTCGACGGTCGAGCCGACCGGGTGAGCCTCCAGGAAGGCTTCCCACGGGTTGGCCAGAGCCTGCTTCAGGCCCAGCGACACGCGGCGCTTCGACGGATCGACGTCCAGCACGACCACGTCGACTTCCTGCGAGGTCGAGACGATCTTGCCGGGGTGGACGTTCTTCTTGGTCCAAGACATTTCCGAGACGTGCACCAGGCCTTCGACGCCGGCTTCCAGCTCCACGAAGGCGCCGTAGTCGGTGATGTTGGTGATGCGGCCCGTGAACTTGGCGCCGACCGGGTACTTGGCTTCGACGCCGTCCCACGGATCCGACTGCAGCTGCTTCATGCCGAGCGAGATGCGCTGGGTGTCCGGATTGATCTTGACGATCTGGACCTTCACGGTGTCGCCCACGGCGAGCACTTGGCTCGGGTGGTTGACGCGCTTCCAGCTCATGTCGGTGACGTGCAGCAGGCCGTCGATGCCGCCCAGGTCGACGAAGGCGCCGTAGTCGGTGATGTTCTTGACCACGCCTTCGCGGATTTCGCCCTCTTGCAGCTGCCTGACCAGCTCGGTGCGCTGTTCGGCGCGGGCTTCTTCCAGGATGGCGCGACGCGAGACGACGATGTTGCCGCGCGGACGGTCCATCTTGAGGATGGCGAAGGGCTGTTCCTTGCCCAT
>CBIHOB010000037.1:0-48195 GCA_966211605.1 uncultured Caulobacter sp.
CAGCCAGCCACCCGGGAACGGATGCTGCTTGACCCGAACTCTTGCTCTCATCGCCGCGCCCTCCCGCATAGGATGTATACGGAAGGGTGCGCGTCATACATGTGCGAGTGCTTAAGAAGGCGCGTTAAGTTCCGTTAGCAATGTTGGCCATAGACCAGCGGCCGGCACACGCCATCGATGTCGGCCGGCGGCGTGATCCCGGTCGCCGCCGCGAGGGTCGGAGCGATGTCCACGGTGTCCAGCGGCAGCACCCGCTCGTGCGGGGTCGCGCCCTTCCACCAGAACAGGATCGGCACGCGGCGGTCGTAGTCCCAGGGGCTGCCGTGGGTGGAGACATAGGTCGCCCCCGCCGTGGCCGGCACGCGGTTGGGCTTGAAGGCGACCAGGATGTCGCCCACCCGGCCCGGATAGGCGCTGCGGCGCACCCGCTCGGCCACCGACAGCTCCTCGATGGCCGCGTCGGCCGGCGCGGGCGCCATGGTGAGGATGGCGTTGGAGTCGAAGGCCTCGGCCACAGCCGGGTCCTTGTTGATCAGGACCAGCGCGGCGGCGGTGACGCGGGCGCGATCGGTGATCGAGGGCGCCTTGCCGTCGGGCCCGACGACATAGATCTGGTCGATGCCGCCGTCGGCCTTCAACGGATCCCAGGCCAGGCCCAGGTCCTTGCGCAGCTGGGCGTTCAGCCCGGCCACCCACGGTTTGCCGATCACGCGTTCGCTGTCGTAGCCCTCGCCCGCCAGGCGCTCGGCGAAGTCGGCGCCGCCGTGGTCGGCGGCCAGCACCACCAGGACCCCGCCCTTGACCTTGTCCAGGCTCTTGAGAAAGTCGCCCAGCCGCGCGTCAAGGCGAGTGATCTGGTCGCACATCTCCGGACCGCGCGTGCCATAGCGGTGGCCGATGAAGTCGGTCGCCGAAAGGCTGACCGTCAGGACGTCGACCTGCGGGCCGTCGCCCAGGGCGTAGGTCTCGCGCAGGCTTTGCGCCAGCTCCAGGGTCGCCGCGTCCGTATAGGGGCTGGCGTAGAGGTCGCGCAGCCTGTCGGCCTCGCTGGCCGCCGCCGCGATCGGCAGGGCCGCGCGCCACTTGCGGCCGCCGGTCTCGTAGTCGGCCTCCAGAGCCTTGCAGCGCTTGGCCGAGCTCTTGTCGTAGTCCCAGACGAACGGATGCTTCCTGAGGTCCGCCGCCAGCTTGGCGTTGAGCGTGACGACCGGCTTGAGGCGGTCCGTCGCCGTCTGCCCCTCGGGCACCCAGGTCGTGAAGCCGAAGCCCGGCTGATACCAGAACTGGCCGTCGGCGTTATGGCCCGACATGGTGATGGCCCCGCGATCCTTGCCCGAGACGCCGAACACCCGGCTCTTGGGCGAGACGGCCTTCAGCCAGTCGCCATAGGTGGTGGCGACCATGTTCGCAGGACTGACCGCCCTGCCCTTCGGGTCGTCGGCCAAGGTCACGCCGGGATCGGCCAGGCAGTAGACCGTCTTGCCCGTGGCGCGGTCGTACCAGTCGTTGGCGCTGATGCCGGTCTTGTTGGGATGCTTGCCCGTCAGCAGGGTCGAATGGCCTGGGCACGTTTCGGTGAAAGCGTGCGACTGGTAGCCGTTCGGATAGACGATCCCCTGGCTTAACGTCTTCAGCCCGCCGGTGAACTCGCCGCGATGCTGGGCGTAGAGATTGGCGCTGAACTGGTCGACCGAGATGACGACGACCAGCCTGGGATCGGGCTTGGCCTGAGCTTGAGCCTGAACGGCGAAACCCGTCGAAACGGCGGCGGCGAGAAGGCCGCAGGTAAGCATCTTCTTCATTCGAGCGATTTCACCCGAATGCTTCGTCCGTGCAAGGAGGGATGGGTTTCAGCGTTGAAATGTGGCTAGTTCGGCTTGCCGCTGGTCATGCCCAGCACATAGGCCGGCTGTGTCGCCACGACATCCGGCGGACGCAGGGTCGGCGGCAGCGGCGTAGCGCCCTCCAGCCCCTTGCCGGTGACGTTGTCGACGGCCAGCAGCGGCCCTTCGGCGACCTTCACGTCGATCCCCTTCAGCACGACGTTTCGGATGTTCGCCAGGCTCATGCCCTTCCCGGCCGCGCCGGTGATGTCCTTCAGCGTGAAGCCGTCCAGCGGCTTGTCGGGATGGATGTTGACGGCCTCGACCAGCACCGGGACGTCAGTGACCTTGATCCGCTCGAAGGTGAAGTTGCGGACGGTCGGTATGCCTTCCAGGCCCGGCACGGGGAACTGGTCCTGCTTGCCGCTGTCCAGGAGATTCAGGCGCAGGAAGCCGCCGCCGGTCCCGGTGACCTCCAGGTCGCGCATGACGATGTCCTCGATAAACGCTCCGCGTCCGGGCCGGCTCTTGATGTAGATGGCGAAGGTGTAGGCCGTCAGGCACTTGCAGCGCTCCACCCGCACGCGGCGAACCCCGGCCGAGGTCTCGCTGCCGATGCCGATGCAGGCCCAGCGATGATCGCGAAACACGCAGTCGGTGATGACCACGTCCTCGGTCGGGCGGGCCAGCAGGTTGCCTTCCAGGCCCCGGCCCGACTTCAGCGAGATGCAGTCGTCGACCGTATCGAAGTCGCAGCGGTCGATGATCACGCGACGGCACGAGTCGACGTCGACGCCGTCCGCCCGGCCGTTGACCACCAGGTTGCGGAACACGACGTCGTCGCAGAACACAGGGTGGATCGACCACATGTCGTTTTGCTGGGTTTTTAGATCGGCGACGAGCAGGCCTTGGACGTCGACGAACTCCAGCAGAGCCGGATGGCGCAGGCCGGTGTCCTTCTGGACGCGCCCCTTAATCTCGTCGGTGGCGACGATGCTCCCCTTGCCCGTGATGGCGACGTTGCGGGCGCCATGGGCCGAGATCAGGCCGATATGGCCCGGCACGAAGCGGCCCTCCCAACGCACCTGGGTGACAGGGTAGTCGGCAAGATCCGGCGAGCCTTGCAGGGTCGCGCCGTCCTCGATCCGCAAGGTCGTGTTGGAGCCGATCCGAAGAGCGCCAGTCAGATAGGTTGCGCCGGCGACCACCACCTCGCCGCCGCCGAACACGGCGCAGCGGTCCAGGGCCAGCTGCAGGGCGTGGGTGTCCTTGGTCACGCCGTCGCCCTTGGCCCCGAAGTCGCGCGGATCCAGACGCACGGCAGGCTTGGCGGACTTCGAGGTTTTCGAAGAGGCCGCGTTGGTGCGAGCCGCGGCGGCCAAGGCGCCGAGACCGGCGACGGCCAGGACAGCGCGGCGATTGGCGGACATGGACGATACGCTCCCCAATGAACCGGCCCGGCTATGACACCGGTTTCTTCAGGGCAGCATGGAACAGGCGCGGCGGGCGCGCCAATCCATAAAATGTCTGGATGCGAAAAGCCTCAGGCGGCCTTGCCGACCACCGCGTTCCGGCCCGAAGCCTTGGCTTGGTAGACGCCTTCGTCGGCGCGCTTGAGCAGGGCTTCGGGCGTGTCGCCCTGCCCCGCCGTGGCCGAGACGCCGACCGAGATGGTCACGGTCAGCAGTTCCTGGCCCTGGGCCACCTTGAAGGGCGAGCCGGCGACGTTGTTGCGGATCCGCTCGGCGATGCGCAGGGCGTCGGCCAGGGCGGTGTCGGGCATGACGACCACGAACTCCTCGCCGCCGAAGCGGCACGGCAGGTCGATGGCGCGGACGTTCGAGGCCAGGCGCAGCGCGAACTCGCGCAGCACCTCATCGCCGATGTCGTGGCCGAAGGTGTCGTTGATCTTCTTGAAAAAATCGATGTCGATCAGCAGGGCCGAGACCGGCTCGCCACCCATGACCGCGCGCTTGACCAGCGAGTCCAGCTGGCCGTTCATGTAGCGTCGATTGTGCAGGCCGGTCAGCTGGTCGGTGACGGCCAGTTCCAGGCTGTGATCCAGGTTGTTGCGCAGATAGTCGGTGTAGCGCTTGCGCTGGATCTGCGTCTTGACGCGGGCGGCCAGTTCCTGCGGGTCCACCGGACGCGACAGGATGTCGTTCACGCCGATCTCCAGCGCCTTGACCATCCGGCCGCGATCGTCGGGATCGACCATGGCCAGGACCGGCAGCTGGCGGGTGCGCTCCTCGGACCGCAGCGAAGCGGTGAAGCGCAGGCCGTCGAAGCCCTTGGCCGCGGCGTTGACGATGACCAGGTCGACAGGGCCGCCGGCGCTGACCTTGGCCTTTTCCGGATCGCTCTCGACCACCGGGCGGTGCTCGACGCTCATCTCGGCGGCCAGGCGCTGGGCCTGGCGCTCGTTGTCGTCGACGATCAGCACCCGGCCGCCCAGGCCGTCCAGGCGGGCGGCGGCGCCGGCGATCACGCCGATGCGGCGGCCCGAGGCCTCGCGCTGGCGCAGTTCGTCGATCACTAGCTTGAAGCGGGTCAGGCTGCGCACGCGGGCGAACAGCATGACGTCGTCGATGGGCTTGGTCAGGAAGTCCGATGCGCCCGATTCCAGGCCCTGGATGCGATCGGCGCGGCCGTCCAGGGCCGTGATCAGCACCACCGGAATGTGGCGGGTGACGGGATCTTCCTTGAGCTTGCGGCAGACGGTGAAGCCGTCCATGCCGGGCATCATCACGTCCAGCAGGATGATGTCGGGCAGGTCCTTGGCGGCCATGGCCAGGGCGGTGGGCCCGTCCATGGCGGTCGTGACTTCGTAGTATTCGGCTGTCAGCTTGGCTTCCAGCAGGCGGACATTGGCCTCGATGTCATCGACGACGAGGATCCGCGCGCTCATGCGGGCTGCCTTTCCAGCAGGCGCTTGATCGTCTCCAGGAAGTGGACCACCGAAATGGGTTTTGAGATGTAGGCCTCGCAGCCCCCCTCCCGAATCCGTTCCTCGTCGCCCTTCATGGCGAAGGCGGTGACGGCCACGACCGGGATATGCGCCAGGTCGTCGTCTTCCTTCAGCCACTTGGTGACCTCCAGCCCCGAGATCTCGGGCAGCTGGATATCCATCAGAATCAGGTCGGGCTTGTTGTCACGGGCAATGGACAGCGCCGACAGACCCTCGCGGGTCTGCAGGGTCTCGTAACCCTGGGCCTCGAGCAGATCATGAAAGAGCTTCATGTTCAGCTCGTTATCCTCCACGATGAGGACCTTCTTCGTCATCCTTACCCCGACCAAACGGTCACGTGACGACACATAGGGATTCGCGCCGTCTTCCAGAACCTGATGGCACGAATATCCTTAAGCCCGCGCTAATCGCGTTAAGACCCAACGATCCGAGCTCATGGAACCGCGTTACTCCGACCTCCAGGCCTGCGCCATTTCTCCCGCCGCGCCGCTGGTCATCGTCGATGTCGACGAGGTGCTGGCCCAGTTCATGCGCGGCTTCGGCGCCTTTATCGAACGCCATGGCTTCGAGCTGCGGGTCGACCGTTTCGCCCTGTTCCAGAACATTTATCGGCCGGGAGAGACGGAACACCTCGATCTGATCGCGGGCAAGGCCCTGTTCGACGATTTCTTTCGCGACGGAGCCGACGACCTGCTTCCGGCCCTGGGCGCGGCGGACGCCCTGGCCGATCTTTCGACCCGCGCCGAGGTCGTGATTTTGACGAACGCACCCGAGCACGGGCGCCTGGCGCGGATCAAGTGGCTGAAAACCCACGGCTTCGACTATCCCTTGATCATCAACAGCGGCCCCAAGGGTCCGCCGGCCGCAGAACTCGCCAGTCGTACGACGGGGCCGGCCGTCTTCATCGATGACCTTTTGCCGCAACTCGAATCGGTGGCTGAGAGGGCTCCGCGGGTCGGCCGGTTTCAGATGGTCAGCGACGAGCGCCTGCGCCCGTTCGCGCCATCCGCTCCGGAGCGTCATGTCCGCATAGACGAGTGGCCCGCCCTGAAGGCCGCGATCGAGGAGCGTCTGTTTACATGATCCGGTTCGGCATCGACTTCGGCGGCACCAAGATCGAGGCGGCCGCCCTCAATGCGGCGGGCGAGTTCGTGGCCCGGGTGCGCAAGCCGAATCCGGGAAACTATAAGGACGCGCTGGAGGTCGTGGCCCAGTTGGTGGCTGACGCCGAGAGCATGGCCGGCGCGACCTGCGCGCGCCTGGGCGTGGGCCTGCCCGGCTCGGTCTCGCCCAAGAGCGGCCTGATCCGTGGAGCCAACAGCGTCTATCTGAACGGCCAGCGCTTCGGCGAGGACCTGAGCCAGCGTCTGGCGCGCCCGGTGCGCGTGACCAACGACGCCAACTGCCTGGCCCTGTCGGAAGCCGCCGATGGCGCGGGCGCCGGCGAGCCGGTGGTCTTCGCGGCCATACTGGGCACCGGCTGCGGCGGCGGCGTGGTTGTCGACGGCAAGATCATCGAGGGCCGCAACGGCTTCGCCGGCGAATGGGGCCACTTCCCCCTGCCCTGGCCCAAGCCCGAGGAACACCCCGGTCCCGACTGCTGGTGCGGCCGCAAGGGGTGCCTGGAGACCTGGATCGCCGGCCCTGGCTTCGCGCGCGACGCGGGTCATCCGAACGGTCAGGCCGCGATGGAGGCGATCGACGCCGGAGATACGCACGCCCAGGCCGCGCTGGACCGCTATATCGACCGCGCCGGCCGCGCCCTGGCCATCATCTGCGACGTGATCGATCCGGATGTCATCGTCCTGGGCGGCGGCATGTCGAATGTCGACGCCCTGTACGAGCGCTTGCCTGCCGCCATCGCCCCGCACGTGTTCTCCGACGTGTTCGAGACGCCGGTGCGGAAGGCCATCCACGGCGACAGCTCCGGTGTGCGCGGCGCGGTGTGGCTGTGGCCGCAGGAAGACTAGGGAAGGCCCCATGAAGTCCCTGTGCCGCGATTGCGGATGGACGGGCGGGACCAAGGTCTCGCGCTGTCCGTCCTGTCACTCGCCGCGCGTGCTTTTCCACGAGGAGCTGGGGACTCTGTCGATCGCCCACGTGGACTGCGACGCCTTCTACGCCTCGGTGGAGAAGCGCGACGACCCAACCTTGCGCGACCTGCCGGTGATCGTGGGCGGCGGCAAGCGGGGGGTAGTGACCACCGCCTGCTACATCGCCCGCATGAGCGGCGCGCGCTCGGCCATGCCGATGTTCAAGGCGCTGAAGCTGTGCCCCGACGCCGTGGTCATCAAGCCCAACTTCGCCAGGTACAAGCACGAGAGCGCGCGGATCCATGAGAAGCTGGACAAGCTGACGCCGCTGATCCAGCCGCTGAGCCTGGACGAGGCCTGGATCGACCTGACCGGCACCGAGCGGCTGCACGGCGCGACCCCGGCCCAGATGCTGGCCCGGCTGCAGGCCGAGATCGAGCGCGATATCGGCCTGACCGTCTCGATCGGCCTGGCGCCCAACAAGTTCCTGGCCAAGATCGCCTCGGAGCTGGACAAGCCACGCGGCTTCTCGGTCATCGGCGCGGTCGAGGCGCAGAGCTTCCTGGCCAACAAGCCGGTCGGCATCCTGCCGGGCGTCGGGCCGGCGACCGTGGCGTCTCTGGCGGAGATCGGGCTGAAGACCGTGGGCGACATCGCCGCCGCCGACCTGAAGCTCCTCGCCACTCGCCTGGGCTCTGGCGGCCTGCGCCTGCACCGCCTGGCCCATGGCCAGGACAGCCGCATGGTCGATCCCGACCAGGCCCGCAAGACGATCAGCGCCGAGACCACCTTCAACGACGACCTGCACAAGCGCGAGGATTTGGAGGACGAGCTGTGGCCTCTCTGCGAGAAGGTCGCCAAGCAGGCGCGCAAGGAGGGCGTGGCGGGCCGCGTGGCGACGCTGAAGCTGCGTACGCCCGACTTCAAGATTCACACCCGCCGGCGCACCCTGGCTGTGCCGACCCAGACGGCCCGCACCCTGTTCCAGGTGGCGCGCGAGTTGCTGGCCGCCGAGCCGAAGGGCCTCTCCTACCGCCTGATCGGCGCGGGCCTGACCGACTTCGTGGACGGCGAGACCGCCGGTTCGGACATGTTCGCCGACGACGAGCGCCGCACGCTCAAGAACGAGACCGCCATCGACGCCCTACGGGGCAAGTTCGGCGCGGGGGCGGTCGTCAGCGGCCGGGCGTTGAAGGGCCGGTAGGGCGCGCCTCTTGCGCCGCGCCCGATCGCTAACCATCTGGGCTTCTCGTCACAGCCGGTCGCCCCGTGAGCGGGACGGCGGGCTCCACCTCCAGACGGAGCTTGGCCAGCGCCGAAACCGCTCACAGTTTCAGCCGCCACACTCCGGAACCGTTCGCGCGCGGTCTTCGCTCTCCCAAACGTGAAGCCGAAATCCGAGGCGCCCCTGTGCTAAAGCGGCGCAGCGGCGCTTCGGCCTCTTCCAAAGCCGCCGCGTTTCCATATCTAATTCAGGCAGGCGGGTGATTTGCCCGCCGGGAGAGAACAAGTCGATGGCCGAGCGGAAGCAAGGCGGACAAAGCAACGGCGCTGGGTCGTCGGTCGTCACGGAAGTGAAGCCGAAGACACAGAAGCCTTCGCTCTATCGAGTTCTGATTCTCAACGACGACTACACTCCCATGGAGTTCGTCGTCTATGTGCTCGAACGGTTCTTCAACAAGTCACGCGAAGACGCGACACGCATCATGCTGCACGTTCACCAGAACGGCGTCGGGGTGTGCGGCGTCTACACATACGAAGTCGCAGAAACAAAGGTCGCCCAGGTCATCGACTCGGCGCGGCGTCATCAGCACCCCCTGCAGTGCACCATGGAAAAGGACTGAGGAGCCTCCCCCATTGCCCTCTTTTTCGCGCCCCCTGGAAGAGTCCCTGCATCGCGCCGTCGCGTACGCCAACCAGCGTAAGCACGAGTACGCGACGCTGGAGCACCTTCTGCTCTCCCTGACCGACGACGAGGACGCCGCCGGAGTGATGCGCGCGTGCGACGTCGATCTCGCCGCGCTGAAGAAGAGCCTGTCGAACTATCTCGACGTCGAGCTGTCCTCGCTGGTCGTGGACGACGACGAGGACGCCAAGCCGACCGCCGGCTTCCAGCGCGTGATCCAGCGCGCGGTGATCCACGTCCAGTCGTCGGGTCGCGAGGAGGTGACCGGCGCCAACGTGCTGGTCGCCATCTTCTCCGAACGCGAGAGCCATGCCGCCTACTTCCTGCAGGAGCAGGACATGACGCGGTACGACGCGGTGAACTTCATCGCCCACGGCATCGCCAAGAAGGCCGGCGCCTCCGAAGCCAAGAGCGTCAAGGGCGCCAGCGCCGGCTCGAACCAGACCGAGGACGACGGCGAGAAGCCCAACGCCAAGACGGGCGGAGAGGCTCTGGAAGCCTATTGCGTCGACCTCAACGAAAAGGCCCGCCAGGGCAAGGTCGACCCGCTGATCGGCCGCGCGAACGAAGTTGAACGCGCGATCCAGATCCTGTGCCGCCGCACCAAGAACAACCCGCTGCTGGTGGGTGATCCCGGCGTCGGCAAGACCGCCATCGCCGAGGGCCTGGCCCGCAAGATCGTCACGCACCAGGTCCCCGAGGTCCTGGAAGGCGCCACCATCTACTCGCTCGACATGGGCGCGCTGCTGGCCGGCACCCGCTATCGCGGCGACTTCGAGGAACGCGTCAAGCAGGTCGTCAAGGAACTGGAGAACCACCCGAACGCGGTGCTGTTCATCGACGAGATCCACACGGTGATCGGCGCCGGCGCGACCAGCGGCGGGGCGATGGACGCCTCGAACCTGCTGAAGCCGGCCCTGGCCTCGGGCAGCCTGCGCTGCATGGGCTCGACCACCTACAAGGAGTTCCGCCAGCACTTCGAGAAGGACCGGGCCCTGGTCCGTCGCTTCCAGAAGATCGACGTGAACGAGCCGACGGTGGAAGACACCATCAAGATCCTCAAGGGCCTGAAGACCTACTACGAGGACTTCCACAAGCTGAAGTACACGAACGACGCCCTGAAGGTCGCCGTCGAGCTGTCGGCCAAGTACATCACCGACCGCAAGCTGCCGGACAAGGCGATCGACGTGATCGACGAAGCCGGCGCCTCGCAGATGCTGCTGCCGGAAAGCCGTCGCAAGAAGACCATCGGCGTGAAGGAGATCGAAAGCGTCGTCGCCAAGATCGCCCGCATCCCGCCGAAGTCGGTCAGCAAGTCGGACACCGAGGCCCTGAAGGAACTCGAGACCGACCTGAAGCGCGCCGTGTTCGGCCAGGACGAAGCCCTGACCCAGCTGTCGGCCGCCATGAAGCTGGCCCGCGCCGGCCTGCGCGAACCGAACAAGCCGATCGGCTCGTACCTGTTCAGCGGCCCGACCGGCGTCGGCAAGACCGAAGCCGCCAAGCAGCTGGCCCAGACTCTGGGCATTGAGATGCTGCGCTTCGACATGTCGGAGTACATGGAGCGTCATACCGTGAGCCGCCTGATCGGCGCCCCTCCCGGCTATGTCGGCTTCGACCAGGGCGGTCAGCTGACCGACGCGGTCGACCAGCACCCGCACGCCGTCGTCCTGCTCGACGAGATCGAGAAGGCGCATGGGGATGTCTACAACATCCTGCTGCAGGTGATGGACAACGGCACCCTGACCGACAGCAACGGCAAGAAGGTCGACTTCCGCAACGTGGTCCTGATCATGACCACCAATGCGGGAGCCTCGGACGCCCAGCGCAACTCGATCGGCTTCGGCCGCTCGAAGGTCGAAGGCGAAGAGGAAGCCGCCCTCAAGCGCCTGTTCACGCCGGAGTTCCGCAACCGCCTGGACGCCGTCGTGGCCTTCAAGCCGCTGACGCCGGAGATCATCCGCCAGGTCGTGCAGAAGTTCGTGATGCAGCTGGAGGCTCAACTGGCCGACCGTAACATCACGATCGAACTCAGCGACGACGCGGCCGACTGGCTGGCCAAGAACGGCTTCGACGAGCTCTACGGTGCCCGTCCGCTGGCCCGGGTCATCCAGGAGCACATCAAGAAGCCCCTGGCCGACGACATCCTGTTCGGGCGTCTCGTCCGCGGCGGCCACGTCAAGGTCGTGCTCGTGGACAGCAAGATCGACTTCGAGATCGACTCGGCGGCCGATCCCAAGGCCGGCAAGGCCGACGAAGCCGAGCCGGCCCTGGCCGAGTAAGGTTTCCAGACCAGACTAGCGAAGGGCCCGGAGCAATCCGGGCCCTTTTCGTTTTTTGCTAGCGCAAAGATTGTGGAAGAAACGGCACCATTCCGTTGGCGTGTGGTCTTGGCAACGATCGCCTTCGACAGCTTAGGCGCCTCCAAACGGCTTCGCGAAGCCGGCATGTGCTGCTGGCGTTCTACACCGCCATGGCCAAGCTGGTCGCCTGACAACGGCGCTCAGCGCAGGTGACGGCCGCCGGCGGTCATCAGCAGCTTCTCGGCGCCCTCGGTGTTCAGGCTGGCGGGATCGAAGCTGGAAAGTCCGGCCTCGGCCAGCAGGGTGCGGTCGGCTTCGCTGATGCGATGCTGGCCCATGTTCCAATCACGGAACAGACGGCGCTCGGCCCCGCCGCTGTGGATCAGAGCCAAGTCCGCATGGCGAGGATCCTGGCCGATGCGGGCGTAAACGGCTTCCACCGCCTTGGCCGGCCCTTCCAGCAGCTGGAGAAAGCGCCCTTCGCCCGCCACCAGGAAACCGGTCACGTCGTCCAGGCGGTTGTTCTGGATCGACTTGGCGATGACCTTGCGCAGGACCTCGTCGAAATCCCGCTCGGCGCCCGTGAAGCGGCTGGCGTAGATCAGCCTGTGCAGGCCGCCCCGGCCTTGGTCGTTCCGGGTCATGGCGCGCTCCGCTGCATCGAGGTTCAAGGCGTCAGTACGGGATTCGTTGCGCGCTGTTGGCCCGTTACCCGACGAAGTCTCGGCGAAACCCCTATAGCGCCGCCGAAATCCTGGCCGCGAGAGCCCGCAGGTCCTTGATATCGGCCATTTCACCCTCCCCGTGCCGGCCCAGGGTCTCGCCCTCGTAGCGGGGGATGACGTGGAAATGCAGGTGGAAGATCGTCTGGCCAGCCGGTGCGCCGTTGAACTGGGTGATGACCACGCCATCGGGCTTCAGGGCCGCGACGACCGCGCGGGTCAGCTTCTGGGTCGCAGCGGCCAGATCGGCCAGCACGTCGGCCTCGACCTCCAGGATGTTGCGCGCCTGGCTGACCTTGGAAATCACCAGGGCGTGGCCGCGCGACTGCGGGAAGACGTCCATGAAGGCCAGGACCTTGTCGTCCTCGAACACCTTCACGCTGGGGATCTCGCCCCGGATAATCTTGGCGAAGATGTTGTCCGTGTCGTAGCGTCCGTCCAGGCTCATGACCGTCTCCCTTTGACACGACGGTCGTAGCAAACCGGGGAACGCGCGCAACCATGGACAAACCCCAGGGCCTCACCGAGCAGCAGCAGAAGTGGTTCGCCTCGGTCCGCGCCAACCTGCAGCGCGAGACCGGCAAGTCCCTGGAAGAGTGGGTCGATATCGTCCGCCGCGAGTGCAAGGAGACCAAGCCCAAGGCCCGCAACGAGTGGCTGAAGGCGACCTACGGCATAGGCGTCAACCGCGCCGCCACGATCTTCGGGGTCGCCTTTCCGGCCGAAATGGGCTGGGACGACGCCGACGGCCTGCGCGCGGCGCTGTGGACCGACCCGGCCGCGACGGCGATCCTGGACGCGGTCGAGGCCGCCGTCGCCGGCTTCGACGGCCTGGTCTCCGGCCAACGCAAGACCTTCACCGCCTGGTCCCGCAAGGCGCAGTTCGCGGCCGCCAAGCCGGTGAAGGGCGGAACAGTCTCGCTTGGTCTGGCCCTGGAGCCCGACGCCTCCCCGCGCCTGCTGGCGCCAAAGAACGAGGGCTGGTCCGAACGCCTGAAGGCCAAGGTCGCCCTCGCCTCGCCCGCCGAGGTCGACGACGCACTCAAGGCGCTGCTCAAGGCCGCCTGGGCGCGGTCGTAGCTCCACCCTGGGAACGCGCGCCGTCGCCCGCCGTTGGTCTCCGAAACCCACGGAGACCTAGCAATGTCCAAGGAAGCCGATCTGGCCGAGAAGTTCTGGAAGGCCATCAAGTCAGACCGCACCGTGATGCTGGGCCTGCCCGATCACGAGAACGGCCGCGCCCAGCCGATGACCGCGATCATTGAAGGCGATCACTCGGGTCCGATCTGGATCTTCAGCGCCGTCGACGTCGATCTGGTGCAGGCGGTCGAAGGCGGCGCGCGCGACGCCTTCATCCACTTCGCCGACAAGGGCCATCATCTGTTCGCCGCCGTCGACGGATCCTTGCGGCTCGACAATGACCGCGAGACGATCGAGCGCCTTTGGAACCCCTTCATCGCCGCCTGGTACGAGGGCAAGGACGACCCGAAGCTGCGCCTGCTGCGCTTCGAGCCGGCCGACGCCCAGATCTGGCTGAACGAGAACAGTCTGTTCGCCGGGGTCAAGATGATGCTCGGGGCCGACCCGAAGAAGGACTACAAGGACAAGGTCGGCGAAGTGCGGCTGCACTAGTCTGCGTCGCGGGGCGGATCGGGCGCGTGGCGGAACGGCGAGAACTCCTCCGTCAGCATCGCCATGTCGCTTTCGACCGCCTCGCGCTCACGCTCCAGATAGCGGGCGACGGGCTCGCGAAGGGCCGGATCGGCGATCCAGTGGGCGGAATAGACGGCGCTGGGCAGATAGCCGCGGGCGATCTTGTGTTGCCCCTGGGCGCCGGCCTCTACGCGCGGCAGGCCCAGCCTGATGGCGTGCTCGATGGCCTGATAGTAGCAGAGCTCGAAGTGCAGGAACGGCACATCCTCCGTGCAGCCCCAATGGCGGCCGTAGAGGCAGTCGCGGCCCAGCAGGTTGAGCGCGCCGGCGATCCAGTCGCCGCCCGGCCTCCGGGCCAGGATCAGGAGCACCTTGTCGGCCATCCGCTGGTGCAGCAGCGAGAAGAAGCGGCGGTTCAGGTACGGCCGCCCCCACTTGCGCCCGCCCGTGTCCATGTAGAAGGCGAAGAACGCGTCCCAGTGTTCCTCGGTCAGCGCGTCGCCGGACAGGGCCACGATCTCCAGCCCGTCCTGGGCGTCGCGACGCTCGCGGCGGATCGTCTTGCGCCGGTTGGCCGACAGGGCCGCCAGGAAGTCGTCGAAGGTCGCGTAACCCTGGTTCTCCCAGTGATACTGCTGGTCCTGGCGCAGCAGCATGCCGCGCTGCCCCATCCAGTCCCACTCGCTTTCGACCGGAAAGGTCACGTGCAGCGACGAGGCGCTTAAGCGGTCGCACAGGGTCAGCGCCCCGCCAAGCAGAGCCGAACGCCCCTCGTCCACGTCGACGTCAGGCCGCGTGATCAGCCGCGAGCCCGTCACCGGCGAGAACGGCGAAGAGCACTGCAGCTTAGGATAATACCGCCCGCCGGCCCGCTCGTAGGCATCGGCCCAGGCGTGGTCGAAGACATATTCGCCCTGACTATGGGACTTGAGATAAAGCGGCATGACACCGGCCACGACGCCGTTGTCGTCCTCGACCGTCAGGTGATGCGGCGCCCAGCCCGTGCGGGCGCAGACGCATCCGCTTTCCTCCAGGATCGACAGAAAGTCGTACGAGACGAAAGGATCGCCGGTCGGGGCGGCGCAAGCGTCCCAGGCGTCCTTGCCGATCTCGGCGATATCGCGATGCACGCGGACCGCCGATTGGACCCCCACCGGGCCTGGGGTCACGCCGTGAAGCCCTCGAAGATCAGGTTGTCGCAATGGTCGCGCACGCCTTCCCACTGGTCGGGCGAACGGACCGTCCAGGCGACGATCGGCATGCCCTTGGCGCGATATAGGTCGGCGCGCGGGCTGGGCAACATGTCCAGGCCCAGGGCCAGGAAATCAGGCCGGGCGATCTCGACCTGCTCCAGGGCCGCCAGCGACTTGCGCATCTCGGGGGCCAGCTTGCGGGCGCTGTCGTCGTTCCAGCTGTAGCTGTCCAGGCCGCGCAGGATCTGCGGATGATGGTCGGCGAACCAGGCGTGCGAGTACGGATTGAAGCCGATCACGGCGGTCGGGCCGTTGTGATCGACCAGCACCTCGGTGACCCGCTTCTCCAGCGGGCCGACATCGCCGAAGGGCGTCTTCAGCTCGATGAAGACCATGGCGCGATGGCCGATCAGGGTCAGGGTGTCGGCGAGGGTCGGTATGGTCTCGTCGGTTCCCTTCAGCGCGAAGGTCCCGAGTTCGGCGGCGGTGTGGTCGCGCAGGCGTCCTTCCCGGCCGGTCATCCGCTCCAGGCGATCGTCGTGGAAGACCACCGCCTCACCGTCGGCCGTCAACTGGACGTCCAACTCGATGCCGTAGCCGCCGGCGCAGGCGGCCTGGAATGCGGCCAGGCTGTTCTCCGGCGCGCCGTCAGCGGCCCAGAGGCCGCGATGGGCCACCGGCGGGTCGAACAGGCGCTCCCACGCCTCGCCGAAGACATCGGTCGAGGGGCGTTCGCGCGAGCGCATCAGGCGATCTCCACCACCGCATCCACCTCAACCGCGAAGCCGAGGGGCAGCTTGTAGACGCCTACCGCCGAACGGGCGTGGCGACCGGCGTCGCCCAGCGCCTCGACCATCAGGTCGGAGCAGCCGTTGACCACCTTGGGAATGTCGATGAAATCGGGACCGGCCTGGACGAAGCCGCCCAGCTTCACGACGCGGACCACACGGTCCAAGTCACCGTCCGTGGCGGCCTTCATCTGGGCCAGCAGGTTGATCCCGCACAGACGGGCGGCCCTTTGAGCGGTCTCAAGATCGACGTCGACGCCAACGGTCCCCTTGATCCCGCCGTCCGCCGCGATCGAGATCTGACCGGAGATGTGGACGAGGTTCCCGGAGCGGACGAAAGGCACGTAGTTGGCCACCGGCGCCACCGGCTGGGGCAGCTCGATCCCAAGCGCCTTCAGACGTTCCTCGACCTTCGACATGCACGCGGCTCCACTCAAATTCGTGGGGCATGCTTAACGCGGCAAGGGACGGCGCAAAAGAAAAAAGCCCGGGCCGCGAGGCCCGGGCTTTCCGATATCGTGTCCGAAGCAGCGCTTAGCGAGCGGCTTGGAACTTCTCGACGGCGGCGCTGACGCGTTCGTTCAGCGGCTTCACCGAGTCCTTGATCGAAGCCGAGACGATCTCCGAGGCCTTGCTGACCTGGGCGATGTAGGCTTCCAGGGCCGATTTGGCCCAGGCGGTCTGCAGCTCGACGGCTTCCTGGACGCTCTTGGCGGCGGCCAGCGACTTGGCGGCGGCGACCTGGTCTTCCGCGGCCTTCTTGCCATAGGCGAAGGTCTGGGCGCCCAGGGCTTCGGCGCCCTTGGTGGCGGCGGTCACCGAGGCGACGACGGCTTCCAGGTTCTTCTTCGAGTGGGTGTTGGCTTCGGCCAGAGCGGCCAGCGACTTCTCGACGCCATCCTTGAACGCTTGGTTCGAGGCGGCGGTGTATTGCTCGACGGTGGTCTTCAGGGTTTCGGCGGCGGCCATGGGAATCTCCTGGGGAGGAAGAAGACGGGCGGGGCGGAGGTTGAGCCGCAGCTCTTCCATCTGCGCTTGGAACACCGCGGTTCTCTCATGTTGCAGTGCAGCAGTCAACAAATTTGTGCAGCGCACCATGACGCAGGGTCATTGCGCGGAAGCTGCAGCATTGGAAACACGCGGCTAATTTTTTCGCGCCTGCGGCAAGATCGCTCACCAGTTGTTTACTTTAGCGAAAGGCGGCTTCCGTCATGCTACTGGTCACGCGTGTAGCGGTGCGAACCGCTTCCCAGTTCATAGTGACGGACGCTGCTCGATGTTCGCCAAGCTTACCTCCGCCCGCTCCTTCCTCGCCGCCGCCGGCCTGGCTTTGTCGTGCCTGTTCGGCGCGGTCGCCCCGGCCCCTGCGTCGGCGGCCATACCGTATCTGCAGCTGAACGCTCAGGAGCCGAAGTACGCGGCGATCGTGATCGACGCCAATTCAGGCGAAGTCCTTTACGACAAACGGGCCGACAGCCCCCGCTACCCCGCCTCGGTCACCAAGGTGATGACCCTGTACCTGACCTTCGAGGCGCTGAGCGAAGGCCGCCTGAAGCTGACGGACCGCATCACCATGTCGCCGCGCGCGGCGGCCCAGGCCCCGACCAAGATCGGCATCTCGCCGGGCGACAGCCTGTCGGTCGACGAAGCCATCAAGGCCATGACCGTCAAATCCGCCAACGACGTCGCCGTGGCCATGGCCGAGCGACTCGCCGGCAGTGAGTCGCGCTTCGCGGCCCTGATGACCCTGCGCGGTCAGGAGCTGGGCATGCGCAACAGCCGCTTCGTCAACGCTTCGGGCCTGCCCGACAGTCGCCAGATCTCGACGGCCCGCGACCTGGCCATCCTGTCGCGCGCCACCATGCGCGACTTCCCGCAGTACTACAGCTACTTCTCGGTGAAGGGCTTCTACTTCCGGGGCAATTACATCAAGGGCCACAACCGCCTGCTGGACAGCATGGAAGGTTTCGACGGCCTCAAGACCGGCTACACCAACGCCTCGGGCTTCAACCTGGCCGGCTCGGCCGTGCGGGACGGCCGCCGCCTGATCGCCGTGGTCCTGGGCGGCCCGTCGACCGCCTGGCGCGACAACAACATGGAAGACCTGCTTCTGACCGGCTTCGACGTGATGAAGCGCCGTTCGCGCGGTGAGCGCACCTCGATCGCCGCGAACATCTATGAGGACGAGCCCTCGGGTCCGATCGAGCGTCCGTCGGTCGAGCAAGGCGATGGAGACCAGGCTGGTCTCCGCATCGTCCTGACCGAGAATCCGCGCAATCCGGGCCCGGTGAAGGTCTCCCCCACCCTGCGCGGCGCCCAGGAAGCGGCCAAGGCCAAGCCCGCCCCGCAAAAGGCTTCGAAGAAGCCGAAGGGCGAATGGGCCGTGCAAGTTGGCGCTTTCAAGTCCAAGTCGCTGGCCAACGACCAGCTGAAGTTGGTGCGCGGCCGCTTCGCCAAGGCCGTCGCCGACGCCGAAGCCGCGGTGGAAGGCGCTGGCGGCACGTTCCGCGCCCAGTTCCAAGGCATGACCTCAGACGCCGCTCGTGGCGCCTGCTCGGCCCTGAAGGCCAAGCGCGTGCCCTGCCTGGTGCTGTCGCCGTAGGCCGCACGCACCAGACTGAAAAAAGAAGAGCCCCGGAAGGCCCGGCCTTCCGGGGCTCTTCTTTCTAGTCCTTGGCGATCACCCGCCCGATCAGGCGCGCCAAGCGCGTCACGCCTTCCTCGATCTGCTCGTCGGTAGGCAAGGAGTAGCTGAGGCGGATGGCGTTGGGCGTCTGGACCTCGGCGAAGAAGGGCGCGCCGGGCACGAAAGCCACGCGCTCCTCCTCGATGGCGCGGGCCAGAAGCGCGGCGCCGTCGATCCCTTCGGGAAGATCGATCCAGACGAACATGCCGCCCTCGGGACGCGACCAGGTCACGCCCTGCGGCATGGTCCGCTCCAGGGCGGTCAGCATCACGCGCGCCTTGTGACCATAGGCCCCGCGGAGGCGGTGCAGGTGCTGGTCGTAGCCTTCCGACACGGCGCGGTGAGCGACCATCTGGTTGATCGTCGAGACATGCAGGTCCGCGCCCTGCTTAAGCAGAACGAGCTTCTCGATCACCGCCTTTGGGCCGCACACCCAGCCGATGCGCAGGGCCGGCGACAGGGTTTTGGACAGGGTGCCCAGGAACAGGGTGCGGGCGTTGTCGACGCTGCCCGAGCGGTCGATGTCGAGACCCAGCAGGGTCGGCGTCGACTCGCCGCTGAAGCGCAGCTCGCGATAGGCTGCGTCCTCGACCAGCGTCATGTCCAGGCGGTCGGCCAGGGCCAGCGCCGCCTGGCGCTCCTTCAGGGTCAGGCTGACGCCGGTCGGATTGGCGAAGTCGGGCACGAAATAGCCCAGCGCGCCCTCCGGCAGGTCGGCGCCGGCCGGATCGCGCAGCGCCCCTTCGGGCAGGTCGCGATAGGCCGGCTCGTAGCCGTTGAAGGCCTGCAGCGCGCCCAGATAGGTCGGGCGAGCCACCACGACCGTGTCGCCCGGGCTGATGAACAGCTTGCCGATCAGATCAAGCGCCTGCTGCGAGCCGGCGGTCAGCATGATGTTGTGCGGCTCACACGGCATGCCGTCGCGGGTCATGCGCTCGGCGATCCACTGGCGCAGCGGCAGATAGCCCTCGCTGACCGAGTATTGCAGCGCCTGCCGCGACAGGGTCTGGTCGGCCAGGATGGCGTCATAGCCGGCCTGGATCTGCTCGGCCGGGAACAGGCCGGGATCGGGAATGCCGCCGGCGAACGACAGGATGTCGGGCTGGTCCAGCAGCTTGAGCAGCTCGCGGATCTCGCTGGCGCGGACGCGGCTCATGCGGTCGCTGTAGCGCGCGGCCCAACTGGCGGCGCGGTCGGTGTCCTGGGTGGTCATGGGGTGATCATAGTCCGAACTGAATGACGCATCAGAGCCGCAGGCGGCGGCTCGCTCTGAACCGGGTTCAGGGCGTCATACCGAGCAGGTTTGGCCCGACGAGCGGCGGCGCCAGAAGCGTTCACGGTCGATCATGCCCCTCTCCTAGCTCAGCTACGCCGCTTGATCAAACGATCGCGCGCGGCGTTGAGCTGGGCCGCCAGCCCTTCGGTGCCGCCCTTGTCGGGATGGGCCATCTGGATCAGACGGGAATAGGCCGCCTTGACCTCGGCCAGGGTCGCCTCGGGGCCGACGCCCAGGATGGCGCGGGCTTCGGACAGGCTGAGCTCGGGCTTGGGCGGCTGGACCAGTTCGCGACGGACAACAGGCCGGCGGCGGGCCTCGGTGACGCTCCACAGGCCGATAACGCCCAGCACGACCCCCGTACCCCACGAGCCACGGATGGTGGCGTAGGCCGCGCCGGCGAAGGCGGCGATCGAGGCCGCCCCCGCTCCCACCCGCCAGCCGTCGCCCTTGAAGAAGGCGCGGCCCTTCGGCCAGAGCAGGAAGACGAGGATGGCTGCGCCCAGCAGCAGATAGAGCATCGGAACTCCGAACACGAAAACGGGCGGCAGGGTCCTACCCGGCCGCCCGCTTGGTCATTCATGTAACCCGTGGACTACTGCGCCGCCAGCAGGGTCTCGCCCGAATAGGCGGCCAGGCCCAGGCTGTGCATCAGGGCGCGCAGCTCCTGGCGGGCGGCCAGGTGCTGCAGCGACACCGGCACAGGACGCACCTGCGGCGACAGGTCCGCGATGGTCAGGCCGAACGGGAACAGCTCACGATAGATGACGCGGTCGCGCAGGCCGGGGCCGATGCGGAAGCCGACCCGCTTGGCCAGGGCCGTCAGACGGTCCTCCAGGCGCTTGCGGTTCCGGGCCTCGGTCGTGGCCAGGCGGTTGCGCAGCACGACCCAGTCCATGGCCTGGCGCTGGCCCGACAGGGCGCGCTGCTTGCGGCCTTCCCAGACCGTCAGCGAATAGAGACTGGGCTTGGTCAGCTCCAGCGTCACCGGATCGACGGTGCCCAGCATGTCGAAGTCGACGAAGCTGTCGTTCATCGGCGTGACCACCAGGTCCGCGCGGCCATGCGCCAGGCGGGTGATGGCGCTGTCGCCGCCGGGCGTGTCGATCAGCACGAAGTCGCACTCGGCCAGGCCCTTGGCGAACGCAGCCTCGAAACCGGCGACCTGCTCGTCCTCCGACTTCTCGGCCAGGGCGATGTCGTTGTCGCTGAGGTTCAGGGCTAGGGGTTCGGGCAGCTCCAGCTTCTTGCTGGCCAGCCAGGCGCGGCGGTTCTCGAAGAACCGAGCCGAGGTGCGCTGGCGCAGGTCCAGGTCGAGCACGGCGACCTTGGCGCCGCCATAGAGCAGAGCCGTGACGAGGTGGACGGCGATCGTGGACTTGCCCGCCCCGCCCTTTTCGTTGCCGACGACGATGACGCGCGTTTCGGCCATGGTTCGATCCTTGATGCGTCGCGACTCGCGCGACCTTGGACTGAAGGTTAACACGATGTTACCAGCGCCCCATCCGGTCAACCGGTTCAATCCACAGGCATAATTGTCGCACCCGCCCAAGCCCCTGAGAGCGGGGGCTCCCGCAAGGGATAGTGGACCTGGCCAGGCGACGAGGCCATAAGCCGGGCCTGTCCGCGTGGAGCCCCCAGCAATGAGCAGTCCGACCATCGTCCGCACCGTCGCCGAGATGCGTCAGCACGTGCGCGCTTGGAAGGCGACCGGCCAGCGCGTGGCCCTGGTCCCGACCATGGGCGCCCTGCATGAGGGCCACCTGTCGCTGATCAAGATCGCCCAGCGGAACGCCGACCGGGTGATCGCCACCATCTTCGTCAATCCCAAGCAGTTCGCCCCGCACGAGGACTTCGACGCCTATCCGCGCGGGGAGGTCGCCGATGTCGAGAAGCTGGCCTCTGTCGGCTGCGACCTGCTGTTCGCGCCGGGCGGCGGCGAGATGTATGCGCCCGGCTTCGCCACGGCGGTCTCGGTGTCGGGCGTCTCCGAACCGCTGGAAGGCGCCGCGCGGCCGCAGTTCTTCGGCGGCGTGGCGACCGTGGTCGCCAAGCTGTTCAACCAGAGCCAGGCCGACGTCGCCGTGTTCGGCGAGAAGGACTACCAGCAACTGCAGGTGGTCAGGCGGATGGCCCGCGACCTGGACATCTCCATCGAGATCATCGGCGCCCCGACGGCCCGCGCCGAGGACGGCCTGGCCCTGTCCTCGCGCAACGCCTATCTGTCGGCGCAGGAGCGCGCCGCCGCCGTGGCCCTGCCGGCCGCCATGAGGGCCGCCGCCGCCGAGGTCGCCGCCGGCGGCCGCATCGACGAGGCCGAGCAAAAGGCCACGGCCGCCCTGCAGGCGGCCGGCTTTGGCCAGGTGGACTATGTGGAAGTGCGCGAGGCCGGCGATCTGTCGCGACTGGGCCCCGGTCCGCTCGGCGCCGCTGAAGGCCGCATCCTGGTCGCCGCCTGGCTGGGCAGCACGCGGCTGATCGACAACATGGCGGTCTAGCCTTTGTTTAGCGCGCTTTCTGACGACGAACCGGCGGCCGCTTCGTCGGGAAATGCTCTCGCTAGATCGGCTTGAGGGCGATCAGCAGACCGGCGATCAAGCCCACGAACAGCATCCCTACGCCCAAGGCGGCGAAACCGGCCTTCATCGTCATCCTCCGCTATGCCCTGCGACAAGATGACACCCGTCTCGGTTGCCGGTTTGCTAACGTCACGCCCTAAAGTTCAGAGGGAGCGCTACCAGGCTCCGATTTCGCGCAGCTGCCGGCCCAGCTCCGGCGGCAGGTCGGCGGCTTCGCTCTCGGTCAGGTCCGGCGGCGCGTCCTCGGGCTTGAGATAGCGCCAGCCCTGGAAAGCCCGGCGCGGCTGCGGCGCGACCCGGACGATGGTCGGGTCCACCGTCACCTCGCAGCGCTGGTTGACCCCCTCCCCGACCGTGTCGATGGCCAGGATCGTTTGGCGGCACAGGATCTGCCCCTTGAACACGCGATACAGCGAGCCGCCGTCCAGCACCTCGTCGATACGCTTGGGCGTCATGCGGGTATGCATGACCCACGGACGGTCGCTTTGCCTGTGCCAGTCCACGAGGTCCTCGACCGTGTCGCAACCGACGACCAGCTTGATGATGTGCAGAGCCATGGCCGCTAGATAGCGCGCGGGGAGGTCAAGGCAACTCCGCACGCGCCGCATGTCCGGTCCTCAATTGGTTTCGCTTGCCGGGCGAAACCAATCGACGCCTTGCGTGATGGCGTTGTCGAATGGGTGTCGCGTTCTTGTGGGGCGCGCGGGCTCCGGCCCGACACCGCCGTTACGGACGCCTTGTGGGGGGCCGTCCGCAGCGGCGGTTCTGTAATGGGACGTAGCCGGACATTTGGATCGCGACGGTCCCGCCCCCATTATCCTGGCATGACTGCCTTTCGCGTCCGCGTCATCGACCTCGAGACCGCAGGCGCCGGCCCGCACGATGTCTGTGAGATCGGCTGGCAGGATGTCGTGCAAGGACCGGACGGCCGCTGGCGCGTCGACGACGCGCGCGGGGCCCGGCTGGTCAATCCCGGCCACCCCATCCCGCCCGAGACCATGGCCGTCCACCACATCCGCGACGCGGACGTGGTCGGCGCGCCGTTCTGGAAGGACCTGGCGGCGGAGATCCTGCGTCCGGAGGGCGGCGTCCAAGCCCTGGCCGCCCATCGCGCGGCCTTCGAGCAGCGCTATTGTACGGCCAGGTTCACCGGCGGCGCGCCCTGGATCTGCACGTGGAAGTGCGCCCTGCGGCTCTGGCCGCACCTGACCAGCTTCTCCAACCAGATGCTGCGCTATCAGCGCATGCCCGAGGGGCTGATCCACGAGATCGGCCTGCCGGCGCACCGGGCGATGCCGGACGCCTATGTCACCGCCCACCATCTTCGCGACATGCTGAACGCCGTCTCGCTGGCGCAGTTGCTGGCCTGGAGCGACGAGCCGGGCCTGCTGCCGCGCGTGCCCGTCGGGTCCGAACGCGGCAAGCCGTGGGATCGGCTGGGCGACGAGATTTTGCGGACGCTGGCGAGGGAGCGCGACGTCAACATCCGCTTCAGCGCCGAGACCGAGCTGCGCCGTCGCGGGCTGATCCAGGATGCGCCGCCCCGGGCCCGGCCGGCGCAAGGCAGCCTGCTCTAGACCGGAACGACAAAACCCCCGTCGACAGGGTCGACGGGGGCTTCTGTTCGATACGCTTGAGCGTGCGAAGCTTACGCGCCGCCCGGGAAGCGGAAGGGAACCTTCACGGTGCCGGTCTTGGCGCCCATCGGCAGCTTCTCGGCGATGCACATGGCGGCCTTGTCGAAGCCCTTGCCGGCGGCGCTGTTGTCCACGACCTTGCAGTCCGAAAGCTTGCCGTCGGCGGCGCTGCATTCCAGCATCACCTGGGCGGCGTCACGGGTGTTGGCGAACTGCTGCAGGCAGCGGCCCATCTGGTCTTCGAAGCCGCCGGCGGCCGACGCGGCCTGAGCGACGAAGAAGCTGCCGGCGACACCCGCGGCGAGAGCGATCGAGAATTTCATTACCCACCCGTTTTTTGACTGGTTCCGAAGAACGAAACTGATGGGAGGGTTTTCGCAGATCAGTCCTAAGGAACACCCAAGGTTCGCGGTTAATCATTTCCAAAAATGATTGACCCGCAGCGCGTTCTTGACCTGCGACGATGGAGCTTCGGCGATCAAACCCTCGCCGGTCAAGTCCTGTTGAAAGAACTATGCTTTACCGGCTGTTAGGCTTGCGCCTCCAAGCGGGCCAGCACCACGCCTTCGCTGACCTGTCCGCCAGCACTGACGGAGAGCTCGGCCACCACCCCATCGAACGGCGCGGCCAGGGCGTGCTCCATCTTCATCGCCTCGAGCGTCAGCAGGACCTGCCCCTTGGCGACAGCCTGGCCGGCCTCCACGGCGACGGAGACGATCTTGCCCGGCATGGGCGACAGGATCGCGCCGTCCGACGCCCCTCCCTCGCCCACTCCGCCGATCTTGGCCTCGAAGTCGAAGGCCTGGACGTCGCCGCCCTCGAACACCTGGATCGGGCCCTTGCCATAGGTCGTCGGCAGGCGCGTGACTTCGTCGAAGGTCGAGCCGTCCTGGTGGCGAATGTCCCAGGACCAGTCTTCGGTTCCGCCGCCCAGTAGGGCCACGCGCAGCGGCATGGCCCTGCCATCGGCCGACATCGGCAGATGCATCGGCGCGCGCTCCGCGTTCATCCGGAAGCCCAGCAGCTTGGACGGCGCGCTCTCCCACGGATCGTGACGGGCCTCGGCCTCCAGGAAGCTGTCCAGCCGCCAGCCGATCGCGGCCATGGCCGGCTCGTCGCTGAAGGTCCGTTCGGTCAGCTCGTCCAGCCGCGCCTCGATGAAGCCGGTGTCGACCGCCCCATCCACGAAGTCGGGGTGGCCGGCGCACTTGGCCAGGAAGGCGGCGTTGGTCTTCACGGGCCAAACCTCGACCAGGGCGCAGGCCTCGGCCAGGCGGCGGGCGGCGTCTTCGCGGTCGGCGCCGTGGGCGATCAGCTTGGCGATCATCGGATCATAGAAGGGCGTCACCTCGCCGCCCTCTTCCACCGCGCTGTCGACGCGAACGTCTCCTTCGGGCAGGCGGAAGTGCTTCAGCTTCCCGGTCGAGGGCAGGAAGCCGGTGGCGGGGTTTTCGGCATAGAGGCGGGCCTCCATGGCCCAGCCGTCCAGAGTTATTTCGTCCTGCTCCAGCGGCAGCGGTTCACCAGAAGCGACCAGCAGCTGCCACTCGACCAGGTCCTGGCCGGTGACCATCTCGGTGACCGGATGCTCGACCTGCAGTCGGGTGTTCATTTCCATGAACCAGATACGGTCGGCGCGCAGGCCTTCGCTGGCGTCTGCGATGAACTCGACCGTGCCGGCCCCGACATAGCCCACCGCCCGGGCGGCCTTCACCGCGGCGGCGCAGACGGCTTGGCGGGTGGCCTCGTCCATGCCGGGGGCCGGAGCCTCCTCGATGACCTTCTGGTGGCGGCGCTGCAGCGAGCAGTCGCGCTCGAACAGGTGGACGACATTGCCGTGCTGGTCGCCGAACACCTGCACCTCGATGTGGCGGGGACGGGTGACGTACTTTTCCAAGAGCACGCGGTCGTCGCCGAAGCTGGCGGCGGCCTCGCGGCGGCACGAGCCCAGGGCGGCCTCGAAGTCGTCGGCCTTGTCGACCTTGCGCATGCCTTTGCCGCCGCCGCCGGCCACGGCCTTGATCAGCACCGGGAAGCCGATCTTGGCCGCTTCGGCGGTGAGCCGTTCAACCGACTGGTCGTCGCCCAGATAGCCGGGCGTCGTGGGCACGCCGGCGTCGATCATGACCTTCTTGGCGGCGTCCTTCAGGCCCATGGCGCGGATCGCCGAGGGCGGAGGACCGATCCAGACCAGCCCCGCGTCGATCACGCTCTGGGCGAAATCGGCGTTCTCGGAAAGGAAGCCGTAGCCGGGGTGGACGGCCTCGGCGCCCATCTGCTTGGCGGCGGCCAGGATCTTCTTGGGATCCAGGTAGCTCTCCTTGGCCGGAGCCGCACCGATCAGGATCGCCGCGTCGGCCTCCAGCACGAACGGGGCGTTCGCGTCGGCTTCCGAATAGACGGCGATCGTCGCCACGCCCAGTTCGCGGGCGGTGCGGATGATGCGTCGGGCGATCTCGCCGCGATTGGCGATCAGGACGGAGGAGAGCAAGCGGACGGACCTACATCTGGGAAAGGGTGAAGAGCATCAGGGCGATGAGCAGCGACGCGAACGCGATGACCGTCATCGACCAGACGATCAGCGTCTTGAACAAGGCGCCGACGATGCTGGAGCCATAGCCCCCGCGCAGCGTCTGGAAGAGATTGATCGGCGTCCACAGCAGCACGATCAGCAGGAACGGTCCGGCCAGCGCGCCGGGCAGCACGAAGACCAGCGCCCAGGTCAGGAACGAGAACGACAAGAGGTTCGTGGCGACCAGCAGGTGGTCGTAGATGAAGTACTGGCGCTTGTTCAGATAGACCAGGGCCAGGGACAGACCGATGATCGGCAGCAGCAGCACCGCCAGGCGGTGGGCCCAGCCGAACAGCACCAGGGTGTAGTAGTCGGGATTCTCGATCGCCTTGGCGATGCGCTCCTTGAGCCACTCGCCCGACCGATGCTTGCCCGAATGGCCCGGTTTGGCCGCCTCGATCTCGATCGCGGCCTTGGTCTTCGCGTCGGGCCCGACGATGTTGAAGTGCTGACCCGCGATCTGGGCGTCGGCCAATTTGTTGGCGCCAGCCTCAAGCTTATCAGCGCTCTGGAAATCCAGCCCCCGGATCTGGGCGGCGGCGTCGGCGCTGCGGTTATGCAGCCGGTCCAGGGCCTCGGCGCCGGCGTTGGGGTTCTTCTCCAGCGCATCGGCCTTGGCGATGTGCTCGGCGTAGCGCGTCTGCGCTTTCTGCACGTCGTCGGCGTATTCGGCGGCGACCTTGGCCTTGTCGGCGTCCGCCTCCTTCAGGTCTTCGTCGCGCTCGGCGGCGGCGCTCTGAAGACGCTCCTGGCGGTCGGCCGCGGCCTCCTTGCGGATCTCGTCGGCCTTGGCCTTGCGGCCCTGCGGCGTGGCGAGCTCTGCGGCTTCCTTCTCCTCCTTGAGCTCCTGCTGATGGCGGATGCCGTGGATGGCGTGCTCGGCGGCGAAGATGAACAGCAGCAGGGCCACCAGGAACGTGCGGAACGGCGGCACGTGCCGCACGATCCGGCCTTCCATGTAGTCCTTGGCCAGTTTGCCGGGGCGGAAGAACAGCAACGGCAAGGTGTTGGCCAGGCGGCCATCGAGGTGGAACATCCCCTCGATGGCCTCCCAGATCAGATGCAGGATCGACCGGTGATGGGTGTCGGCGTTCTGGCCGCACGAATAGCAGTACCAGCCCTCGAGCGGCGTCCCGCAATTCTTGCAGGGATCGCCCTTATGGGTGAACGGCTTCTTCCTTGGCCCGACGAACCCTCCCGCCGAGTCCGCCGCCGCCGCTTCCAGTTCCGCGCCTGTGACCACGCCCCACCCCTAGTTGAATCTATTCAGCCCAGGAGGGTTTACGACGGGCGAGGAAGGCGCGCACGCCTTCTTGTCCTTCTTCCGACACGCGGCGGCGGGCGATGCGCTTGGCGCTCTCCTCGATCAGCCCCCTGTCGATTTTCTGGCCAGCAAAGTCGTTGACCAGGGCCTTGGCGTCGCCAATCGCCCCGGGGGCGCAGGGCAGCATCTCCTCGATCAGGGCGTCGCGGGCGACTTCCAGGCTGGCGACGTCCTCGAACACCTCGTCCACGAGGCCGTAGCCCCAGGCGTCGTCGGCGTCGAACACCCGGCCAGTGGCGAACAGCAGCTTGGTCGTACGCGGCCCCAGCGCCTGGATGACGTAGGGGCTGATCGTCGCCGGGGTCAGGCCCAGCTTGACCTCCGAGAACGAGAACTTGGCGTCGACCAGGGCCAGCGCATGGTCGCAGGCGGCCACCAGGCCCGCGCCGCCGCCATAGGCCGGTCCTTCGACCAGGGCGACAGTGAGGGCCGGGATGTCGTGCAGCGCCTGGAGCATGTGGGCCAGACCCAGGGCGTCGTCGCGATTGTCATCCTCGTCCCACTCGACGGCCGCGCCCATCCATTCCAGGTCGGCGCCTGCGCTGAACGTCCCGCCGACGCCGCGCAGGAAGACGATCCGCACCCCCTCGGCCCCGTGCAGGGTCTCGAAGGCCTCGCGCAGAGCGGCGATCGTCGCCGCGTCGAAGGCGTTCTTCTTGTCGGGCCGATTGATCCAGATCGTCACGGCGCCCTCGGGGGTGCTGTCGATATGAACCAGCGGGCTCATCGTGTCGGTGTCCGGAACCTCGACGATGGGATCGGCGATCGGGTTGGTCATGGCGGCCTCTGCTCTTGCGTGCGGGTTACATCCGGAAAACGCCGAAGGTGGTCTCGGGGATCGGCGCATTCAACGAGGCCGAGATGGCCAGACCCAGGACGTCTCGGGTTTGAGCCGGATCAATGATCCCGTCGTCCCAGAGCCTCGCCGTGGCGTGATACGGATTGCCTTCATCCTCGTACCGCTGGCGGATCGGCGCCTTGAAGGCTTCCGTCTCCTCGGGCGTCCACTTGGCGGCGTCGCGGTGGACGGTGGCCAGGACGCTGGCGGCCTGCTCGCCGCCCATCACCGAGATGCGGCTGTTGGGCCAGGTGAACAGGAAGCGCGGAGAATAGGCGCGACCGCACATGCCGTAGTTGCCAGCCCCGAAGCTGCCGCCGATCAGGACGGTGAACTTGGGCACTTCCGCGCTGGCCACGGCCGTGACCAGCTTGGCCCCGTCCTTGGCGATGCCGCCGGCCTCGTACTTTCCGCCGACCATGAAGCCCGAGATGTTCTGCAGGAACACCAGCGGGATCTTGCGCTTGCAGGCCAGCTCGATGAAGTGCGCGCCCTTCAGCGCGCTCTCGCTGAACAGCACGCCGTTGTTGGCCAGGATCGCCACCGGCTGTCCCCAGATGCGGGCGAAGCCGCAGACCAGGGTCGCGCCGTACAGCGCCTTGAACTCGTCGAACCGGCTGCCGTCCACGATGCGGGCGATGACCTCGCGCACGTCATAGGGCGCGCGGACATCGGTGGGGACGATGCCGTACAGCTCCTCCGGATCGTACAGCGGCGGCTCCGGATCGGCGAGAACCAGCTCCGCCGGCTTGGTCGTATTCAGATTGGCGACGATCGCGCGGACGATCTCCAGCGCGTGCTCGTCGTTCTCGGCCACGTGGTCGACGACGCCCGAGCGGCGGCCATGGGTCTCGGCCCCGCCCAGTTCCTCCGCCGAGATGACCTCGCCCGTGGCGGCCTTCACCAGCGGCGGACCAGCCAGGAAGATGGTGCCCTGGTTGCGGACGATGACGGTCTCGTCGCTCATCGCCGGCACATAGGCCCCGCCGGCGGTGCACGAGCCCATGACGCAGGCGATCTGCGGAATGCCCGCCGCGCTCATCCGCGCCTGGTTGAAGAAGATGCGACCGAAATGGTCGCGATCGGGGAAGACCTCGGCCTGGTGCGGCAGGTTCGCGCCGCCGCTGTCGACCAGATAGACGCATGGCAGGCGGTTCTGGGCGGCGATCTCCTGGGCGCGCAGATGCTTCTTCACCGTCATCGGGAAATAGGCGCCGCCCTTCACCGTGGCGTCGTTGGCCACGATCATCACCTCGCGGCCCGACACCCGGCCAATGCCGCAGATCATGCCGGCGCCCGGGGCCTCGCCGCCATAGAGGTCGCAGGCGGCCAGCTGGCCGATTTCCAGGAAGGGCGAGCCGGGATCCAGCAGCCGCTCGACGCGCTGGCGGGGCAGCAGCTTGCCTCGCGCGGCGTGGCGTTCGCGCGAGCTCTCGGGACCGCCCAGCGCAGCCTCCGCGACCTTTGCGCGCAGCTCGGCGACAAGCGCGCGGTTATGGGCCGCGTTTCGGGCGAAGGCGTCGGCGGACGCGTCGATAACGGAGTTCAACTTCGGCATGACCGACGCTTAGCCTTTTCCACCCTAGCCCGGAAGTCGGAGTTTTTTGGACCCCGAACGCGAAGATTCAGAGCCAAAACCGTTCTCGGACATTTCGGCTTCGCGAGCAACAGTTGCGCTCAAACGCGCCCCCGTGGTCAAGCCTGCCGCTCTGCGTTAGCGTCCGCGCCGTGGAAACGCCCCTGCCCGACGACTCGGCCCTGGCGCGCCTGTTCGCCCGCGAGCGGCGGACCGGGGCCGCCGCCTGGTTTTCCCTGCCCGGCGGGGCGACGCTGTTCGAGCCTGGCGAGGCGGCGGACCAGCTGTTCTTTCTCAAGACCGGTCGCCTGGGCGCCTTTCGCAAGGAAGAGGGCCAGGAGCCGCAGTTCCTGGGCGTGATCCGCCCGGGCGAACCGGCCGGCGAAATGGCCCTGGTCGGCGGCACGGCCCACTCGGCCAGCATGGTCTCCCTGCGCGACAGCGAGGTGCTGTCCCTGCCGCGCGACGACTTCTTCGAGGCGGCCGAACACGATCCGACCGTGATGCTGGAGCTGTCGCGGCTGATGATCCGCCGAGCCCGCCAGGCCCAGACCCACGCGGCGATCGGCGATCCGTCGGTGTTCGGCTTCATCGCCGTCGAACCGGGCGCGGCGATCCGGCCGATCGTCGAGCGCCTGGCCCGCTGCATCGAAGGCCTGGGCTATTCGGTCACGGTCGAGGGCGGCGAATCCCTGCTGGCCCCGACCGAATGGTTCAGCAATGTCGAGCGCGAGCACGATTTCGTCCTCTATGTCGCCGAGGCCGACGAGACCGCCTGGAAGCACGTCGTCGGCCGGCAGGTGGACCGCCTGTTCCGGATCGGACGCGGCGACCGCGAACCGCCGGCCAGCATCCCCAGCTACGCCTCGGGACCGTTGCAGGCCCAGCGGTTGGTCGACCTGATCCTGCTGCAATCGGCCAAGGTGAGCCGGCCCACCGGCTCGGCCGCCTGGATGGACGCGACCCAGGCCGCGCGCCTATTCCATCTGCGCGAGAACGGCCTGGCCGACATGCAGCGGCTGGCGCGGGTGCTGACCGGCCAGTCCGTCGGCCTGGTCCTCTCGGGGGGCGGCGCGCGGGCCTATGCCCACATCGGCGCGATCCAGGCGATGCGCGAACGCGGCATCCCGATCGACTTCGTCGGCGGCGCCTCGATGGGCGCGATCGTGGCGGCCGGCATCGCCATGGGCTGGGACGACGGCGAGCTGGAGCACCGCATCCGCAAGGCCTTCGTCGACACCAGCCCGTTGGACGACATCGCCTTCCCGATGATCGCCATGACCCGGGGCGAGAAGGTCAAGGCGCGGCTCGACGAACATTTCGGCACGGTCGACATCAGCGATCTGTGGCTGCCGTTCTTCTGCGTCTCGTCGAACCTGACCTCGGGCGCCTATCAGCTGCACCGCACCGGCGACCTGCAGACGGCGCTGCGGGCCTCGATCTCGCTGCCCGGCGTGCTGCCGCCGGCCACCGAGCGAGGCCAAGTGCTGGTCGACGGGGCGGTGATGAAGAATTTTCCGGCGGATGTGATGCGCGCGTTCCAACTGGGCCCGATCGTCGGGGTCGACGTCACGCGCGGCCGCAGCATCACCGCCGACGATGTCGACCGCCCGCCCTCGCTGTGGAGCTGGGTCCTCTCGGGCGAGTGGCGCAAGGGTCCGCCGATCGTGGCCCTCCTGATGCGCGCGGCGACGGTGACCACCGGCCGCGACCTGGCTGCCGCGCGTGAGGCCACTGACGTCCTCATCACGCCCAAGCTGGAAGGCATCGACATCCGCGACTGGCGCGCCTTCGAGCCCGCGGTGAAGGCCGGCTATCTGGCGGCGAGCTTCGCGCTGGAGGGCCTGCACACCCCAGTCACGGAACTGCGGAGAAGGCCTAGCTTGAGCGAGCGACGGGCGGGAGTCAGCCCCGGCGCGCGACGATGAACAGCCGCTTGAACGGGAACAGCGTCACGCCGTCCTCGCGACGCGGATAGTCCCGCGCCAACCGCGCCCGCCAAGCGTCGAGGAACGGTTTCTTCTCGTCGTCGGGCAAGGCGTCGAGGTAAGGTCGGAGGCTCGTACCCATCGTCCAGTCGACTATGGGGTCCTGGCCGTGCAGGGCGTGCAGATAGGTCGTGGTCCAGATGTCGATGTCGGGACAGAACGGCGTCAGCCAGGCGTAATAGTCCTCAGGATCGTTCGCCGCCCGCACGCCCTCGACGCCGGAGAGGCGTCGGGCCCAGGGCCCCTCGGCGGCGATGTCGCTCAGGCTGGCGCGCCAGCCCAGGCCGTCGACCACCGGCATCTGCGCCGCCAGCACGCCGCCGGGCGCGAGGTTTTCGGCCAATCGGGGGATCAGCCGGGCGTGGTCGCCCACCCACTGCAAGGCGGCGTTGGTGAAGATCAGATCCGCTGGCGCGTCGGGCGCGAAGGTGTCGATATCGCCCAGGATCCATTCGACCCGGGCCGGCAGGGCCTTGGCCCGCGCCAGCATCTCCGGACTGGAATCCAGCCCCCTCACCCGCGCCTGCGGATGCCGCGCCGCCAGCAGGGCCGCCTGCTCGCCCAGGCCGCAACCCAGGTCCCAGATCTCGCGAGGCGCCAGGTCGCGCGGGATGGCCATCAGCAGGTCAAGGGCGGGCCGCTCGCGGTATCGGCGATAGAGGGCGTAGGTGTCCGGATCCCAGCTGGCCATGCGAGTCCCTTCCGCGATGACAATTCGCCGTAATGCAACCTGCGCTTCTGTGAAGAATTCTTCTCATACGCGAAGATTCATCATACGGTCTGAGTCAGGTCTCCGACAGAGGGACTACTAGGGAAGGATTCACGCGGTATGCCCACGCGCATTCATCTTGCCCCGAACGGCCCGACGGCCCCGGGTCACAGTATCCGACGCTTTAATTTCAACCGCCCGCTCGCGATCGGCGCGACCCTCGTCCTGTGGGCGGCCATCCTGGTCGGCCTAAAATTGCTGGCGGTCTGATCATCGCACGGCTGCGACGTCGCGCCACGTGCGGTTCCCTCTTTTCAATCGCGCGATCAGACCCATATGCTGTCTGTGTTGTTCAACTACTGAAAGGAGGTGATCCAGTGTCTCATTGTCTCCAACCGCGGTCGCAAGTCGTGACCTGGAGTCTGAAGAGCGAGGTCTCCGCCTAGAGCGTGGCAGCCAAAAGTGTGAGCGGTTTTGGCGCCTGCCACGCTCCAGACTTTTGAGCAAAGCCCGCTGATCCGTTTTGGACTGGTCCAAAACGGGCAGGCTTTGAGGCGTTGAGCGCCAAAGGTTCTAGTCACGCCGTTTGCGAAAGCGGCCACGACGATGGAAGGGCCGTCCCAGCCGGGACGGCCCTTTTTCATGTCCAAAAAAAGGGGCTAACCCCCGATCAGCTCGCGGCCGATCAGGAAGCGGCGGATCTCATTGGTGCCCGCGCCGATGTCGTACAGCTTGGCGTCGCGCAGCAGGCGCTCGACCGGCCACTCCTTGGTGTAGCCCGCCCCGCCCAGGGCCTGGATAGCCTCCAACGCCACCTTCACCGCATTCTCGGACGCCATCAGGATCGCGCCCGCCGCGTCGAAGCGCGTGGTCTTGCCCGCGTCGCAAGCGCGCGCCACCGCATAGACATAGGCCCGCGCCGAGTTCAGGGCCACGTACATGTCCGCGATCTTGCCCTGCATCAGCTGGAACGAGCCGATCGGCTGGCCAAACTGTTTGCGGTCGCGGACGTAAGGCAGGACGATATCGAGGCAGGCCTGCATGATGCCCAGCGGGCCGGCGCTGAGCACGGCGCGTTCGTAGTCCAGGCCGCTCATCAGCACCCCGACACCGCCGCCGACCGGGCCCATGACGTTCTCTTCCGGGACCTCGCAGTCCTCGAACACCAGCTCGGCGGTGTCGCTGCCGCGCATGCCCATCTTGTCCAGCTTCTTGGAGACGCTGAAGCCCTTCATGCCCTTCTCGATGATGAAGGCGGTGATGCCGCGGCTCCCCTCGCCAGTCTTGGCGTAGACCACCAGGGTGTCGGCGTGCGGGGCGTTGGTGATCCAGAACTTCGTACCGTTCAGGACGTAGCGGTCGCCGACCAGCTCGGCCCGCAGCTTCATCGAGACGACATCCGAACCCGAACCCGCCTCGCTCATCGCCAGCGAACCGACATGCTCGCCGCTGATCAGCTTGGGCAGGTAGCGCTGCTTCTGCTCGGGCGTGGCCCAGCGGCGGATCTGGTTGACGCACAGGTTCGAGTGGGCGCCGTAGCTGAGCCCCACCGAGGCCGAGGCGCGGGAGACCTCCTCCATCGCCACCACGTGCTCGAGATAGCCGAGGCCTAGACCCCCGAACTCTTCCTCGACCGTGACGCCATGCAGGCCCAGGTCGCCCATCGGGACCCACAGTTCGCGCGGAAAGGCGTTGGTTTCGTCGATACGGGCGGCCAGGGGCGCGATCTTGTCGGCGGCGAAGCGGGCCGTGGTTTCGCGGATCGCGTCGGCCGTCTCGCCCAGCGCGAAATCCATCGAGGGTGCGAAATTCGTCGTCATAGCTTCCTCCCTAGCACAAACGCCCGCCGGCCTTTGCGACCTGCGGGCGTTCTTGCTCAAATTCCCCGAGGGAAGCAAAGAAAACTATTCTTCGTCGTCCATATCGGGGCCAGCAAGGCGGCGAAGCAAAAGATAAGCGGAAACCACGAAACAGATCGCGCCGATCATGCTGGCGCCATAGCCGAACAGCTTCACCGAGCCGTCCGAGCCGGCGGCCACGGTCAGGATCCACAGCACGCCGCCGCCGAACAGGGCCAGTCCCAGGATGCCCAGGCTGATCAGCAGGCTGGTGTTGCCAAAGCGCGGCTGCTCGGACTCGACCAGCGGCACGTCCATCGGCTGGAGGTCGACCTCTTCGCTGGTCGAGAAGCCGCCCAGATTGAAGACCGACGAACCGCCCGCCGGCGCGCCGAACAGGGTCGGCTCGCTGGGCGCCGGCTTGGGCGCGAGCGAGAACGCCTCGACCGGCGCGGGCTTTTCGACTTCCTCGCCTTCGACAGGCTGCGGCGTCAGGCGGAACGGCGTGAACTCGACCGGCGCGGCCGGAGCCGGCTCAACGGGCGCCGGCTCGATCGGCGTCGTGGTCGGCGCATCCTGGAACAGGACGGGCTCAGGCTCGGTCACGGCCGGCTGAGCGGGGGCCGGCGGTTCAGGCAGGCCCAGATCTTCGCGAGGCTCGACCGGCTTGGTCGTGGTCGACGTCGGGGCCGGCGCGTCGGACAGGATGGCTTCCAGGCGCGCGCTGACGGCGGCGGCCGACTGCTCGGTGGCGGTCGGACCGTCCTCTTCCGGGACAACGACGTTCAGCGGCAGGCCTTCCTCGCGCTCGGCGACGACGCGGTCGCCCTCCGTACGGGTGTTGACGGCCATCGGCGTCTGCTTGGGGATCGCGCAGCTGGCGTCGTAGTCGACCTTGGGGCGCAGCACCGGGCTGGGCGCGGGCACCCATTCGCCATTGGCCGGCGTCAGGAACAGGGTCTTTTCAGCCGCGCGGCGGCGGACCAGGGCGTCGATGACGATCCGCTCGCCCTCGAAGTCGGCCTTGCGCCACATCTCCATCGCGCACGCCGCTTGCAGCAGCGAGCCCTCGTTGATCCGGCGCAGCACGCCCGAGCGGAGGAAGTTCTCGAGACCGATGTTGAAGGCGAAGCAGACCAGCGAGTCGAACTGGTTCTGGTTCAGCGGCGCGTAGGTGTGCTCGTTGACCGAGTGCGCGACCGAGATCAGGTCGTACAGCAGCAGGGCCTCGGCGTCCTTTTCCGAGACGGATGCGCCCTCGCGAGCGGTCAGGGTGTGGCCATAGCCGACCGTCCAGCGCCCGTCGGGGAGCTTCGCGGCCTTCTGACGGTAGCCCTCGAATCTCTTGATGAGATCGACGGCCGCCCGGGAGACCTGATGACGCGGTTTCATCGCCTAGTTTGACCCAGTTTGAGACAGACGCGGATGCGTTCGTGTCTCCTGGCGCAAGGTCGGCGCCAGTTTTCTCCCGGCGGGCAGGGAAATCGCTAGTGCAGCAGCAGCGAGGCGATCAGCAGCACCGCAAAGAAGCCGGTGAAGTCGGTCAGGAAGGTCACGAAGATCGACGACGACACCGCCGGGTCGCGGCCCATCTTCTCCAGGGCCAGCGGCATCAGGATGCCGCCCAGGGCTGCGGTGAAGATGTTGGCGATCAGGGCCGCGCCAACGACGATCGCCAGCTTGTCGTGGTGGTCCGATGGTCCGAAGAACAGATAGGTCGCCGTGCCCATGACCAGCGCCAGGCACAGGCCGTTGACCAGGCCGACCAACAGCTCGCGCAGCACGATGCGGCGGGCGTTGGCCGGGGTCAGCTCCTTGCTGGCCAGCGCGCGCACCGCGACGGCCAGGGTCTGGGTGCCGGCGTTGCCGCCCAGGGACGAAACGATCGGCATCAGGATGGCCAGAGCGACCAGCTGGGCGATCTCGGCCTGGAAGATCGCGACGCCGCTGACCGCCACGGTGGCGGTGGCCAGGTTCAGCATCAGCCACGGCAGGCGAGACTTGACGATCTCGGCGACCGAGGCGTCCCGGCCCGCGTCGGACACGCCGGCCAGGGCCAGGATGTCTTCCTGGGCCTCGTCGCGGATGACCTCGACGATGTCGTCGACCGTGATCTGGCCGACCAGGCGCCCGCCCGCCTCGATGACCGGGGCGCTGATCAGATGATACTTGTCGAAGATGTAGGCGACCTCTTCCTGGTCCATCGCGACGGGGATTTCGGTGACCGCCTCCATCAGCTCGGCGAGCGGCGTGTCGCGACGGCTGCGCAGCAGGATGCTGATCGGAATCGCGCCGACCGGTTTGTAGGTCGGATCCACCACGTAGACGTCGAAGAACAGCTCGGGCAGCGCCTCTCCCGCCTCGCGCACGTGGTCGATCGTCTGGCCGACGGTCCAGAACTCCGGCGCGGCCAGGAACTCGCGCTGCATCAGGCGGCCAGCGGTCTCGTCCTCGTACGACAGGGTCGTCTCGATGGCGGCGCGGTCGGTCTCGCCCATGGCGGCCAGCACCTGGAAGCGCTTGGTGTCGTCCAGATCGTCGATGACGTCAGCGGCGTCGTCGGTGTCCAGCTCCTCCAGCGCCCGCGCCAGGGTCACGGACGGCGTGGCCTCCAGCACCTCCTCGCGGAGGTTCTCGTCCATTTCCGAGATAATCTCGCCCAGCGCCTCGGGGTCGAGCAGCGGAATGACCTCCTCGCGGTAGTCCGCGGTGAGGAACGCCATCAGGTCGGCGACGTCGGCCGGCTCCAGCGCGCCGACCAACTCGCGCAGGCGCTTGGTGTCGCCGCTGTCGGCGGCGTCGACCACCATTTCCACATATTCGGGATTGAGGGCGTAGTCGTCGCCGAGAGCGAGATCTTCCAGCTCCTCGGGCGTTTCGGACTTGGGGAACGGAATTTGGGCCAGCGGGAGATCGTCCAGCATTTCGTCAGTCAGTTCGGCAGTGTCCCGGGTCATGGGGGCCTCCTGAGCTCTAGAGCTGCTGGGTTCGTTGGCGCTGTGTCCGATTGATGTGACCCTGAGGCGAAATCAGGGCCTGAAACGATTAGAGCGCCCCTAGCGAGTCGGAAACCGATTTCGCCGGAGCGCTCTATTCAAGTTCACCTTGGTGCGGTCGAGAAGACTCGAACTTCCACGGGTTGCCCCACAGCGACCTCAACGCTGCGCGTCTACCAATTCCGCCACGACCGCTCGTGGTGAGGGGCGGCAGGTAGCAAACTGAATCGGCTTTGGGAAGTCGGAAGTTTCGCTGTGGGCGAAACCAGGCCCGCGGCGAATTACGCCCCGCCCGCCATGTAGTCGTAGACGTCGGCCGCGCGGGTCACCTGGATGGCGATGCGGTCGTCGCTGATCTGGATCTCGCCGCGGGCGATCGGATGGTTGTTGGCCAGGATCCACACCTCGTCATTGGTCTTGGCGTCCAGCGGGATCACCGCGCCGCGGCCCATGCGCAGCAGTTGCTGCATGGGGAGGATCGAGCGCCCGAGCAGGACGGAGATCTCGACATTGACGGCGTTGACCTGGCTCACGAAGTAAGGCCCCTGAAACTGACACACGCGACCGACCCGGCCGCCGCGTCTTCGATTGCAAGATTAGGGCCGTATGCTTGCTCTCCCGTTAAACGCTGAAAACACTGGGCTTCCGCATATGGGGCGCGACGACGCGACGCCGGTGGGGTGGGCGGTTTCGACCGACTACGTGCCCTACCCGGCAGCCGTTGCCGCCATGGAGGCCCGCGCCGCCGCCATCAGCGAGGGAACGGCGGGCGAGCTGATCTGGCTGCTGGAGCATCCGCCGCTCTACACGGCGGGGGTTTCGGCCAAGGCGAGCGACCTGATCCAGCCGGACCGCTTTCCGGTGTTCGAGAGCGGGCGCGGCGGGCAGTTCACCTATCACGGACCCGGCCAGCGGGTGGCCTATGTGATGCTGGACCTGACCAAGCGAGGCCGCGACGTGCGCGCCTTCGTCGCCGCGCTGGAGGCCTGGATCATCGACGCCCTGGCCGCCTTCAACGTCACCGGCGAACTGCGCGACGGCCGGGTCGGCGTCTGGGTCGAGCGCAAGGGCGCCGGCTGGAGCCGCGAGGACAAGATCGCCGCCATCGGCGTGAAGCTGCGCAAGTGGGTCAGCTTCCACGGGATCAGCCTGAACGTGGAGCCGGACCTGTCCCACTTTTCCGGCATCGTGCCGTGCGGCCAGACCGAACACGGCGTGACCAGCCTGGTGGACCTGGGCTTGCCCGTCACCCTGGACGAAGCGGACGCGGCCCTGCGAGCCAGCTTTGCGAAGGTGTTCGGGCCGGTCGAGGACGCGGCCGCACCGGTCTAGATCGAGACCGAGGCTGTCTTCAGGGGGTTGGGCCCATAGCGGTTGGCGCCCTGCTCGCCGCCCATGACGCCCAGCTCGACGACGGTCCAGACGATCACCAGCGAGAACAGGAAGTCCAGGAAATGCTCGGGCTGCGGCCAGACCGCGACCAGGGCCACCAGGATCAGCAGCGCCCACCAGCCCGAGCGGCCTCGGTCGTGCAGACGCTTGGACAGCACGCAGGCGCCCGAGAACAGCAGAGCGGGATAGACCAGCCAGCCCAGCAGCAGGTGGACGGTCGAGCCGAAGGCCTCGAAGAACACCGCCACGCCGATAAGAATGCCGGCCGCGATCAGGAACGGCGTGCGCGCCAGCCTGCCGTTGGACGACAGGAACAGCTCCGCCCATTCGCTACGATCGCTCATCTCACCTCGGCTCCGACTCGACTGACGCCTCACGGGCAATCTAGGCCTTGGTCTAGGCGAACTCCACCAGCACCTCGTCGGCAGCCACCGGGTCGCCGCCCTTGGCGTTGACGGCCTTCACCACGCCGTCCCGCTCGGCGCGGATGATGTTCTGCATCTTCATCGCCTCGAGCACGCAGACGACCTCGCCCTCGCGCACCTGCTGGCCCGCCGTGACATCCATCGACACGACGAGGCCCGGCATCGGCGACAGCACCAGCTTGGAGGTGTCGGCGGCTTGCTTCTCGGGCAGCTTGCCGTGCAGCTCGGCCGAGCGCGGAGTCAGCACCAGCACCCTGGCCTTGGCGGCGCGGTGACGGATCGTGAAGCCCTCGGCGGCCGGCGTGACCTGGACCGTGAAGGCCTTGCCGTTCAAGGCGGCTTTGAACACCGGCTTGCCGGGGCGCCAGTCGATGTCGGTCAAGGTCAGGGTGCGGTTCTCGTCCAGCAGGTCGATGGCGACGTCGCCCTCCCCGCTCACCCGCACAGGACGCTTGGCCTGGCCGACCGCGACCACCCAGTCCGAGCGCGGCGCGGCGACCAGGCCCGAGGCATGGCTGCGGGCCCGCGCGGCGTAGACCCGCTGCATGGCCGCGCCGACAGCAGTCAGGATGTCCAGTTGCTCGGCCGTGGGTTCGGTCCCGTGAAAGCCGTCAGGGAACTCGTCCTTGATGTAGCTGGTCGCCAGCTTGCCCGATCGGAAGCGCGTCTGGTCCATCACGGCGGCCAGGAACGGGATGTTCTGGCCAAGACCCTCGATGTGGAAATCCTCCAGCGCCCGGCCCATGCCGTCGATCGCCGCGATCCGGGTCGGGGCCCAGCTGCACAGCTTCGAGATCATCGGATCGTAGTACATTGAGATCTCGTCGCCCTCGCGGACGCCGGCGTCGTTGCGGATCGTATAGCCCGTCTGGCGCCCCTCCGCCGGCGGATCGTAGCGGACCAGGCGGCCGATGCTGGGCAGGAACTTGCGGTAGGGATCCTCGGCGTAAATCCGGCTCTCGATCGCCCAACCGTTGATCTTCAGGTCATCCTGCCTGAACGACAGCGCCTCGCCCCAGGCGCTGCGGATCATCTGCTCGACCAGGTCCAGGCCGGTGATCAGCTCGGTCACCGGGTGCTCGACCTGCAGGCGGGTGTTCATCTCCAGGAAGAAGAAGCTCTTGTCCTGGCCAGCCACGAACTCGACCGTGCCAGCCGAGTCATAGTTTACGGCCTTGGCCAGGGCGACGGCCTGGGCGCCCATGGCCGCGCGGGTCGCCTCGTCCAGCAGCGGCGACGGGGCTTCCTCGATGACCTTCTGGTTGCGGCGCTGGATCGAGCACTCGCGCTCGAACAGGTGGACGACGTTGCCGTGCTTGTCGCCCAGCACCTGGATCTCGATGTGGCGCGGGCTTTCGATGAACTTCTCGATGAAGATCCGGTCGTCGCCAAAGCTGGCCTTGGCCTCGGCGCGCACGGCCGGGAAGCCCTCCTCGACGTCCTGGCGGGTCCAGGCGACGCGAATGCCCTTGCCGCCGCCGCCGGCCGAGGCCTTGATCATCACCGGATAGCCGATCTGCTCGGCGATCTTCACCGCCTCGGCTGTGTCGGCGATCTCGCCGATGTGGCCGGGCACGCAACTGACGCCGGCCTTCTGGGCGAACTTCTTGCTCTCGATCTTGTCGCCCATGGCCTGGATGGCGCCGGGGTTGGGGCCGATGAAGACGATGCCCTCGTCGGCGCAGCGCTGGGCGAAGCCGGCGTTCTCGGACAGGAAGCCGAAGCCCGGATGCACGGCCTCCGCACCCGTCTGCTTGCAGGCGGCGATGATCTTGTCGGCGACGAGATAGCTTTGGGCGGCCGGCGACGCGCCGATATGCACGGTCTCGTCGGCCATTTCGACGGCCAGGCTGCCGGCGTCGGCATCGGAATAGACGACCACCGTCTTGATCCCCAGCCGGCGGCACGTCTTGATCACCCGCACGGCGATCTCGCCACGATTGGCGATCAGGATCTTCGAGAACATGGCAATTCCGCCCATGATTTTTGTGCTTTGCAGCATGGCCTATCAGGCCCTCCCGGGTTTGCAAGCATGCCCTTACGGCGCTACACCAACGACCAGGCATGACACCGGTTACCAAGGGCCGCGATGTCCGCCATCGGGATGGAGACGGTTCACATGAAGGCGATTTTCCTGGGTTCGGCCTGCGCGCTGATCCTGGCCAACGCGGCGGTTGCAGCGCAGACCTCTGAGCCGGCGCTGCTGTTCAAAGTGTCGGGCGACAAGGGCCTGGTCGCCGACGTCGCTGCGGGCGATCCCATCCCCAACTTCGCCGACAAGGTCACGCCGATCGCCGACGGCAAGGCCGGCCAGGGTTTCCACGCCGAAGACGACGGCATCGTCTCGTGGAACGCACCCGGGAACATCCAGGCCCAGCGGGGCACGCTGTCGTTCTTCTGGCGCTCGGGCTACCCGGTCGGCGTCGCGCCGTTCGTGATCTTCCGCGTGGGCTATGCGGACCACTCCAGCTGGGACATGGCGTTCCTGCGCATCGACTGGAACGGCCACGGCTTCGACGCCTTCGTCACCGACAATGGCCTGGCGCGCACCCGCGTCTCGTTCAAGATCGACAAGAACCCGGCCGCCGACGCCTGGACGCACCTGGCCTTCACCTGGGACGAGACCACGGGCGTCCAGCTGTTCGTCGACGGCAAGCCGGCCGCCAAGACCGAGCGCAAGGCGGTCTATGACGCGGGTCTGGACCAGTTCGGCGTCGCCGGCCGCGTGATCGCCCCGCACCAGGTGCAGAGCCGCTACAACTTCACGCGCGGCGGCGACCTGGACGAGCTGCGCGTCTACGATCGCCCGCTGGCGGCCGACGCCATCGCAGCCCTGGCCCGCAACGAGGCCCCAGCCGCCGCGGCGCCGGTTCCCACGCTCGCCGATCCCGCCGTCCATGCCGCCTGGAAGCAGCGCTACGGCTGGAACCTCGCCGCCCCGCCCGTGCTGACCGACGCCAAGACCACGATCCGCAAGGTCGAGTTCGCCGACGCCAAGGACATCAAGGAATGGATGTGGCGCGCCAACGATGGCATCCAGGAGACCACCTGGCCCGGCGTCTACAACCGCTCGCGCCTCCCCGGCCGTGATGACTACTTCCAGCTGCCTGACTGGAACGTCTATGTCGACGGCGGCAAGGCGCTGACCCTGACCCTGCCCGACGAGCCGATCAACCGCCTTGAGATCCAGGGCCCGGCCTATGGCGATCTCTCGTGGTCGGCCAAGGCGGGCGACAAGGGCGCCAGCGTCGCCACCCGCGCCAAGGACCAGGCCCGCACCGTCACGCCCCTGGCCAAACCGCTGCAGGGCGGCGTCCTGACCTTCACCAACGTGGCTCAGGAGGCCCCGATCCAGGAGATCTGGGCCTACAACGTCTCGGCCGGGGCCGAGCCAAAGGGCGCCTTCAAGATGTCCTACACGGTCCGCGCCGACGTGGCGCCGGACTATCTGAACCTGGCGGATCTCAACGCCTACATCGCCGGGCGCCATCCGGCGGGCGAGCGGGCCACGGTGGTGGCCATCCCCGACGCCGCGCCATCCCGCCCGCGTCCCGCCGCCGACCTGACCACGCCGGGCCTGCCGATCGTCCACGTGCTGATCCCGTCGGGCTTCGGCGACGCCCCGGCGGCCAAGCCGCTGGCCCGCAACTGGGCCTATGGCTGGGAAAACGCCCGCGACGGCCTGGACGGCGTGGCCATCGACATTCCCGCCCTGCCCGGCGCGGCGGGGACGGTCATCCCACTGAACATCCAGGTGAAGGACCCGATCTGGCCGGGCCGCAACATGATCGACGTCAGCGTCTCGGTGAAGGCCGGCGAGGCCCGCACCGTGTGGCTGGACCTGCGCGACCGCATCCTGACGGCCGACAGCCTGTACTTGACCATCGCCGCCGACAGCGCCGACTTCGGACCCAAGGCCCTGGACGGCGCCAAGATCCGTCTGGTGCTCAAGGACCGCGACAAGGCCAAGGTCGAGCACATCGCCGACCGCCTGAACCAGGTGAAGGACAACTGGGCCTTCCTGGTCGAGGAGCACACCACCTCCAAGCGCCAGGGCCTGTATCGCCGCCTGTACGCCGACATCACCGACCTGCTGAAGGTCGACCCCGACAACCAGATCGCCCGCGAGTACTGGGGCGACATCACCTATGGCAGCCAGGGCTGGCCGGCCTTCGACCAGCCCAAGCCGACGGACGACACGCCGCTGTGGGCCTTCCGCCAGACCGAAGACCTGAAGCTGGTGTCGAAGTTCATCAACTGGTGGATCGATGAACGCCAGGCCGACTACGGCGACTTCGGCGGCGGCCTCTCGGACGACACCGACCTTTTGCAGCAGTGGCCGGGCGTGGCGCTGATGGGCGTCCAGCCCGAAAAGCTGACCCACTCGCTGAATCGCCTGACCGACGCAGTCTACAGGAACGGCATGTTCACCGATGGCCTCTCGACCATCGTGACGGACGAGCTGCACGCCTACGAGGAAGGCATCAACTCCAATTCGGAAGCGATGTACGTCAACTACGGCGACCCGCTGGCGGTCGAGCGCCTGTTCACGACGGTGAAGGCCCTGCCCCGGGTGATCGACAAGAACCCGGCCGGCCACGTCCACTTCAACACCAACTGGTACAGCGGCAAGATCTCGTACCGCGAGGGTCCGTGGGAGTGGCAGAAGCCGTATTCGTTTGGCGTGGTCCACCCCTCGATCCTGATCAGCGACTACAACGGCGACCCCACCGCCCGCGACACCGTTATCGGCCTGGCGGACGGCTATCTGGCCCACGTCAGCCAGAAGGACGGCTCGTATCCCAACGAGATCAACTGGCGCACCGACGCCGAGCGCGGCGGCACGGTGCTGCAAGGCTCGGGCGCGGACGGTCCGTTCCAGATCTTCTGGGCCGCCTATCGCCTGACCGGCGACGCCAAGTACCTGGCCCCGATCAGGTGGCGGATCTCCAAGGCCGGCATCAAGTCGCTGGGCAGCCTCAACGACAACGCCCTGGCCGAACTGAAGCTGGGCGAGGCCAACAAGGATCAGATCCTCGCTGCGGCCAAGAAGGGCGGCGCCCTGGAGCGCTACAGCGCCTGGACCCTGACCGGCGACAAGAGCTTCCTCGAGGACCTCTATGCCGATGAGATCCAGTGGAACGCCCAGCACATGTACATGCACACCGAGGGCCACTGGTGGTCCGACCGTGTGGAACTGCCGTCCGACATCCTGCAACGCTCGCGCTTGGGCGGCATCGCGAACAAGCGCGGCCAGATGACTCCGGGCCATGTCGTGTCCTGGCGCTTCGACAACGCCGACGGCGCGGACGTGGCGCTGCTGGTCAAGGACGCGACCAAGACCAGCTTCAAGGTCATCGCCTATAACCGGACCGACAAGCCGGTGACGGCGACCATGACCGGCTGGAACGTCGCGCCCGGCCAGTGGAGCCTGGCCGAAGGCCTCGACGCCAGCGGCGACGACGCTATCGACGGCGCCGGCGCCACCCGTTCGGTCGCCTTCGAGCGCAGCCTGGGAACCAAGGTCACCCTGGCCCCGCGCCAGACGACGGTCATCGACATGAAACGGGTCACGGCGGGCGACGATCCGGCCAAGCGCGCGGATCTGGGCATCGGCCGCGGCGATGTGGTCGTGAAGGGCTCGGCCATCACCGCCAAGGTCCACAGCCTGGGCGCCCAGGACACCCAGGCCGCCAAGCTGGAGCTGGTCGACGCCTCGGGCCAGGTGCTGAATAGCGCCGCTATTCCGGCGCTAAAGGCGCCGCGCGACTTGCTACCCAAGACCGCCTCGGTGAAGCTGAAGATCCCGGCGGGCGTAAAGGCCCAGGGCCTGCGCGTCCGGATCGTCTCGGCCCAACCCCAGAACACCGCCCTGAACGACGAGGTCGTGCTGCCATGAGAAAAACCCTCGCCCTGATCGCGGCCGGCCTGACCTTGGGCGGCGGTTCGGCCTTGGCCCAGACGGCCGCTCCAGCGTCCGCCCCGGCGCCTGCGCCGCAGCCGCCCTACTCCGCTCGTGTGATCACCCTGGCCGAAGCCAAGACCGTGGTCGCCGCCGCCGAGGTCGAGGCCCGCAAGAATGGCTGGAGCATGGTCATCGTGGTTCTGGAGTCGAACGGCCAGCCCGTCCTGTTCCAGAAGATGGATGGGACGCAGTACGGCTCGAACGAGGTGGCCCTGAAGAAGGCCCAGACGGCGGCCAACTTCCGCCGCCCGTCGTCCTACTTCCAGGAAGCGGTCAAGGCCGGGACGCTGAACGCGATCTTCACCGGCGCGACGGCGGTCGAGGGCGGCGAGTTGCTGCTGGTCGACGGCAAGATCGTCGGCGCGATCGGCGTCTCGGGCGGCTCGGCCGCCCAGGACGGGATCGTCGCCCGCGTCGGCGTGGCGGCGCTGAGGTAGCTCAGCCTTCCGAGAACTCGCGGGCGAACATCGCCACATAGCCCGCGATCAGCTCTTCCTGCTCCGGTGCGATCAGGCGGGCGACGGCGGCGGCGAAGGTCACGGGGGCCAGGCCCGAGGCGCTGACCAGCTTGCCGTCGGTCACCGCTTTGGCGCTGTCCACATAGTGGTCGGCCCCCGCATAGCCGGGCGCGACGCCTTCCAGCCATTCCTTCCCGTTCGAGGTGTGCTTGCGCCCGTCGAACAGCCCCGCGCGCGCCAGGGCTGTCGTCCCGGCGCAGATGCCGGCGACCGGCTTGCCGTCGGCGAAGGCCTGGCGGATCAGCGCGCTGATCGCCGGGTTCTCGCCCTCGTTCCACGCATCGCTGCCGATCAGGATGAAGACGTCGGCGTCGCTCAGCACGGGATCATCGAAGCGGTAGTCGGCCGCCGCCAGCACCCCGCCGATCGAGGTCTCGGGATCGCCGGTCGGCGTGGCGATCTCGATCTGGACCTTCAGATATTCTCGCAACAGCGCCAGCACCCCGCCGGCCTCCCAATCGGCCCAGCCCGGCTGCAGGAATGCGACGGCGACGGTCATGGGAAACTCCTGGGTCCTATCGAACGGGCGCTCGAGCGCCTACATTGGCAGTCATGACAGACGCAGCCACCCTTTCAACCGCCGGTTTCGACCTCACGCCGCCGACGGAGCCGGAACGCGAACGCCTGGAGGCCGACCTGACGGCCGAGGAGGCCCGCGTCCTCCTGCATCACGGTACGGAGGCCCCGTTCTGCGGCGGCTTGCTGGGCGAGAAAAACCCCGGCGTCTACGCCTGCCGCCTGTGCGGCCTGCCGCTGTTCAAGCACGAGACCAAGTTCGAGAGCGGCACGGGCTGGCCCAGCTTCTACGCTCCGTTCGCCGAGGACCACGTGGTCGGCGTGCGCGACACGTCGTACGGCATGGTCCGCATCGAGACGCGCTGCGCCCGTTGCGACAGCCACCAGGGCCACGTCTTCCCCGACGGCCCGGCTCCGACGCGCCTGCGCTACTGCATCAATTCGGTGTCGCTGCAGTTCGTGAAGCAAGGCGATCCGTTGCCCGACCCGCTGCATCGCGGCGACAAGATCGGTTAGCCTCGAAACGACCCGTTCCGCTGGGGCGAGACCGCCCTCTTGCCCCAGCTTTTCTCAATCTCTATCCAATTGATATGAATTGAGGCGGGCGACAGGAGCGGGCATCAGCATCTCGACGGCCAAGCCCATCGAGTTCCGCATGATGATGCCTCCCTCCTCCGCCTTCGCACCCGCCCAGCCCTATCGCGGCGACCGCGAGGATCCGCCGATCCTGATCGTGCCGGGACTCTACAATTCCGGTCCCGACCATTGGCAGAGCCACTGGCAGCGCGAGCTGCCGAACGCCGAGCGGGTCGAGCAGCAGGATTGGGAGCGCCCCCTGCTGGGCGACTGGATGATCAGCCTAGCCGAGGCCGTCCGCCAGCGCCCCGGCGCCATCCTGGTCGCCCACAGCCTGGGCTGCGCCCTGGTCTCCCACTTCGCCCAGGTCACCGGCGGACGCGGCGTCGGCGGGGCGATGCTGGTGGCGCCGGCCGACGTCAATCGCGAGGGGCCCGCCGGCCGCCTGCTGGTCGGCTTTTCGCCCATCCCGCGCCAGCGCCTGCCGTTTCCCAGTCTGGTCGTGGCCAGCCGCAACGACCCCTATGTCGAGATCGACCGCGCCGAGGCCTTCGCCCGCGGCTGGGGCTCCGAGTTCGTCGACCTGGGCCGGGCGGGACACATCAATGTCGACAGCGGCCACGGGGCCTGGATAAAGGGCCGTGGCCTGCTGCGCGGCCTGATCCAACGGGTCCAGGCGACCGATCAGCCGTAGGCCATCTTGAAGAAGAGAGTTGGTGCGGGCGGTCGGGGTCGAACCGACACTCCTTTCGGAACCGGATTTTGAGTCCGGCGCGTCTACCAGTTTCACCACGCCCGCAGGCTTCGCGTCACCGCGAAGGGTGGTCTTCCTAGCAGGGGTCGAAACCGAATTCCAGTCTCGCGAAGAGGCTTACTCGGCTTCGACCGAACCGTCGGGCGAACCGTCCGGGCGAGGCGCGATCGTCTCACCGCCGGTCAGCTGGATGGCGGCGGTCTCCAGGTGGTCGAGCAGGCGCTTGAACATCGCCACCTCATTCGGCGCCAGGCCGGCCAGCAAGGTCGCCTCATAGGCCAGAGCCAGGGGGGCGATCTCGGCGAACAGGCGGCGGCCGGCGGCCGTCAGCTCCAGGGTGTGCGAGCGGCGGTCCGAGCGGACCGTGGTCCGGGCCACCAGGCGACGAACGACCAGCTCCTGGGCCGCGCGGCTGACCCGCACCTTGTCCATCGCCGTGCGGGTGACGGCGGTGTGCTGGGTCAGGCTGCCCTCGGCCAGCACCGACATCAGCCGCCATTGCGGGATGGTCAGGCCGAAACGGTCCTCATAGGCCCGGGCGATCAGCCGGCTGACCGCCGCCGAGGCCGTGGCCAGGCGATAGGGTACGTAGTCCGAGAGGCTGACGCCGGTTTCAGGCGCTTCGGGCGCGCCAGAGGTGA
>CBIHOB010000038.1:0-46680 GCA_966211605.1 uncultured Caulobacter sp.
AGCCCTCGTAGTCGATGGTCGCCTGGTCGGCGAGGACCTTCAGGCTCTCGCGGCGATACTCGCCGCCCACGGCCACGGCGACGCCTTCGCTGGCCCACGGGCTCTTGATGCCGTACTGGCCCAGGTCACCGGCCAGGTTGATCGTGACGTCGCGCTGCTCGACGACATTGGTCCAGCGGTAGTTGTCGTAGACGTACGGATAGACCTTCGCGTCGATCTTGTTGGCCTGGAAGATGTTGGCCGCCACGCAGTTGGTGTCGGTCTTGTCGACCACCGATTGGCAGGTCGGCGCACCATTGACGTTGACGACGTTCACGGTGCGCGCGAAGCGGTCGCCGTTGATCTCGTTGCGGTCGGACAGCGTGTTCTCTACGCGCGAGGCGATGAAGTTGACGTCGTAGTGCCAGCCGTCGAACAGGTCGCCCTTCACGCCGCCGCTGAAGCGGTAGTCCTGATTGACGATGCGGTTCTGGACCGGAATGCTGCCCGGGCCTTCCTGCAGCAGATAGTAGTCGGCATTGACCAGGGCGCCGGTGCCGGCCGCCGTGCCGCACAGGCTCTGGGCCTGGCTGGCCGACAGGAACGGGTTGTTGCAGTTGATGCTGAGCGACTGGCCGTAGGCGCCCGACTGCTGCTCGATCGAGACGTCGCGCATCACCAGCAGATTGGCGTAGGCCTCGAGCGCGTCGCTGAAGCGATAGTTGGCGAACAGGCCGCCGGTGAACCGCTTGTCGGAACGGATGAAGTTCCAGTCCTTGCGGGTGTTGCTGGCGTAGTCGTTGGCGTTGGCGGTCGAAACGAAGCTCTGGCTGCCGTCCTTGTTGATGAAGTAGCCCGTGCCGGCGCGCTGACCGCTGGTGATGTCGAAGCGGCCGTAGGGGGTGTAGCTGGTGTTGGCCGAGCATGACAGCGCCGTGGTGGTGGCCACGACCCGGCACGACGAGTAGTCGCGGGCGCTCCACTTCACCGGCTTCTGGTCGCGATAGTCGGCGAAGATGCTGATGTTGCCGGCGCCGTCGGCGAAGTTCTTGCCGGCCGCGAAGTTGACGTCGTAGCGGCCGCCGTCGGTGACGTGCTGCGGCGGCACCGGGAAGTTCGGATACTGCGAGATCAGGTTCCGCACCGCCATGTCGTCATTGGTGTGCTGGAAGAAGCTATAGGAGGCGTTGACCTGCACGCCGTCGAACTTCTTGTTCAGCACGAAATTGACCACGCCGGCCACGGCGTCGGAACCATAGGTCGAGGATGCGCCGCCCGAGAGCACGTCGACGCGCGAGATCAGGGCAACCGGCACGATGTTCAGGTCGATGGCCTGGACGGGCAGCAGGCGCTCGCCGTCCAGCAGCACCAGGGTGCGCTGGTTGCCCAGTCGGCGCAGGTTGACCTTGGCCTGGCCGCCGTTGTCGAAGCCGGCGCCGAACTGGTTGTTGTCGGCGCGGACCTGCGGAAGGCGGTTGAGGGCGTCCTCGATGTTCATCACGCCCTGGAACTGAAGCTCCTGCTTGTCCATCGTGACGATCGGCGCGGCGGATTGGGCGTTCGGGCGACGGATGCGGGTGCCGGTGACGACAACCGTGTCGACGGTCGTGGCCTTGTCGGCGGTCGCGGCCGGGGCGTCGGCTTCCCGGGCTTGCGCCGCTTGCGAGAAGGCCAAGGCCGACACCGCGATGGACGCCATGAGCCCTGCTCTGAAGTGACCCGATTTGCCGATCATCTTGATAAACCCCTCTAGGCGCGGGTGAATTCCCGGCGTCCCTAAGGGTCAAGACGGACGCTCGACGGCTTTCCTTGAGCTCGTGACGAAAATATATGATTTCCACGACAAATGGTCATCGAACGGCGGTCGCATCCTTGACACGCGACCGCCTCGCGCCGTCCCTAGTGACGTTTCCCGCCGAGAGTCTTCGCCGCCGTGACGTCCGAACGCGAGCGTATCGTCCAATGGGTCGCCCAGGAGATCATGCCGCACGAAGCCGGCGTCCGCGCCTGGCTGCGGCGCTCGCGCGTCCCTCCCGACGAGATCGACGACCTGATGCAGGAGGCCTATGCCAAGCTGGTGGGTCTGCGCAGCATCGACCAGATCGAAAGCCCAGACGGCTACTTCTTCCAGATCGTTCGCAACCTGCTCACCGACAAGCAGCGGCGCGCCAAGGTCGTCCGTATCGAAGCGGTTACGGAAATCGAGGCGCTGTCCGTCTCTTCAGATGAGCCTTCTCCCGAGCAGGCCGCGGCGGCGCGTCGCGAACTGTTCAGGGTGCAGGCCCTGATCCAAGCTTTGCCGGAACGATGCCGGCGGGTATTCGAGCTGCGAAAGGTCCTGGGTTTGCCGCAACGTGAAATCGCTCGGCGGTTGGGTATCAGCGAGAGCGCCGTCGAGAACGAGGCGGTCAAGGGCATGCGCCTGATCATGCGCGCGCTCGAGCAGGAGGGCGCCGAGGTGCGCGGCGACCGGATGAGAAAGACGAATGACCGATCGCGAAACGGCTGAGGACATCGAGGCGGAAGCCGCCCGATGGATCTGGCGACGGGATCGTCAAGGCCGCACGCCGCAACTGGAAGCCGAGATCGAGGCGTGGGTCGCGGAAGACATTCGACGACGTGGCGCCCTGCTGAAGGCCGAAGCGGTCTGGAACCTCCTGGATCGGGCGCGGGAAACCTCGCCGCGGTCGGCCACGCCGCGCGCGCGGGCGGTCTCGCGTCGAGCCTGGTTGGCCGGCTCGGGCCTGGCGCTCGCCGCGGCCATGGCTGGCGCCGGCGTCCTGATCCTGCGCGAGGATCGCTTCGGCACGCGGGTGGGCGAGGTGCGCCGGGTGCCGCTGAAGGACGGCTCGACCGTCGCCATCAACACCGCCTCGGAAGTCGATGTGGCCTTTCGAGGCGAGCAGCGGACGGTTCGCCTGCGGACCGGCGAAGCCTGGTTCCAGGTCGCTCACGATGGTCGCCGGCCGTTCGTGGTCGAGGCTGGGGCGGTCCGCGTGCGCGCGGTCGGCACGGCGTTTTCGGTCCGGCGGCGATCTCAGGGCGCCGAGGTGCTGGTCACCGAGGGCGTGGTCGAGGTCTGGACCGAAGGAGCTGACCAGATCCCCGCGCGGTTGAAGGCGGGGCAGGGCGCCTTCATCACTGAAAGCGTTGGTCCACGCGCGCCGGTCGCGCCGGCCGCCGTCGATCGCAAACTGGAATGGCGCTACGGCAAGATCGACCTGGCCGGCGAGACGCTGCGTGAGGCGGTCGCCGACTTCAACCGCTACAATGATCGCAAGCTTGTCATCGCGGACCCTAGGATCGCGGAAGAGCGCTTTTACGGCGTCTTCAATACAGGCGGGCCGGACGCCTTCGCGGCGGCGGTTGGCGCCAGCCTGGGCGTCGAGGTCGAGGTGCGCGGCGATCAGATCGTTCTGGGCGGGAGGCGCGCGTCGTAGCCTTGGCGCTCCTTTCCTCGTCATGGTCGGGGGGGCGCTCGGGGCGCCGGGGCGCGGTTCTGGCGACCATGGCCACGACTCTGGGCATGGTCCAGCCCGTCCTGGCCGCACCGAAGAGTTTCCATATCAAGGCCCAGGACGCCGGTCCCGCCGTCGCCGAATTCGCCCGCCAGGCGGACGTCCAACTGCTGCTGTCGGCCGCCGCCGCACGCGGTCGGCGGACGAACGCCCTGGATGGAAACTTCGAGGTCGACCAAGGGCTGTCGCTGCTTCTGAAGGGCGCCGGCCTGCGCGCGCGGAAGATCGCACCGGGAATCTATGCGCTTACCCGGGAGCCCGCGCCTCCGCCGGCGCGTGATCGCGCGGCGCCGGAACCGCCGCTGTCGCTCCAGGTCACGGGGCCGGCCTCCCTGGACGCGCTGGTGGTGACGGGCACCCGCATCCGCCGCGCCAATACGGCCGCCGCCGCGCCGGTCACCACGATTTCCCGCGAGGCCCTCAGCCTGGGCGGCGTCGTCAACCTGGAGGAAGCGATCAACCGCCTGCCCGCCGTGCGGGCCGACGCGACGCAGTTCACGAACGGATCGGACGCCGATGGGCGGGCCCAGATCAACCTGCGCAATCTGGGTCACCAGCGCACCCTGATCCTGCTGGACGGCGAACGCCTGGCGCCTGTCCAGGCGGTGGACCTCAACATCATTCCCAGCGCGCTCGTCCGGCGGATCGACGTTCTCACAGGCGGCGCCTCGACCACCTATGGGTCGGACGCCGTGGCAGGCGTCGTCAACGTCATGCTGGACCGCGACCTGGACGGGATCCGGATCGAGGGCGGCTACAGCGCCTATCAGCACACCAACGAAGACGTGACCCTGCGAAGCGTGGCCGCGCGATTTCCCGGCGTGAAGACGCCGCCGTGGCGGGTGATCGACGGCGTGCGCAAGGATCTGGCCATCGCGGCGGGAACGCGGTTCGCCGGAGGGCGCGGCGACATCCTGGTGTTTGGCGCCTATCGCGGACAGCATCCCGTTCAATGGAAGGATAGGGATTTCTCGGCCTGCCGGGTCGTCGCGATGGATGGCGCTGGAGACCCAACCTGCGCGGTCAGCACGCTCTACACCCGCCATGGTCGGTTCCTGCCGCTGACCGGTCCGGCGGCCGGGCAGGTCTTCTACGCGACCGACGACGGCGCCTTCACGCCGGACGGAAGCGGCGATCTGTACGCCGCCAACACGCGCGAGACCTTCAACTTCATGCGGTCCGACGAGCGGCGTTCGGCGGGGATGTTCGTCAATTTCAAGGTCGCCGAGACAGCGGAGCTGCGCGCCAGCCTGCTATACATGAAGGACGCGACCTACAGCCAGTTCTACCCCTACATCAACACCGCCGACGTCCCGGTGGGAGGCTTTCAGCTCAACTGCAGCAACCCATTCCTGTCGGCGAGCCAGGCTGCGCGGCTATGCGGCGCCGCGGCAGGGACGGATCAGCTGATCTCCACCCAATATACCGCCATCCTGAGCGGCGTCGGCAGTCGTCCGCTGCGCGCGGAGGCCATCAACCAGGACTACCGGATCAGCGTCGGCTTGCGAGGCGAGATGCTGGACCACTGGCGCTATGACCTCACGGCGATCCGTTCGACGGTCTTCAGCTCGCTGTCCGACAGCAACGAGATCGATCCGAAACGTCTGGCCAACGCCTTGAACGTCATAAAGGTCGATGGCGTCCCAGTTTGCGTCGCCAAGCTCACCGGCGTCGATACGGCCTGCGTCCCTGCCGACATCTTCCGGCCGAACGCCCTGGATCCGCGGTTCTTCACCTACGCCTATCGCGACTATGTCTGGGCCAACCACTATGGCCAGACCGACTTCATCGCCAACCTGTCGGGAGACCTCACGGCCTATGGCGTCAGAAGTCCCTGGACCGATCGCGGCTTGGCCGTGGCCCTGGGCGCCGAGTATCGGGCCGACTCCCTCAAGCAGAAGATCGACGCGGAGACGCTGGCGTTCGAACAGCTCGGCCCGCCGCTGCGCGGGCGGCAATCCGTCTACGAGGGGTTTGGCGAGCTGCAGGCGCCCATCGCCGAGCGACGGCCGGGGATCGAGCGACTGGAGGTGAACGCCGGCGTTCGCTACTCCCGGTACAACACCGGCAAGGGCTTGCTGCCGACCTGGAAGTTCGAGCTGCAGTATCAGCCCACGCGCGACTGGCTGGCGCGGGCCAGCTTCAACAAGGCCGCGCGCGCGCCCAATATCTCCGAACTCTACACGGGTTCTACCTTCGGCGTGATCGGCCTGTCGGATCCCTGCTCGGGCCCATCGCCCGCCGCCTCGCTTCAGGCTTGCCAGCACACTGGCGTGACCGTGGCGCAATATGGACGCATCCCCGACTGCCCGGACCGCCTGTGCCAGACCTATGGCGGCAACGGGAATGTCAATCTGCGCCCCGAGAACGCCAGGACCCGCACGATCGGCCTCGTCTATGCGCCGCGCGCCGCGCCAGGCCTCAGCCTCTCGGCGGACTACTATCGCATCGCGGTGAAGGGCTATATCGGACCGATCCTGGCCGACAGCGTGTTCCAGAACTGCCTGGACACCGGCGCGGACTACTATTGCCGGTTCGTGCATAGGGCCGCAGACACCGGCGGGCTGTTCGGAAGCGCAGGCGCTGGCGGCTATATCGCCACCGGCGCCCAGAACACCTCGCTGCTTGTCAATGAGGGCGTGGATGTCCAGGCCAGCTATGACGTGTCACTGGGCCGGCTGGGGCGTCTAAATCTCAACCTGACGGGCGTTCGCCTGATCACCACGGGCGGCAGGGACGCGCCGGACGATCCGTTGCGCGATTGCGCCGGCTATTTCGGGCCGCCCCATTGCTATGCGCCGCAGCCGTCATGGCGGCATAATTTGACGGCGACCTGGCGCACGCCCTGGTCCGGAGCGGTGATGTCCTTGACCTGGCGCCATATCGGGGCCACGCGACTAGCCGCCAACAGCGCCGATCCAGTCATCAGCGAGGGCGCGACGCCCTACGCCTACGGCCCCTTCACCCGGATCGCCGCCTACGACTACTTCGACCTCGGGGCCTCGATGCGGCTGCGTCGCGGCCTGACGGTCCGGCTGGTCGCCAACAATCTGTTCGACCTGGCTCCGCCCGTCGTCCCAGCCACCTTCGTGGACGGCACGACCAACAATCCCAACACCTACACCGGGACCTACGATCCTCTGGGGCGAAACCTGCAGCTCGCCTTCAGCCTGGATTTCTAGCCCTCTTCAGAGTTGCCCGTGACCCGTCATCAAGCCGTTCTCGCCGCCCTGCCGCTCGTTCTGGGCCTGGCCCCGCCTCCGACCTTCGCCCAGAGCCCGGGCTCCGCCTTCGTCGCGCCGCCGTTGCCGGCGCCGGGAGTCAACACCGTGGTCGAGGTCGAGCCGCGCATCGCCCGTCCGGCGGGCCAACCTTGCGTCGCCCAGCTGTTCGCGCCCAGGCAGTTCGAAGGCGTGGAGCCGGTGGCCTTCGCCTATGCGCCGCCCACCGACTGCCGCGGGCCGTGGGCCAAGGTCGTGCTGGAGGCCGATTTCGACGTCACCGCCGGTCGACAGTTCGATCGCACCGCCATCATCCACCTGGGCGGCGTCAACCTCTACTACGGCACCACCATGGAGCCCCGTAAGACGATAGCGCCGGCCTGGCACGTCGAACGGGACGTCACCGACTACGCCGCCTTGCTGGCCAAGCCGGGCGGTGGAGAGGTGCTGATCGCCAATGTCGTCAACGAGACCTACACCGGCCGTCTGACGGCGAGCGCCCGATTGCTGTTCTATCCCGCCTTGGCCACGGCGCCCGTGTCGCCTGTCCCCCAGGTGGTGCAGCCGATCTCCAATGGCCTGGCCAGGCTGAGCAAGGATCAGGATCGCCTCGCGGCGTCCGTGGTGCTGCCGGCCAATGTCGAACGCCTGGCCTTGGACGTTCTGGCCCAGGGACAGGCCGACGACGAGTTCTGGTACGACTGTGTCCCCGACGCCCTGGCCTCCGAAAAGGAGGGGCGATGCGGCGGCGGCGCCTTCCGGCAGGTCGAGGTGCTGATCGATGGGCGGCCTGCAGGCTTGGCGCCGCTTTTTCCCTGGATCTTCACCGGCGGGATCAACCCGTACCTGTGGTTCCCCGCGTCGGCGCCCGAGACCCTGAACTTCACGCCGTCCAGGATCGATCTGACGCCGTTCGCCGGCGAGGTGAACGACGGCCGGCCGCATCGCGTCGAGATCGTCGTCCCAGGGGCGCGCAACTACTATCTGGTCACGGCCAGCTTGCTGGCGTGGCGGGACGAAGGGGCGGCAGCGACCACGGGACGCGTTCTGCGCAACACCCTCGCGTCGTCACGCGCGAAGACGGACGCCAACCGGATCCGGGCCGACAAGGCGGGCCTGAACGGTCGGATCATCACGCGCCTCAAGCAGGAGGGGGAAGTGGTCGGCGTCCTCCAGACCTCCCATGGGGACGTCACGAGTTCGGTGCGCTACGCCATGTCGTTCTCGAACCGTCAGGACTACACCTCGAACGACAAGGTCCAGATCGGGCGCATGCGCCAGTCGACGCGTCTGCGGGTGGACACCCGAACGAGCGGTCCGAACGGGACCACCCGGCGCAGGGAAACGGCGGCCTATCCGCTGAGCATCGTCACGCGAGAGACGGTCACGCCGGAGGGAACCGACCAGCTCGCGGCCGTCGACCTCGCCCTGAACCGGACCGAACGCGATGTGGCTCCGGACGGGCGCGTCCGGAGCCGGACGCTGAGCAACCGCGTCACGCCGACGGCGCAAGGACAGTTCAACCGCGCGGCCCGGCGCTTCCAGAACGCCTCCGGCTCATCGGTTCAACGCTTCGAGCTGCGGGACACCGACGGCGGTTGCTACCAGCGCACGATCACCGTGAAGGACAACGCCGTCGTGACCGCCGCCGATGGAGGCGATTGCCCGCGTCGATGATGTCCGCCTAGCGGGCCCAGTATCGATCGGCGCGAACGGCCAGCCACGAGAACAGGGTGCGACTGAGCTTGATCACGAGCTTGCGGATCATGAGGACCTCCAGGTCGTCCGCCGAGGATGGTCCCGCGCCGCCTCGCCGCAATACGGATCCCGCGTGACAGGCGTCCTGTTTCCTCTCGGCGCGGGATTCAGGCGCCGAAGTCTCGGTCGGCCTGCTTTTTCAGCAGTTCGATGGATTTCCTGGCGGCGCCGGCGAGCGTGTAAGTATTACGATTGCTCGAATTCGTAATATGCCTCTCCCTTGTCGCCAGCGAACGTGGAGGGAGCCGCTGATGAGTGTCCTGTTCAACCGCAAGCGTTTCATCGCGGCCCTGGCCGTATCGTGCCTAGCGCTGGCCTCGTGCGGCCAGAAGTCCGGCGACAAGGCTGAAAGCGCCGCCGCGCCGGCCGCGCCCAAGACCGAATACAAGATCGGCTGGACGATCTACGCCGGCTGGATGCCTTGGGCCTATGCCCAACAATCCGGCATCGTGAAGAAATGGGCCGACAAGTATGGCCTCAAGATCGAGCTGGTGCAGATCAACGACTACGTGGAGTCGTTGAACCAGTACTCGGCCGGCAAGCTGGACGGCGTCACCGCCACGAACATGGACGCTTTGACCGTGCCGGCCGCCGCCGGCAAGGACACCACGGTGGTGATGATCGGCGACTATTCCAACGGCAACGACGGGGTCATCCTGAAGAACGGGGCCACGCTGGCCGATCTGAAGGGCCGTCCGGTCAACCTGGTCGAGATGTCCGTGTCGCACTACCTGCTGGCCCGCGCGCTCGAGACGGCGGGGTTGAAGATGGCCGACGTCAAGACGATCAACACCTCGGACGCCGACATCGTCGCGGCCTATAGCGCCGCCGACACCAAGGCTCTGGTGACCTGGAATCCGCAGCTGTCGGAAGTGAAGAAGCTGCCCGGCGCGACCGAGGTGTTCGACAGCTCGAAGATCCCGGGCGAGATCCTGGACGGCCTGATGGTCAGCACCGAGGCGCTAAAGGCCAACCCCAACCTGGGCAAGGCCCTGACTGGCATCTGGTACGAGGTCATGGGCCTGACCGTGGCCCAGACGCCGGAAGGCAAGGCGGCCCGCGAGCAGATGGCCAAGCTGTCGGGCGCGGACCTGGCCAGCTTCGAAGGTCAGCTGAAGACGACCCATCTCTATGCCGACCCGAAGGCGGCCTTGGCCGCCACGGTCAGTCCCGACCTGGTCACCGCCAATGACCGCGTGCGCAAGTTCAGCTTCAGCATGGGCCTGTTCGGCCAGGGCGCAAAGTCGGTCGACGACATCGGCATCGGCTTCCCCGGCGGCAAGATCCTGGGCGATCCGCAGAACGTCAAGCTGCGCTTCGATACGACCTACGTGCAGCAGGCGGCCGACGGAAAGCTCTAGTTCTTATGCGCCTGCTGAACGTCAGACCCCGGGGAGGGCTCGCGGTCCTGCTCGGGGCCCTCCCGCTGCTGGCGGCGGCGCTGCTCTATCTGATGGCTTCGCAGGCCCGTCACGCCGAGAACCCGCGCGACAAGCTGCTGCCGACGCCCCAGGCCATGGTCGAGGCGGTTCGGCTGATGTCCAAGGTCGATCCGCTGACCGGCCACGCGCCGCTTCTGGTCGACACCCTGGCCAGCCTGGAGCGCATCGGCCTGGCCCTGGCCCTGGCGACGGCGATCAGCCTGCTGCTAGGACTGGCCCTTGGCCTCCTGCCGCTTCTGAGGGTCAAGCTGGGGCCTTTGGTGGCGGCGATCGCGGTCATTCCGCCGATCGCGGTGCTGCCGATCCTGTTCATTGTCTTCGGCCTGGGCGAGACCGCCAAGATCGCCCTGATCGTCATCGGCGTGACGCCGGTCATGGTTCGCGACCTGGCCGCCCACGTCGCCGCCATTCCCGAGGAGCAGCTGGTCAAGGCCCAGACCCTGGGCTCCAGCACCTGGCAGCTGGCCCTGCGCGTGGCCTTGCCCCAGGCCATGCCGCGCCTGATCGACTCCCTGCGTCTCTCGCTGTGCCCGGCCTGGGTCTATCTGATCTCGGCCGAGGCGATCGCGGCCGACACGGGCCTGGGCTACCGCATCTTCCTCGTCCGCCGGTACCTGTCGATGGACATCATCCTGCCCTACGTCCTCTGGATTTCGCTTCTCGCGGTGGCGATGGACGTGACGCTTCGGCTGATCAGCCGGCGCGCCTATCCCTGGGCCTATCCGGAAAGGGGACGCTGATGGGCGGCCTGCTGAGCTTCCGCAACGTCTGGGTCGAGTACGGCGACAAGGTCGTGCTGGAGAACGTCGACCTGTCGATCCAGCAGGGCAGCTTCGTCTCGATCGTCGGCCCGTCGGGCGCGGGCAAGAGCACCTTCCTGCGACTGATCATCGGCCAGGAGAAGCCGACGCGGGGCGCCATCGATCTGGACGGCGACAAGCTGCGCGCCGAACCGGGACCCGATCGCGGGGTGGTGTTCCAGAAGTACTCGGTGTTCCCCCACTTGTCGGCCCGCGACAACGTCGTCTTCGGCCTGGACTGCGCCGGCTCGCCGTTGCTGGGCAAGCTGACCGGCGCGCGCCGCCGCAAGGCGCTGGACGAAGCCGACGCCATGCTGGCCGCCGTGGGCCTGGCCGACAGCGGCGACCTCTATCCGGCCAAGATGTCCGGCGGCATGCAGCAGCGCCTGGCTATCGCCCAGGCGCTGATCAAGAAGCCTCGCATTCTCTTGCTGGACGAGCCGTTCGGGGCCCTGGACCCCGGCGTGCGCCTGGACATGCACGAGTTGATCACGGGCCTTTGGCGCGACAACGGCCTGACCATCATGATGGTCACCCACGACATCAAGGAGGCCTTCAAGCTGGGCACCCGCGTGCTGGCCTTCGACAAGCGCCGCCGTGATCCGCATGCGCCGCATCGCTACGGCGCGACAGCCGTCTACGACTTCCCGCTGGACAAGCCGGGCGCGGTGGGGCCGGAGGCGCTGGCCGGGCTGCAAATGGAGAAGCCGGCGGCCTGAGCCGCCGCCGGCGACGGTTCAGGCCTGCAGCGAGGCGATATAGGCCCGCCAGCTGCCCATGGCGGTGATGTCGGTCGCGCCGTCCAGCGCCCGGGGCTCGGCGACGAAGCCCTTCACCGAGGTCCCGTCTTCCAGGGTCACCGTGCCGATCGCCAGCGGGGCGGGGACTTCGGCCGTGAAGCTGCCGAAAGCCTCGACGTCCAGCTCGTAGACCTCGACCAGGATCGCGCTTCCGCCCGCCTCTCCATTGGCGCCGACATGGACCAGCGCCGGCTTTGGCGGGGTCGAGTTGGCGATGGCGTAGAGCTTGTAGGCCGGGGTAGTTCTGGTCGCCGCGACCAGCCGGGCCTCGCGCGAGGTCAGCTGCCAGTGCAGCGGCATGCCGGCGAGGTGCGCGCCCACCACGGCCAGCTTCACGCCGGGCTTGTGGGGCGTCAGGTCCAGCGGCGGCGTGTCGGCCATGGGGAGGGTCTCCAGATAGCGGGCGGCCAGGTCCAGCAGCGCCCGATCGGCGAAGGCGGGACCGACCAGGGTCACGCCGAAGCCCGTTCGGTCGGCGCGGAAGCCGGCCGGAACGGCCAGGGCGGACAGGTCCAGCAGGTTCACGAAGTTGGTGTAGAGGCCCAGATTGGCGTTCAGAGCCAGCGGCTCGGCCTTGAGTTCCTTCAGCCGATAGATGGTCGGCGTCGTCGGCAGGAAGAGCACATCGGCGACCTCCCAGATCGCCTCGGTGGCGCGGCGATAGCCTTCCAGCGCGTAGAGGCCGCGGAACGTCTCGACGCCAGTCGTCACGAGGCCGCCTTGAAGGATGGCTCGCACGGTCGGCTCAATGGCGCCGGGCGTTGCGCGCAGCAGAGGCTCGACGGCGGCGGCGCGCTCAGCGACCCAGGGGCCGTTGTACAGCAGCTTGGCCGCCTCCAGCAGCGGAGCGATGTCGACCTCGACGGGCGCGCCGCCGGCGGCTTGCAACCGCGCAATGGCGGCGGCGTACAGGGCCTCTGACTCGCCGTCGCCCAAAAAGACCCTCTGCTCGGGAAGGGGGATGGCGAAGCGCAGGCCGGCCATCGGCAGCGCAGGGGACGACGCCGGCGCCCGGCGCGAATAGTCGTCCTCGGGATCGAAGGCGGCCAGCACCTCGTCGACAAGGGCGGCGCCGGAAAGATCGGCGGCGAAGACGCTGATGCAGTCCAGCGACCGGCAGGCGGGGACCAGCCCGCGCGTGCTCCAGCGGCCCTTGCTGGGCTTGAGGCCCACCAGGTGATTGAACGCCGCCGGCACCCGGCCGGACCCCGCGGTGTCCGTGCCCAGCGAGAAGGCGACCAGGCCGGCGGCCACCGCGACCGCCGAGCCGGAGCTGGATCCTCCGCTGACGAAGGCCTGGTTGAACACGCAGCGCGGCGCGCCGTAGGGGCTGCGCGCGCCCACGAGACCGGTGGCGAACTGGTCGAGATTGGTCTTGCCGATCAGCACCGCTCCGGCCGCGATCAAGCGCTCGATGACGGTCGCCGACCGCTCGGGCGTGTAGGCGAAGGCCGGACAGGCGGCGGTCGTCGGGACCCCGGCGACATCGATATTGTCCTTCACGGCGAAGGGGACCCCGGCCAGCGGCAGGCGCTCGCCGGCGGCGATGCGGGCCTCGACGGCCTGGGCCTGAGCCAGAACGGTCTCGACCGGCAGGCGCAACGTCCAGACCTGCGGCTGGATCAGGTCGTATTCGGCGACCGCGTCCAGGACCGCTCGAGCGATTTCGACAGCGCCGGCGCCGGCGTTGACAGCCTCGGCGATAGCCTCGACCGAGAGGCGCTTGAAGTTCACGCGGCCGCCTCCAGGTCCGGAGTCACGGCGATGACGGGCGCGCCGGCGGTGATCGACTGCGAAGGCTGGGCGTAGACGGCGCTGACCACGCCGGTGACCGGTGTGGCGACGTCGCATTCGGCCTTCATGGCCTCGATCACGGCGATGACGGCGCCGGCCTCGACCCGCTGGCCAGGCTCGACCAACACCTTCCAGACATTGCCGCCCAAGGGCGCCTCGACCAGGTCGGAGCCCGTCGGAATCTCGACGGTGGCCACCGCTTCTTCGGCGTCTGAGACGCCGGAGAGGGCTTCTAGGCGAGCGAACTCGCCCCTGGCCTCCCAGTCGGCGCGTTCGGCGTCGAAAGCGGCTTGGCGCGTGGTCTGGAACGCGGCGATGCTCTCCGCTTCCTCGGCCAGCATCCTGCGGTAGTCCGAGAGGCGGAAGGTCTCTTCATCGATGCGGATCTGGCGACGGCCGAGCGGGAAATCGCGCCGCCATTCGGTCAGCTCCTCGGCGCTGACCGGGAAGAAGCGGATCTGATCGAAGAACCTCAACAGCCACGGCTTGCCGTCGGTGAAGGCGTCGGTCTGTCGCCAGCTGTTCCAGACCTGGATGGTGCGCCCGAACAGCTGGTAGCCGCCCGGCCCCTCCATGCCGTAGATGCACATATAGGCCCCGCCGATGCCAACCACGTTGGGGGGAGTCCAGGTGCGGGCGGGGTTGTACTTGGTCGTCACCAGACGGTGCCGCGGGTCGACCGGCGTCGCGACCGGCGCGCCCAGATAAACGTCGCCCAGGCCCATCACCAGATAGCGGGCGTCAAACACGATCCGCTGGACGTCCTCGATGCTGGGCAGGCCGTTGACCCGCCGGATGAACTCGATGTTGTCCGGACACCAGGGCGCGTCGTCGCGGACGGCCTGCATGTACTTGTCGATCGTCTGGTAGATCGCCGGGTCCTTCCAGCTCAGCGGCAGGTGAACGACCCGGGACGGGATCTCGAAATCGTCCAGCCCGCCCAGCCGGTCCTCGGCTTCGACCAGGATCTCCAGCAGCCGTGCTTGGGTCAGGCGGCGGCTGTCGTAGTGCACCTGCAGCGAACGGATGCCCGGCGTCAGGTCGACGACCCCGTCCACCGCCTGCGCTTGCAGATCCAGCAGCAGGGCGTGGATACGCAGGCGCAGCTCCAGGTCCAGCACGATCGGGCCGTATTCGACGAGCAAGTGCTGGTCGCCCTGGCGGCGATAAAGCACGCGGGGACGATGTCCGTCCTGGGGCAGCTCGTGGAGGATCGGATTGGCCTGCTCGTCCACCGGCGGCGGGGCGGGCTTCGTGACGGCCCGTAGGTCGGCGATCAGGGCTTCTTGCGCCTCGAGCGCCGCGGCGGCCGCTGCGTCATCGACCACGGTGAAGCGGACCGTGTCGCCCGGCGCCAGCTGCCCGGCTTTCCAGAGGTCGGCCTGGATGATCACGAACGGGCAGACGAAGCCGCCCAGCGACGGGCCGTCCGGCCCCAGGATGATCGGCATGTCGCCGGTGAAGTCGACGGCCCCGATGGCGTAGGCGTTGTCGTGGATGTTGGACGGATGCAGCCCGGCCTCGCCGCCGTCGCGCCGCGCCCACTCGGGCTTGGGCCCCACCAGGCGCACGCCGGTGCGGTTGGAGTTGTAGTGAACCTTCCAATCGGTTGCGCCGATCATGGCCACGTCGGCCGGGGTGAAGAAGTCCGGGGCGCCATGCGGGCCGGGCAGGACGCGGATCGTCCAGGCCTTGGCGACCTCGGGACGCAGGTCGCTGGCCAGGGGCGGAGCCGCAGCGGCGCCGGGCGTTTCCAGCAGCCGCAGCGCATCGCCAGCCGTCAGATTGCGTCCGGCGTGGCCGCCGAAGCCGCCCAGGGTGAAGGTCGAGCGGCTGCCCAGGTAGGAAGGAACGTCCAATCCGCCCTGGAACAGCAGATAGCCGCGCAGGCCGGCCCCGGTCACGCGGCCGATCTTCAGCACCTGACCGGCGGCGACCGAGAACGGGGCGTAGGGTTCGACCGGCGCGCCGTCCAGGCGGGCGTCGAAGCGCGCGCCGGTCAGACAGAGCAGGGCGGGGCGGTTGAACTTCAGCGTCGGCCCCAGGGCTGTAATCTCAAGTCCCGCCGCGTCTTCCGCATTGTCGAGCAGACGATTTCCAAGGCGGAACGACAGGGCGTCCATCGGCCCCGACGGCGGGACGCCGACGTCCCAATAACCCTGGCGGCCCGGCCAGTCCTGTACGGTGGTGGCGGGGCCGCCGCTCAGCACCTGAATGGTGTCGGGGACCCAGGCCACGCTTTCCAGGGCGCGGGTCGAAACCTGGCCGCTGACGAACGGCTGGCTGCGGACCACGGCGCGCAGCCAATCGAGATTGGTCTCGAGACCGGCCAGGCGCGTCTCGTCGAGGGCCTTCTGAAGCGCCGCCACCGCCTTTTCCCGGTCGGGCGCGGTGACGATCAGCTTCGCCAGCATCGGGTCGTAAAAGGCGCTGACTTCGGTCCCGTCGACCACCCAGCTGTCAGCGCGAACGTCGGCCGGAAAGGCGGCCTTGGTCAGAACGCCCGACGACGGGCGGTAGTCCTGGGCCGGATCCTCGGCATAGAGCCGCACCTGGATCGAGGCCCCGTCGGCCTCCGGAACCGGAGCATCCAGGAAGCCGAAGTCGCCGGCCGCGCCGCGCACCATCCACTCGACCAAATCAACGCCAGTGACCTGCTCGGTCACGCCGTGTTCGACCTGAAGGCGAGTGTTGACCTCAAGGAAGAAGAAGTCGTCGCGGTCGGCGTCGTACAGGAACTCGACCGTGCCGGCCGACCTGTAATTGGCCGCCGAGGCCAGGCGCACCGCGGCGTCCAGCAGGGCCGCACGCGTTGCGGCGGGCAAGCCGGGGGCGGGAGTCTCCTCAACGACCTTCTGGTTGCGGCGCTGCAGGGAGCAGTCCCGTTCGCCCAACGCCACGACTTTGCCGGCCCCGTCGCCGAACACCTGCACCTCGACGTGGCGAGCCTTGCGAACATAGCGCTCCAGGAAGACGCCGCCGTCGCTGAAATTGCCGGTCGCCAGGCGCTGGACGGCGGCGAAGGCCTCCTCGACCGCCTCGGCCGTTTCGCAAACGCGCATGCCGATGCCGCCGCCGCCGGCCGTGGCCTTCAGGATCACCGGAAAACCGATGCGCTCCGCCGCCTTCAGGGCGGCGGCCGGATCGACCAGGAGGTCGGTGCCGGGCGCGAGCGGCACGCCGTGCGCCTGGGCCAGGTCGCGCGCCGTGTGCTTGAGGCCGAAGGCGCGGATATTGTCCGCCGTCGGACCGATGAAGGCGATCCCGGCCTCGGCGCAGGCCTGGGCGAACTCGGCGTTCTCGCTGAGGAAGCCATAACCTGGATGGATCGCCTGCGCGCCGGTGGCCTTGGCGGCCGCCAGCACCTGGTCGGCGCGCAGATAGCTCTCCGCCGCCGGAGCGGGCCCCAGCCGCACGGCCTCGTCGGCCATCGAGACATGCAGCGAACCGGCGTCGGCGTCGCTGAACACCGCCACCGACTTGACGCCCATCGTCTTCAGGGTGCGGATGATACGGCAGGCGATGGCGCCGCGGTTGGCGATCAGGACCTTGTCGAACATGGCGCGGTCCTATTGGGCGATGATCATGCGCACCGGCGTCGGATTGAAGCCGTTGCAGGGGTTGTTGATCTGCGGGCAGTTGGAGACCACCACCACCACGTCCATCTCGGCGCGCAGGTCGACATAGAGGCCGGGTGCGGAGATGCCGTCGACGATCCCCAGGGCGCCGTCGGCCTCGACCGGCACGTTCATGAACCAGTTGACGTTGCTGACCATGTCCCGCTTGCCGCGCCCCTGGACGGCGTTGGCGACCAGGAAGTTCTCGACGCAGGCGTGCTGGCTCTTGGTGTGGTGGCCGTAGCGCAGGGTGTTGCTCTCGCACGAGCAGGCCCCGCCGATGGTGTCGTGATACGCCACGGCCGTCGCCGTCACCGTCATCATCGGCGCGCCCTCGTTGGACAGCAGCACCGAGCCCTCGCGCAGGAAGATGTTCTTCTGGGCGGCGATCGTGTCTTGAGCGCTGTAGCGCTCGGCGTCGTCGGCGGCGCTGTAGACCAGGAAGTCGACAGCCTGGTTGCCTTCGAGGTCGACGATACGCAGGGTCTGACCGGCCCCGACCTGGCGCAGCCAGGGCGCGCGGGCCGGAACCACCTCGTCGTGGACGATGGCCCCTAGGGGCGGGGGATCATACGCCATGGCGGGGTCCTCAGCGCGAGTAATAGTCTTCGACGTTCAGGAAGGCGCGCAGGCCTTCGGGCGTCGCGTTGCGGATAGGGTCATGCGCGGGGGTCGTGGGACCTCGCCAGGCCGTGGCGCGAACCGGGGTCACGACATAGGCCTCGCGCGGATCCAGCACGTGCGGGCAGTTGGCCAGCACCACGATCAGGTCCATCTCGGCGCGCAGCGTCAGCGACCGGCCCGGCGGGTAGGGGCCAACATCGATCACCGTTTCGCCGCCCTGGCCGACACGAACCTCCTTGAAGAGGTTAAGGCAGGGATGGATGTCCTTGCGCCCCAGGCCGAACTTGGCGACGCCCAGCGAGAGGCGGTCGCGGGCGTTGGGATGGGCGCCATGGTTGAAGCCATCGCCATACTTGCGGGCGTTGCTGGCTTGGTTGGAGGCGCCGCAGAAGGCGTCGTGGGTCCCGGCCTCGTCGTCGATGATGCTGGCCAGCACCCGACCCATGTCGGAGAGCAGAAGACGCCCCTGACCCAGATAGCCGTTCCACTGGACCTTCAGGGTGTCGGCGATGTTCAGGCGCTCAATGGGGCGCTCTGCGTTGAAGATCAGCAGCGAGACGGACGCGTCGCCGGCCAGGTCGGTCAGGCGCAGGCGCGAACCCCGGGCGATCTGGCGGCCGGCGTAGCCGCCCGGCGCGATCGTCTCGTCCCACACGACATCCGCGGCCGCGACGTCCGGCGGCAGGTCGACGGCGGCGGTGGCCGGTATGGTCGGCATGGCCTCGACACGGGTCCCGGCCTGGGCGCGGGCATGCGCCTGGGCGGCGTAGGGGGTGGCCGTACTGCTCACGGGGACTCTCCGTCGGGTTCGTCGCCGTGGAAGTGCAGCGGCGGCAGAAGCGCGGTCGTGGTGACGAGCTTGATCTGCTGGACCCCGCGCACCTTGCGAAGGTCGTCGCACAGCTGCTGAAGGCGCTCGGCGGGGCCCTGGACCAGCAGAACCTCCATAGCCTGGTCATCCTCCAGGAAGACGTTCTGCGCCGAGATCACCTCCTTCACATAGCCCAGCTGGGTCTGGGCCAGGGCGTGGCGTACGCGGCCGCTGTCGGCGCGATAGATCAGGGTTATCGTGCCGGCCAGCATGGCGTCCGGACGCTCGCCGCTGTGCTCGGCCAGTTCGTGGCGGATCAGCTCGGCGATCATCTGCGAACGGCTGGGCAGGCCGCGCTCGGCCACCATGGCGTCCAGCTGGGTCATCAGCTCCGCCGGCAGGCTGATGCTCAGGCGCGCCAGAGTAGGGGTCGTGTCCATGAAGACATTTCTTCTTATTATTACGAATGCATCAATACGTAATAACGAAGGGGGCGATCCCACAAGCGCGGCGCCGCTGAATTGGGCGCGGAAAGACTAATCGCTAGGCAGCTCCAGGCAGAGATCTACAACCGATCCGGCTCGCCGTCGTCAGGGCGCGCGACGCCCGCGCGCTTCCGTACCGCCAGCGCCCCGTGGCAAGGCAGGACCGGATCGTCGTGGCGACCGCCAGAGGGCGGAGCCCGGACGGGGCTCCTGGTCGTACAGATCATCATCGCGGCGGGTTGGCCGCAGGCCATGGGCGCCAGGGTCAGGTTCAAGGCGCCCAGCAAGGCCGCGCCGGCGCCGTGCGGTGAATGGGCCAAGACCGTTTCTCTCCGGCGGGCGACGCGAAACGTTCGCGTCACGCGATGCGAGCATATCGCGTATTTATCAAAAATCCTACCTTGACGTGTATTTGGTGATGTGGCTCCCTTCGCGACAGGGGAGGGAGCGATGGTTGGACAACCGCAATCAGACGCGACGCTCCCGACGTGGCGCACGGATATCGCCGACCTATTCGCCGCGCCCTTTTGGCTCGCGCCGGAGCGCCGCGCCGAGGCGGCGGGACAGTGGCTGGGCTGCATGCGCGGCTACGCCGTGGATCTTGGCGACTATGACAGCGTCAAGGGCTGGTCGATCCGCATCTACCAGTATCTACACAGCCGCGAGATGCCGCTGACGGACGACGAGTCCCAGAAATGGCCCGACGCGGCGCTGGAGCTGTTCCGCCACTGGGTCAATCAGGGCTGGCGGCGCGGGCCGGAGGATCCCTTCGACCCCGACGAGGGGCGGATCCCCCGGCCCAGTCCAAGGCCGATCCCGCTGCGCGTGCGTCGCGACCTGCGGGCCTTGAGCCAGGCCGAGCTGGACGACTACCGGATGCGGTTCGAGACGGTGTTCCAGGTCGCCGATGCGGCGCCGGACGCTCCGGGGCAGGTGTTCTTCTCGATCCATGGCGACTGGTGCCTGCACTACCAGGAAGCCTTCCTGTTATGGCACCGCGCCTATCTGATGGCTCTGGAGCAGCGGTTGGGCTGCGCGGTGCCCTATTGGAACTGGTACGCCCAGGACGCAGCGGTCGACGGCGCGCCCAGCGCGGGCCTGCCCCAGGCGTTCAGGGACCTGACCTATGTCCACCCCGTCACCGGCGAGATACGGCCCAATCCGCTGCGTTTCGCCGCGGCCAAGGGCGGGATCAGCAAAGCCTGCGCCGGGGACGCGCCGAGCGCGCCGCCGCTCGACTGCCGCTGGGTCCAGCGCGATCCGGTGCTCTACACCGAAGGCGACGACCAAAGGCTGGCGCGGACCCGAAAGATCGGCTTGACGCTGCAATACCAGTTGCAGGTGCAGCGGGCGCTGCGGTTCAAGGATTTCAGCCATCCGCAGGGCGTCGGTTACCCCTGGGCGAACATCACCAGCTTTGATCCGCCGCCGCCCGACGCCGAGTACGTCTATCGCGACTATAATTTCGACGGGGCCTACGAGCAGCCGCACGACAACTATCACGGCTGGGTGGGTCCGGACATGGCCGACAACGCCTATACGGCGTTCGACCCGGTGTTCTGGTCGTATCACGCCAACATCGACCGGATCTTCGAACTCTGGCTGCGGGCGAACGCTGCGAGCGCGACCTTCACCGCCAATACGCCGCTGCACCCTTTCGGCGGCGCGCGCGCCGAGCGGCTTGAGTTCACCGATCCCCGCAGCTTCGTCTACACGACGATTGGCGACCTGGCCAAGGACAGCCGGGGGCTGGGCTATGACTTCGCCGATCCCGTCGACCCCGATTTCGGAACGGGCGCCGGCGCGGAGCCGACTACGCTCCAGGTCCGAAACGCCGACGAGCTGCTGGTGGTGTTCGACGACGTGCGCTGCACGCTCGACAGCTACGCCGTCGACGTCTTCCTCGATGCTGGCCCAAACCAACTGGCGGCGGAGGCCGGCAACTCCCGCTATGTCGGCCGGCTGTCGCGGATCGGCATGGGCCAGGCCGACGACAAGGGGCGCTGCATCGTCAAGGGCGTGCGCCGGATGCTCGACGCCACCGCGACCGCCCGGGCCCTGGGCCTCGAGCCCGGCGACACGCCGGACCTGACCCTGGTGGTCACAGAACTGGCGACCGGGCGGGTCGTATCGGGCGCCGAGCTGGACCGGCTGCCGGGCTTCGCGGGGCGCCTCGTCTGGGCCGCAGGCGGCTGGGCGCCGTCCCCGCCGTCGCCGGCCGCCGCCGCGACATCGGTTTGCTCCTGTTCCTAGGCCATCAATCAGAAGGACGTCTTCGCATGCCTGTCCTGCAAAGCTTTTCGCTTCCCGCCTTCATCGAGGACATCCCCACCGACACCCCCGAAAACAAACTACTGAACACCGAGCTGAAGTGGCGGTGGAACATCAACGTCAAGGGCTGGATCGCCCAAGCGATGCCGTCGTCACCGGCGTTCTTCTACGACCCGACAGTCACGGACATTCCTTCCGGCAGCCCGACCGCGCCGGTGGTCTGGAACGCCTTTCCCGGTCGCGTGAGGCAGTTCTACAGCGACGATCCGCCCAACCAGCCGATCGGCCCCTACAAGCTGAACACTGACCAGCTGTATAGCCTGGTCGACACCGGCGGATATGAACAAAACGGCCAGCCGTCGACCTTCCAGCCGATCCCCAGCGCCCTGTGTCCCCAGGCCGACTGGACGTCGTCGCTGCAGACCTTCGGCCCCTACGGCCCGCGCGGCTGGCTGGACGAATATTGCGAATGGAGCGCCGCGCGCGACGCCGACAACAACCTGGTCCGTATCGACTTCGCCTGCGAAAACCCGGAATACTGGACCACCTTGTGGAAGGTCAGCCCGACGATCGTCGCCGATCTGTACCAGTCGATCCTCAACCACAATGCGCCGCCGGAACGCCAGGTGACGGTCGCCGTCGAGGACCTGGAGCTGACCGTCAATGGCCAGGCGGTGATCGATCCCGAGACCGGGCGGCCCGCCTACAATCCGCTGAACCGCTGGAACAGCGGCCCGGTGGCGGTTCGCACCGGGGCACCGTCGAGCTTCACCGGCGGGGTCATCCACCTGACCTCGACGCCCAACACCCTGCAGACCGAGCTGGGCCTGGCGGGCTCGGCGACCATCCAGGTGACCAGCGGCAACGCCGATCAGCAGGCGCTGATCTGCTGCGGCAAGTTCGGTCAGGAATATCGTCATAGCGACCCGCACATCGGCCAATCGGTCAACGAGGTCGTGGCGGGACAGCTCAGCGGCGGGGCGGCGCAGCTGGTCTGCCTGGCCGATCCCGTGGGGCTGTATATCCAGCCCCTGATCAATCCGAGCGCCTTCACGTTCGGCCCGAGCATCGATCCGGACAAATTGCCGCTCGACGCGAAGGCCGCCGACGTCTTCCAGATCGTGCGCGGCTGGGCCTCGGTCGTCGATCCCGTGACGGGCCAGGATTTCCCGGGCGGGATGATCTTGCACGCGGCGTGCCAGATCCCGCTGGCCTGGCTGAACGCCTATCCGAACATGACCCTGGCGGACATCCGCGTCGCCGACGCTCCCTTGCAGTGGGCAGGGCAGGTCGCCGAGCAGTTCAATATCGGCCTCTACGCCCGACCGCTGAACGCGAATTCCACGCCGCCGACCTTGCCGTGCGCCAGCGGCCTGCGCGCCATCGCACAACCGTTGCAGAGCCTGATGTTCACGTCGCTGTGGGAAGCCTACTACAATCAGGTCGAGACGGCCCCGACCGGCCAGACCATGTCCCTGGCCAGCAACACCACCTTCATCGCCCCGATGCTGCCGGCTGACGGTCAGACCCGGCAGATGACGCTGACCTGCACTATCCCTTCCGGTACGCCGAAGGTGGCGATCCTGTCGCCGGACGGCTCGCGACCCGACCCTTCGATCCAGGTGACGGTCGATGGCACGAGCCCCGCCAATTACGCCGTGCCGGGCGACTCCTATCCCGGCAAGTACATGGCTCTGGCGCTCAGCCTGACGCTTCCGCGCGGCGCTCCGGGCGGCTTGCGAGGAGTCAGCGTCACCGACCCGTCGGGCGTGACCAACAGCCTGCCCGCGGCGCTCTACATTCTTGGCGAGGAGGACTAGGGCGGTGCGTTGGCCAAGCCTTTCCGACGCGACCGCGGCGCTGGTCGCCGGGGCGTTGGCGCTGGTCGTCGCCACGATCGTCATGGTGGCGGGGGAGGGAACATCCGCGCCCGCCAGCGTCGCCGCCCGGACCTCCAGCCCGTGCAACGTCTTCGGCGTCCAGCCGGTGACCTTGACCCCGACCCTGCCGACCCGGTTCTCCGCGTCGACCGCCCAGCTGGGCGCCGATTGCATGGCCTGGCAGACCTTCATCAGCCTCAACTGGGCGGCCGATCCCGCCAATCCCGGCCAGCCCGATCCCAAGACCCCGGCCTCCAGCTTCGGCGCGCCGGGCGACACCCGGCCCAAGGTCTGGGAAACCTATCTGGAAGCGTCGGCGGTCTTCACCGCGCCCAAGGCTTCGGCCAAGGCGTTGTGGGCGGCGCAAAGGCCCTCGATCAAGTCCCTGACCCGACTGTCCAAACAGGGCGCGACGGACCTGTCGCTGAGCGGCATCGCCCAGGCGGGAGATGGCCAATGGCTGACCGCTCAAAGCGGCGTTCTGACCTACTACGAAGTGCGGATGAACCAGGACGAGCACCAGTTCATCACCACCAACGTCTTTTCCGGATCGGACCTGACCACCTATGCCGGCCAGGCCGCCTGCGCGGCGGCGAAGGGCGGACTGCTGCTGCCGGCCGGCGGCGGCGGCAACGCCAGCGCCAAGCTGGACACCGATTGCCTGGGGGCGCCGGCGGCGTATGGCGCCAATGTCGGGGCGATCGAGATCAAGGCCGCCTGGATCCCGCTGCCGGCCGACCACTCGCTGGACTACCGCTACAAGACCGCGGTCGCCCAGATCACCCTGCCGGGCGGCGCGACGCGGCAGGTGACCGTCGGCCTGGTCGGACTGCACATCATCCGAAAGGTGCAGGGCGCGCCGCAATTCGTCTGGTCCACGTTCGAGCAAATCGACAACAGCCCCGACGAGGCCAACGGCGGCTATTCCGCCCCCAGCCTGCCGGCCAATCCCAACCAGAAGGCTCTGGGCGCCTACGCCTATTTCAACCCCAACTGCACGGTGGCCAAGGATCCGATCTACAAGTGCGTTCACAACGCCGGCCCGACGACTCCCTGCCTTCTCACCGGGCGGCAGACCTGCCAGCCCTATTCGGCGCCCATGCAGATCACCCGGCTGGTTCCGGTCGACCCGACCGCCAACGCGGTGACGGGCTATGTCTGGAGCCTGCTGCCGGCCACGTCGGTCTATAACTACTACAGGCTGATCAACGTGCAGTGGCCCAACAGCCCGACCTTGATTCCGCCGGGCGCGACCGTGCCGCTGACGACCGGCGACATCACACCGTCCAGTAAATCCGGCATCGTGGCCAACACCACGATGGAGACCTACCAACAGGCCAAAAACGCCTGCATGGACTGCCACCAGTACGCAGCGATCGCCACGCCGAAGAACCGGACGACCGCGCTGATGGCCGGGCGGATCACGCCGAAGGTCAGGCCCAGGGCCCTGGCGGACGGCTCGAGCTATGCATCCAACTACTCGTTCGTCTTCGTCAGCGAGACGGTGCGCTAGCCGCTCGCGCAAATGCAATCTATGCGAATATAATACGCATATAATCTTTATACTTGTATGTCTGCTGAAAGTTCCGCAAGCTGCGGAGGTCGGTATGGCGGGCCGCATGTCGCGGCCTGCGCGACGCCAAGAAAACGGGCCTGTCGGCCTGGAACGCCGAGTGGGGAAACGATCATGCGGGCCAAACTCGCCATGCCGCCGGCCTGGACGCTGCCGAGGCTGTACCAGCATTTTCAGGGCGCCATAGAGCTCGAGCTCTGGACGATCCCGTACTACCTGACGATCCTCTATTCGATCAAAGATCCGACCGCGATCGCCTACCGCCTGATCCAGGGCGCGGTGTATCAGGAGATGCTGCACGCCCAGCTGGTCAGCAACATCGCCAACGCCTACGGCTATTCGCCCAGGCTGACCGCGCCGGAATACGTCGGCGCGACCGTGCCGCATCTCAACTTCGACCTCGACACCCCGAACCCGACCAGCGTCTTCACCCCGTATAGCGCTGAACTGGGGCCACTGGACGTCGAGCGCCTCAATGCCATGTGCCTCATCGAGTATCCCGAGTGGCGCACCCAGCGCGAGCCGGATCTGGCCGACGACATCTCGGAATACGGCTCGATCGGCGAGTTCTATGACGCCCTGCGCGTGGGCATGGAGCAGTTGCGCGGCCATGTGCGCGGCAACCAGCGCCAGATGGACGAGTTCGGCCCGTTCTATCAGAACGCCCCGCCGCTGACGGTCACCGAGTCCGGCGACGCGGGCTTCCGCCAGGCCCTGACGCTGGTCGACATCATTGTCGATCAGGGCGAGGGCCAGACCCAGCCGGTCGAGACCATCCCGACCGAGTTCCAGAACACCGCCGACGGCTTCCAGGACGCTTGGCCGCACTTCCAGCGCTTCGACTTCATCCGCCAGATGCCCCGTTGGCCCGACGTCTATACGGGCGTGGCCGCGCCGCCGGCCGGCTCGCCCGGAGCCGACGCCCAGACGCGTCTGGTCGCCGACTTCGCCGCCTTCCTCGACACGCTCAACGCCATGTTCAGCGGCGGAGGCGTCCCGCCAGCCTTCGGCGTGCAGATGGCCAAGCTGGGCGGCGACATCCTGAGCTGCTGGAAGCTCCAGGCCATTCCCCGTTTTTCGTAGGAGCGCATCGCGATGGCCAACCCCGTATTCCGTGTGCATCCCGCGATCGGGATCGCGCGCGTGGGAAACAGCGAGGAATTCTACCTCGGGCCGGAGACCATGGCCGGCCTGCCGATGGACTCGTCCGTGGACACCGGTCAGCGCGACCTGGACGGCGGCCTGCCGATCCGCGCCGGCACGGAGTCGACGATCATCTCGAGCGACGAGCTGCGCGACAGCGCCGGCCGGATGAAGCGCCAGGCCGCGCGCTTCCGGATCTATCACTATCCCGACCAGGGCGGCGGCAAGGAGCGCTATCCCTGCGGTCAGGGGCAGGAAATCGTCGTGGGCAGCACGGTGGACGGCCGAACCGTCGCCGACATCGTCTGGACCGTGCACCTGGCCAACAAGAAGGCCAATTCGTACATGCTCAACGACATGCTGGGCATGCAGGTCTACGACAAGGCCCACGCCGCCGACCTGAACCTCCGCAACGCCGCCGAAGGCGATGATCTGAACAACGCCATGCGGCTGCGGCGGTTGGTGATCGATCCGGGGCCGCGGGCGGTGCGCGGCCGCGACGCCCAGGCCGTCCGCTTCGACAAGGCCACCATCGCGACCTATGCGGCCGAAGGCGCTCAGATCGCGGCGCTGCCGCACTATCCCAAGACCTTCCCGGACGACAGCTTCTCACCCCTGTACGCTCCGGCCGGGACCGTGGACACGCTGGGCGAGCTGCGCACTGACGACAAGGGGCGACTCCTGGTCTTGCCCGCCTGGGGACGGGCGTGTGGCTGGATGCAGCCGGACGGAACGCCGTTCCCGCTGGTGGGCGGGCTCATCGCGCCGGGTGAATATGGCGACGTCAATGCTGACGGCTGGTTCGACGACACCGGCGATGGCCCGGTCTCGGCGCGCATCGTGTTCGACGATGGGGGCGTGGTCGAGGCCGCCCAGGCCTGGGCGATCACCACCGACCCCGCCTACGCGCCGCAGACTCTGAACGTGATCAGCCTGTGGGACGATCTCTACGATACCTGGGTGCGCAAGCTGGATCTCGTGCCGGGCCTGTTCAACCACCGGTTCGACACCACGTTCCAGCCGAACTTCGCCGACCATCTGCGGCCGATCTTCCGCGCCCCGTCGCTGCAGCGGTGGAACACCAACCTGCCATCGCGCGCCGTGGCCGCCCACGACGCCGTCGGCGCGATCGGAGCAGGCGACCAGCCTGGCGACACGATCATGACGGGCCTGGCCTATGTCCGGGATCCCAATGCGCCGGAGCAATCGAACATCGGCGCGCCGTTCATGCCGCTGTCGATGGGCGACGCCGGCAAGGCCTTCTTGACCGTCACCCGCACCCAATATTTCTTCCTGCAGCAGTGGGATCAGGGCCGCTTCCAACGCGACGGAACCCTGAGTTACGGGCCGGGCGAGTTGCTAGATCGCACGGTTCTGGTCAACTGCCTGGGCGGCCGGTTCGCGCCGGGGATCGAGGCGACCTTCGTCATCCGCGATCCGTCAATCTACCAGGCCGATTGGGAAACCTCGGGCGGCGGTCCGTTCCGGCTGCGCGCGCGCCCGCTCGACTACGGCCAGGTCCAGGCCAGCCAGCCCTTCCTGACCGTCGGCTACATCCCGATGCATCCTGGCCCGGACGGCATCCGATCCGCACCGATGGAGCCGGGGGATCTGACCAAGTTCATGGCCGTGCCCTGGCACACCGACTACAACGCCTGCGCAACCCATAACAGCGCGCCCAACCCGACCAACAGCACCGCCCTCTACTGGTCGTGGCCCGCCCAGCGTCCCGTGGCGGTCTACGTCGCCTCCGACGTCCGTGACGGCAAGCTGGGCGCCCAGCGGTATTCGGTGCGAGGCCCGGGGGCCACGTCCGAGGACCTGGGCGAGACGGGCCGCTTCCAGGATTTGCTGGACATCGTCCGCTATTGGCACCGCATCGGCTTCGTCGTGCAAGGGACGGCGATCGATGGCGGCGAGGGCTATGGCCGCGATGTCTTTCTGGAGGTGCAGGGGCAGTTGGACGAGCCGGAGATCGCGCCCTGGCCCATGAATTCGCTGACGCCGAGTTCATAGGCCATGGACGCCCGGCGCGACGTCGTGGTGATCGGCGCGGGGCCCGCGGGCTGCGCGGCGGCCATTGCGCTGAAGCGCCTGGGCCAGGCTTCGGTGCTGCTGCTGGAGGCCGGGGACGGGACCCGCCCGCGCTTCGGCGAGAGCCTGCCGCCCGACATCGGTCTGATCCTGGCTCGCCTGGGGCTTGGCGAGGCGTTCGCGGCCCTGGGCTTCGACCCGTGCGTCGGCGCGGCTTCGTCCTGGGGGGAGGCGCGGCTGGGCTACAACGACTTCCTGTTCAACCCGCACGGCTCAGGGTGGCATATCGACCGCGCGCGGTTCGACGCCTTTCTTCGCGCACAGGCCTCCGCCGCCGGCGTCGACCTGCGCCTGAACGCTTCCCTTGCCGAGGCCGGCGAGGGCGGCGAGGGCGTGCGACTGCGTATCCGCTCGGGCGGCGGCGTCGAGACGATCGAGGCCAGCTTCGCGCTCGATGCGACCGGTCGCGCCGCCCGCCTGGCCCGCGCGCTCGGCGCCGAACGGATCGAGGGGGATCGCCTGGTTTGCGTCGCCGGCCTGGTCGGCCTGGGCGCCGGCGCGCGCCTGGGCCAGCGGTCGCTGCTGGAGGCGGTCGACTACGGCTGGTGGTACGCCGCCCGCCTGGCCGCCGACGAGGCCATCGTGGTCGCCGCCACCGACGCCGACCTGCTGCGCGAGCGACGCCTGCATCGCCCTGACGCCTGGCGGTCGCATCTGGACCAGACGCTTCATGTCGCCGCCGCGCTCGGAGCGACCGCTCCGCCATCCGGGCTGACGATGCGCCAGGCCCGTTCCAGCCGTCTCAGCCGCTCTGGCGGGCGTCGATGGCGGGCGATCGGCGACGCCGCCTCGGTCTACGATCCGATCATGGCCCAGGGCGTGACCAAGGCCATGCTCGAGGGGCTGAGCGTCGCCCCGGACATCAGGCGCATCCTGGCCGGGGCCGAACCGGCGCCTGACGCGGGTCTCGACGTTCGCTTCTCGGACTATCTGAGCCTGCGCGATCACTTCTACGCACAGGAGGGGCGCTGGCCGGGCGCGCCTTTCTGGTCTCGCCGCCGGCCGCAACCGGTTTCTCAAGCTCGGGAGGTCCCCGCATGAACGACCCTACGCCCTGGCCGATAGTCGACACGCCCAACACCCACGGCATGTTCATGCTCGGAACCACGACCCTGTACCTCTGCCACATGCCAATGTTCTGCAAGGAGGATCACCACTACCAGCTGACCCTGCAGGTCTCGCTGGACCCGACCTCGATGGCGACCTATCTGGACGACAAGGCCCAGAACCCCGGGGCGGCGTACAATCTGATCAATCTGGACAGCGCCCCCTTCACCCTGCCGGATGTGGCGACGGGCCTGGTGACAAGCTATCCGGCGACGATCTACCGGGGCTATTCAAACGATGGAGGCGGAACCCCGGGGCCGGCGATCGTCCCCTCGGCGACGGTGACCGTCGAACGGGTCCTCTACTATCGCGGCTTCGACCAGAACATCCCGCGCCCGGAAAACCTCAGCTATATTCTGTTCGGCGATGGACGGGAGGCTCATCTCGACCATTACATCGCGGCCGATCCGGACTTTCAGCACCTGCTGACCCTGCCGGCCGTGCCCACATGGCTTTCGCCGACCCAGCTGAAGGCCGGGGTGATCGTGACCTTCCCCCTGGCCAGCACGCCGATCGGCTGTTCGCCGCCGCTGACGCCCGGGCCCTATGAGGTGCGGTTCCAGGGCATCGCCACGGCCCCCGCCGTTCTCCAGGTGGGCGAGACCTTTTGGTACAGCACCGGCAACATGCTCAACATGACCGATCCGTGCGCGGACCATGGCGCCGCGTCAGCGAACGCCTCCGCCGTGGTCGCCTGATGCAGGTCACCTATCAGGTTCGCCTGGAGCCATCCCAGCACGCGCTGGAGGTCGCCATCGACATCGTCGATCCGCCGCCAGGGCCCTTGACCCTGGCGACTCCAACCTGGGTTCCAGGCGACTACGACTTCGCACCCTATGGCCGAGATGTCTTCGACGTGCGGACGGTTGACCTCGAGACCGACGCGCCGATCGCGGTGCGTCGCCACGGCTGGTCTGGCTACAGGGTCCAGGCCGAGGGGCGGTCCTGTCGCGTCCGCTACCGCGCCAGCGCCGCTTCGGTCGACTTCAGCGAAGCCTGCGGGGTGCTGGGTGACCGCAACGGCGTGCTGCTGGGGACGCGCTATCTGCGCGTGGTTGAGCACGATGGTCCCTGCACGGCGCGCTACGAGGTCCCCGAGTCCTGGGCGATCCATCATCCGTCGGGCGCGACGCCGCTGGGCGACAACGCCTGGACCTATGACGGCTACGCCCGGCTGCTGGACACGCCGGTGGCGTTTGGCCGGTTCGAGCTGATCACGCGGTCGGTGCGCGGTACGCCCTTCCACCACCTGTTCCTGGATCGCTCGGTCGGGTTCGAGAGTCATGTCGAGGCGTTCGTCGACGACTTGGTCAGGATCGCCGAGGCGTTTCACGACGTCTTCGGCGGTTTCCCATTCGCCGACTACACCTTCGTGATGTCATTCAATCCGAACAACAGCTGGGGACTGGAGCACCTTTCCAGCACGATGGTGGGCCTGGATCCGTCGACCTTCTACGACGAGGACCAGTACAAGGTCAGCATCCGGGTCTGCGCCCACGAACTGTTCCACGCCTGGAATGTCCGGCGCCTGCGACCCGCGCCGCTGGAGCATCTGGATCTGGAGAACGGCGACTTCACCCAAGGACTGTGGGTCGCCGAAGGCTTCACCCGGTACTATGAATTCCTGTCCTGCACGCGGACCGGTGTCTACACGCCCGAGCAGTTCCTGAGCGCGGTGACGGGCTACTACACACACCTGACGGCCTTGCCCGCCTACCAACGAGTCAGCCCTGCCGACTCCTCGGCGGCGACCTATCTCAATCACGACAAGTATCCGGGGCGGGCCAACAGCGCGATCGACTATTACGACGCCGGCATGGTCATCGCTTTCGAGCTCGACGCGATCCTGCGGATGGAAACCCAAGGCCGGGAGTCGCTCGACACCGTGTTCGCGGCCTTCTACCAAGCCTATGCGGGGAAGGGCGCGGGCTACACGATCGAGATGATCTGCGCCTTCTTCGACCAGCGTCTGCCGGGCCTGGGCGAGCGGCTGCGGCTCAAGGCCCTGGAGCCAGGGCGGCTGGACCTGCCGGCCCAGCTGCGCGCGCTGGGCTTTTCGGTCGCCGAAGGCGCCGTGCCGCTGCTCGGCGTGATCCTGGACAACGACACGGGCCCCGGCGTCTACAGCGTGCTGGACGACAGCCCGGCCGGCGCCAGCGGCCTGGCCGCCGAGGACGTCATTGTCGATGTCAATGGCTATCCGTTTTCGCTGGAGGCGCTGACCTGGGCCACGGCGCACGAGGCTCAGGTGACGCTCGGCGTCCTGCGCGGCAATCAGCGCCGAGTCTGCACTGCCTCCCCGGGAGCGCGGCAGACAATCACCGGTCTCGTATGGTCCGGATCGGTCGAGCAGGCCGCCGCGATCGCAGCCTGGCTGAAGGCGCCGTTCTCGCCAGGGCCGGAACAGACGATCCCGCTGGATTTCTACGAGAATTTCCACGGCGTCGAGACCGTGATCTGACCGTCGCAAGCTTGAGCGCCCCCCAGGGCGCCTGGAGGTGTCAAGATGATCTCCCGCGAAGGGATCGAGCGCATTTTCCTGGAGATCCAGCCCCACTACGTGCGCACCGGCGACGTCGAGGGCTACGCCAGCCTGTTCACCGACGACGCGGTCTGGTGGCCTCTGGGCCGCGAAACACGGGTCGGGCCCAAACAGATCGCCGAAGGCTTCGCGACGGTGATCCAGGGATGCCGCATCGAGGCCGTGTTCGAGGCCGTGGAACTCGTGGTCCGCGAGGATTTCGGATTGGCGGCGCTGCACGGGATCGAGACCATAAGCTTCGACAGTGGCGAGCCCGCCCAAACGGTGCGCTCGCGCGAACTGTGGGAATTCCGTGAGACCGCCAGCGGGCCGAAGATCAGCCGCATGCTGTGGAACCAGGCGCCGGAATAGGGCCAGTCCCGGCCAGGCTGACTGGTGAAATGGCCGTCTGGCCGGTCAGCAGACAGCCCATAAGCGCGCGCTTATTTCGCCGCGCGTAAGCGCCCTCGCAATGTTCATCGTCTCCGCGTCGCGCTCGTCTCTCCGTCGCGTCGGACGGCGGCGCGCGGCAGGCCGTGCGTTCGGCCAAGAGGAAGAGACGTGAACGGTGCGGTGTCGAAGGCGCGTCGCTGGGATCCTATCGTGCGGATCACGCACTGGGCTGTGGCCGCCGCGGTGGTCGCCAACCGACTGGTGACCGAGGGCGGATCGGGGGCTCACATCTGGATCGGTCTGGGTTTGGCCGGCCTGCTCATCCTGCGCTGGACATGGGGTTTGATCGGACCGGTCGAGGCGCGCTTCACATCCTTTCCGCCAAGCCTTCGAGGTGCGCTCGCGCACCTTGGCGATCTTCGAGGCGGTCGGCGCGCCCAGCACCGGTCTCACAACCCGCTTGGCGCTCTGATGGTCTACGCGCTGTGGGCGACGATGGCGGTGGTCATCGCCAGCGGGATCGCCATGACGGGGTTTCCACCCAAGGCGCATGTCGAACACGCCGCGCCGACAGCGGCGCGCCCCGCCGACACGAGCGAGGCTGAAGAGGAAGAAAAGGAGGGCGAAGGCGAGGGGGGCGAAGGCGTCGCCGAGGAGGTCCACGAGCTTTCCGCCAATTTGCTGTTGGGCCTGGCCATGCTGCATCTGGCGGGGGTCGCCTTCGAGACGCGCCGCCGTGGTCGTCAGGTCGTGACGGCGATGCTAGACGGAGGCGAACGCGCCAAGGATTCCTGATGGCCAGAACCTTATCCCAGGCCGGAGATCGCATGACGCCGACAATGTCGGTTGTCGTCGTGTTGCAGGCCGTGGCGGCTGTGTTTTTCATCGGTGACGCCCTGGCGGACATTCGTGAGGGCGGTCTTGGGCCTCACGTGATGATCGAAGGCGTCATCGCCGTGGCGCTGCTGGCCGGCGTGACGGTGGGCGCATTGCAGGTCCGGCGTCTGTGGGCCGAGGCGCGTCGGCGCGACGCCGCCCTCGCGATCGCCGCTGGCGCGCTGAGCGAGGTCGCCGACCAGAAGTTCCGCCAGTGGCGATTGACGCCGGCCGAGGCCGATGTCGCGATCTTCGCCTTGAAAGGCGTCGAGGTGGCGGAAATTGCGCGTCTGCGCGGATCTGCTCCCGGCACCGTGCGAGCGCAATTGACCCGCGTTTACGAAAAGGCGGGAGTCGGCTCTCGATCCGGGCTGGCGTGTCTCTTTCTCGAGGACTTGATGATCTCGCCGGTCGTGACGACCGACGAGTAACGGCGGAGCTCTTTCGCGCCGTCGATCGCCCCGTTGGGTGCTGGGGCAAGCGGTGGATCGGTCGACTTCGGAGAAGTTCTCGGCCCTAGCGACGGCGATCTTGAGGCGCTTGGCCAGGCTTGTCGTCGATAGGCCATGCGGATCGGATTTCTCTTCAATCACGACCAGATCCACCAGGTGGCGCACAGCCTGCCCATCGCCATAGCCTTGGTGGGAAAACAGCTGGACGTCGAGGTTGTCGTCGCGACCACGAACCGGAGGCTGACGGCCGAGGTGACGCGCCTGGCCGGAGCGCGGCTCGGTCAGGGCCTGGACCTAGTCGAACTGGGTCTGAAGCGCCGCGTTTCCAAGATCGCGGCGCGGACGCTCGAGCACGTGGTTCCGGCCACCAAACTGCTCGTCTATCGGGACAATCTGGACTTCTTTCGATCGCTGGATATCCTGGTGGTCGCCGAGAAGACCTCCCTCATCCTGAAGACCCGCTATGGTCTGCGGAACCTGCGGGTCGTCCATACCCGACATGGCGCCGGCGACCGCGCCATCGGCTTCGACAAGGCCAGCGCCGGTTTCGACCACGTTCTGGTGTCAGGCGCGAAGATCCGGGACCGGCTGGTGGCGGAAGCGGACGTCGCTTTCGAAGCGATCTCTATCGTCGGCTATCCCAAGTTCGACCTCGCCCCGTCCCATCCCATCATGCCCATGCTGGACGATGGTCGGCCGGTGGTTCTCTATAATCCTCATGTCTCGCCGCATCTGTCGTCCTGGTATCGACACGGCCGGCAGGTGCTGGACTGGTTTGTCGAGCACGACGATCACCAATTGATCTTCGCGCCGCACGTCATGCTGTTCGAGCGACCGTTCGTGCTGACCATAGACAGGCTGCGGCTCCACAGCGCGGGCCGCATCGACGAGCGTTATCTGCGCGCGCCCAATATCCACATCGACCTGGGCAGTCGCGCTTCGACGACCATGGCCTATACCCAGCGAGCGGACATCTATCTTGGCGACGTCAGCAGCCAGGTCTACGAGTTTCTGCTGCGTCCGCGCCCTTGCCTGTTTCTGAACAGCCACGGCGTCGATTGGGAGGGCGACCCCAACTTCGCGCATTGGCAAGCGGGCCCCGTCATTGCGACGCCTTCGGACCTGGGGCCGGCGCTGCGAGCGACGCGCGCCGATCACGCGATCGCCTGGCGCCCAAGGCAGCAAGCATTGTTCAGCCACAGTTTCGAACTCGGCGACGAGCCCTCTTCGGTTCGTGCGGCCCGAGCGCTCGCCCGGTTCGCGAAACTGTCCTGGCCGGAAACGGAGGTCTCCGAAACGGCCATGGCGGCGGCGAGCTGAGCCGCGAAGGAGGCTTCATGCGCATCGCCTATGTCATCAATTCGCTGGAGGGCGGCGGCGCCGCCGCGCCCGTTCCGGCGATCACGCGCGTCTTGAGGGCGCAAGGCGCGGAAGTGGAGGTCTTCGCCCTGTTGCGTCGCGACGGCCGCGGGCTTGCGGCCATGGAGGCCGACAACCTTAGGGTCCATATCCGGGAGGGCGGCGAGAAAGACCATTTGGCCGCTCTGGCCTGGCTCGACCGCCAGATCGCCACCTTTTCGCCCGACCTTATCTGGACTTCGCTGACCCGGGCGACGCTGCTTGGTCAGCTGGTGGGCTGGCGCCGCCGCTTGCCGGTGGTCAGCTGGCAGCATGCGGCATTCCTCAAGCCCGCCAATCGGATCCTGCTTCGCGCGACCCAAGGCCTGAGTCAGCTGTGGATTGGGGACTCCAATAATGTCACTTGCCTGACCGCACGTCGGCTTGGCGTGCCGGCGGACCGGCTGACGACCTGGCCTCTGTTCTCGGCCGATCCGGATGCGCTCGTCGCGGAGGCCTGGCGCCCAGGTCAGGTCTTGGAGCTGGGCAGCTTGGGCAGGCTGCATCGGGTCAAGGGCTACGATATCCTGATCGACGCCTTAGCGTCCCTGAAGGCTGAAGGCTTTCAGTCGGCCGCGCCATTCCGTGTCCGCATCGCCGGTGAAGGCGCTCAACGTCAGGCGCTGGAGGCCAAGCTCGCCGACGCCGGGCTGGATAATGTCGAATTCGTCGGCTTCCAGGAGCGCCCCGGCGACTTCCTCCGCCAGCTGCATGTCTATCTGCAGCCTTCGCGCTCGGAGGGGCTGTGCATCGCGGTTCACGAGGCGATGGAGGCCGGGTTGCCAACTATTGTCTCGGCCGTAGGAGAAATGCCGTTCAGTGTGTTGGACGCCCACACCGGCCTGGTCGTCGAGGCCGACGATCCCGATGCGCTTGCCAGGGCTCTAAAGCGCGTCCTGGTAAGACCGACGGCTCTCAAGGGCATGGGCGTGGCCGCGCGGGCGCGCGTGATGGATCGCTTCGGCGCGGAAGCCTTCGCGCGTACGGGGGCGGAGATTTACGCCCGCCTGCCGCCTAGCCGCGCCAGAAGCCGAGGACGCGGCCGGCGTCGATCACGATCCCGGTTGGCGACTGGTTGATCTTCTTCACGTCGACCAGCGTCACCGGCCCAGCCGCTGAAAGGGTGTGTAGGCCATCAATGTACGGCCAAGCCGATCGTGGCGCGCGGATGGATGCGCCCGTCTCGGCCCTGAACGTTTCGGGTGTGAGGCGGCTGATGCGCAGAGGGCGTATAGCGCCGCCATAGGTGCGAGTGCAGTCCTGCATCGGAATCAGCACGTCGCCGTCAGAGACGATGGCCGAACCGCCGGGTCTAGCGCTGGCGCGGTCAATGCGAACGGGGTTGTCCGGATGAGGCGTCCATGGCCCCGTTAGCCTCTCGGCATAGGCCAGATGCAGATGACTTTGCCGAGCAGCCTTTTTCCGCGACGGACTGTAGGCCAGCCACCAGAGGCCGCCGTACCGGTAAGGCGTGGCGTCGATCGCTGGCTCGTCCAGCTCAATCCTGGCCATGGGCTCCCATACGTCCGGAAACAGGGTCGCGCGATAGAGAGTCAGGCACCCGGAACGATAGGCTTCCGGCAACAACCAGGTCTCGCCGTCGGCTTCGAACACCTGCGGATAGGACAGGTGCCAAGGCTCGGTTAGCACCCGGCGACGATCGAGCAGCCTGAAGGCGGCGTCGAAGCGCAGGAGATCGATTGCCCCATGGCGGGTGCGGTAGTCGAAGGTTTCGGCGAAGACGTGGAGACTGCCGTCGCGCCACAGTCCGAAGGGGTCGGCGAGAAAGGCGTAGGCCGGCTCCTCCGGCGCCCAGACAATGTCGAAGCGTTCGAGGTCGCCGGCCTGGAGAATGGCGTCGAGCGGCGCCTGGACCACGCCCAGGCGCCAGATGTCGGTCTGAAGCGGCATGCGGGCCTTAGCGCAGCTTGGCTTGAGCTTGGACAAGCAAGGCGGCGGCCTGGGCCTTGCGGCCTTTGTCGGCGACCTCGCGGCCGGGGCGCGCCGGCGCCGCCATGGCCTTCTGCAGCGCCTTGCTGGCGCCGGCATAGTCCTTCTGGCGCATCAGGAAATCGCCGTAGAAGAAGTTCGGGTCGACGCCGTTCGGGTTGGCCGACAGCGCCTTTTGCAGATAGCCGCGCGCCTTGCTCGGATCGCCGAAGCCGATCGGGAAGCCCGGCACTTGAGCATAGAGCGAGCCGAGGCTGGTGTAGACCGAGCCGTCGCCGAGCGCAGCGGGATTGATCCTTTCGGCCTTTTCCAAGAGCGCCTTTGCTTCCTTCGCCAAGGCCAGGCCGCCGAGACCGCCCTTGGCGCCGGCCTCAGTCGCCTTGGCGATGGCTTCCCAGACCAGAGGTTCGGCGCGCCCTGGATTCTGTCTGGCCAGGGCGTCCGCTTCCGCGGCTACCTGCGCGGCCGCCTGGTCCTGAGCAGTTTTGTCGGCGATTTCGTAGTTGGCGTGGGCCCAGGCGCGAGCCAGGCCGTCCAGGCGGGCGTCAAGCGCATCGGCGTGGGCGGCGCTGGCCAGCAGCGTTAGCGCTAGGCCGAGAGCGGAGAGAGATTTCCGGGTCATGTGAGGTCCTGGAGGTCTAGCGGGCGAAGAGTTGCGCGGCCTTGCGATCGTTGGCGGACAGAGCCCGATCGACCAGCCCCGGCAGCAGGGCGTTGAGGCGGACGAAGACGGATTCGGGAAAACCCAGATAGACGTCCCGGCGACGGGCGCGGATCGCCGAAACGATCCGGCGAGCTGTGGCTTCCGGCGGATCGATGCGCATCTGGGTGAGCCGGGCGAACTCCAGCACGCGGTCGGAGACCATGGCCGTCCGCACCGCGCGCGGCGCGACATAGGTGACGTCGACGCCGGTCCCGGCGAGCTCCCGGCGCAGGGCTTGGCTGAAACCGCGCAGGCCGGCCTTGGCGCTGGAGTAGGTGGCGAAATGGGCGAAGTTGATCGAGCCGAAGATCGAGCCGATGTTGACGATCTGGCCCGATCCGCGCGCCCTCATGCCGGGCAGCACCGCCTGGGTCAGACGCACCGGCGCGACGAGATTCACCAGGTACCCGGCCATCAGGTCATCGGGAGCCTCGGCTTCGACCGGACCGAAATGCTGGACGCCGGCGAGGTTCACCAGCAAGTCCCAGCGCTGATCTCGGACGTCGCTGGCGGCGGCCTCGATGCCGGCGGGGGTCGACAGATCGCGGGCCAGAAACTCAGCGACGCCTTTGGGGCGCGTCCGGCCCAACGCGGTGACGCGAGCGCCTTCAGCCGTCAGCTGGTCGGCCACCCAGCCGCCCAGGCCGCCGGACGCTCCGGTGATCAGGACGCTCTTGCCCTCAAGCATGGACGGCCTCGCGATCATGGGGGATCGAGCGGAAGACGTTGGCGAAGCGTTCGAAGATCGCCTTGGCCACCTCGATGATCGCCGCCTGATCGGTTGCGTCGTCGACCTGGTTCATGAGGGTTTCGAAGAACGACAGGTGCTCCAGGTCCAGCGCCCCGTGCGAAGTCAGGTAGCTGAAGCACTCCGGACCGAGGCCCAGGTTTCTGGCGACCGCCTCGGCGCCCAGGGTGGCCAGGCGCACGCTGGCGCCCTCCAGCACGAAGACCATGCCGAAGAAGCCCATCGGATTGGCGTGGCGAATGTAATCGTAGGCGTAGTCGGTCATCGCCAGCGTGGCCGGGCGCGGCGCCCCGGTCCGCACGGCCTCGGCGTCGCCGCCGCAGTTCTTGATGTCGCTAAGGATCCAGTGCTCGTGGCCCGTCTCCTCGACGATGTATTCGTCCAAAGCCGCGACGAACCGCCGATGGGCCTCATCCATGCCGGCGCGGGCCTCGCGCATCAGCGGCACGGTGTGCTTCACGTGGTGATAGGCCTCGGTCAGGTAGGCGATATAGGTCTCGCGCGAAATGCGGCCCATCAGGCCATCCTGGATCTGCGGCGTCGAGGCCAGGGCCATCTGGCCGTCGACCGTCTCGGACACGAGGCGTTGGTAGAAGGTCACGCGGGGTCTCCTGTGGTGGAAGCTTCCAGAAAGTCCCGATGGCGGGCGCTGAGCACCGCGCGTCGGGGACGTCCGTTGTTGGTGAGCTCGCCGGCCGCCGGGTCAAAAGCGTCGCGGATCAGCCAGCGGCCGACCCTGGCGTAGGGCGGCAGGCCGGCATTGGCCCGGGCGACCGCGCTCTCGATCGCCGCCTCGTCCATGCCCGGGATGAGCGGCACGATCAGCGCCGAGAGCTCGGCCTGGGCTTCGCCCAGCACCACGGCCTGGCGGATTTCAGGCTGAGCGGTCAGCTCGCTCTCGACCCATTCTGGCGCGACGTTGCGGCCGTGGGCGGTGATGATCGTGTTGAGCTTGCGGCCCGAGATCCGAAGGAAGCCGTCCGCGTCGATCTCGCCGAGATCACCGGTGAAGACGGGGCCTGAACGCGTCTCGCCGCCGGCGTAGCCCAGGAAGCCGGAGTTCTCGACGACGATTTCGCCGCCTCGGATGGAGACGTCCAGACCGGGCAGGGGGCGCCCGACGGTCCCGGCCTTGCGCCGGGATGGCGTGTTCAGCGCCACGACCGAGGCGCATTCACTGAGGCCGTAGCCCTCGTAGACGGGCAGCCCCAGTTCGTCGGCGCGCGCCAGCAGCGACGGCGCGACCTTGGCGCCGCCGACGGCGACAAGCTTCAGGTCGGGCAGGCGGACACCGGTGAAGGTCATGACCATCATCAGGGCGCGCAGCAGCTCGGGCACCAGGATCAGGCTGTTGGCGTGGTGATCGGCGATCGCCTTGGCCAACTTCGGCAGGTCGGGCCGGAACGGATCCGCCAGGCCCAGCTGGTCGGGCGGGAGGATGTGATAGCGGCCGCCGGCCAGCAGGGTCGCATAGAGCCCGGCGACGTTCTCCAGCAGGATGGAAAGCGGCAACAACGGCAGGTGCAGGCCGGCGTGGTCCGCGCCGATCGCCTCGACCAGGCCGGTGGCCACTGCCTCCATGTGCCGGCGCGACAGGCAGACGCCCTTGGGCTGGCCGGTCGAGCCCGAGGTGTAGGTTATCTTGGCGGTTCCCGCCGGCAGTGCTCGGGCGGGCAGGACCAAGGGCGTTACGCGCAACGGCGTGGCGGCGATATTCAGATCACACTTGGCCGCGTGCGAGATGTCGATCATCAGGCTCGCGCCGGCGTCTTCCATGGCGTGCTGGCGCTGAGCGTCGGTAAAGAAGCCGGGGAGGGGCAGGCTGGCCCAGCCAAGGCGGGCCAGGGCCAGGTCCAGGATCACCCAGGCCGGTCCATTGGGCAGCAGCACGGCGACCGGCGAACCGGGCCTGACCAACGGCGCCCATAGAAAAAGATCCCTGGCGGCGTCGGCGATAGCCGTCTCGAGCGCGCCGTAGGTGATCGCCATGGTCTGGTCGCTGAGCGCGATGGCCCCGTCGTTCAGGCGGGCCCGTTGGGCGATGGCGGCGAGGACGCGGCTCATGGGCGATCTCCCAGGTGGGGGTGCAGGCGGGAACAGACGCCGTCGATGGCGGGAGGCTGGATCAGCAGCAGCTGGGTCAGCGGCGCGAGGGCGGGCACGATGGCGCCGGCCAGCACTTCGGGATCACGCGCGTAGTAGCCGCCCCAGTCCTTGGCCTCGGCGCCGAGGCGGGCGGGATCGGCGATGGTGAGCCTGCGGGTCGGGAAGCCGACGCGACCAAAGGTCCGACGCAACTGCCGCGTCGCGGTGGCGACGGCGTGACCGCAGCCCGACTGATGCAGATGACGCGCCAGGGCCATGAAAAGGAAGAGCGACGCGCCCGCGCTCGCGGAGGCCAGGTTGCCGATCTCGGCGACATCCGCGCGAGAGACGCCGAGCACCGTCTCGATCGGCGCGTCCAGATAACGCTCCAGGAACAGCGGCCCGTCGCCGGCGATCCGGAAGCCGACGGCGGCGTGGATCTCGCCCTGGACGTCCTGGACGCTCATCAGCGTCGGATAGTGGGCCCGGATCCTGCTGCTGAAGGCCTGGGCGTAGGTCGCCTCGATATAGGCCTCAACCCGCTCGCGCTCGGGTCGGAAATGCTGGTGGATCGAGATGACGCGGGGCTCGACCGAGGTGAACCGGCGCACGCGATCGGCGTCGAAACACAGACTGCCGACATGGGCGCCGTCGTTCATCATCGTCACTTCAAGCAAGGGGATCTCCTGCCGAGGGCGCCGCCGAGGCGCTTTCGACCGGCAAGGACGACGCGCCTTGCCGGGCGCCTCAAAGCTTTCGGCGGTTGCGTCACGCTGGACGTTCGGAAAGATTGTCGCAGGCGCGGATTCCCGGCGCCGTTCCCGCCAGGAGCGCGATCCCGCTTGGACGACACCGACGTCCATCCTCTGCTTTCCGCCTACATGGAGCGGCGCGACGATCTGCTGCGGTACTTTCGCGTGCGCCTTCGGTCCGAGGAGGCGGCCGAGGATCTGGTTCAGGACATCTATCTGAAGATCGTCGATCGGCCGGGCGACGCCATCGACAATCCGATCGCCTATCTCTACCGCCTGGGCACGAACCTGATGTTGGATCGCATCAAGGTGCGACGACGGGCCGAGGCGCGCGACGCCCAATGGCATGGTGCGAACGTGTCAGACGTGGGCGGCGCTCAGATCGCGCAGGAAGCGCCGGCCGACGAGGCCGCGGCCGCCAAGCTGCAGCTTGCTCGGACCTTGGAGGCGATCAAGGCTCTTCCGCTTGCGGCGCAGGAAGCCTTCCGCCTGCACAAGCTGGAAGGCCTGAGCCATGCCGAGACGGCGGCGGCGATGGGCGTGTCCCGGTCCAGCATCGAAAAATACATGATGGCCAGCCTCAAGCTGATCGTCGCCAAGGTGGGGCGATGGCCATGACGTCGCGCGGCGAAATTCTTTTGAGGCGTCTGGCGCTTTATGGCGTCTTTGGGGCGGAAGAACAGGCAAACGGCCTTCCGGGAAACGGCGAAGTCGAATGAGCGGTCAGGATCCAGAGACGAAGGAGGGCATGCGCGACGAAGCCGTCGCGTGGCTGGTCCGCGTCCAGTCCGACGCGGCGACGGCTGCGGACTGGACGGCGCTGGCCGACTGGCTGGAGGGTTCGGAAGCAAGGCTGGCCGCTTTCGAGGAGGCCGAGCTGATCATCGCCGATCTCGAGCTGCGGAAAGCCGAGATCGCGGAAGGCCTGCCACGGCCCATGCCGAACGTCTTGCGCTTCCCGAAACGCCAGTCCGCCCCGGCCCGCCGCGCCTTGTTCGGCGGCGCGATCGCCGCGTCGCTGGCCGTGCTCGTGGGCGGCCCGGCGCTTTGGACAGCGTCGCAAGGACGGAGCGTCACTTACGAGACCAGGCCCGGTGAGACGCGCCGCATTGACCTGCAAGACGGCACCCGGATCACCCTGGACGGCGCTTCCAGGCTCAGTGTGCGGCTAGGTTGGCGCAAGCGCCAGGTCGAGATGGGCCTGGCGCAGGCCAGCTTCGACGTCGCCAAGGACCCTTCGCGACCTTTCGTGATCGGTGTTGCCGACCAGCGCGTGCGGGTGGTCGGCACGGAATTCAACATCCGCCATGACGACGGCAGCGTCCGCGTCACGGTGCGGCGCGGCGTGGTCGAGGTCGCCCAGCGGGATGGGCGGGCGGGCGCGCCGGTTCGCCTGACCGTCGGCCAGGAGCTGCGCCACCAGCAGGGCGAGACCAGTTCACAGGTGCGACGGGTGGCGCCCGACGGCGCCTTCGCCTGGTCCCAAGGGCAGTTGGTCGCGGACAACGAGACGCTGGGCGATATCGTCGCCGACTTGAACCGTCGCTTCCCGACCCCGGTCAAGATCTCGCCTGAGGCGGCGGGGAGGCGCTTCTCCGGCGTCATCGCGCTTGACGACGAGGAAGCGGCCGTGCGCGTGCTGGCCCGGTACGCCGGGCTGACCATCGATCGCGCGAACGGGCAAATGGTTCTAAGGTGACGCCCTGACCGTGTGTGAAGGGGCGTGATCTTGCGGAGCCGCGCATGGCGCCTGGGCTTGGCGTCCACGGTGGGCTTAGTCGCCGCGCCCGCCCTCGCCCGGGCGAGTGAAGCCGCGCCCTTCGCCATACCCGCTGGACCTTTGAAAGCGGCCGCGACGGCGTTCGCCCTACAGGGGCGAGTTTCGATCGACCTCAGCGCGGCGCGAGAATGCGGCTCTTCGCCCGGTTTCTCGGGACGCGCGGATCCGGATACGGTTTTGAAGGCCCTGTTGCGCGGCGTTGGATGTGAAGCTCGCCTCCTGGCGCCGAGAACCTACAAGATCGTTCCCAGTCCGCCGCGGCCGGTGCGCGCTCCGGTCCCGCAGGCGCCCGGGGAGCAACCCGAGACGGCGCCGCTCCTTTCCGAACTGGTCATCGTCGCCACGCGCCGACCGGCCCTTGCCGATCGACTGGCCTATTCGGTCAGCGCCCTGGACGAGCGCGCCGCCGAAGCCCGGGGCGTCCATGACGCCGCCGACCTGGCCCTGGCGGTTCCATCCATGACAGTGACGAATCTCGGCCCGGGGCGAGACAAGGTCATCCTGCGTGGCCTGTCGGACGGACCACTGACCGGCCAGACCCAGTCGATGGTCGGCATCTATCTCGATGATGTCCGGCTGACCTACAACGCGCCCGACCCCGACCTTCTGATGATCGATGTCGATCAGGTCGAGGTTCTGCGCGGTCCCCAGGGCGCGCTCTACGGCGCGGGGTCGCTAGGGGGCGTCTTGCAGCTGAGAACCCGACGTCCCGATCCCGACGTCTTTGACGCGTGGGCGTCACTCTCGGTCTCCACCACCCACGGCGGACACGCCGGCAGCTTGGCTTCGGCGATGGTGAACGCGCCGCTGCTGGAGGGGCGGGCCGGGGTTCGCCTGGTCGGTTATGCCGAGCGTCAGGGCGGCTATATCGACGATCTCGGCCAAGGACGGGCGGACGTCAATGACACCCGCCGCAGCGGCGTTCGCATCTCGGCGCGCATCGGGCTCGGCGCCGACTGGACAGCCGAGGCCGGCGCCGCCAGTCAATGGATCAACTCGAGGGACACGCAATACGCCGAGCGCGATGTGGCCGACTACGCGCGCCGCAATCGGATCGCCGAACCGCACGACAACGACTTTCTCGAGGTGCATGTCGGCGCTAAGGGCAGCCTTCTGGGGCAGGACGCAAAGCTGACCTTGGCGGCTGTCCGGCATGACCTTTCCAGCCGCTACGACGCCAGCGCAGCGCCGCCAATCTCCGCCCCGCCGGGCGCGGCGGTAGCCTTCGATGACGACAACCACGTTGGTGCGGTCGTGGCCGAAGCGTCGCTGGCCTCGCGATCGGCCAGCCGGGTCCAGTGGCAAATCGGCGCCTTCCTGGCCCGCACGCGGCAAGGGCGCGACGGCCTGATCGCCTTGGCCGACCAGGAGACGAGACCCTTGGCGCGCGAGACGCGGCGCGACGTCCTGGGCGAGGCGGCGTTGTTCGGGGAGGCGATCGGCGACCTCGGCCGCGGCTGGAGCGTGACCCTGGGCGGGCGCCTGTTCGCGACCCGGTCGGAAGCGTCGAGCCGCGCGATGGCGGACGGCGCGTCGGCGCAGTTCCGCGACGCGCAGAGCTATACCGGTTTCGCCCCCAAGATCGTGGTGTCGTTCGCACCCGACGCCTCGACGTTGATCTATATCCAAGCCGCCGAGGGCTATCGATCGGGCGGATTCAACACCGCCGTGATCCCGACCCAGACCTTTGACGTGTCGGGCGGTGAGCCGCAACGCCGCTATAACGGGGACGAGTTGTGGAGCTACGAGGCAGGGACGAAGCGATCATGGCTGGACGGCCGGCTGCGCCTGCGGGCCGCCGCGTTCCTGGCCGCCTGGCATGACATCCAGAGCGATCAGCTATTGCCCTCGGGGCTGCCCTACACCGCCAATCTGGGCGATGGCCGCAATGTCGGCGTCGAGTTCGAAGGAAGCTACGTCCGTGGCGGATTGCGGCTGGACGCCAGCTTCCTGCTGAATCATCCGGAATTGGAGTCCGTGAACCCCGCCTTTCCGGGTCGCAAGGATCTCGGACTGGCCGGCGTGCCGCAGGGTTCGGCGTCGCTGGCGGCGAGCTATGAGCGCCCGTTGGCGCAAGGGTGGGCAATGGGCGTGGATGCGCAGGCGGCCTACGTCGGCCGTTCTCGTCTGAGCTTCGATGCTTCGACCGCGCCGACCATGGGCGACTATGCCACCGTTCGGGTCGCAGCAAGGTTGCGCTCAAGTCAGCTTCGGATCGAGCTCGCGGTCGACAATCTCCTGGATGGCGCCGGCGACACCTTCGCCTATGGCAATCCGTTCAGGCTCAAGATGGCCCAACAGAGTACGCCGCAGCGACCCAGAACGTTCTCTTTGGCGGTTCGTGCGCGTTACTAGACAGCCGTTCGACTGTCCGGGTTCTATTTGACCCTGTAGACGCGGATCCGTAGTCCCTTGCCGTCGCTTCCCGTGTACGGCTCGGCAGCGCCGATGAAGGCCGATCGCGACAGCCATCCATATTTTCCGATTGGAGCCTCAAAGACCGGCTGGGTGCGGGGCGGCTGGGCGAAGTGAGGAGAGCCAAGGCAGTTCACGCCGGTGTCGAGAATATTGATGGTCACCCCGTCATCGGTCTTGAGCATGTAGTCGGCCTTGATCTCGATACAGCCGTCGCCCCGCTCGAGTTGCCAGTCCCAGCCTCCCGGGACCACCTCGCCGCTCAAATCGCCCCCGTGAAACCTTCCCCCCAGTATCGGGATGATGTTGCGGCCGCCACGGGCGGTTTGCCCCAATCTTACAGGAGCTCCGAGCAAGACAGTGATCTCGAACGCCAAGTCCAGCGCAGGCGTCGGCGCGACCGTCGCGGCGCGCGCATCGGCTTGGGCGGCCTCGGCGATTTGTGTCATCGACAAGGCGAGGGCCATCGCACTCGCCAAGCCGGCCAGCACCCTTTTCATAGCAATCTCCTGTCGGAGGAAGAGCGAGCGGCGTATCCGGCGCTCGCCACGATCAGCGCATCAGCGGCGCGCTGTCCCAATGCTCGTCAGCCTTGCCGTCCTTGAAGCGGAACATGTCGAACCAGCTGGTGGTGTAGGTCTTGGAGGGATCCGAGGGCGTGGGCAAGGTCGAGACCGTCACGATGACAACGTAGTCGCCCTGCGCCAGGACCTGGACCACCGGCGCGGACAGCTTCTCGGCAACAGGCTTCGGCTTGACGCCCAGGTCGGCGAAAAACTTGACCACCCCGGCCCGGCCCGAGGGAACGTTGGGATTGTGCTGGATGTAGCGCTCGGTGAGATAGCGGTCCGCGTTTTGCCAGTTTCCCGCCTCCAGCAGGTCCTTCATGATGTGATAGGCGACCTGCTTGTTGGCGTGCAGCTTGGGGTCGCGATCGGTGAACAGCGCGTCGACATCGGCCGCGGCGACCACCGGCTCCTGCGCCCGTGACGGCGCTGGCGCCAGCGATCCAACAGCGGCGGCGAGCACGAACCCCGCGAGCCAGGCCTTGCGCATGAGAAACTCCTTGAGGTTTTAACGGCCATAGAAGAGGGCGACCAGGATCGCCGGGATCCGCCTCGCGGCTGAAGCCGTGGCCCGGCAAGGCCTAGGTTGGGACGTTGCGGGACGTGAAAAAAGAGTCCGGATTGTTGCGCCCGCTTGTCATGACTGCGCCAAGGGGCCGGGCCTGGTCGTCGCAACGGATGCAGGCTCGGTTCAGCCTCGCACGGTGACACCCAGCGACACCGCCTGCGAACTTGCGCCATCGATCCTCCGACCGGCGACGAGGTCCAGATCCAACGGGCCGGCGCCGGGAGTCCAGCGCAAGCCCAGTTGACCGCCAGGGCGATCGCCATCCCGGCGGAAGCATTCCGTCATCAGCGTCACGCCACGGCCCAACGCCAGCTCCGCCTGAGCCCCGCGGAAGGCCGCGTTGCGCCGGCCGGCCGCGCGGCTATAGCTCCAGCCGGCATTGAAATTCAGGCGCAATCGCTGGGCGACCGGGATCGTCAGCGGGACGATCAGGCCGGCGGTTTCCAGCCGCCCCGCACTTAGGCCGTAGGTAGCCGAGCCTTCGATGGCCAGGCCCAACCCCTTCTCGTCGGGCAGCAGGTTCAGCTTCAGGGCCGGCCCGAGCAGGCCGTCCGTC